>NZ_JBFABG010000003.1:157204-731781 GCF_040640215.1 Actinosynnema sp. NPDC023587 | reverse complement strand
CGGCTGGAGTTGACCGGTACTAATAGGCCGAGGACTTGCTCACAAACATGCTACGCATCCACTGTGCGGTTCTGAAAGAACCGAACCGGACCACCCCCCTGGTCCAGGCCTTTGACGGTCTGGGTGGGCGGGGTGCCGACGGGTTGGTAATTTCACAGTGTTTCGGTGGTCATAGCGGTGGGGGAACACCCGGTCCCATTCCGAACCCGGTAGTTAAGCCTTCCAGCGCCGATGGTACTGCACTCGTGAGGGTGTGGGAGAGTAGGACGCCGCCGAACATTTCGTTCCTTCAGGGGCATCCGGTTATCCGGGTGCCCCTGAAGGCTTTTGTGCGTTACCGTCCCGGTCGTGGCTGACGTGTCGAGGCACGACGACCTGGCCGACTTCTGGGCCAGGACCAGGGACTTCTTCAACGCCGACCCGGTGTTCCACACCGTCCCGGTCGCCGCTGTGCTGCGGCGGCTCGACGACCCTCACGCCGGTGACGGGCCACCGCTCCTGGTCACCGTGACCGATCACGGCGAGCTGGTCGCCGCTGCCCTGCGCACACCGCCGTGGCCCTTGGTCGTGAGCGGAGTCCCGGTCGAGTGGGCGGGCGTGGTGGCCGAGGAGCTGGCGGGGGACGACCTGCCGGGTGCGCAAGGGCCGAGGGCCGAGGTCGAGGCGTTCGTCCGGGAGTGGACGGCCCGCACCGGGGGCGGTGCGCGGGAAGTGATGGCGATGCGGCTGTTCCGCCTCGACGAGCTCGTCGCGCCCACCGGGATCGCCGGCACGTCCCGCCGGGCCACCGAGGACGACGCCGAGCTCATGGTCCGCTGGTACCTGGAGTTCGTGGACGAGTCCATGCCGGCGGAACCGGACGAGGAAGTGGCCTGGGAGTTCGTGCGCGGCACGCTCGCCATCGGGGCGGGTCACGTGCTGTGGCTGCGCGACGGCGAGCCGGTGTCGTGGGCGTGTGCCGGGCCGCCGTCATCCGGGATGTCGCGCATCGGTCCGGTCTTCACCCCGGGGGAGCACCGGCGCAATGGTTACGCCGAGGCGGTCACGGCCGCGACGGCGCAGTGGGCGCACCAGGCGGGCGCGGAGCACGTGGTGCTGTTCGCCGACCTGGCCAATCCCACGTCGAACTCGATCTACCAGCGGATCGGGTTCCGCCCGGTGGGCGACGCCGCCGAGTTCGCGTTCACCCCGCCCGCCGTCGACGGGGGTTGAGGCACGCCGGGGACTCGTGCCGCGACGGCCCGGGGTTCACCGGTCGGCGATGCCGTCCGCGATCTCGCGCGTCACCGGCCGGTTCCGGACGGCCGAGGAGAACACCAGGGACGTGGTGGTGTCGCCGTACCGCTGGGCCTGGGCCACGAACTCCTCCAGCTCCACCGTCGACCGGCACACCACGCGCAGCAGCCAGCAGTCGTCACCCGTCACGTGGTCGGCGTCGCGGACCTGGGCCAGGGGCACGATCCGCTCCCGGAACCGGGGCGTGTCGAGGCTGCGCACCCGGACCCGGACGATCGCTTCGATCGGCAGGCCGATCCGCTGCGGCGACACGACGGCCGCGTACCCGGTGATCACGCCGGCCCGCTCCAGCCGCCGCACGCGCTCGGTCGTGGCGGGTGCGGACAGGGTGACGCGCTTCGCGAGCTCGGTGAACGTCATCCGGCCGTCCCGCTGGAGCAGGTCGAGCAGCTTCCAATCCAGGTCGTCCAGTTCCACCGGGGAATCGTAGGCACACCGGCCCGCGCGCCTGGATTTCTCCCTGTCCTCGCGGCGGGTCCCCCAGGAGGATTTCCCCATGACGAACACGCTGCGCTTCCCGCCCGCCGACCCCGCCGTCGCCGCCGCGTTCTTCGCCGCCGAGCTGGCCTTCGAAGCCGATCCGGACGACGTCGTCCGGGACCTCCGCGCCGGGGACACCGCCGGGTTCCGGCTGGTCGAGACGCGCGGCGCGGAGGCGTTCGCGCGGGCCCGCATCCCCGGTGCGGTCAACCTGCCGCACTGGGAGGTGGGCGAGGCGACCACGGCGGGCTGGGACCGGGGCCTGGTCTACGTCTGCTACTGCGAGAGCTTCGAGTGCAACGCCGCCGCGAAGGGCGCGGCGGCGCTGGCCCGGCTCGGGTTCCGGGTGAAGCGGTTGTCGGGTGGGATTCGGGCGTGGCAGGCCGCCGGCTACCCGGTCGAAGGGCGGACCGAGAACCTGCACGGGATCGCCTGCGCCTGCTGATCTACCCTCGGTCGGGTGACGCGCCTGCTCGTGCTCCAGCTCGACGACAACGACCCACCCGCCCGTCTGGGTGACTGGCTGACCGGTGCCGGGGCGGTGCTCGACGTGGTCAAGGCCCACGAGCGGCCGGTGCCCGACGGGTTCGCCGACCACCGGGGCCTGGTGGTCCTGGGTGGTGCGATGGGTGCGCTGGACGACGTCGACCACCCGTGGCTCGCCGACGTCCGCAAGCTCCTGTCGCACGCGGTCTCCAAGCGGGTGCCGACGCTGGCCGTGTGCCTGGGCGCGCAGTTGCTCGCGGCGGCGACCGGTGGGCAGGTGCGGCGCGGTCCGCACGGGCCCGAGGTGGGGCTGGGGCTGGTGGCGAAGCGGGACGTGGCGGCCAGAGACCCGTTGTTCGCCGACCTGCCGTGGACGCCGGACGTGCTCCAGTTCCACCAGGACGACATCGCGCTGCTGCCGCCGACCGCCGTCCTGCTCGCGTCCTCCCCGAAGTACCCGAACCAGGCTTTCCGGGTCGGCGACCTCGCCTACGGGGTGCAGTTCCACATCGAGACGACGCCCGAGATGGTGTCGCGCTGGGCGCTGGGCGCGCCCGAGATGGTCGCCGACGTGCCGCCGGCCAGGCTCGATGCGGAGCGCCTCGAACGCGGTCACGAGGACATCCGCGAGGTGTGGCAGCCGTTCGCCGAGCGGTTTGTCCGGTTGGTCGCGGGTGAGGTCCCGGTGACGAGGAACCTCCCCCTGGTGTGACGAACCTCCGTTGATATGAGTGTTCATCGGCGGGACAGGTAGCGTTCACCCACGACTGTGTCGTTACAGCCGGAGGAACAGCGTGGACGCCTCGCTCCTCGTCATCATCGTGGTCGCCACGGCGTTGGCATTCGACTTCACCAACGGCTTCCACGACACCGCGAACTCGATGGCGACGTCCATCGCGACCGGTGCGTTGAAGCCCCGCACGGCGGTCGCGTTCTCGGCGGTGCTCAACCTGGTGGGCGCGCTGCTGTCGGTGGAGGTCGCGAAGACGATCTCCGGCGGCATCGTGGACGACGCCCGCATCACGCCCGCCGTGGTGTTCGGCGGCCTGGTCGGCGCGATCGTGTGGAACCTCGTCACCTGGTACGTGGGATTGCCGTCGAGCTCGTCGCACGCCCTGTTCGGCGGCCTGATCGGGGCCACCTGGATCGCCTCCGGCACGGACGCCGTGCACTTCGCGAAGGTCCTGGACAAGGTGGTGGTGCCGTCGATCGCCGCGCCGCTGGTCGCCGGGATCGTGGCGCTGCTGGCCACCGTGCTCACCTACCGGCTCACCCGCAGGGCCCGCGAGTCCGTGTCGCGCAAGGGGTTCAAGGCCGGTCAGATCGCCTCGGCGGCGCTGATGTCGCTCGCGCACGGCACGAACGACGCCCAGAAGACGATGGGCATCATCACGCTGACCCTGATCACCGCCGGGACGCTCGCGCCGGGCTCCGAACCGCCGATGTGGGTGATCCTGAGCGCCGCGGTCGCCATCGCGCTGGGCACCTACCTGGGCGGCTGGCGGATCACCCAGACCCTGGGCAAGGGCCTGACCACGATCGAGGCCCCGCAGGGGTTCGCGGCGCAGACCAGCGCGGCGACGGTGATCATGGCCTCGTCGCACCTGGGCTTCGCGCTGTCCACGACGCACGTCGCGTCCGGCGGGATCATAGGCTCGGGCCTGGGCCGGCAGCGGGACGGCGTGCGGTGGGGCGTGGCCGGGCGGATGGCGCTGGCGTGGCTGCTCACGCTGCCCGCGGCCGGGATCGTCGGTGCGCTCGCGGGCAAGGTCGCGTCCACCGGGACCGTCGGAGTGGTGGCCGTGGCCGTGGTGGCCGTGGTGGTGTCGCTGGTGATCTGGCTGTTGTCGCGGCGCGAGCCGGTGCGGCCCGAACACGTGGTGGACGAGATCGCGGCGCAGGCCGAGACGCACAAGGTGGCGGTGTGAAGGTCGACTGGGCGGCGCTGGGCACCGTGTTCGGGGTGAGCCTGGGCGTGGTGCTGGGCCTCGTGGTGCTGTTCTCGACGGCGTTGCGGGCGCTGTCCGCGCGCGAGGACGCGCGGGAGCGGGGCGGTTCGGTGGCGCTGCCCACGGCTGCCGCGACCGCGTGCCTGGTGGCCTGCGTGACCGTGGTGCTGTTCGGGATCTACTTGATCGTGGCGCACTGACCGTCCCCTCGCCCGGCGCGCGGTACTACCGTGTCGGTCGATGACCGATCCAGCGCGCACCCCGACGTCCCCCGCTCGGTTCGGCCTGACCGAGGCACGCAGCGGCGAGCTCCTGCTCGCGGCCGGGTGGTGGGACGGCCGACGACCGTCGGAGGGCAACGAGCCCGTCCTGTCCTCGCTGTCCCGCAGTCCCGATCCGGACCTGGCGCTGCTCGGCGTGGAACGGCTGCGCGCGGCGCTCGGTGCCGGCTGGGCCGAGCTGGACGGCGCGCTGCGCGCCAACGAGGTGCTGCGCGGGCGGCTGCTCGCGGTGCTCGGGTCGTCCACCGCGCTGTCGGACTTCCTGGCCGCCAACCCCGACCGGTGGGCGCTGCTGGCCGACGCCGAACCGGTGTCGTCGGACTCCTTCGCGCCCGCCCTGGTCGCCGCGGTCGACGGGCTGACCGGCGCGGACGCCGTGCGGGCGCTGAAGGTGGAGTACCGGGCGCTGCTGTGCCGGATCGCCGCCGAGGACCTGGCGCACGTCGTCGAACCCGACCTGCGGTACGTGGGGTACGACGACGTGGCCGGGCTGCTGTCCGACCTGGCGGTCGCGGCGCTGCGGGCCGCGCTGGACGTCGCCCACCGGGAGGTGGCGCGCGCCGACGAGTGCACGCTGGCCGTGATCGCGATGGGCAAGTGTGGGGCGCGGGAGCTGAACTACGTCAGCGACGTCGACGTGGTGTTCGTCGGCGAGGGCGACATCGGTGTCGCGACCCGGCTGGCCGGCGCGGTGATGCGGGTCGCCGGGCAGGCGTGCTTCGAGGTGGACGCGGCGCTGCGGCCCGAGGGCAAGGCGGGGGCGCTGGTCCGGACGTTGGACGGGCACGCGTCCTACTACCGGCGGTGGGCGCGGACCTGGGAGTTCCAGGCGCTGCTCAAGGCCCGCCCGGTGGCCGGTGACGCGGAGCTGGGGCGGCGGTACCTGGAGGTCGTCGGGCCGCTGGTGTGGACGGCCGCCGAGCGCGAGGACTTCGTGCCCGACGTGCAGGCGATGCGCCGCCGGGTCGAGGACAACGTGCCGGTCGGGTTGGCCGACCGGGAGCTGAAGCTGGGGCGCGGCGGGCTGCGAGACGTCGAGTTCGCCGTGCAGCTGCTGCAACTCGTGCACGGGCGCGGCGACGAGGAGCTGCGCATCCCCGCCACCACGGCGGCGCTCGCGGCGCTGGGGCGGGGCGGGTACGTGGGGCGCACCGACGCCGCCGACTTCGGCCGCGCCTACCGGTTCCTGCGCACCCTGGAACACCGGTTGCAGTTGCAGAAGCTGCTGCGCACCCACCTGTTCCCGGCCGACGACGACGCGGCGGCGCTGCGCCGGCTGGCGCGGGCCTCCGGGGTGCAGGCCGAGGGCGGGCTGTCCGAGGCGCAGGTGCTGCTGGCCGAGTTCCGCAAGCGGGCGAACCAGGTGCGGCGGCTGCACGAGAAGCTGTTCTACCGGCCGCTGCTCCAGGCCGTGGCGAACGTGCCGACCGAGGCGCTGCGGCTGACCACCACCGAAGCCGAGAAGCGGCTCGCCGCGCTCGGCTACGCCGCGCCGGACGGCGCGTTGAAGCACATCGAGGCGCTGACCAGGGGCGTGTCGCGGCGGGCGCGAATCCAGACCGCGCTGCTGCCCGTGCTGCTGGACCTGCTCGCGGCCACCCCCGACCCGGACGGCGGGCTGCTGGCCTACCGGCGGGTGTCCGAGGCGCTCGCCGAAACGCCCTGGTACCTGCGGCTGCTGCGGGACGAGGGCACGGTCGTGGACCGGCTCGCCGCGCTGCTGGGCACGTCCCGGCTGGTGCCGGACCTGCTGGTGCGCGCGCCCGAGGTGCTGCGGCTGCTCGCCGACACCGACGCGCTGGTCGGCCTCGACCCGATGGTGATCGGCAACCCGCTGCGCAGCACCGTGCTGCGGTACAACGACCTGGACCGCGCGGTGACCGCCGCCCGGTCGCTGCGCCGCCAGGAGCTGCTGCGGATCGCCTCCGCGGACCTGCTGGGGCTGGTGCCGCTGCGCACGGTGTGCGTGTCGCTGTCCGAGGTGTGGGTGGCGGTGCTGGAGGCCGCGCTGGACGCGGTCGTGCGCATGACCGGTGAGCGGCACGCGACCATCGCGGTCATCGGGATGGGGCGGCTCGGCGGTCGTGAGCTCGGGTACGGGTCGGACGCCGACGTGCTGTTCGTGTGCGAGGCCGCGCCGGGGGTGACCGACTCGGACGCCGTCCGGTACGCGAGCGCCGTGGTGGAGAAGGTGCGGCGGCTGCTCAGCGCGCCCAGCCAGGACCCGGCGTTGCAGGTGGACGCCGACCTGCGGCCCGAGGGCAGGCAGGGGCCGCTGGTGCGGACGTTCGAGTCCTACCGGGCGTACTACGCGCAGTGGGCCGAGCTGTGGGAGGCGCAGGCGCTGCTGCGGGCCCGGTTCATCGCCGGTGACGCCGAGCTCGGCGCGCGGTTCGTGGAGCTGGTCGAACCCGTGCGGTACCCGGCCGAGGGGATCGACGCGGCGGCCGTGCGGGAGATCCGGCGGATCAAGGCGCGGGTCGAGGCGGAACGGCTGCCGCGCGGCGCGGACCCGTCCCTGCACACCAAGCTGGGGCGCGGCGGGCTGGCCGACGTGGAGTGGACCGTGCAGTTGTTGCAGTTGCAGCACGCCCACGCGGTGCCGGCGCTGCGGACCCCGTCGACCGTGCGGGGGCTGCGGGCGGCGACCGAGGCGGGGCTGATGGCCGAGGACGACATGACCGCGTTGACGGAGTCCTGGATCACCGCCACGCGGGCGCGCAACGCGATCGTGCTGGTCCGGGGCAAACCCGGCGACCAGTTGCCGACCACCGGGCGCGACCTGGCGGCCGTGGCCGGGGTGATGGGGCACTCGCGCGACCCGGGCGAGTTCCTCGACGCCTACCGGCGCACCACCCGGCGGGCACGGGCCGTGATCGAGCGGGTTTTCTACGGCTCGTGAACACTGGGGCCGGTGAAGGCGATTGCACAGGACGATTTCGGCGACGTCGAGGTGCTCCGGCTGCGGGAACTGCCCGATCCGCCGATCAGCTCCGATCAGGTGCTGGTGGAGGTGCGGGCCGCCGGGGTGAACCCGGTGGACCGGCTGGTGCGCATGGGGTACCTGAAGGACGCGGTGCCGCACCACTTCCCGCTGGTCCCCGGCTGGGACGTGGCGGGCGTGGTGCGCGCGGTCGGGCCCGCCGTCGAGGGCTTCGCGCCCGGTGACGAGGTGTTCGGCTACCAGCGCAAGGACCACGTGCAGCACGGCACGTACGCCGAGCTGGTCGCGGCCACCGAGAGAGGGCTCGCGCACAAACCGGCGAACCTGTCGTTCGTGCAGGCCGGCGGGCTGGCGCTGGCCGGGCTGACCGCGTTGCAGGCGCTGCGCAAGGTCGACGTGTCGCCCGGTGACACGGTGCTCGTGCACGCCGCCGCCGGTGGCGTCGGGCACCTCGCGGTGCAGGTCGCGCGGATTCTCGGCGCGTCCCGGGTCATCGGGACGGCGTCACCGCGCAACCACGGGTTCCTGCGCTCGCTCGGGGCCGAGCCCGTCTCGTACGGGGACGCGCTGGTGGGCAACGTGGCCGAGCTGGTCGGCGGGGACGGCCTGGTGGACGTCGCATTCGACTGCGTCGGCGGGGCGGCGCTCAACGACTCGCCGGCGCTGGTGCGGGACCCGTCCCGGATCGTGTCCATCGTGGACACCAACGTGCTGGGGCTCGGCGGGCGCTACGCCTACGCGAAGCCCGTGCGGGCGGACTTGACGTGGCTGGCCGAGCACGCGGCGGCGGGTGAGCTCGAAGTCGTGGTGCAGCAGACGTTCCCGCTGGCCGCAGCGGCGGAGGCGCACCGGCTGCTGGAAGGCAGGCACGTGCGCGGGAAGATCGTGCTGACGGTGTGAGGCCGGAGGCCACCCGGGAGGTCCCGGGGGCCTCCGCGCGGCTCACTCCTCGTCGTCGTCCACCGTGGGGACCGAGGTGAACAGCTCGACGACCCACTCCTCGACCAGGGTGTCGTCGGAGTCCTCGTCCGGCACCAGCCGGTTGGACACCCTGATGCCCAGGCCGAGCACGTCGGCTGCGCCGATCGCCTCGATCGCCTCGGCGGCGGAGTCGAAGATGTTGGTGGACAGCACCTGCGCGGTGATTGCGACGTCATCAGACACGGCGCGACCCTAACCGCCCACCACGATGGTGGTGCGGCCGGGCTCCGGCGCGGTGGACCGACTGCCGACGTCCAACCCGGTGGACGGGCCGGCGGGCGTGGTCGGCATCGCGGTGCCCGGGTGCGGCGTCAAGGCTCGTCGCGGTGGCAGTGCGGGCAGTGCCGCTCGTGGTCACACCGGACCAGTTCGACCACACCGGCCTGGACGACGTCGCCGTGCACCGTGCCGCTGACGGAGTTCTTCGCACCGGCGCTGCCGGGCGCGCCGAGACGTCGGGCCACGAGGCCGGCGAGCAGGTAGGACAGTCGGACCACGAACACGAGAAGACCCGCGACCAGGGCGTAGACCAGTCCCCAGAGGAGGTGCGCCGCCGGATTTCGGGCAGGCTCGGCGTCAGCGGTTAGTGCAGAAAAGGCGGATCATCTCGAACCCCGGTGGGCTCATGACACCTCCGCTTCCGCTCGACGTTCCCGGCGGCCATGGTACCCGCAGCCGGCGCGGAGCGGGTGGATCGCGGACGCGGAAGGCCCGGCGTCCGCGCGGGACACCGGGCCTCCGGGACGTTCAGCCGATCACACGTCGTAGTACAGCGCGAACTCGTACGGGTTCGGGCGCAGGCGGAGGGGGTTGATCTCCTCCTCGCGCTTGTAGGAGATCCAGGTGTCGATGACGTCCGGGGTGAAGACGCCGCCCTCCAGCAGGAACTCGTGGTCGGCTTCGAGGTTGTCCAGCACGGCGTCGAGGGTCGCGGGGACCTGCTTGACGTTCAGGGCCTCCTCGGGCGGCAGCTCGTAGAGGTCCTTGTCGATCGGGGCGGTCGGCTCGATCTTGTTCTTCACGCCGTCCAGGCCGGCCATCACCATCGCCGAGAACGCCAGGTACGGGTTGCCCGACGAGTCGGGGCAGCGGAACTCGATGCGCTTGGCCTTCGGGTTGTTGCCGGTGATCGGGATGCGCACGCACGCCGACCGGTTGCGCTGGCTGTACACCAGGCTGACCGGGGCCTCGTAGCCCGGCACCAGGCGGTGGTAGGAGTTCACCGTCGGGTTGGTGAACGCCAGCAGCGACGGCGCGTGGTGCAGGATGCCGCCGATGTAGTGGCGCGCCATGTCGGACAGGCCCGCGTAGCCGGACTCGTCGTGGAACAGCGGCACGCCGTCCTTCCACAGCGACTGGTGGGTGTGCATGCCCGAGCCGTTGTCGCCGAACAGCGGCTTCGGCATGAACGTGACCGTCTTGCCGGCCTGCCACGCGGTGTTCTTGATGATGTACTTGAACAGCATCAGGTCGTCCGCGGCGTGCAGCAGCGTGTTGAACTTGTAGTTGATCTCGGCCTGGCCGCCGGTGCCCACCTCGTGGTGCGCGCGCTCGACGGTGAAGCCGTTGGCCTCCATGTTGAGGACCATCTTGTCGCGCAGGTCGGTGTAGTGGTCGTTCGGCGAGACCGGGAAGTACCCGCCCTTGTACTTGACCTTGTAGCCGAGGTTGCCGCCCTCTTCCTCACGACCGGAGTTCCACCAGCCGGAGATCGCGTCGATCTCGTGGAAGGAGGAGTTGCCGGTGGTGTCGAAGCGGATCGAGTCGAAGATGTAGAACTCCGCCTCGGCACCGAAGTACGCGGTGTCCGCGATACCCGACTCGGAGATGTACTGCTCCGCCTTGCGCGCGATGTTGCGCGGGTCACGGCTGTACGCCTCAAGCGTGAACGGGTCGTGCACGAAGAAGTTGACGATCAGCGTCTTCTCGATCCGGAACGGGTCGATGCGCGCCGTGAACAGGTCGGGCAGCAGCAGCATGTCCGACTCGTGGATCGACTGGAAACCGCGCACGGACGAGCCGTCGAACGCGAGGCCCTCGGCGATGGCGTCCGCGTCGAACGCCGAGGCCGGGAGCGTGAAGTGCTGCATCACACCGGGCAGGTCGCTGAACCGGACGTCGATGAACTTCACGCCCTCGTCGGAGATGAACTTCAGGACCTCGTCGGGATTCTTGAACACCCTCGTCGACTCCTTCACTGCGGTGGGGGGCGTGGTTGAGCGCCGCTGCTCGCGCGCGGCCTGCCATTACGGGTGACGCTATGTGGGCGGTGTTGCCCCGCAGTCACCCTCATGTTTCGCCAGTGTTAACGGCCACTCCGAGGTGGGCAACCCGACCTGGCGATCGTCACCCGCTGAGCACGGCCTTACTCTGGTGGGGTGAGCAGGTGGACCGGTTCGTGGCTTTCTGGACCCCGCTCGGCCTTGGAGCCGGGGGCCGACTCGGGCGACGGCACCGCCCAGCGGTGGAGGGGCGAGCGCCTCGGCCTGCCGCGGTCGGGGCCGGGTGCGGTGGCCGGGACGGGCCGCCGCGCGTTCGCGATCCTGGTCGACTTCGCCCTCGCGATGGGCGTGGCCGGCGTGTTCACCCTCCCGGACCTGCCGCGCAACTGGAGCCTGCTGGCCTGGTTCGTGATCACCGTGGTCGCCGTCGGGTTCTTCGGGTTCACGCCCGGACACGCGCTGTTCGGGCTGCGGGTGGCGAGGCTGGACGGCGTGGGAGTCGTGGGCGTGCCGCGAGCGGTGCTGCGCACGGTGCTGATCTTCCCGATCATCCCGGCGGTGGTGTGGGACGCCGACGGCCGCTGCCTGCACGACAAGGCCGCCGGCACCGTGGTGATCAGCGTTCGCTGACGCCCCGGGCGCGCGGTCGCCCTCGAAGCGCGCCTTCCCGGCGGAGCGTGGCCTCCGGCCCCCCGGTGCGTGGCCTCCGGCCCCCGATGTCCATTGTCCTCGGGGGTGCCGACAGAGCGGGCGCACAAAGCTGAGAGCCCTCCGGGGAGGGCTCTCAGGGACGGCCGGCAAGTGGGGTTTCGGCTGGTCAGCGGCGGCGCATGGCGCGTTGGATGTTGCGCATCTTCGCGCCTTGGGGCAGGGGGCCCTTGGGCATCGCGGCACCACGGCTGGCCAGGGCGGCCAGGCGGTTCTCCAGGGTGTCGACCTGGGCGGTCGAGATGTTGCGGGGCAGCTTCATCAGGTGGCTCTGGAGCCTGCGGAGCGGTACCTGGGACTCGTCGCTGCCCACGATGACGTCGTAGATCGGGGTTTCGCCGATCACCCGGGCCACGCGCTTCTTCTCCTGCGCGAGCAGGTTCTTGACCCGGTGCGGCGCGCCTTCGGCGACCAGGACCACGCCGGGGCGGCCGATGACGCGGTGCACCATGTCGCCGTTCGTCGTGCCGGCCACGGCCTGCGTCACCCGCCAGCGCCCGCGCAGGTTGTCCAGCGCCCAGCCGGCCGCGCCGGGCTGGCCGTCGGCCTTCGCGTAGACGTTGCGCTGCACCCGCCGACCGAAGACGATCACCGCCAGGAGCGCCCCCACGGCGATGCCGAGGGGGAGCAGGACCCACTGCATGCCCCAGATGAGCCCCAGCAGGAACGCCACCGCCGCCGCGCCCACCACGCACAGCAGCATCAGCGGCACCAGCGCCTTGTCCTCGCGGCGCTGCACCTTGAACGCCTCGAAGATCTGTCCGCGCCGCGCCTTCGAAGCCGCGCGCCGCGCCTTCGCCGCTTCCTTGGCGGCGGCCTTGTCCTGCTTTCCAGCCATGCCCACCAGGATACGGCGCGCCGTGTCGCCCCATCACAGCGCTGCCCGTGTGCAATGCGAGGATGCAGCGCATGGAGCGGCTGCTGGAGGGACTCGACCCGGAACAGCGCGCCGCGGTGGAGGCACCGCGCGGCCCGGTCTGCGTGCTCGCGGGGGCGGGCACCGGCAAGACCCGGACCATCACCCACCGGATCGCCTACCTCGTGCAACGCGGTCACGTCGCCGCCGGCCAGGTGCTCGCGGTCACGTTCACCGCGCGCGCGGCGGGGGAGATGCGGACCCGGCTGCGGGCGCTCGGCGTGCCCGGCGCGCAGGCCCGGACTTTCCACGCCGCGTCGCTCCGGCAGCTCCGCTACTTCTGGCCGCGCGTGGTCGGCGGGCCGCAGTGGGACCTGATCGACCGGAACAAGCTGCGGTTCGTCGCGCAGGCCGCCAACCGGGTCGGGCTGTCCACCGAGTCCGACTCGCTGCGCGACCTCGCGAGCGAGATCGAGTGGTCGAAGGCGTCGCTGATCGCGCCCGAGGACTACCCGGCCGCCGCCGGGCGGACGCAGCGGGACACCCCCGCGCCCCCCGAGCAGGTCGTGCAGGTCTACCGGACCTACGAGCAGCTCAAGAACGAAGCGCAACTGCTCGACTTCGACGACCTCCTGCTGCACACCGCCGCCGCGCTGGAGGAGCACAGCGAGGTCGCCGAGGAGTTCCGCGACCGCTACCGGTGCTTCGTGGTCGACGAGTACCAGGACGTCACGCCGTTGCAGCAACGCGTCCTGGACGCGTGGCTGGGGACGCGCGACGACCTGACCGTGGTCGGCGACGCCAACCAGACCATCTACTCGTTCGCCGGCGCGTCACCGCGCCCGCTGCTGGACTTCCCCCGTCGCTTCCCCGAGGCCGCCGTGGTGCGCCTGGAGCGCGACTACCGGTCCACCCCCCAGGTGGTGGGCCTGGCCAACGAGGTCATCAAGTGGGCGCGCGACCGTCCCGCCGGGTCCCGGCTGCGGCTGATCGGGCAGCGGCCGGCCGGCCCGACGCCCCGGTTCACCGAGTTCGACGACGAGTCCGCCGAGGCGGCGGCCGTCGCGCAGCGCGTCAGGGCACTGCTGGACGACGGGGTGGCGGCCAGCGAGGTGGCCGTCCTCTACCGGGTCAACGCGCAGTCCGAGGTCTTCGAGCAGGCGCTGGCCGAGCTGGGCATCCCGTACCAGGTGCGCGGCGGCGAGCGGTTCTTCCAGCGGCCCGAGGTGCGCCAGGCGATGATCGCGCTGCGCACGGCCGCCGCCCAGGACCCGCCCGGCGAACTGCCCAAGGTCGTCCGCGAGGTGCTGACCGGCGTCGGGCTCACCGAGGACCCGCCCGCCGGCGGTGCGGCGCGGGAGAAGTGGGAATCGCTGCTCGCCCTGGTCGAGCTCGCCGAGGAGCTGGCGTCCGAGGTCGAGGGCGCGGACCTGGGGAAGTTCGTCACCGAGCTGGACGTGCGCGCCGAGGCGCAGCACCCGCCGACCGTCGAAGGCGTCACGCTCGCCTCGCTGCACGCCGCCAAGGGCCTGGAGTGGGACGCGGTCTTCCTGGTCGGCCTGGTCGAGGGCACCGTGCCGATCATGCACGCCGACGGCGACGACGCGGCCATCGAGGAAGAACGCCGGCTGCTGTACGTGGGGGTCACCCGCGCCCGGGAGCACCTGTGGCTGTCGTGGGCCCTCGCCCGCGCCGCCGGCGGTCGCCGGTACCGGCGGCGCAGCCGATTTCTCTACGGACTCATCCCGGAGGACCACCCCGCGTCGCGCACCGCCGGCGCGGCCAAACGGGACCCGCTCCAGCGCCGCGCCAAGCCGCTGTGCCGGATGTGCGGCTCCGCGCTGACCGACGCCCGGTCGGTCAAGCTCAGCCGCTGCGAGAGCTGCCCGTCGGACGTGGACGAGGACCTGCTGGTGAGGTTGCGGGCGTGGCGGGCGGGCCGGGCCAAGGAGCTCAAGGTCCCCGCCTACGTGGTGTTCACCGACTCGACCCTGGTCGCCATCGCCGAGCAGCGGCCCGAGGACGTCCCGGGCCTCGTCGCGATCGCCGGCATCGGCGCGGCCAAGCTGGACCGCTACGCGGCCGACGTCCTCGCCCTTGTCCAGGGCAAACGTTGAAATATCACTCGATCGACAGGTATTTGAAAAAACCGGTTGCATCGGCCCGGGACCGGGTCATAACCTGCTGAGGCCGGGCGCGAAGCGCCCGCTGGGGATTTTGACAGAGCGTTGCTCCGAGACTAGCTGCCCGATGGAGGTGACCGGTGTGAAGACTCTGAACAGCTTCCAGATGCCGGGTCGCTTCTTGACCACGGGCCTTGCCGTGTCCGGTGCCGCTCGCGTCGTGGGGCAGAAGACTGCCCGCGATCGCCACGCCTCGAAGTGGGGCGTCGCGCGAGTTCAGCTCATCCAGGTGCCGGCCGCCGATGTGCCCACCGCTGTCCCGACTCTGAACGTTGCGCTGTCCGCGCACGAGCGAGGTACCTGACCCGCGTCAGGCATACCTGAGGCTCACCAAGGCCGCGGACCCGTAACCGGATCCGCGGCCTTTGTGTTTGTTCGACCCGTTTCAGCAGGGAAAACCCCATCGCAAGACCCTTGACAGGAGTCCACCTGATGTTGACCGCGACCGTCCCGATAGCCGGGACGCTGTCCACCGAGCCGGACCTGGCAGGAGCCGGAGTCGCGAACCTGATCGACACCGCACCCGACGCCGGCTTGGAACTTCCTTGCCGTACCAACAACCCTGACCTCTGGTTCTCCGACGCACCGGGCGAGCTGGAGCAGGCCAAGCGGTTCTGCGCCGGCTGCCCGGTGATCGCCGAGTGCCTGGCGGGCGCGCTCGCCCGGCACGAGCCCTGGGGGGTCTGGGGCGGCGAGATCTTCGAGCGCGGATCGGTCATCGCGCGCAAGCGTCCCCGTGGTCGTCCGCGCAAGGACGCCGCGCCCGTCGTTCCGGCGGCACCCGCCGCACCCGTTGCACCCGTCGTTCCCGCGGCACCTGCCGCGACCGTTGTGCCCGCGGCACCTGCCGCGACCGTTGTCCGGGGGGCTACCAGCCAGGAGGCCGCCGCGTGACCACGTACCGAACCACCAGCGATCAGACCGTCGTCGTCGAACTCAACCCGCGAGGTAACCCCATGTTGCTCGAAGAAAATCTGGCCCGATCCCGAATGCATGATGCCGAGGTATTTGCCCAACGTCATCGAACGGCCCACCGCCTCGTCGTCGCCCGCAGGTGGCGTCGGTTGGCCGGTTGGGCCCAGCGCAGGGCGCAACTGACGGCCCGCGCGGTCTGACCGCCGGCCGCCTGAGGGCCGCCGCGATCCGATGACGTCGACACCCGGCCCGTCCTCCCCCTGGTTCAGGGGGAGGACGGGCCCCGCCATGGGTACCGTCGTGAGTGTGACCGCTCACACTCACGACGGGATCGACTGGACCTCGCGCGTGGCCTCGCTGCGGCGGGCCGCCGAAATCGACGCCGACGCCGTGCGGGTCATCGCCCGCAGACTCGTGCGCACCCTGCCGGACGACCCGACCGTGGTCGACGTCGGGTGCGGCGGTGGCGGCATGGCCGTCGCCCTCGTCGAATCCCTCACCGCGCGCGGCGGCGGCACCGTCGTCCTGGTCGACGCCGTGCCGGAGGTGCTCGACGCCGCCGTCACCGCCGCCCGCGCCGCTGCGACCTACGAGAACGACACCACCACACCGACCGTCCGCGTCCGCCCGGTGCTCGCCGACCTGGCCGCCGAACAGCCGGCGGACATCGCCGGCCCGGCGCACCTGGTGTGGGCGTCCAGGGTCGTCCACCACCTGCCCGACCAGCGCCGGGGCGTCGGTGACCTGGTCGCCGCCCTCGCGCCCGGCGGGTGGCTGGCCCTCGGGGAGGGCGGCCTGGAGAGCCGTTGCCTCCCGTGGGACCTCGGCATCGGCGAGCCCGGCCTGCACGACCGGCTCGCGCACGCCCGCGCCGAGTGGTTCGTGCGGATGCGCGAGTCGATGCCCGGCTCGGTGCGCCTCCCCGTGGGGTGGAACACCGTGCTCACCGACGCCGGCCTGGTCGAGGTGACCGCGTTCAGCTACCTCGTCGACCACCCGGCCCCCGCGAAACCCGTCGTCCGCGAATTGGTGGTGCAGCAGCTCCAGTGGCTGGCCGAGGTCGGCGCGCAACGCCTGCACGCCGCAGACCGCCACGCCCTCACCCGGCTGCTGGACCCCGACGACCCCGCCTTCATCGGCCGGCGCGACGACGTGTTCCTGCTGTCCACCGGAACGGTGCACCTCGGGCGCAAGCCGTGAACCAGGCGCAAGCCGTGGACTCGGCGTGCACGAGGTGCGCTCGGACGCGCGGGTCGGTCACCGACGCGGCACAACTGCTGGCCTGGGTGCGAGAGCGCGAGCACGGGGCGGACCGCTGGTTGTGCCACGACTGCGCGCGAACCCACGTACGCGACATCGAAGGCAAACTGCCCGCCGAGTACTGGTAGGCCAACCCGTCGCCGGCCCTTGAGCCCGCTGCCGGGGTGAGTGCCGGCACGTCGCCGAGCCGGCTGCGGCCGTGCTCGTGGGGCTGAAGTGGTGTGGGTGTCGTATGGGGCTCCTTTCGGGTGTGGGGATCGGGCGTGGGGATTGGGCGGCGCGGATTGGGCGTGGGGGATTAAGCGGGTGAACTAGGCGCGGGGATTGGGCGTGAGGGATCGGGCGGGGGTGGGGTCAGGTGACTGCGGCGCGGTGGGCGTGGGCGAGTTTGCGCAGGGTGGTGCGCGGGACGGCCGCGCCGCGTTGGCTGCCCGCGTCCAGTTCGGTCAGCAGGGCGTTCGGCGAGTAGCCGAACCGGATGGCGGTGGTGAGCACCGCGTGACGGCGGTCCGGGTGGCGTTCCCGGCGGGCGGCGTCCAGCACCGCGCGCACGGGCGGGGCCAGGGGCAGGCCGTCCTTGCGCACCGGTTCGGGCAGGCGGGTGGTGCGTTCCAGGAACAGGTCGCCCCGGCCCGTCTTCCGGCAGGACGCCGGTTGCAGGAGGTGGATCAACGGCGGTAGCGGGAGGTCCGGGAAGCCCTGCTCGCGCAGGGCGTCCACCCCGGTCAGCACCGCCTCCGGACCCGCGTAGACCAGGGCGGCCCGCACCTGTTGCGCCCTGGTCGGTGGCGTGGCGGCCAGCAGCAGCACCCCCGGCAGGATGCGTTGCCACGGGCCGCCCGGACGGCAGCGCAGCTCGATCGCGTAGCGGGGGACGCCCGCGGCTTTCAGGTCGGCGGTCTTGATCACGTCGGACTTGATCACGTCGAGCGTGATCGCCCTGGACCTGATCGCCTCGGATTTCGTCGTCTTGGTCTTGATCGCGTTCGTCATGGGTCGATCTTGGGCCGGGTGGAGCACGAGCGCGAGGACCGGTGGTGAATCTGTGGACAGGGATTCGGGGGTGTGGACAACTCCGGTCCGGAGCGGTGGTCGGTCAGTCGGCGAAGCCGGACTGCCAGCGGGCGACGATGGCGTGCGCCGGGACGTTCGCGTCGAGCTGGCACAGGATGCCCGTCGCGCCCAGCGTCACCCGGTGGATCAGCAGGTACTGCGGCGGCAGGTTGAGCGACCGGCCCGTCTGCGAATCCTGGCCGCGCAGGTCACCCACCCGTTCGGCCTGCTTCTGGAGCCACTTGCGGGTGAAGTGGAACGTCTCCACGCGCAGCGGTTCCACGAACGGGGCCAGGTAGCTGAGAACGTCCTCCTCGTGCAGTTCCGTCCCCGGTCGGATGAAGTGCTCCGACCTGAGCAGGTCCAGCAGGTCGCGCGACCGCCCGTCCAGCGCCAGCCGCGTCATCCGGCCCAACGTCGGCGGCAGGCCGTCGGGCAGCCGGGCCACCGCACCGAAGTCCAGCACCCGCAGCCGGCCGTCCGCGCCGAGCATGAAGTTGCCCGGGTGCGGGTCGGCGTGCAGCAGGCCCGACCGGCTCGGCGCGGAGAAGTGGAACTCCGCGAGCAGCCGGCCCGCGAGGTCGCGCTCCTCGCGTTCCCCCGAACGGATGATCTGGGACAGCGGCGTGCCGTCCGTCCACTCGGTGACCATCACCTTCGGCGCACTGGCCACCACGCGCGGCACCAGGACGTTCTCGTCGCCCTCGAACGCCTTGGCGAACACCCGCTGGTTGCCCGCCTCGGTCCGGTAGTCCAACTCCTCCAGGTACCGGTCCCGCAGCTCTTCCAGCAGCGGTTTCACCTCGGCACCGGGCATGATCGCCTGGAGCAGCCGGCTGAACCGCAGCAGTTGCTTCAGGTCGGCCTGCAACGCCTCGTCCGCACCGGGGTACTGCACCTTGACCGCGACGTCGCGGCCGTCGTGCCACACCGCCCGGTGCACCTGCCCGATGGACGCCGACGCCGCCGGGTCGTCGTCGAACGCCGTGAAGCGCTTCGCCCACCCCGTCCCGAGCTGCTCGGCCAGCACCCGGTGCGTGGTGCGCGCCGGCATCGGCGGAGCGGCGGTCTGGAGCTTGGTCAACGCCTCGCGGTACGGCTCGGCCAGCTCGTCCGGCACCGCGGCCTCGAACACGCTCAGGGCCTGCCCGAACTTCATGGCACCGCCCTTGAGCTGACCCAACACCGCGAAGACCTGTTCGGCGGTCTTCGCCGACACCTCGGCGTTGACCTCCTCGGAACTTCGGCCGGCCAGCCGCTTCCCCCACCCGCCCACCACCCGGCCGGCCACCCCGATGGGCAGGCTGGCCAGCTTGGCGGTGCGCTGCACGGCCTTGCGCGGGATCTCACTCACCCGAAGATTCTCCCCCCGCCCGCATAACACGGTCGCAGTGGTTCTACGCCTACTCGAAACCTACACAGCCCGTGCTGAGGACCGACTCACGAGAGCGAGCGGCACTCACAGCGGGGGTGCACCGGGGCCAGCCGGTGCTCGACCAACCCCGCGTACGCGTTCACCTCCAGCACCGCGTCCCACGCCGGCGGCCGGGTGCGCGCCGCCGACCCGTGGTCCAGCGCCAGCAGCGCCTGGCCCGCCGCCAGCCCGGCGGTCGACGCCACGGTCGGCAGGTCGGCGTGCCGAGGCCGGTCCACGAGCTGCACGGCCAGCGCCGACCAGCCCCGGTCGAGATCGGCCCGGTGCAGGTCGTAGCACCGCAGGCAGCTACTGCGGCCCGGCACGACCAGCGGTCCGACCACGCCCAGGCCCTCGGCCGCCCGCACGGCCAGGTGCGGTGTGCCGTCCAGCAGCAGCGCCCGCAGCAGCTCCGGCGGCGGCACCTCGGCGTCCGCGAGCACGACCAGGTCCGGTGCCCTCACCCGGACCTCGGTCCGCACGTCCGGCGACGCGCGCCGCACGACGTCCTCCGCCGCGTCCGGGCGGGGCCGGCCGACGTCGGTGTCGAGGTAGCCCGATCCGGTGTCCTCGGAGTTCACCCGGCCGCGCGTGACCACCCGGACGTGGCCCACCCCGGCGGACGCGAGGTGCCCGGCGACCGCCACCGCGATCCGCCCGTCACCGTGCACGACGACCGAGCGGGCGGCCCGCGCGGCGGCCAGCCCGGGAGCCGGGCGACCGGTGCGCAAGGCCCACTCGGTGGCCTCGGTGACGAGCCTGCCGTGCGGCTCCGGGCGGGCCTCCTCGACCAGGCCGAGGTCGGCCAGGGCGTGCACCAGGCGCGCGAAGTCCTCGTCCTGGTGGTCCGGCCCGGCGAGCTGTCGGAGCAGGTCGGCGAGGGTGTGGCGGCCGGTCAGGGCGAACAGCGCGACGGCCGTCTCCGGGGGGACGTCCTCGATCAGCACGGAGTGCCGGGGGTCGAGGCCGATCTGGATCGCGTCGGCCCGGCGGCGCAGCACGGGCAGGCCGGGCAGGACGCGGGGGCGGTGGAACGTGGTCACGCCGGGCAGCCTGCCGGGACGGCCGGCGCGGGACGCGCAAGCGCGCGCGGTCCCCGGCGAGTCGTGCGTGGCGTGCCCGGTCAGGTGGCCGGGAGCGGACCCGGCCACCCGCGGCTCAGACCTTCGCCTTGCCGAGGATCCGGGTCACCGTGGTCCCGCAGACCGGGCACTTGCCCTTGGCCATCCTGCGGTTGTTGCTCTCGTGCACCTCGCCCGTGAAGTCGCGCTTCTCACGGCACTTGACGCAGTAGCCGTTGTAGGTCTCGGCCACGGCTTCCTCCTTGCTTCGAGAGTGCGGGGCGATCTGCACCACACTCGGGGGCTGCGCAGCACGCTACCTCTGCGGACGGGCAACCGCTGCACGTGGCGTGCCGCGTGTCCAGCCGTCGTTTGGGGGAACCTGTGCGGCCGATGCCGCACGGACCGCCGCTTGGCCGCCGCGAATTGTCGGTGCGGGGCCTTACCGTGAACCCATGCCCGAACCGCAGGTGGAGGTGCGGCGCAGCGCTCGGCGCCGTCGCATGGTGAGCGCGTACCGCGAGGGGGACACGGTCGTCGTCCTGCTGCCGGCGCGCATGAGCAAGAGCGAGGAGAAGCACTGGGTGGCCGAGATGCTCAGCCGCCTCCAGCGCAGCGAGACCCGCCGGCGCTCGCCCACCCGCACGTCCGACGAGGCGCTGCTGGCCCGCTGCGCGGAGCTGGCCGACCGCCACCTGGACGGCGTCCAGCCCAGCAGCGTCCGCTGGGTGCCGCCGATGCGCACGAGGTGGGCGTCCTGCACGCCCAGCGAGGGCACCATCCGGATCAGCGAACGGCTCCGCGAGGTCCCGGCGTGGGTGCTCGACTACGTCCTGGTGCACGAACTGGCGCACCTGAGGGTGCCCGGCCACGGGAAGGACTTCTGGGAGCTCGTGCACCGCTACCCGAGGTCCGAACGGGCCATCGGCTACCTGGAGGGCCTGTCCGCGGCGGCCGGCCTGGGCATCACCGAGGAGGACTGACCGGGCCGCCGGCCTGCCCGAGGGGACCGGCGGCCGGGTGCGTCAGCCCTTGCCCTCGTCGTCCCCGCCCTTGTCCTCGCGGTCCTCCCGCAGCGTCCGCTCCAGCTCCGCCATCGGGTCTTCCAACGCCTTGCGGGTCTGCCCGAACCGCTCCGCGAACTCCATCGGGTCGTCCAGGTCCTCGGCGGTGGGCACCAGGTCGGGGTGCTCCCAGACGCCGTCCCGCTGCTCGATCCCGTGCTGGTCGCCCAGCAGCTTCCACAGCGCCGCCGCCGACCGGTGCCGGCGCGGACGCAGCTCCAGCCCGACCAGCGTCGCGAACGTCTGCTCGGCCGGACCGCCGGACGCCCGCCGCCTGCGCAGCGTCTCCCGCAGCGCCTCCGCACCCGGCAGCCGCTCGCCGACCGCCTCCGCGACCACGACGTCCACCCAGCCCTCGACGAGGGCCAGCAGCGTCTCCAGGCGGGCCAGCGCGGCCTTCTGCTCGGGCGTGGTCTGCGGCTCCAGCATCCCGGACTTCATGGCCTCCTCGATGGAGGCCGGGTTGGACGGGTCCACCTGGCCCGCGAGCTGCTCCAGCGCCGAGGTGTCGACCTTGATGCCCTGCGCGAACGCCTCGACCGTGTCCAGCAGGCGCTGCCGCAGCCACGGCACGTGGCTGAACAGCCGCTGGTGCGCCGCCTCGCGGGCGGCCAGGAACACCAGCACCTCACTGGCGGGCCGCTCCAGGCCCTCGGTGAACTTCTCGATGTTCGCGGGCAGCAGCGCGGCGGTGCCCCGGGGCCCCAGCGGCAGGCCGACCTCGGTCGAGGTCAGCACCTCGGAGCCGAGCTGCGCGAGCGCGCCGCCGAGCTGCGAGCCGAACGCCATGCCGCCCATCTGGCCGAGCATGGACAGCAGCGGGCCGGCCGCGTCCTTGGCCTCGGCGGGCATCGCCTCGACCCACGCGCCGGACACCCGCTGCGCCACCGGGTCGCACAGCCGCTGCCACGTCGGCAACGTGCGCTCCACCCAGTCGCGCGCGGTCCAGCCCTCGGACTTGGTGGTGCCGGCGGGCAGCGCCGTCACCGGGTCGAGCCACATCTCCGCCAGGTGGACCGCGTCGGCGACGGCCTTGTCCTGGTCCGGGGTGAACCCGAGACCGCCCTGGCCGGCGAGCTGCTGCAACGCGATCTGCTTCGCCAGGTCGTAGTTGACCGGTCCGGCGGACGTGCCCGCGTTGCTGAACATCGCGCCGAGCTGGCTCAGCATCTCGCCGAGCTGGCCGAAGTCGAACGGGTTGCCCGGCTCCTCCGGTTTGCGACCGCGGTCGTCGGGGTCCTGCGGGCCGAACCCGAAGGGCACGTCACTCATACCTCCACGGTACGCGGGCCGGGGGTGGTGCGCGGGACCGGTTCGCCGAGGGCGTGAGGGGTTGGTCGTACCCTGTCGGGCGTGAGCGAAGGCACCGACACCGTCGTGGAGCAGCCGACGAAGCGCCCGGTCCGACCCCGCGGCGGTCTGACCAGGCGCACGTGGACGCTGGTGATCAGCCTGGTGGTGGTGGTGGCCCTCGGTCTGCTCGGCGGGTTCACCAGGGTGCCCTACGTCGCGTTGGGCCCCGGCCCGACGTACAACACGCTGGGCCAGGTCGGCGGGACCGACGTGGTGCACATCGAGGGGCAGGAGACGTTCCCGACCAACGGCGCGCTCACGATGACCACGGTGTCGCTCACCGACGACGTGTCGCTGTTCGGCGCGCTCGGCCTGTGGCTCAGCGGCCGGTACGCGCTCGCGCCGCGCGAGGAGTTCTTCCGCCCCGGCGAGTCCGAGCAGCAGGTCCGCGACCAGAACGTGAAGGCGTTCCAGGACTCGCAGACCAGCGCCGAGGTCGCCGCGCTGCGGTACCTGTCCTACCCGGTGAAGGTCGTCGCCGGCGACATCACCCGCAACAGCGCGGCGGACAACGTGCTCCAGCCCGACGACCGCCTGCTGGTGGTCAACGGCAAGGACGTCGCCGGGTACGAGGACGTCCGGGACGCGCTGGAGAACACCAAGCCCGGCGACCGGGTCGAGATCACCTTCCAGCGCGAGTCGGCGCGCCAGACCGCGACGATCACGCTCGGCACGTCCGAGGACCGGGCCGGCGGGTTCCTCGGCATCCGGCCGGTGGACCGCGCCGACGTGCCCTTCGACATCAAGATCAGCCTCAGCGACGTGGGCGGCCCGTCCGCCGGTCTGCTGTTCGCGCTGTCCATCGTGGACAAGCTGACCCCGGGCGAGCTCAACGGCGGCCAGTCCGTCGCGGGCACCGGCGAGATCAACGACCGGGGCGAGGTCGGCCGGATCGGCGGCATCAACTTCAAGATGGTCGCCGCGCGCGAGGGCGGCGCGACGACCTTCCTGGTGCCGGCGGGCAACTGCGACGAGGCCAGGCAGCACGCCCCCGAGGGGTTGCGGCTGGTCAAGGTCGAGAAGCTGGCCGACGCGGTCGAGTCCCTGAAGGCCATCAGCGCCGGCCAGGACGTGCCGCGCTGCTGAAGCCCGCCCGCTAGGGCCGCAGGGTCTCCAGCAGGGCGTCGGTCAGGTTCGGGGCCAGCTCGGGGTGCTCCACGACCTCGTCGGGCGCTTCGAGACCGCCGCGCAGCCGCAGCACGCACGCCACCGACCCGTCCCGCAGCACGGCCGCGACCAGGCGCGCCTCGCGGCGCTGCGGGTGCTCGGCGGCGAACTGCCGGGCGGCCTCGTCGTCCAGGTCCTCGGACAGCGTCTCCTCGGCCTCCGGCGGCAGCACGACGATCTCCTGGGCCAGCGCGCACCCGCGCACGACGTCCGGCCACACGATCCCGGCCAGCGCCTTGTCCAGCTCCGAGTCCGGCAACCGGTCCTGCGCGATCGGGGTCAGCGGCGACGCCGCCGGGTCGAGCTGGCCGGCCAGCTCGGGCTGCTGCGCGACCAGGTCGGCGGTCGGCACCAGCGCGAAGAGCTGGGGGGCCTGGTTCCAACCGGCGGCGGACACGAACTCCTCGACCTCGCGGGCCACGGCGGGCAGCACCACGGGCGGCTTCTCACTCGCAGACACGCCGGACATGGTCGCATCCGCCCGAAACGGACGACCGGACGGGGAAGCCTCGGCGACCTCCGTACAGTTGGACAGAACGTACGAAAGCCATTACCGCGATCCAGGAGCGTGCCCAGTGGCCACTCGGCCCCCGGTCGGACTGCCCAGGCTGTCCCGTCGAAGCCGTATTCTGCTCATCGTCGGTGCGGTGGTCCTGGTCGGTCTGATCACCGGCTCCAGGTTGCTCGGCACCTACGTCAACTGGCTGTGGTTCGGCGAGGTCCGCTACCGCAGCGTCTACGGCACCGAGCTCGCGACCCGCTTCGGGTTGTTCTTCGCCGTGGGGCTGCTGGTGGGCGGCCTCGTCGCGATCAACCTGATCCTCGCCTACCGGAGCCGGCCGGTGTTCGTGCCGGTCTCCGGCCCGGACGACCCGGTGGCCCGGTACCGCTCCGTGGTGACCCGCCGGATGAAGCTGTTCGCGATCGGCCTGCCGGTGGTCGTCGGCGTCATCGCGGGCGGCTCGGCGCAGGGCGACTGGCAGAAGATCCAGCTCTTCCTCAACGCCACGATGTTCAACCAGACCGACGCCGAGTTCGGCCACGACATCGGCTTCTACGCGTTCCAGTTGCCGTTCTACACCTGGCTGCTGTCCTGGCTGTTCATCGCCACGGCGGTGTCGTTCGTCGGTGCGGTGGTCGCGCACTACCTGTTCGGCGGTATCCGGCTGGCCGGTCGCGGTGGGCAGTTCTCCGGGCCCGCGCGCACCCACCTGTCCGTCGTCGCGGGCGTGTTCGTGCTGCTCAAGGCGGTGGCGTACTTCTTCGACCGGTACCAGTTGCTGTTCTCGGACCGCAACGACAAGTTCACCGGTGCGACCTACACCGACCTGAACGCGGTGCTGCCGGCCAAGCTGATCCTGCTGTGCATCGCGGTGTTCTGCGCGATCGCCTTCTTCGTCGGCGCGGTGCTGCGCAACCTCCAGCTACCGGCCATCGCCACCGTCCTGCTGGTGCTCTCCAGCATCCTGGTCGGCGCGGCCTGGCCCGCGGTGCTGGAGCAGTTCTCGGTCAAGCCGAACGCGATCGAGAAGGAAGCCGACTCGATCGGCCGCAACATAGCGTCGACCAAGGAGGCGTTCGGGCTCACCGACGACAAGGTCGAGACAAAACCGTACGAGGGCAAGCAGAACGTCTCGCTGGACGAGCTGAAGAGCGACCAGGCGACGCTGGGCAACATCCGGCTGCTCGACCCGGCCGTCATCTCCAAGACGTTCACCCAGTTCCAGCAGTTGCGGCCGTTCTACGCGTTCCCGGAGAAGCTCGACGTCGACCGGTACAAAGTGGACACCCAGCTCCAGGACTACATCGTCGCGGTCCGCGAGCTGAACACCGCGGGCATCCCGCAGGGGCAGCGCGACTGGATCAACCAGCACCTGATCTACACGCACGGCAACGGCATGGTGTTCGCCGAGGCGAGCAAGATCAACTCGCCTGCCGACAACGGCGGCAACGGCGGCTACCCGGTGTTCGAGGTGGCCGAGGTCGACCAGGAGGGCAAGGTCAAGCCCGGCCCGTTCGGCGTGCAGCAGCCGCGCACCTACTTCGGCGAGCTGGGCGGCGCGGCGGACTACGCGATCGTCGGCGGCCGGGACAGCGGCTCGCCGGGCGAGTACGACACCGACCGCTCGCAGTACACCTACGACGGCGAGGGCGGCGTCCGGATCGGCGGCCTGTTCAACAAGCTGGCCTTCGCCGCGGCCTACGGCGAGCGGAACATCCTGTTCAACTCGGCCATCGGCGACGACTCGCGGATCATCTTCAACCGCAACCCGCGCGACCGGGTCGAGAAGGTGGCCCCGTGGCTGACCGTCGACGCCGACCCGTACCCCGCCGTGGTGGACGGCAAGATCACCTGGATCGTCGACGGCTACACGACGCTGGAGAACTACCCGTACGCGCGCCGCACGTCGCTGGCGTCGGCCACGAACGACTCGCTGCCCGGCGTCGCGCAGCAGCCGAACAAGGACGTCAGCTACATCCGCAACTCCGTCAAGGCCACTGTGGACGCCTACGACGGCACGGTGACCATGTACGCGATGGACGAGAAGGACCCGGTCCTCCAGGCGTGGATGGGCGTCTTCCCGGGCACGGTGAAGCCGGGCAGCGAGATGAGCCAGTCGCTGCGCGAGCACCTGCGCTACCCCGAGGACCTGTTCAAGGTCCAGCGCGAGACGCTCGCGCAGTACCACGTCGAGCAGCCGCGCGACTTCTACT
Organism: Actinosynnema sp. NPDC023587; assembly: GCF_040640215.1. NCBI lineage: Bacteria > Bacillati > Actinomycetota > Actinomycetes > Pseudonocardiales > Pseudonocardiaceae > Actinosynnema > Actinosynnema sp. NPDC023587. The sequence continues at coordinate 705,393 of NZ_JBFABG010000003.1, read as the reverse complement.
CCGGCGTCTCGTTCTGGGGCGTGCCGTCCGACCCGACCACGGCCATGGAGAACGTGACGACGGTCGAGCAGCAGCAGCAGACCAGTCAGCAGCAGCGCGACCAGCAACCGCCGTTCTACGTGCTGGCGGGCGATCCGACGGGTGACCCGAACAAGGTCAGCTTCCAGTTGACCAGCGCGCTGGTGCGGCAGAACCGCGAGTTCATGGCCTCGTACGTGAGCGTGCGCTCCGACCCGGACAACTACGGGAAGATCAGCGTCCTCACGCTCAACAACGAGGCCAAGGGCCCGCAGCAGATCCAGACCCAGTTCCTCACCTCGGGCGAGGTCAGCGGCGAGCTCAACCTGTTGACCCAGCGGCAGACCAAGGTGGTCTACGGCAACCTGCTGACCCTCCCGGTCGGGGGTGGGCTGCTCTACGTGGAGCCCATCTACATCGAGCGGGCCAGCCAGAACACCCAGTTCCCGCAGTTGTTCAAGGTGCTGGTGAGCTTCGGGGACAAGGTCGGCTACGCGCCGACCCTGAAGGAAGCCCTGGAGAAGGTGCTCACCGGCGCGGCGGCGCAGCTCCCGGACGTCCCGGGCCAGCCGCCGGGCACGTCCACGCCGCCCACCAGCAGCACGCCGCCGGGCACCGGCACCGGGCAGGGCACGGAGCTCCAGCAGGCCGTGAAGGACATCCAGAGCGCCCTGGCGGCCGTCAAGGCGGCCCAGGGCAGCGGTGACTTCGCGGCGCTGGGCAACGCCTACAAGGCGCTGGACGAGGCCACGAAGAAGTTCGAGACCGCGTCCGCCGCCGCACCGCCGACGCAGCAGTCGTCGGTGGCCCCGTCGCCGACGCCGACCGGCTGACCTGGGGCGGAGTTGTGGATCGGGTGGCCTCGGACACGTCCGGGCCACCCGATTTGCCTTTCCCGGCAACCCCGGCGTAGAGTTCGTATTACCGACGCGGGGTGGAGCAGCTCGGTAGCTCGCTGGGCTCATAACCCAGAGGTCGCAGGTTCAAATCCTGTCCCCGCTACAAAGTGGGAGAGCCCTGTCTGCGGAGAACGCAGGCGGGGCTTTTTCGCATTTCACATTGGGGGCGCGGCCCCCAAACCCCGCGCAGGGTGGGCTTCGCCCCCCCTGCACCCCCCGGCCGGTGGTCGGGTGGGGAGGGGCCCCGCGCAGTTGGTGGGGGGTGGGTGGAAGAGGGGATTGGGGGGTGTGTATTGTTGGTTTCAGCAACGCGGGGTGGAGCAGCTCGGTAGCTCGCTGGGCTCATAACCCAGAGGTCGCAGGTTCAAATCCTGTCCCCGCTACAAAGTGGTGAGAGGCCCCATCTGCACTTGGTGCAGGTGGGGCCTTTTTTGTGTTTGGGGTGATTTGCGTGTGGGGGGAGGGGGGTGTAGGGTTTGGTTTACCCGACGCGGGGTGGAGCAGCTCGGTAGCTCGCTGGGCTCATAACCCAGAGGTCGCAGGTTCAAATCCTGTCCCCGCTACGTAGGCGAAGGCCCTCTCTTCCTCGTGAAGAGAGGGCCTTTTGCGTCAGGTCATGTTCTCCGCCCAGTACTGGGCGCAGACCAGGGAACAGACCCTGCCCTCGCCGGCCACGGTGCGGTGCCGGCGGATCTGCTTGCCGCACACCATGCACTCGTCCTTGCCCGGCTGGTCGGGGAGCGAGCCACTGGCCCACGCCCTGGCGCTCTTGACGACCTTGGCGTCCATCCACTTGATGCCCACCGCACACCTCCCAGGAGAACCCGCCTACGAGGAGTGATGATCCCAGCACTGGTGGTATCCGCCAGACCAGAGGGTGCATATCACCGTGTTGTGCTAAGCGCCGGGCCCCGGAACAAGAGCAACAGAGCGGCGAGTCACCTGGGGTGGCCGTTCGGGTGAACGCAAATCTGCGGCTTCCCTTGCGGGCCAAAGCGTTTCCAGCTCGGGTGGACACGCGCGGTCAAGCGGCCGAAAGCGTGGCGTTGATCAGCTTCCGGTCACGGAACGGAGCTTCTCGTTGCTCCGCTTGGCCCAACTCCACTAGCCCGTGATCAGCCACAGTGGACAGAACGGCTGACCATTGTGGACAGCCGAACCCGGAGGTGGCACCGTTGGTGTGGTGTCGGACCTGAACGCGACTGCCGCCGCCCTGCTCGGGCTGCTGCACGACGGACCCAAGACCGGTGGCCAGCTCGTGGCTGAGGCAGGGGAGCGCTTCGGTGCGTTCTTCAGCGTCACCCGCAGCCAGGTCTACCGCGAGCTGCCCGCGTTGGCTGACGCGGGTCTGCTGCGCCTCGGAAAGCAGGGCCCACGCTCCAGCCAGCAGTACGTCCTGACGGCCGCCGGCAAGAAGGCCTTCAAGAACTGGCTGCTGTCCGAGCCCGGCCCCGATCACCTGCGCAGCCCGTTGATCCTCCGGTTGGTGCACGCCGGCTCGTTGACCGCCAAGCAGCGCCAGGCGCTGGTGGACGCGGCACGGGCCGGTTACGGTGCCGACCAGGAGGCCGCCAAGACCGCGGTGAAGACCGCGGAGGACGCCTACGCCAAGGCGGTCGCCGAGTTCGCGCTCGCGCACGCCAAGGCGGTGCTCAAGCTGCTGGACGCCATCCCCACGGCCTGACGAAGCGCCGACCGGTCGCACTCCGCGACCGGTCCTGGCGTAATCTTCTGCCGTGAACCCGGACGTCGAAGCAGACATCAAGGACCTCTCCGCCACGCTCGCGAGCATCGAGGCGGTGATGGACCTCGCTTCGCTGCGCGCCCAGGTCGCGGAGCTGGAGGAGGCCGCCGCCCGGCCGGACCTGTGGGACGACCAGGAGCAGGCCCAGCGGGTCACCAGCCAGCTCTCCCACAAGCAGGGCGAGCTGCGCCGCGTGGTCGCGCTGCGCGACCGCCTCGACGACCTCTCGATCCTCTACGGGCTCGCCGAGGACGAGGACGACGCGGGCAGCCTCGCCGAGGCCGACACCGAGCACGCCAAGCTGCGCGAGGAGATCTCCTCCCTGGAGGTCCGCACGCTGCTGTCCGGCGAGTACGACGAGCGCAACGCGCTGGTCACCATCCGCGCCGAAGCCGGTGGCATCGACGCGGCGGACTTCGCCGAGATGCTGTTGCGGATGTACTCGCGCTGGGCCGAACGCCACGGCTACCCGGTGGACGTGTTCGACACCTCCTACGCGGAAGAAGCGGGCATCAAGTCCGCGACGTTCCGCATCACCGCCCCCTACGCGTACGGCACGCTGAGCGTCGAGCAGGGCACGCACCGGCTGGTGCGCATCTCCCCGTTCGACAACCAGGGCCGCCGCCAGACGTCGTTCGCGGGCGTCGAGGTCGTGCCGGTGGTCGAGCAGACCGACCACGTCGACATCGACGAGAAGGACCTGCGGGTCGACGTCTACCGCTCCTCCGGCCCCGGCGGCCAGGGCGTCAACACGACCGACTCGGCGGTGCGCCTCACGCACATCCCGACCGGCATCGTGGTGTCCTGCCAGAACGAGCGCTCGCAGTTGCAGAACAAGGCCACCGCGATGGCCGTCCTCCAGGCGAAGCTGCTGGAGCGCCAGCGGCAGGAGGACCAGGCCAAGATGGACGCGCTGAAGGACTCCGGTTCGAGCTGGGGCAACCAGATGCGCTCCTACGTGCTGCACCCGTACCAGATGGTCAAGGACCTGCGCACCGAGCACGAGGTCGGCAACCCCTCCGCCGTGCTCGACGGCGAGATCGACGACTTCCTCGAAGCCGGTATCCGGTGGCGCAAGCAGCAGGGCTAGTTCGTGATCGGTCAAGTCTTCGTTTCGCGGGGTTCCGCCGGGCGAGACGAAGGCTTTACCGAGGCCACGGGTAGACTCACCGGTCGTGATTCGACTCGAACACGTGTCCAAGGTCTACAAGACCTCCACGCGCCCCGCGCTCGACAATGTCTCGGTCGAGATGGACAAGGGTGAGTTCGTGTTCTTGATCGGACCCTCGGGGTCCGGCAAATCCACGTTCCTGCGGCTCCTGCTCCGGGAGGAAGTGCCGAGCAAGGGCCGCGTCTACGTGTCGAACTTCGACGTGGCCAAGATGTCCCGGCGCAGGGTCCCCCGCCTGCGCCAGTCCATCGGCTGCGTGTTCCAGGACTTCCGGTTGCTCTCGAACAAGACGGTGGCCGAGAACGTGGCGTTCGCGCTGGAGGTCATCGGCAAGCCGCGCAACACCATCGTCAAGGTGGTGCCCGAGGTGCTGCAACTGGTGGGCCTCGACGGCAAGGCGGACCGGATGCCGCACGAGCTGTCCGGTGGTGAGCAGCAGCGGGTGGCGATCGCCCGCGCGTTCGTCAACCGGCCGCTGGTGCTCCTCGCCGACGAGCCGACCGGAAACCTGGACCCCGACACCAGTCAGGACATCATGCTGCTGCTGGAGCGGATCAACCGCACCGGCACGACCGTGCTGATGGCCACCCACGACCACAACATCGTCGACTCGATGCGCCGCCGGGTGGTCGAGCTCGACCACGGCCGCATCATCCGCGACGACGCGCGGGGCGTCTACGGCGTGGGCCGCTAAGACACCCCCTCATCCCCCGACCCTGAGGAACGTTCCCCCCGATGCGTACCAGCTTCGTGTTCAGCGAGGTCGTCACCGGCCTGCGCCGGAACGTCACGATGACCATCGCGATGATCCTCACGACCGCGATCTCGCTCGGCCTGCTCGGCGGTGGCCTGCTCATCGTCCGCATGGTCGACAAGATGCAGGACAACTACCAGAGCAAGCTGGAAGTGTCGGTCCTGCTGACCAACGACGTCAGCGCGAACGACAAGGACTGCGCGCAGCAGCCGTGCGCCGGTCTGCGCAGCGCGCTGGAGACCACGTCCGGGGTGGACTCGGTGGTCTACGAGAACCGCGAGAAGGGCTACGAGCGGTTCAAGCAGATCTTCGAGGCGCAGCCGGAGCTGGTGAAGCTGGCCCGTCCGGAGGCCATCCCGGCCACGTTCCGGGTCAAGCTGGAGGACCCGGCGCGGGCGAACGTGATCGTGCAGGCGTTCACCGGCAAGGCGGGCGTCAAGGCGGTCAACGACCAGGGCGAGTTCCTCGGCCGGCTGCTCGACGTGTTCAACGGGCTGCGCAACATCGTGCTCGGGTTGGCGCTGATCCAGGCGCTGGCGGCGCTGCTGCTCATCTCCAACACCATCCAGGTCTCGGCGTTCACCCGGCGCACCGAGGTCGGCATCATGCGGCTGGTCGGCGCGACGCGGTGGTACACCCAGCTCCCGTTCCTCATCGAGGCGGTGGTGGCCGGCGTCATCGGCGCGCTCGTCGGCGTGGGCGGCCTGGCGCTGATGGTGTGGGGTGTGACCAGGGTGTCGGGCGACCTGTTCAGCTCCCAGATCCTGCCACCGATGGGGATGCTGGACGTCGTGATCATCTCACCCATGCTGCTGGGCGTGGCGGTCTTCATCTCGGCGTTGACCGGGTACGTGACACTGCGCCTGTACGTGCGGCTCTAGGTCCGGAAACCGCTGGCGGGGTCACGTAAGGTTTTCGGCATGGTCAAGGAACGCGGTCAGAAGGTGATCGCGTCGAACCGCAAGGCTCGGCACGACTACACCATCCTCGACACCTTCGAAGCGGGCGTCGTCCTCGTCGGCACGGAGGTCAAGAGCCTGCGGATGGGCCGGGCGTCCCTCGTGGACGCGTTCGGCCAGGTCGACGACGGCGAGGTGTGGCTGCACGCCCTGCACATCCCCGAGTACGTGGCGGGCACGTGGACCAACCACGAGGTCCGGCGCAAGCGCAAGCTGCTGCTGCACCGCAAGGAGATCGAGCGGCTGATCGGCAAGACCAAGGAGAGCGGTCTGTCGCTGATCCCGTTGCGGATGTACTTCAAGGACGGGTACGTCAAGGTCGAGCTGGCGCTGGCGCGGGGCAAGAAGGCGTACGACAAGCGGCAGGACATCGCGAAGCGCGACGCCCAGCGGGACATCCAGAAGGCGTACGGCCGCGCGTTGAAGGGCCGGCGCTGACGTCGGCGCGGCCTGGCGGAGGTGGACGCCGCCGGGCCGCGGTGTCCCGGGTGGAGTGGTCGGCGGTGCCGGTCTAGCCCAGGTTGAGGAACGCGAGCACGGCGCGGACCCGGCGGTGCTCGGAGGTGCTGGGCTCCAGGCCGAGCTTCGCGAAGATGTTCCCGACGTGCTTCTCCACCGCGCCGTCCGAGACGACCAGCGACTTGGCGATCGCGGCGTTGGACAGGCCCTCGGCCATCAGGCCCAGCACCTCGCGCTCGCGCTGGGTCAGCGAGTCGACCGGGTTGCGCCTGCTCCGGACCATGAGCTGGGTGATGACCTCGTGGTCGATGCTGGTGCCGCCCTCGGCGACCCGGCGCACCGCGGCGACGAACTCCGAGACGTCCGCCACGCGCTCCTTGAGCAGGTAGCCGACCCCGTTCGCGCCGCCCGCGAGGAGCTCCACGGCGTAGCGCTCCTCGACGTACTGCGACAGGACCAGCACCGGCAGGTTCGGCACCCGCCGGCGGGCCTCGATGGCCGCGCGCAGCCCCTCGTCGGTGAAGTTCGGGGGCATCCGGACGTCCACGATCGCCAGGTCGGGCCGGTGCTCCTCGACGGCGGCCAGCAGGGCCGCGCCGTCCTCCACGGCCGCCACCGTCTCGATGCCCTCGTCGGCGAGCAGGCGTTGCACGCCCACCCGGAGCAGCACCGAGTCCTCGGCGATCACCACGCGCACGGCAGCTCCGTCCGGATCACGGTCGGTCCCCCGACGGGACTGACCACCACGACCACGCCGTCAATGGTCGCAGCACGGTCCGCCAGACCCGCCAGCCCTCCTCCCGCGCGGACCTGCGCGCCGCCGTGACCGTTGTCGGTCACCTCGACGACCACGGAGTTCTCCGTGCGGGTGACGTGGACCGCGGCCCGGGTCGCACCCGCGTGCTTGGCGATGTTGGTCAGCGCCTCGGCCACGGTGAAGTAGGCGGCGCTCTCCACGGCCGTCGGCGGGCGCGGCTCGACGTCCACCGACACGTCGACCGGGATCGGGCACTTCGCGGCCAGCGACGACAGGGCCGGGTCCAGGCCGCGGTCGCCCAGCACGCTCGGGTAGATGCCGCGGGCCAGGTCGCGCAGCTCGGAGATGGCCAGCTTGGCGTCGGCGTGCGCCTCGGCGATCAGCACGGCGGCGGCCTCGGGGTCGGTGTCCAGCTTGCCCCGGGCGCGGCCCAGGCCCATCGCCACCGCCACCAGGCGCTGCTGCGCGCCGTCGTGGAGGTCGCGCTCGATGCGCCGGCGCTCGGCCTCGGCCGACTCCACGCCCCGGGCGCGGCTGGCGGACAGGCGGTCGGTCTCGGCTTCCAGGAACCGCGTGCGGGAGGGGCCCAGCAGACCCTGCGCCAGCGCGGCGTGCGCCCGCCCGGTGGCCTTGACCAGCGGCAGGACCAGGATGCCGAGCAGGATGCCGAGCACCGAGACGGGCACGGCCCTGGCGAACGAGTCGATCAGCCACACCGAGTCGCCCAGCGAGACCTCGAAGTTGCGCGGCAGCCACTGCCAGAACAGCGGGAAGAACGTCAGCGCCAGCACGGCCGGCCAGAGGGCCACCACCATCGTGAACTCGATCAGCCCGACCGGCAGCATGACCACCCAGTAGGCGAGGTCCCGCCAGGTGGCCGGGTCGGTCATCATCGCCCGCGCCTTGACGAAGGCGCTGCCCCCGGGCAGCGACCGGTGCGGGCGGCGGATGTCGACGCCCAGCGCCACCCGCAGCCAGGACCGCTCCAGGTTCGCCGCGCCGCGCGCCAGGACCAGCGTCAGCGCCAGCAGCGGGAAGCCGATCCAGACCACCATCGTGCCGAAGCTGACCGCGAGCAGCGGCACCAGCAGGCAGAACCAGAAGAGGCCGGTGACCAGGTTCAGCAGGAAGTACCCGCTGGTCCGTGCGATGTCCGGGTTGGCCCGCGCAGTCATGTTCCCCACCTTCACGCCCGATGTACCGGACCAGCATTACCCGTTCGCGTGACCCGGACCATCAGGTCGACCGGCGTCCGCGAGGTGGGGCCAGCCCTACCGGAGCTTATTCGGAACGAGGAAGTGGGCCGGGCAGGTTATGATGGGTGGACGCAGGACCCGACCAGGGGGTGAACGGTTTCGACTTTGTACGTTGATTCAAGGGAAGCGTGCCGGTGCAGGCGAGAGACCACCGTAAGCGTCATCGCAAACCAATAAGCGCCGAGTCTAACGACCAGGCCGCTTACTCCCTCGCCGCCTGAGGCTAGGAGAGTGAGCTGTCAGCCCGGGGGTGCCTCCGCTCCGGATGCTGGCATCAGCAAGGAGGCTTACCACCGTTCCCGGTCACGGGGAGCGGTCGGGACACCCACAGTGACTGGGCCTGTCACAGCGACTTGTCAGCGTGATCGCCGGGGCCGAGCAGAGACGTAGCCGACTGCGCACGGAGAAGCCTTGATGAGCCGGCAGAGGACCCGGGTTCGATTCCCGGCACCTCCACGAGTGGCAACGGGCACCCGCCGATTCCGGCGGGTGCCCGTTGTCGTTGGCAGGAGTCCTGTCCGACGACGGCCGAGGAGCTCGGCCGGTGTTCTGCTAGCGGCGGGCCGGCGGCGCGGTCATCGGGTCCTCGGGCCACCGGTGCTTCGGGTACCGGCCGCGCAGTTCCGAGCGGACCTTCGGGTAGCCGGTCCGCCAGAACGACGCCAGGTCGCCCGTCACGGCGGTCGGTCGGCCGGCGGGGGAGAGCAGGTGCAGCACGACCGGCACCCGCCCGTCGGCCACCCGGGGGGTGCCCGTCCAGCCGAACACCTCCTGGACCTTCACCGCCAGGACCGGGTCGTGGCCCGCGTAGTCCACCCGGATTCGGGAGCCGGACGGGACCTGCAAGCGGTCCGGGGCGAGCTCGTCGAACCTGGTAGCGGCGGGCCACGGCAGCAGCCGGCGGGTCACCTGGTCGCCGCTGATCTTCGCCAGGTCGGCGCGCCTGCGGGCGTTGCCCAGGTCGATGACGGCGAGCAGCGCCTCGTCGTCGGGCGCGGGCCACGGGTCGCCCAGCACGCGGTGCAGGAACGCCAGGCGCTCGCGGGTGCGCAGGCCGTCCTGGTCCCAGCGCAGCAGGCCCACGCCCTCGGTGCGCAGGCCGAGCAGCAGCGCGGTCCTCGTCGCTTCGGGGGTGCGCAGCGGCTTGGTGGACAGCGTGATCGCGCCCAGCCTGAGGCGGCGCTCGGTGACCACGTCGCCGTCCCACCCGATGTCGTCCTGCTCGGTGAGCAGGGTCGGCGCGGCCTGCCTGGCCAGCTCCTCCGACGCGCGGGCGGCCAGCCGGATGCGGCCGTGGGTGCGGCCGGGCTCGCGGTCCGCGACGGCCACGGCCAGCCACTCCGCGTCGGACAGCGCGCCGGGCGGGAGTTCGGCCGCCGTGCCGCCGGCCATCAGGTACACCGGTGAGCCGGGCGAACGCCGGCGGGCGAGGCGCTCCGGGTGGGCGAGGGCGACGACCAGGGCCTGGGCGTCGGGGCCCGGATGCTCCACGCCGTCCACCAGCCTGGCCAGGCGGCGCACCTCGCGCGGGTCCGCCTGGCCCGCCTTGAGCTCTACGCCGTCGGCGGCCCGGTCGTCGTCCAGGAGCACGACGACCTCGGCGGCGGTTCGCGGGCCGACCAGCTTCGCGCCGTCCAGCAGGGCGCGGGCCAGGCGCGGGTGCAGCCCCAGGTCCGCCATGCGCCGGCCGCGCTCGGTGATGCCCCGGTCGGTCAACGCCCCCAGCGCCCGGAGCGTGGTGTGCGCGACCTCCAGCGCTCCGGCCGGCGGGGCGTCCCACCAGCCCAGCCCCTCCCCGGCCGGCGTGCCCCAGCAGGCCAGCTCCAGGGCCAGGCGGGTCAGGTCGGCGGTGCGGATCTCGGGCTCCGGGTAGCGCGGGAGGGTGCTGTGCTCGTGCTCGGGCCAGCAGCGGTAGACGTGCCCGGGGGCCTCCCGCCCGGCCCGGCCGGCGCGCTGGTCGGCCACGGCGGCGCTCACCCGGACCGTGACCAGGCCCGCCAGCCCGCGCCGGTGGTCCACCCGGGGCACGCGGGACAGGCCCGAGTCGACCACCGCGCGCACGCCCGGCACGGTCAGGCTCGACTCGGCGATGGCGGTCGCGAGCACGACCCGGCGGCGCGCGCCCGGCCGCAGGGCGGCGTCCTGGGTCTCGGAGGACAGCCGGCCGTGCAACGGGACCACGTCCACGTCGGGCAGCAGGGCGGCGCAGCGGCGGATCTCCGCCACACCGGGGAGGAACGCCAGCACGTCGCCGTCCACTTCGGCCAGCGCCCGGCGGACGGCCCTGGTCACGTGGGCCTCGGTGCGCTCACGGCGCAGCGGCGGCAGGTAGGTGGTGCCGACCGGGTGGGTGCGCGCCTCGACGCGGATGACGGGCGCGTCGCCCAGCAGCGCCGCCAGCCGGTCGGCGGCGACGGTCGCCGAGGTCGCCAGCAGGCGCAGGTCGGGGCGCAGCACCTCGCGCGCGTCCAGCAGCAGGGTCAGCAGGAGGTCGGCGTCGAGGTGGCGCTCGTGGCACTCGTCCAGCAGGACCGTGCCCACGCCGGCCAGCTCGGGGTCGTGTTGCAGCCTGCGCACCAGCAGCCCCGAGGTGACCACCTCGATCCGGGTGTCCTTCGACGTCCGGCGGTCGCCGCGCACGGCGTAGCCCACCGTCTTGCCGACCGGCTCGCCGAGCAGGCTCGCCATCCGCGCGGCGGCGGCGCGGGCGGCGATGCGGCGGGGTTCGGCGACGACCACGCGGCCGTCCAGCGCGAGTGGCACGAGGGTCGTCTTGCCGGTGCCGGGCGGGGCGACGAGGACCGCCGAGCCGTGCGCGGACAGCGTGCGGACCAGCTCGTCCAGCACACCGGTGATCGGGAGGTCCACGTGACCAGTGTGCCAATGTGGGCGCATGGGGAAATGGGGAGTCCTCGGCGCGGCGGTGGTGGCCGCGCGGACGGCGTGGACGGTGCGGACGTGGCAGCGGGTGCGGGAGCTGCCGGCGGTGGGTGCGACGGGCGGCACGGTGACCGTGGTCGTGCCCGCGCGCGACGAGGCGGCGAACATCGACCGGTGCCTTCGCGGGCTGCGCGGGCAGGACTACCCGGGGCTGCGGATCGTGGTCGTCGACGACGCCTCCGAGGACGGCACCGCCGACCTCGTGCGGCGGCACGTCGAGGAGGACCCGAGGGTCGAGCTCGTGCCGAGCGACGGGCCGCCGTCGGGGTGGGCGGGCAAGGTGCACGCGCTGCACCTGGGCGCGGAGCGGGCCGAGTCGGACTGGCTGCTGTTCGTCGACGCCGACACCGAGGCCGCGCCGGACCTGGTCGGGCGGCTGCTCGCGGCGGCGGCCCGCGACGACGTGGACCTGGTGTCCACGGCCGGGCGCTCCACCACCGCGAACGCCGGCTGGTGGCTGCTGCTGCCACCGGTGAACATGCTGCTGTTCGAGGCCACGTCCGTCGACGGTGGTCGCGGGCGGGCGCTGGCCGTCGGGCACTGCATCCTGGTCAGCCGCACGGCGCACGACCAGGCGGGCGGCTGGCGGGCCATCGCCGGGTCCCGCGCGGACGACGTGGAGTTCGCCACCCTGATCCGCGACACCGGCGGCCGGACGCGGTACGTGGACGGGACGGGTTCGCTGGCCACCGGCGGGATGGCGACGTTCGCCGAGGCGTACCGCTCGGTGCGCAAGAGCGTGGTCGCCGGCACCTCGGTGTACCCGGGAGGTCCGGTCGCGGCGTCCCTCGTGCTGGGTGTGACGGGCGTGGCGCAGGTGCTGTACGGGCTGGTGCCGATCGTCACGGCGGCGCGCGGCTCGAAGCCCGGCCAAGCCGCCTGGCTGGCGCACTCGGTGGCGAACCGGGTGTACCTGCGCCGGTCCCGGCAGCCTGCGGCGGCGGCCGTGCTCGGGCCGGTGGCCTCGGTGGCGTTCGGGGTCCTCGTGCTGGACGCGGCGTGGCGGGTGCTGCGCGGCGGCGCGACCTGGAAGGGCCGTGACGTGCGAGGCTGATCGGGTGGTTGACCCGCTGCGCGACCCCGACGACCCCGAACTGCTGGACCCCTACCGGGCCCGGGAGCTGGCCACGCTGGTGGAGGCGGCGCGCCTGGCGTCCGGCGCGGTCCGCTACGGCAAGGTCGGGCGCGTCGGGTGCGCCCACGTCGTGGTGAACCGGGACAACCCGCTGCCGCAGGGCAACCACGCGTGCGCGCTCGACGGGTCGTCCGCCGAGGTCGCGGGCACCCTGATGCGGCTTGAGCAGACGTTCGCGGACGTGGGCCGCGCGGAGGCCGTGGTGTACGCCTCACCGACCACGGTCGCCGAGATCGAGGGCATCGCCGACGACGCCGGCTGGTACGCGGTGGAGGAGGCGCTGGTCGTCGTCCGCCGGGACCCGGTGTCGGCGGACGGGGTGTCGTCGGACGCGGTGTCGTCGGACGGGGTGCGCCCGGCGGTGGACGACGACCTGCCGGACATGGCCGCCCTGCTCGCCGACGACCTGGGTGCCGAACCCGGGCGGCTCGCCCGGCACCTGGGGCAGCGCATGGACGACCCCCGGTACGTGTTCGTGGTGGTGGACGACGGGGAGCGGATCGCCGGGTTCGCGTCCGGGTTCGCCGAACGCCGGGTCGGGCTGGTCGAGCACGTGGTGGTGCGACCCGCGCGGCGGCGGCGTGGAACGGGGAGTGCGGTGGTGCGCGGCGCGGTGGCCGCGTTGGGGGACCTCGGCGCGTTGCTGGTGGCCGCGCACGTCGCCGAAGGAGGCGCGGGGGAGCGGTTCGCGGAGGCGTGCGGGTTCGACGCCGGATATCCCGTCACGGCCTATGCACGCAGAGTCGACGAGTTGCTGGATTGAGTTTTCGAGGGTCCTTCGGCATATCCTTAGCACAGCTAACAGAGAGTGGAGGGCACTGTGCTGGGGAACGACGTGCGGCCCAAACCCCGGCTCCCCGGTGAGGTGTGGGTGCTGGTCGTCGCCAGCTTCATCATCGCCATCGGCTTCGGCATCGTCGCGCCCGTGCTGCCCGCCTACGCCAAGAGCTTCGACGTCGGCACCTTCGCGGTCTCCGCGGTCGTCAGTGCGTTCGCGCTGGTCAGGCTCCTGTTCGCACCGGTGAGCGGGCGGCTGGTCAGCCGCTTCGGGGAGACCCGGACCTACATCGTGGGCATCCTCATCGTGGCCCTGGGCACCGCCGCCTGCGGGTTCGCCACCGCCTACTGGCAGTTGATCGTCTTCCGCTCGTTCGCGGGTGTCGGCTCCACCATGTTCACCGTCGCCGCGGTCGGCCTGCTGATCCGGATCACGCCCGCGCCCATGCGCGGCCGGGCCTCCGGGCTGTGGGCGACGGGCTTCCTGCTGGGCAACATCGCCGGTCCGATCATCGGCGCGGCCCTCGCCGAGATCTCCATCCGCGTGCCGTTCGTCACCTACGCCGCCGCCCTGGTGCTCGCCGCGCTGGTCGTCTGGTGGTTCCTGCGCCGCTCGACGCTGGCCGCGCTGAACACCGACACCGACCAGGTGGCGCTGAGCGTCGGCCAGGCCCTCGGGTCGCCCGCCTACCGGGCGGCGCTGGCCTCCGGGTTCGCGAACGGCTGGGCCGTGTTCGGCGTGCGGATCTCGTTGGTGCCCCTGTTCGTCGTCGAGGCGCTGAACGGCAGCCCCGCGCTGGCCGGCATCTCGCTGTCGGTGTTCGCGGTCGGCAACGCGGCCGTGCTGATGATCTCCGGCAAGCTGTCCGACACCATCGGGCGCAAGCCGATGGCCCTGGCCGGGCTCGCCGTGTCCGCGGTCGGCACCATCTGGCTCGGGTTCACCACCGGCGTGCCGATGTTCATGATCGCGTCGCTGGTCGCGGGCGTCGGGGCGGGCCTGCTCAACCCGCCGCAGAACGCCGTCGTCGCGGACGTGATCGGGGCCAAGGCCAAGGGCGGGCCGGTGCTCGCCGCGTTCCAGATGGTCACCGACTGCGGGGCCATCATCGGGCCGCTGCTGGCCGGCGTGCTGGTCGACCAGGTCTCGTACAGCGCGGCTTTCACACTTACGGGCGTCATGATGATCATCGCCCTGGTGTTCTGGGCGTTCGCGCCGGAAACCCTGCCGCGCGAACCGTCGTCGCACGTCGCCGAGGTCGTCGCGAACGAATCCGGGTGCCTGGACGAAGGCCCCGAGGTGCCCACCGGCGAGCGGCTCGCGGGCCGTCCCCGTCAACCGGACGCGTGAGCACTCAGCTTCCGCTCAGCATCCCTCGGTAGCCTCCGGCGGCAGGTGACCGGAAGGGATCGACGACGTGGGTGGCGCTGAGCGGAACGCTCGGAAGAAGAAGCAGGAGCACCAGGCCGCGAAGGCCGTCGCCGCGGCACGGGGTGCCCGGGGCGACCGGACCAAGGTGATCATCGGCGTCGTGGTCGTCGTCGTGCTCGCGCTGGTCGTGGTCGGCGGCGTCATCTGGACGAAGTCGGGTTCCTCGACCGACGCGCTCACCCCGGCGGACAACGTGGCCCCCGTGTCCGCGCCGGTCAAGCGCGAAGGTGGCGTCGTGGTCGTCGGCCAGGACTCGGCGAAGGTCACGATCGACCTGTACGAGGACTTCCTGTGCCCCGCCTGCGGGCAGTTCAAGAAGATCTACGGCGAGCAGATCGAGCAGGAGATCGAGAAGGGCACGCTGCGGGTCCGCTACCACGCGCTGCCGTTCCTGATCCGGATGTCCAGCCCCGAGGGGTACTCGAAGGACTCCGCCAACGCCGCGCTGTGCGCCGCCGACCAGGACAAGTTCTGGCAGTACCACGAGTCGCTGTTCGCCAAGCAGCCCGACGAGGGCGGCCCCGGCTACACCAAGCAGGAGCTGGTGCAGCTCGGGACCGACCTCGGCATCTCCGACCCGGCGTTCAAGACCTGCGTCGACGGTGACACGCACGTCGCGGACGCCCAGGCGGAACTGGACAAGGTGCGCGCCACGTCGTACTTCGGGGGCACGCCTACCGTCGCCAAGGACGACCAGGCGGTCGACTTCGAAGACAAGGACTGGCTCACCAACCTGGTGAAGTAGTCCCTAGAGCAGACCGGCGACCGGCGGTTGGCCCTCGTTCCAGCGGGCCAACCGCCGTGCTTTGCCGGTCTCCGCGCGCGGCACGGTCCCGTCCGGCGCGACCACGACCTTGCACGTGACGCCGAGCCGCGCACGCAGCGCGTCGGTCAGATCCCGGGCCAGGTTCTCGTCCGAGGAGCCCTCGACCACCACCCACAGCTCGGGGCGGGCGCGGCGGTCCTCCACGATCAGGTAATGCGGGCCCACCCGGGGGTCGGCCAGGACCACGCTCTCGATCTCGGTGGGGAACACGTTGATGCCGCGCACCACCAGCATGTCGTCCCGGCGTCCCAGCACCTTGCTCATCCGGCGCAGCGTGCGCGGGCTGCCCTCGACCGGGCCGGCCAGCGTGGCCACGTCACCGGTCCGGTAGCGCAGGAGCGGCATCCCGGTCTTGGTGAGCGTGGTGAAGACGAGCTCGCCCGGGGTGCCGTCGGGGACCGGGTTGCCGTCGAGGTCGACGGCCTCGACGAAGAAGTGGTCCTCGGCGACGTTCAACATCCCCCGGGAGTCGAGCGATTCGCAGGCCACGCCGGGCCCGATGATCTCCGACAGCCCGTAGATGTCGAGCGCGGTAAGCCCGAGCAACCCCTGGATCTGCTCCCGCATCCCGTCCGTCCAGGGTTCGGCCCCGAACACCCCGACCCGGAACGACGGCTCAACCCCGTTGTGCCGCAACGCCTCGCCGAGGTGAACGGCGTAGGAAGGCGTGCAGCACAACACATCCGGACGAAGGTCGGCGATCAACCGCACCTGCCGCTCGGTCATGCCACCCGACAGCGGAACCACCGTGGCCCCGAGCCGCATCCCACCGTGGTGAACCCCCAGCCCACCGGTGAACAGCCCGTACCCGTAGGCGTTGTGGATGATGCTCCGCGAAGTCGCCCCGGCCCCGCCGAGCGCACGCGCCATGACCGACGCCCAGACGTCGACGTCGTGGGCGGTGTAGGAAATCAGGGTAGGACGCCCACCGGTGCCGGAAGAGCCGTGAATGCAGACAATGCGCTCGTCGATCTGGAACCCGTCGGGATAGTTTTCCCAAAGGTCCTGCTTGGTCACGAACGGCAACCGCGACAGCCCATCCAGCGAAACATCGACGGCATCCCCCACCCCCGCCGCCCGCAACCGCCCGCCCTGCACCCCACCGGCCGCCAACAGCCGCCCCACCAACCCCCGCAGCCGCCGCTCCTGCACCTGGCGACGAACCGAGGGGCGCACCCCCTCGGCATCCGGCTCGACCAACGACGTGACACCCATGCACCCCGGTCTAGCAGCCGGAACGTCGCGGCGGTACCCCCGATTTCCATCGGCGGGGGCCGGTGTTGTACGGTATTGCCACACGAGAACGGCGGCCCCGGCCGCCGGGAAACGTGGAAGCACGGGGCTGTGGCGCAGCTGGTAGCGCATCACACTGGCAGTGTGAGGGTCAGGGGTTCGAGTCCCCTCAGCTCCACGTGTGTAACCTTGCAGGTCGCACGTGTTTAACTTGATGAAAAGCCGCCTACCGATCATGGTAGGCGGCTTTTGACCGCAATTCCGACCGCAACGGCCAGCTACGCCGACCCCTCGTCGTCACCGTCCTGGAAGAACGCATCCATCCCGTCCAACGCGTCCCGTTGGACTCGTTCGATGACCTCCACGTAGGTGCTGGTGGTGACGGTGATGGAGCTGTGCCGCAGGACGCGCTGCACGGTCGCCGCGTCGACTCCCATCGAGAACAGCAGCGTTGCGCACGAGTGACGGAGGTCGTGCACCCGTACTTGGCGGACGTTGGCTTGGGTGCAAAGCCGGGCGAACATGCGGTTCACGTTGCGCGGCTCGATCGGGCCGCCCATGGTGGTCGTGAAGACGAGCCCGGTTTCCTGCCACGCGTCGCCGGCCTCGAAGCGCTCTTGAAGCTGGTTCATTCGGTGTTCTTTGAGGACCCTCACCAACTGTCCCGGTAGGGGAATCGTGGCATTGGATTCGTCAGTTTTCACCTCTTCCAGCTTCAGTTGCTTGTCCACCCGGTGGAGTGCCTGGCGGATGGTGACCCGCTTCCTGACCATGTCGATGTCGTTCCACGAGAGCCCCAGGGCCTCACCGCGCCGAAGCCCGATGGCCAGCGCCACCGCCCAGAGTGCGTACAGCCGGTGCTGCTTGGCGACCACGAGCACCTGACGCGCTTCCACGTCGGTGAGCGCACGGACCTTGTGCGGGTCGGTGACGTTCAGCTTGACCATGCGGGCGACGTTGCGTGCGATCAACTCTTGCTCGTTCACGGCGTTCTGCAACGCGGCCCTGAGAACCCTCAGGAGATGGCGGATCGAGCTTGCGGACAGGTACTCGCCGCAGCACTCCGGCGTAGCCTTGGCGCAACACTTGGCGGGCACGTCCGGTGCCTCGGCGCGTTTGGCGTCCTTGCCCTGCGCGCAGCACTGGCACTTGGTGCGCAGCCCGTTGAGCCAGGTCCGGATGTGCACGGCCTGCAACTGCTTGAGCTTGCGCTTGCCGATGCCGGGGATGATGTGCAGCCGAACCGCACCTTCGTACGTGGTGAAGGTGGTTCGGCGGATGCCCGGTTCAGCGACCTGGTAGAGCCAGAACGTCAGGTACTCGCCCACGGTCATGGTGGTGGTGACCGCCGGCAAGCCCTGCCGCTCCTGGTCGCGCAGCTTCGTGAGCTCGTCCTGGCACTGGTCGTACGACTTGCCGTAGACGCTGACGCGCTTACGCCCACCGTCGCTGGTCGTGACGAACACCTGAGCTTCGAAGCGGCCGTCTTTCCGCTCCCGAGCGTGCCCTTCGCCGTTGGCGCGCTTGCGAGGTTTCGCCTTCTTCCGACGCTTGCCCGAGTCGTCGGGGTCGGGCGTTGCGAGAGTCGTCTTGCCGGCCACTACGCCGCCTCCTCAATGAGATCGCGGACGTAGGCGTCCAGTGAAGCCTTGACCACCCTGCGACTCCGTCCTACTTGGACAGACTGGATGGCGTTATCCCAAATCAACCGGTAGACCGACCATCGGCTGACCGACATCATGTCGGCCGCTGCCTGCACGGTGACCAGCGTGACTTCTATTCGGTGCTCCATTTCTCCCCCTCGTCGCTGTACTTGCGTTGTCGTTGATTGCGGAGTCGTTCGCCGAGTGCGGTGGCGAGTTCGCGTTCGGCGTCGTTGGTGTAACCGGAGCCGGTGAAGGCCCAGTCGTTGACGACGATCACGTCCTGCGCCTGGAGGCCGAGACGGTCGAGCACTTCGGCCGCTCGGAAGGCCCGGCGGTCTTCGCGAATGCGTTTGAAGGTGGTGCTGTAGTGCTTGGACTTGGTGAGGAAGTGGCCGCGAAAGCCGAGCATGTGCGCCCACTTCCGCAGGTTCAGATCCGCGTAGAACCCGAGGTCGCCGAGGTCCCACGCGGTCTGGATCAGGCGTCGGTGGTGTGTGGAGACCCGGAGGTGGTCGATGTCGAGCTGCGACCTGATCGGCCGGTCCGGGGTGTCCCGTGCGCCGGTGCCTTTGGTGGCGTACTTGGCGACGTAGCCGGCGAGTCGGGCGTCAGTGACCGCGCCCGCCTGGTCTTCCAGTTCTGCCGCCGTGCTTGCCCGGATGGGGCGGACGTCGACCTGTTCGCCCCAGGCCAGTTCGAGTACGACGCCGTCCGGTCGGTGTGTGACCACCAGGACGGACCGGGCCGCTTGGCGCACCGCGTGGTCGACCAGGGCGGCGGTGGCCCAGGCGGGTGCGGGGTCGGTAGAGCCGTCCGGTCCGTCGACGCGGATGACGGCGTGGAAGTGGACCAGGCCGCGCCGCTGGTATTCGGCGACCTTCGCGTACGAGATCCGGGCATGGTGCCGGAACTCGCGCACCGTCAACCCCACGCCACGGGCCAGATGACGCCGTAGGGCGATGGTGAACCGGTGCCAGAGCTTCCCGGCGTGTGCCTGCCACAGGACCGCTCCGACGTAGTCGTAGGCACCGGGGGCGACGGGTGCGCCGATGCGCGGGTCGTCGGGGTGGTGGAAGCCGCCGCACCCGGTGCACGGCCGGGCCTTGCCGGTGCGGGTGGTGGGCCGGTTGTGGACCGCTCCGAATGACGGGGCCGTGAGCGTGGCGAACACCCGTGGCTTCTCGGCAACCGTCACCGGGACGCCTTTGCTGCCGCCGGCCAGGCCCGCGCGCATGAGGTGGTAGGCGTCAGCCGAGTAGCGGTCCGAGCAGGCTTGGCAGACCGAGGCCCGCCGGTTCCCGCACGGCACCATGACGTTCCCGCCCAGGTGGGCCAGGACTTGAGTCGAGTTGTGGTTGTGGAGCTGCCAGGACCCGGACAGCCGGATCGGTTGGGCGCACCCGCCGATGGCGGTGACCTTGTCGCGCCAATCCCGGTAGTCGGCCCGCCTGACCCTGTCCGCGATGCGGTCGTGAAGCGTGAGGACCAAGAGGCTCCCCCTTCCGAAGGTCGTGAAGAACGAAGGGCATGACCGGGTGTTGCTGGTCATGCCCTGCTGAGGTGCTGGTGATGGATCAAGCGGCGTTGAACTGGTCGGCGAGCGCCACTGCGAAGGCGTCTGGGACGTTGACGGCCGCTTGGACGTCAGCGGGTGTCACGGCTCGGCCCTCCTGGCGCACCTGGGCCGCTTTGGCACCGAGAACGGCTTGCAGATGCGTCGGGAGCTTCAACGCCCCACGAGGTGCGGCAGGGACCGCGCGATCAGCCGGCGCGGCCGGGGCGTTGGTAGCGATCCGGTCCCGGGCTTCGTTGCATCGGTGCTGGATGACCGGCACGACTTCGGCGATGAGAAACACGACGAGGGGCACCACCAGGTGCAGGAACACCACGCCGTACTCGACCGGTGGCCGGAGTGATGACCACACGTTGGTGACGAGCGTCGCGCCGAGCAGGACCCGTTTCAGCCAGACCACCGGACGGGCGTCGACGGCCAGGCCCCGAGACAACATCTCGGCTTCCCAGCGCAGCAGCGTGACGAGGATGCCCGCCAGGGCCGGTTCCACCAGCCAAGCGCCCCACCACAACGCATCACCCGCCGAGAGGTGTCCGGCCAGGAACTCGTGCACGCCTGTCGTGGTGAACCCGAGGCCGAGCGCCAGGAAGAACCACATGGAACGGGTGATGGAGACGCGGAAGCGGTCCAGGCGCACCGCGTGCAGCAACGGGTCCGAGGCCAGGCCGTGCAGTTGGTGTGACTCGGCGAGGCGTGCCCGCAGCTTGCGCACGCTCCGAGTCTCGGCAGGCCCGTCCTCGGGAACCGTCATGCCGCGAGTCCCGCCGCACGGGCACGACGTGCAGCCACGGAGCGGCCGAGGTGGACCAGGCGCACGACCTCGTCGAAGGTCACCGGCTCGACCACCATCGGCACCAGGCGGAATGGGCCGATGGTCACCGCAGCTTTGTCCGTCCGCACACCGTCGAGGTCGGACGTCGTCACCGAGGCCGTGAGGCCGAATGCCAGCCCTGTTCGGTTCCGGGCGGTGGCCGAGACCGTGAGGGTGTTGTCTGGACGCAACGTCCACGTGAGGGTCAGCCCGTCGAGCCGGGTGACCCAGAGCAGCAGCGCGGCCAGGCGGTCCGGCGCGGTGCCGGACGCAAACTCGGCGTGCACCGAGCCGGACCGGCCGAAGATGACCAGTCGGTCCGGCCGGGGCAGGCCCGAGGTGCGCATGAACGACCGCAGGGTGCGAATGATCCGGTCCAGCGAGTTGGACATGACAAGACTCCAAGTGCGAAAAGGGATTCAGGCGACAGAACGCAGGCCGGGACCGCCCTTGACGAAGGCCACGAGTTCGTCAATGTCCGCGTCACTGGTGTAGGCCGCACGCACCCGCCGAGGCGAGCGGGACCGGCCGTCGACCCGGAACCCGATACCGGCCGAGGACCCGTCAGCGGCGATTTCGTCGGCAATCGCCCCGCGCTCGCGGGCACCGTCGCCCAGGACCATGTCGGGGTGACGTTCGCTCGTGACGCGCAGGCACACCCTGTGCGGCAATAGGTCACGGACCGGGAGCACGTCCTTGGACGGCTCCTGCACATAGACGTCGATCACGTCGTTCGTCGCGCGGCCCATCGAGGAGATGACCGCGCACGCGTCGGTGATCTCGTGCGCGTACTCCGCGTTGTACGACATCAGGAAGCCGACCTCATCCAGGATCAGCCAGTCCACGGGATGTTCACGCGACACGGGAACGCCGCGCTTTCCCTTGCGCTGCAACCGCTTCTGTTTGCGTTCCATGTTCGACACAAACCGTGCGATCAACTCGGCGCAGTCCTCCGGGCTGTCCGCGTACCGACCGTCCAGGATCGGCCGCAGGGCCACGAACTCGAACAGCTTTGGGTCGCACACCCACGGCCGCACCAGGCTGTCACGGATCATCGGCGCGACCGCCCGCAGCTTCGCCATGACGACCGAGTTCTTGCCCGCCCCGGTCGCACCGGCCGTCAGGTGGTGCGTGCCGATCAGCGGCTCACGCCACTCCCCGCCCAGCTCCGTCTCGCCGAGGCACAACGACCGCAGGTCGACGGCGTCGGACGACTCCGGCATGGCCGGCGCGGGAATGACCCGGTCGAACGGTTCGTCCCGCTGGACGATGAGCACAACCTCACCGGGTCGCCCTTGTTCGACCGCGACCCGTTCGGCCTTGAGCGTCGCCGCGAGCTCCGGCAACACCGCCGAGAACGCCCGCAACGCCTGACCGGGCACCAGGCGAACCCGAACCGTGTCGATCGACGGAGACCAGGCACGGACCCGCAACACGCGCGGCACCAACATTTCGCCGGTCTTGTGGTGCACCTTGGTCAGCCCGCACGAGCCCATCAGGTTCACCCACCGCCGGCCGCCGTAGGCACCGGCCCACCGACGCCGCCACGCCCGCAGCACCGGGGCAGCCCACACGTCGAACGTGTCCGGATGCCCCCGGTACCAAGCCGCCGCGCCGAGCACCAGTCCGCTGACAACACCGCCGGTAGCGGTCGCGCCTAGTTCGGCCGCCGAGGCCCCCACAGCGCCGGGACCGACAACCGCACCGGGATGGCGGACCAGCCACCGCACGGTGCGGAACTCCCACCCGACCGAACGCCGGGACGTGCCCGAAGGCAGTTCAGCCATGTACTTGCCCCCTCTGGTTCGAGCACGGCAACGGCCGACCACCAAGACGAGGTGACCGGCCGTGGCCGTGACTTTCTTGTGCGCTACTTGCCCGAACGCCGCCGACGCGGTTCGAGCTGTGAACGCGAGTACGACAGCGACGTCCGCAGAACCGCCACTGACCGCACGAACGTGTTGTGGTCGCCCTTGAACCCCTCACGCCGGTAAGGGATGTCCAAGGTGGCCAGCCGGAGCTGACGCATGGCCTTGTCCAGGCAGTCCAACGCCGTGATCAGTTGTTGCGACATCAGACCTTCCATTCACGGGTCTTGAGTTCGGTCTCGTACTGAGCCGCCTTGTCCTTCAAAGCCGTCAGATTGCGCTTGACCTGGTCTAGGAGCTTCCGAAGCTCGTCCGGCGGCGTGACCCGCCAGGACCCAGGAGGAGCCGGGTTCTCCCGCATCCGCGCGATGAGCTTGTCCAACGGCTCGAACTGCTCCGTCACCATGTCGATCGAGTTGACCAAGTTCGCGTACCTCTGTTCGGCACGCTTATTCGCGCCAGACACCGTCACCACCTGTCCGGGTTGTAGAGGAACCGGAACAGCGCTTGGCGCAAGGCCACGTGGTCCGCGCCGTGAGTGTTCGCGTCAGGGAACCCGTGACGCGTCAGCACGTCAGCGACCTCGATGACCAGGCCGAACGTGAACCGCGCGTCACCGTCCGGCGACACCTGAACCGGGAACAGTCCCGTCGTCATCGTTCTCCCCTCATCTCGAAAACGTAGGCACACCAACGAAGTGCGCCCTGTTTCAGGCATGGCTCTACTCACTGTGGAATTGACAAAGAACAAGCAGCCCAAGGAAACGGCTTGGGGAAGCGTCAGAAGACGAACGAGGATGCGGCGATCAGGCCGCGCTGCGCACCGGACGTGCCACCGGCTTCAATCCGGCCGCCTTGAACCAGAGACCAGCCGAGGCGATCTTGCGCGGGTCGACGCGGTCCGGGATCTCGTAGGTGTTCACGACCACGTTGACCAGCTCCACGTACATGCCCTCTTCGAACCCCTCGCCGGGGTCGCCGGGCAGGTTGACGCGGATTTCCTCGCCCTTGCCCGCCTTCCGACCCTCGATGGGCATCGGCTTGGCGAACAACGTGACGACGTACTGCACCTCACCGGACATCCGGTCCACGACCGGTGTCACGGTGCCGTCTTCGGCCTCACGCATCTTGGCGGCCGGAGCTTCGGTGATCATCAGCCGGTAGCCGTTCAACATGACCGGCAAGTCCTGCAACGCCATCTGGAAACCTCCACCCGATGCAGGCGACCCGGTGCCGCCCACCCACTAGAACCAACATAGCTAGTGAAGCTAGTAGGGTCACTAGGCCGATCAGGTGACTTCCAGCTCAGCTAGCTCTGCCGCTACAGTGCGTGTATGGCTCTAGACGCGACGGACCCCAGACCGGCCTACCAGCAGATCGCGGACGACCTGCGCCGCTTCGTGGCGTCCGACGACGCCCAGGTGGGGGACAAGCTTCCGTCACTGGCCGAGCTGCAAGCCAAGTACGGCCGCGCCGTGATGACGTTGCAGAAGGCATTGGACGTGCTCCGCGCCGAAGGGCTGGTGATCTCCCGCCAGGGCGAGGGGACGCTGATCGTGAAAAAGCCGGAAGCCCATGCGGGGGACAGCAGTCCCTCACCGCATGAGCTTCGGCAGATGTTCGAGCGGATCAACAACGCCCTGGACGACCTCAGCCGGCGCGTTTCCGCCGTGGAGGCTGAGCTTTTCGACTCCACTTCAGGCGATCCTCAATCCGGTCAAGCCGGTCGCTGAGGTCCGCCATGCGCGCCAACGTCAACTCCACCACGGCACGCATGTCCCGCCAGTCTTCGTCTGTCCACTTGCTCTCGCCGCCGGACAACATGCCCCCAGTTGGCTACATGATCGGTTGTTGTGGTGCGCACTCGTCACGAGCGCGCTCGAACTGGTCATGCCGAACCTCCCGGCGACACGGGCGGTCCCGCGCCGGTCTCGGCGAACCACGGTGTCTCGACCACCACGGGCGGGTCTTCGTCCAAGGCGTGTCGACCGATCGCTTCGTCGACTTCCGCCGGGGTCGTGCCCACCGCAGCGGCCAGCGCCTCGAAGTCCAACGGCTTGAGCCGCGTCAACGCCTGGCATCGGTCCGCGAACGCCGCAGCGGCTTGCGCCAACTCCCGCGCGAAGTTGATGGCCATCTCTGCGCCACCCTCGCGGCCCGCGATCTGCACCGTGATCTGCGAACCCGCAGACAGCACCACCAACGACGGGTGCCCCTGCGCGTGCTCGACCAACGTCGCCTCCGCGTCCTCCTCGGGTTGGAACAGCACGTAGAACCCCATCGCCCCACCTCCGCGCTTCGGTTGCTACTTCCACAACCACAGTCGCCCGCGCGCAAGGCCGATCCCATACCGATGACCATTGGGGCTATCGGGTGCACCACTAACCGCAGCTCAGCGCAGTAGTCGTCGGGTTACACTCCGAATACAGGCAGTCGGACGAGGGGGCATCGGTGGGCACGGGCAAGCGTCGTTGTCGCACGTGTGACACCTGGTTGGCGAGCGACAACCAGGGCACGCAGTGCGGCCGATGCGCAGCCGCACACACCATGCACGCCCCTATGCTGCCCGCCGAGTTCTGGAACCAACACGCGATCCGTGAGGCGTTCGCGTCCCGCAGCATCGGCCAGGTCCTCCACGCCTACCGCCAGGCCCAGATCCCCACACTGCCGCAAACAACCCTCGCCGTCTGGCTCGACCTGTCTCAAGGCCGGGTCAGCGAGATCGAACGCACCCGCCGCCCGGTCACCGACCTGGAACGCCTGGAACGGTGGTGCGACGCCCTCCACGTGCCGCAGTACCTGCGGTGGTTCAACGGGGGAGCGTTCGAAGTCGGTGATGCGGAAACCCAAGGGACGCAAGATAGATCACTAGCCGACCTCGGGCTCTCGTACGCGGCATCGCTCCCGTCTACGGTGGAAGTGGTTGCCGAACTCGGGAGGCACGACATGGAGCGCAGGACCTTCCTCACGGGCGCGCTGTTCAGCGTCGCCGCATCCGTCGCCCCTAGCCGTGACTGGCTGCTCGCCACCCTGGACGAGGCCGGAGCCGCGCGAGGAAAGATCAGCAGCGAACAGGTCGAGGCCATCCGCCGCACGTTCGGCGTGTTCCAGGAACTCGACGTCATGCGCGGTGGAGGCCACGCCCGCGAACAGCTCTCCAGCTACCTGACCTCCCAGGTCGTGCCCTTGCTCCGCAGCAACGACCCGACCACCGAGAACGGCCGCGCGCTGTTCGAAGCAGCAGCGGAACAGCTCTACCTGCTCGGGTGGATGGCGTTCGACAACGGGGAACACTCCCTGGCCCAGCGCTACCTCATCCAGTCCCTGCGCCTGGCCCAGGCCGCCGGCAGCCCCGAGCTGGGTGCCCACGTCCTGGCGGGCCTGTCCGACCAGGCCACCCTCACCGGCAATCCCGACCACGCCATCCAGTTGGCCAAGGCCGGGCGCGCCGGACTCGCCCACGGCCACTCCGATGCCTGCCTGGCCGACCTCTGGGCGTTGCAGGGCCGCGCCGAGGCAGCGATGGGCGACGCCAAGGCAGCCGCCCGCAGCGTGCACCTGTCGGAAACCGCGTTCGCCGATGTCGAGCCCGACACCGAACCAGAGTGGGCGAGGTTCATCGACCCGGCCTATCTCAACGGCGAGTACGCCCACACCTTCCGCGACCTCCAGCGCCCCGACGAGGCCGCCCACTTCGCCGGCCTCTCGATCGCCGAATCGGAACGCCAGAACCGCGCCCGCCGGGGCTCCATGGCCCAGGCCGCCCTGTCCCGCTCCGCGATCGACCGCCACGACCTGGAAGCCGCCGCATCCGCTGGCATGGCCGCCGCCAAGCTCGCCGCGACTGTCAAGTCCTCCCGGTCCGTTGAAGCCGTCGCCGACCTCCGCAACCGCCTGCGTGACCACCGCGAGTCGCCCGCCGTCCGTGACTTCCTGGACGTCTCCGCCGCACTCCTGCCCGCGATGGGGCCACGAACCCAGGCGTGACGCCGGAGCCTCTGCGGATGCTGCCCACAGGTCACCCGACCGTTTGGTCATGATCTATCGGCGGTAGGCGTTGATCTGCGGATAGCGGCACCGCCACTAGATCTATCGGTAATCGGGATGGAATCACCCCGTGTCGGCCCAAGAGTGTGGGCACACCACCAGCCGACATGGAGCAGCCTCACATGACGTCACCACCTTGCCCGACTATCCAGGGTCCGCCGGTCATCCATGCGGTTGTGGACGAGGACAACGAGGTCGCGGCGTGGATAATCGAAGCGTTCCCCCGGTACGTGCTGATCCTGTTCGCCGACGGGAGGTCGACCTACGCCACCCATAGCACCGAAGATGCCCTGGCCTTCGTCAGCAATGCCGCAGCCCTTGACTGCCGGCTCGTCGCGATGATCACAGGGGAGCCATCCGAAGGTCATGGCGAAGGTGCGGAGTTGTGGCAGGCGTGTCCACTCATGCGCGTATGAACCCCGACAGCCTTGGTCACACGGTCGTGGGGTGCGTATGGCGATGACCATCCGTCTGCGAATCGACAACTTCCGCAAAGCGTCGACGCTTGCCGGCTATACCAGCGTCTACGGCCTGGCCAAGGCCATGGAGGTCAACCGCAGTTCGCTGCAACGCGTGCTTGAGGGCGTCATGCGGCCAGGCTCAGCGTTCATCGCGGGAGCGGTCACCGTGCTCAAGCCGTTCACCTTCGAGGACCTGTTCGAGGTAGTCGCCTATGTGCCTCAGAAGAAGCGCGACAACGACCCCGACGACTGGTGACACGTAGAACGGCCCAGACCACCAGCCCGCTTCCGCTCATGGGGCACCGCAGTCCCTCACCGGGCGTGTTCAGAGTTTCTTTTCTTGGTCAAGGCGGCCCCCTCCGGGGGCCGCTGGCCGTTGGTGCCCAACCGACGTCGAAGGATCGACGCCCCTGTAGTGCGGCACGCCCAAGCGGGCCTGGCGGCCCGCGGGCGTGCCACGCGAGGAAGGGCGCCGGTCCCGACGTCGGCGAGGAACGGCCAGCGACCCCCGAAGGCGACCGCAAGAGCAAAGCATGTCCTCGCCGGACGGGCAGGCCAGCAGGATGACCAGGGGACACCGCTAGCTCGGCTATCAGCGTGGGCCGGGGCTTCGTGTCATCCCGCCGACCTCCCCAAGGGCAACCACACGCGTCAAGGGGGCAGACCCAGCGCAATGCGCCTGCTGTGACGGAAGGTGCCCCCTTGACACGCGCGGTTGGGACGAGCCAGGTCGGCGGGATGATACGAAGCCCCTCGCGTGGAGACTAAGCTCACGTTCCATGGACACGAAGTGGGCTAAAGAAAAGTTGATTGAGTACTGCGAGCAGTTTGATGAAGTTGATCAACTGCAGAACTACGACTGGTATCAGGCAAGTGCACTCGACCGACTAACGCCCACGGTTTTGAAAATCCTACGTGCCGTTGGAGTCAGAGTGCAGAGCGTGGAAAATTTCGGATATCCCGAGTTTCTTCGCCTTAAAAGTGCCACCTGGCGCGGGATTGGCGTCCTCGACGACTGGGGAGAAATCGAAAATCGACTCAAGCCGATTGCACCCAACATGTCGGCCGACCAGCTTCACCCGTGGGTATGGGACGCCGCGCGAACCTTCTGGCAGTCCAGGCATTACCGTGCAGCAGTACAGACTGCGGCTACCGCAATCAACGCACACCTACAAGACAAGGTTGGCCGTAGAGATATATCTGATGACAAATTGATCGGAAGGTGTTTCTCGGAAAATCCGCCCGACTCATCGAATCCACGACTGCGCGTGAAGGGGGATCAATCCGATCCGACGATTCAGAGCTTGCAGCGAGGTGCAGGGCAGTTGGGTTTTGCATGCTTTTGGGCTATTCGCAATCCCGCTACACACGAAACCGGCGAGTGGGCGGAAAATTTTGCCCTAGAACAATTGGCCACCCTCAGTTTCCTTGCGAGGATTATTGACGAGTGCGATGTAATAACGGTTTAACGTAAGCGGTCCGTGTGGCCGACCGAGCTTGAGGTGGGCATCGAGTGGTTCCTAAAACGAAGGTCAGGCGCTCGGCTGTCACCTGTAAATAGGTTAACAGCTTGACGGCATCGAACAGCTCGTAGGCTTGCCAATGGCAAGAGTGGAGATCATCTCCATGCCTTACCCGCATGAAACGACGGCAGATTACTGCAGCGGACAGTCAGCAACGCTCAACCGGTTCGGCGCATCAGCCCAGGTGAGGAGCGATATGCGCCAAGCATGGCGGATGATGACAAGCGTCTCGCTCTAATCCCGAGGTAGCAGGTCGGAACGAGCGCCAAGTGGTGGGCCGGAGCGGTGGTCGGGGCGCTCGGCTGCCGCGCCTGTGGACAGCTCGACGCCTTGGCGGCATCGACCAGCCCACAGGCTTGCCTCCGGGAAGGTGTGGTGTGGTCGGGCGGGACAAGATCCATGCCACACTTTTGCCCCACAAAACGACGGCAGACGACCAGGGAGCACGATCAACAGTGATCGTTCGCGGACGCTAAGCGTGCTGGTGGTGGTAGGTGCTAACAGACGTCGATAGATGACAGGGGAGGCGGCCAACAATCCGTCAGATTGTGGGCCGAGAAGCTGGCGGACCGGGCGGCCGCGCTTTGTTCTCCCCGCCCGCCAAGTCCTTTTCGGCCCTCACTGTGTCGCCTGGGCAAGCGGACGGTGCCCGGTTTGGCGGCCACCCACCTGCGCCCGGCGACGGGAGGTAGGGCCGAGGCTGGGCGAGCGGGACAGCGGCCGACCGGCCCGCCAGCTCCCGTCATCGTGGAGCGCTGACCATGCCCGTCGAGGATGACTGGTGCTTGCGGAACATCCACAGAACAGCGGACGGGGTGAGTTGCCGAAGCGCCTTCCTAACAGCACAAACGGCCAGTGCCGTAGTTCAGCACGATGGAACTTGGCCTCACCCAGTCCAAGATCAGATCCCCGACTTATCCCCGACAAACAACGGCGAACGACCGGGTTGGATCGTCCATCTTGGTCGTTCGCGACCGGGAATCATGCAGGCAGTGGTGGTTGTCGACAGGTGTCGGCAAGCCACGATTGGTCAAGATCCGCGATCCGCGGGTTCAGGGTTTCAGTGGACGTGGCTCGGTTCGGACCTGTGTGCAAGCTAGGTTGAGGGAGCTCGTCTTGACCGCAACGTTGACCGCAACGACCGCTACGACGAGCACCGACGAGCACCCTTGCTGACAGACCCTGAACTGGATGGGCAGGGGAGAGGGGTGGCGTGCGGGTTGCTGGCAGTGTGAGGGTCAGGGGTTCGAGTCCCCTCAGCTCCACAATCGAATACTGCATACGAATCGCCCGCTGACCTGCGGTAATGCAGGTGGCGGGCGATCTTGCTTTTTCGTCCACTGTGGACTGCGGTGGTCGAGCTGGAGCAAATCTGGAGCAGGCGGTCGCTCCGGACGAAATGTTGTCAGCTGTGTGCTCCAGTCTCGGTAACCCGGCTGGGTGGTTCTGCCCGGTGACTTTTCGACGGCCGTAGCGGCTGCGGATGCCCAGTTCCGGTGTGCCACCCACAAACGGTCCCGGACGGCCGTCAACGGGCGCGTGGGGCCGCGTTGTCGCTAGAAGATGTCGGTCCGTTGCCAGTCGACACATGTGGGGCGTTTGCCGGTCCGCATGAACTCGTGCAGAAGACTGCGAAGCACGCTCAGCGGCAGGGCGGCTTCCCTGGGGAACTCGGTGCGGGTGTCCCTGTCGATGTAGAGCGTCACGCCGGTGAGCAGCGGGGTGGCCGGCTGCCGGGGCAGGGCGATCCATGCCGTGGTGTCATCCGCCTCGCCTGTCATGCCGGCTGGCAGGAAGCCTCTCGGGCAGAACAGGTGGACGGCGGCGATGTTGTGCTCGGTGTCGAGGTCGAACTTGAGCTGGTGGTCCGGCAACTCCTCCGGTCCGATCGTCGGCCGGTCCCTGGCGTACACCACGGTCGGGTGCGGTTGTGGATTGGCCAGGATGTCTGTCATGACATCGTCCAAGGCGATGTCATCGTCCACGGTGACAGGCTCGTTGGCGCGGTTGCCGCCGCTGAAGTAGTAGACGTCGAGCGGAGTCACGACGGGCTCGGGCAGGTAAGAAACGTCGGGCACGACCGCAGCATGCGGAACAGACACACATGGCGGTCGGTGCTCACGGTGACCCGCCGTAATTCCAGGTCTGGTCGATGCCCCGGTACTGCTCGACCGGGATGGGCCGCCGTCCGTCGGACAGCAGGTCGCGGCAGAGGGTGCCGTGGAGGTGGTCCACCCGGTCTGCCGGTCGGCCTTCACCCAGTTGTGCAGGGTGTAGGCGCTGATCCCCAGATCCCGCGCGACCTGCGCGACCGGCTTGCCGGTCTCGGCCACGATCCGCACCGCACCCGCACGGAACTCCGGATCGGGCCGGCGTCTCTTGTCTCCCACGGCCCAACCATCTCTCTTGGTTCAGGTCTCCACGCTACGAGGGGAAGCACACAGACGACATTTCGGTAAGCACAGTGTCGAACGTTGTCGACTTACGACGATCAGCTCCATTTTTCGCTGGCGCAGACGACTGCTGTCCTTCGCCAAGACCGCACGCCGAGCGAGACCACAGTGGTTCACGCCGTATCACCACGGCCGTGCCGGTGACCCGTCGGAGCTTACACCCCATACGAGCAGCTGATCGGCCTCCTGGCTCCGTCCCGCCTTGCGGATGAGTTCGATCAATGGGTGGAAGGCGAATCTATTGCCAGCATGTACCTCGCGCCAGAGCAACTGCTGCTCATCTTGTTCTGCCAGCAGTCGAGCCAAGCCGCTGGCGACCGACGAGTCTCCGGCATTGACGTGATCACGCAATACGGCGATAGCCTGGTCGACTCTGCCCTGTCTCACCAGCAGGTCGCTCAGTCTGACTACGGCCTGTGAGTCGCCAGCGGCGACGCGGGCCCGTAGTAGTGCGATGGCTTCGTCGGCCTTGCCCTGCTTGACCAACAGGGCATCCAGCATGACGGCGGCGTAGCTGTCGCCGGCGTCGATACGGGCGCGTAACTCCTCTTCTCGTTCTTGCATAGCCAGCAGGTGAGCCAACTCGTAGGCGGCGCAGCTGTCACCAGCGTCGGCACGAGCCCGCAACTCCTTGATCCGGCCTTGTTTGGCTAGTAGTTTTCCCAGTTCGAAGACGGCGGAGTCCTCACCGGCGTCGGCGTGTGGGCGCAGTAGTGCCAGGCCCTCGTCCACCATACCTTCGTCAGCGAGTCGTTTGGCCAATGCTGCGGCTGCCTCGACGTCACCAGCGTCGGCGCGGGTGTACAGCTCCTCCATCCTGTCTTGTCGGAGCAGTATCTCGGCCAATTCCGCGGCTGCTTCGGCTTCGCCGTCGTCGGCATAGGGACGCAGTAACGTCGCGGCTTCGTCATCCCGGTCGTGATCGACCAGAAGTTCAGCGGTTACGAGGGCGGCATAAAGGTCTTTATCAGCATAAGGGCTCAGTAACGCGACGGCGTCGTCGACCGTGTCAGGTCCTGCCCAGGGGCTGTGCACCAGCGTGTCGGCCAGCAGTACGGCTGCTTCGATGTCGCCTGCGTCGGCGCGGGTGAACAACTCCTGAAACTCGTCCCGGTCGAGCAGCAGTTCAGCCAATCCTTCGGCTGCCTCGGAGTCGCCAGCGTCGGCGTGAGGGCGGAGCGTCGTCACGGCCTCATCGGTTCTGCCCTGCTCGGTCAGTAGGTTGGCTAATCGGACGGCGGCATCGGCTGCCCGGTCGGCGAGGGTGCGATAGAGGCGCTCTGCGTGATGGTACTGCAGTCTTTGCCACGCATGCGTGGCAAGGCGGTGGCGGTCATCGGCTTCGTGGACATAGTCGATGAAAGCGTTCCAGGTAATACTGTCGAGCAGTTCACTGCGGCGCTCGCAGAGGAGTTGCTGGAGCAGATAGTCAGTGACGGTGTAGCCGATGATGCCGCGGTGGTCGGCGGTAGGAATGGTCTGCAGTGGCGCAGTGGCGGCATCCTCACGGCGATCGGTGCGTGTTAGTTCCGCAACGGCATCGCCGAACCAGGTGTCGTCGGGATGGACGTCGACGAGGTAACCGCGGGAGGCTTCGCGTAGCAGTTCCCGGCTCAGTGGTCCCTGGATGCCAAGGCGGCGGGCGTCAACCGCTGCGTGGACCACCGCCTGCCGCGTAAGAGGCGCCTCGCGGTAGCGCTGCATGATGCGCGGGGCGCCGGCGAGCGTCTCGGTAACGTTGAAGTCCACTCCATCGGCGGCAGCGGCCAGCCGCGGATCGCGTATACCCAGCTCGCGGGCAAGCCGCTTTTCCTCCTCGCTGAACGTGTCCACCCGTAGCTGTTTGGTCCGCAACGCGAGTACGTCGGCGGCTGCAGGGTAACGAGATTTGGTCGCGCCCTTGTCGTCGGTGTCGGTGGCGCGGAGCTGGTCGAGATAATTCGGCCACAGGGTGGCGAGCACGATCACTGGCGTGTCGCCGTCGAGCAGACGCCGCAACGCACCGGCGCTAACCGGCACTTGTCCGACGGTGCCGTCGGGGACGAAGTAAGGGCCGCTCAAGAAGCGTTGCAGCTCGTCCAACCACACCACCACCGGTCCCGGTGGCCCAGCCTCGGCCAAGGCGTTGACCGCAGCGCCGTCACCCAGGTCCGGTACTAAGACCAGGAAATCACCCAGCTCCCGACGGGCAATGTCGTACAGCAGTCGAGTCTTGCCCACACTGGAGGTGCCCACCAGCAGCAGGAAACCGCCCTTGCGGCGGGCCGGGCGCATCCATTTCGCAACCTCTTGTGAGGCATTGCGGTCCACGAACAACGGCAGATCCGAGTCCAGCAGGTCACCAGCAGCCTGCCATGGCACCCAATGCCGACGTCGAGCCCTGCCATAGTCGACCGGCAGTGGCAGGGCCTCGTGCACCCGCGCCCGTCCCGCCGACAGTACCTTCATCCTCGGCAACACCCCGACTCTCCCGGCAGCCACAGGGAGCACCTCGGCAGCCGCGTTGACGTCGGCATACGAGCGGCGACTCTGCCAGATCGACGCCACGCTCAACACCGCGGAAATTCCGCCGATCACCATGCCGAATACGCTGGCTCGCTGGTCACGCTCTTCCCATGACAACGACCAGTAGGAGTCGAGCAGCTGCAACAGCGACGGCAGCCACCATGCGGAACTCAATCCCACCGCTGCTAGCACCAGCCATAACCTCAGCAGCCTAGGCCGTCTCACCCTGCCCACGACACCACCCACCACTGCCCGCTCGCGGCACGACATCGATCACTGCGACCCTACGGCCGCCGCTCGTTCTCCGGATACCAAGGTGCGGGTAGCCACGAGCGCACCAAGGCCAACATTGTGGAGGCGTTGCGCCGTTCGATCCCGCTCCGCGTCGACCGCTTGCGAGGGATCGGACGCGGAGTGCGTGCCATGGCCTCCGACTCGTCTGCGCTGTGCGGGCAGTGCGGTGACGGGAAGGTCGCGGTTGCCGCGGACGGCTCGGTGTGGCCGTGCGTGTTTTCGCGTTGGCTGCCGGTGGGTAACGTGCGGCTTGCTCCGCTTGTCGAGATCCTGAACGGACCAACCATGCTGGCGACGACGACTGCATTGGCCGAGCGGTTCGCGCAACGACCGGTGTCGCCGTGTGTGCCGAACATGTGCGGCCCGCAGTGCGGGCCGAGTTGTGGCCCGGCGTGCAACCCTGCGGGCAACTGCACGCCCAAGGGGAAATGCGTCCCGACCGAGTACTGATCAAGGACAGCCCATGCTTGCCCGCCGCGCGTACATCCCTGACGACCTACTGCCCTCCGGTCTTCCGGATTCACGACCGTGGCCGCTCACCGTGCCGTGCGTGGCGCAGATGGCCGGGGAAGGCATGGTCTTCGAGCGGCCGATCACCTTCCTGGTCGGGGAGAACGGTTCGGGGAAGTCGACCCTGGTCGAGGCGTTCGCCGAGGCATGGGGACTGGACGCGCGCGGCGGGCGAGCGGGTCGCAAGTACGTCAACGACCGGCCGAAAACGGTGCTGGGTGACCTGCTCCGCTGGGAGACCACGGCCGCGGGCACCCGGCAGAAGAGCGGGCCGCGGACCAAGCGCCGGGGATACTTCCTGCGGGCCGAGACGGCGTTCGGGTTCATGGAAGCCGTCAGCGGGATGCGCGGCTACTGGGAAGAAGACACCAGCGAGATGAGCCACGGCGAAAGCTTCCTCACCGTGCTGGCGAACATGTTCCGTGAACCCGGCTTCTACCTCATGGACGAGCCCGAGGCGGCGCTGTCGTTCACATCCTGCCTACGGCTGGTCAACCTCCTGCACGACCTCGGTGAATCGGGAGCGCAGGTGATCTGCGCGACGCACTCGCCGGTCCTGGCCGCCACACCGGGCGCCGACATCATCGAAGTGGGCGACCACGGGTTCCGGCGGACGAAGTGGGAAGACCTCGCACTGGTCGACCACTGGCGCCGGTACATGAACAACCCGGCCGCCTACCTGCGTTACGTCACCGAACAGTGAAAGAGGGCGAGGTGCCGATCGACACAAGCGAAGCCGACGCGCGGTTCCGGCAGTGGATGCGCGACAACCTCGACCGCGCTGCCGAACACTTCGGCGTGGTTGTGACCGGGGACCCGCTGCTCGGCTGGCACGACCGGTCGATCAGCACTCCCGTCCGCAAGGGCGACGCCGAGTACTGGCTGCGCGTCGTGTCCGAGGACAAGCAGTGGGTCGCCGGCGACTTCTGGACGGGCAACCTCGACGCGAACGTCCTCGCCGACCTCGCCAAACCGCGCGTCCTGGACGTGGTCGAGTGGGAGGAATGGCGACAGCAACGCGCCGAACTCATGACCCGCATGCCTGGCCAACCTTGCTCACCCACCGACGCACTGCGCACCGCGGTCGAACTGCCCGACGAGTGGTGGGCCGAGCTGCGCCGCACCACCAACACTGTCGCGGCGACACCGACCGCACGCGTCAACAGCAGCCAGGACAAGATCACCGACCGGATCGTGCAACGCTTCGGCGACGCCGTCGACCCCACCGTGCCCGAATGGGAGACCGTCCACGGCGATGTCCACTGGGCGAACCTGCTGCGTCCGCGGTTCGGCCTGCTCGACTGGGAATGGTGGGGACGCGGACCCGCGGGAACCGACGCGGCGACCCTGCTGTGCTACAGCCTCCTGACGCCCACGATCGCGCAGCGAGTACACGACGTTTATGCCGACATCCTCGACACGGACACGGGTCGGTTCGCGCAGCTCTACACCATCGCCCGGCTGTCGCGTCGAATCGGCGGCGGAGAGTTCCCCGACCTCGCCGAACCGCTCGAAAGACACGCGCGAACGTTGCTCGGTCACTGAGGACCCCTTTCACGCTGGTGGTCTTCTCGCGAAGGCGGTCGGCGGAGAAGACCTTCCCGTCGAGGACCACGTGGCCCAGCCCCTTGTCCTCGGCGCGTCGCAGGGCGTCGTGTGGGTCAGGGGCCTGGTCGGCGAGCACGGTGACGGTCTCGTCGTGGTAGCGGTGTGCGCGGTGGCCCTGCTGATGCCGAATCCGGCGCTTGCCGTAGTTAGGAGGCGAGGGCGTCCACTGCCGCTTGGTCGAGGGCGTCGGCGTTGATGCGGCCGGTGGCGATCATGTCGGAGTGTTCGTTCGTCGCGCATGTCGCTTCCGCCTGCGCCATGTGAATTGAGGGGCGGGCAGCTCAGCCGGGCCGACCGTTGGTGGGTTTGGGCGTACAACATGGTCGGGTGCGGCTACGGGTGGCCAGAATGTCGATCAGGACGTAGTCGAGGGTGGCCTCGGAGTGCATGACGACCGGCTTGTCGGCGTGGTTGCCGCCGTTGAAGTGATAGATGAGGAGACCACGCATCGGCTACGCCATCCTG
Organism: Actinosynnema sp. NPDC023587; assembly: GCF_040640215.1. Lineage (NCBI taxonomy): Bacteria > Bacillati > Actinomycetota > Actinomycetes > Pseudonocardiales > Pseudonocardiaceae > Actinosynnema > Actinosynnema sp. NPDC023587. Next base: position 669,270 of record NZ_JBFABG010000003.1, on the reverse strand, counting down.
CGCCAGGAGCTGTCACCGACGTCGACGACGGCTTTGTCCCAGCGGTCCTGCAGGCACTGGAGCAGGCGGCTGGTGACTTCGGGGGCGACGTGGGAGTAGGTGCGTTGGACGGGGTCTTTGAGGATGTGGCCGAGTCGGAGTGACTGGGCGATCTCGGGGATGGTGTCGGCGATCATCCAGGTCTTGTGGCTGTGGCGCAGTCCGTGGAAGGTCAGGCCGGGCTTGACCGGTTGGAGGCGCAGGACGGCGCGGGGCTGGTTGAGGTTGCCGTCGGCGGCGGGGCGCATGGCGCGTTTGCTGAAGTTGCTGCGGCGCTGGAGTGCGCCTTCGGGGGTGGTGAAGACGTGCGGGTGGACGTGGTTGTCCAGGTGCGCCCGCAGGAGTCGGACGAGTGACGGGTTGAGGCTGATGGTGCGGGCGGAGGCGTCGGTCTTGGGCTGGCCGAGCCAGAGCTTGCCGCCGGCGGATTCGTGCAGGGCGCCGTTCTGGGGGTCGATGATGAGGAAGCCTGTGTCGTCGTCGAAGAGGTGGAGGTTGTGGCGTTGCAGGCCGGTCAGCTCGCCCCAGCGTGCGCCGGTCCAGCCTGCGGTGATGACGAGCATGGCTCCGATGGGTCCGTAGAAGGCGGCGACTTGGTCGGCGATGCGCAGCACCTCGGTGGGCTCGGCCCAGACTTTCTCGGGGATGCGGGCGGCGTGGTTGCGGCGTCCGCGTCGTCGCGGCCGGATGGGGTTGGCGACGATGAGCTTGTCCTCGGCGGCGTCGGTGAGGATCTGGGAGAGCAGCTTGACGAACCCGGCGACGGTCACCGGTGACAGGTGTCCGGCGCGCAGCTGCTTGGCCCATGCCTGAACCTTGAGGTTGGTGATGTCGGCCAGGGCGGTGTCGCCCCAATGGGGCGTGATGTGGTTGCGCACGATGCTGCGGTAGTTGTCCTCGGTGCGGGTATCGACGTCGAGGGCGTCCCACCAGTCGGTGAGCCACTCCTCCAGGGTCGTGCGACCGTCGGTGGGGTCGAGCCAGGTGCCGCGACGTTGGTCGGATTCGAGGTCGTTGGCGTGGTCCTGGGCGGCTTTCTCGCTCCTGAAACCGGGGATGGACCCGATGGTGGCGTCGTCGCGGCGAAACCGGACGCGCCAGTGGTTGCTTCCCGACTGCTCCACCCAGGCCATGTGTGCTGCTCCTTCGTTCGGTGGTGGTGTGGTGGTCACGGTGTGACAGGAGGATGAACGCTCCTACGGTCGAGTAATGCAAGCGTTGCGGCACAAGAACTTTCGTCAGTTCCGAGAGGACTTGGTGCGCTTGGCGGGTGGTCTTGTGGAGCGTGCGAGTCGGGCGCCTGTCTGGGCGATCGAGGTGAGGTCGTCGCTGGAGAAGCGCAGGTGCTTGCCGAGGAAGGTGCACGGGATCTCCCGGCGTCCTGCCTTGCGTCGAAGCCACGACTCGCGGACGGCCAGCAAGGCCGCCGCTTCGGCGGGGGTGTACAGCAGACGGTAAGTGTCGGCGTCGTATCGAGGCACGGAGCCCTCCGGAGGTGGTCGAGGGTGCGATGACACCCTTTAACTCCGGAATAAGGACCGTTGGGGGACACGCGCCGACAAGATCTTTTCGCCGGCTTCGGCCCAAACGGTCGTGTGGACCGGCCCGTAAGGCGGGTACCAACCGCTTACCGAACTGGTACCGCGCTTGGTAACCGCTGCTCAGCGCCTTCTGTTCGTGTCTGGATCAGCGACATGACCGACACGGATCGCACGATCGGCGACCGGGCGCATCCGAATAGTTATATACCTCGTAAGCTGCGCCGGGTTCCAGACCGCGTGAGAACCGACGAGGATCCATGGCTGACCGACACCTGATCGACGTGCACGTCCTCCTCGTCCGCGACGACGACATCCTGCTTACCCGCCGCCGCGACACCAACCCGCTCTTCGACGGCCTGTGGCACCTGCCCTCAGGCAAGCTCGACGCGGGAGAGTCCGTTCTCGATGCTGCTGTCCGCGAGGCGAAGGAGGAAGTCGGCGTCCACGTCGACCCCGCGGACCTGCGCCTGGTGCACACCCTGCACGTCAACGGCTCCGGTCCCGAACCCCGCCTCGGTCTCTTCTTCGAAACCCGCCACTGGACTGGGACGCCGACCAACCGAGAACCCGACAAGTGCTCTGCGGCCCGCTGGTTTCCCCTCGACGCCCTGCCCGACCGGCTCATCGACTACCCGGCCGCCGGCATCCACGCCTACCGCACCGCTACCACCTTCGGCACTCGAGGCTGGGCCAGACATGCAGGGACGTTCTGAAGCGTCGGCCAGCTTAGTGGTCCTTGTCCCGCCGGTTATTTTCTCGACCTGGTGAAAGGTGTGGATTTCCTCCATAGTGCCTTGCTGATCCGCGAATCAGCTAAGCCTTGTATCGTCCCTAAAAGGCGGTCCATGACCAAGGCTGTCTGACCTCTCCTTTCAGGCAAGCTACTCGATGGTGTGCCTGGTTTCTCTTTTTGGAATCGGTGCTGGCTTTGTTCAGGGCGAAGGCGGTCCAGCGGAGTTCGGTTGTGGTAGCCAGTGTGCGGTAGCCGGGCCAAGTGGTGACGTCGTAGCCGCCGTAGGCGTCGATGAACGCTGTGTACTCCGAAGATGTGATACGGGCGAAGTCGGTGTGGTCGACAGCCAGAGGGATGAGATCCCACTCGCGAAGGCCGAGTCCTAGGTTGTCGAGATCCAGGAGCACGGGGACACCGTCGGCGGGGACGGCCACGTTGCCTTGCCAGGCATCGCCGTGGACCACGCACCGGGGCGATCCGACCTGCAGTTGCGCGTACTCGCGACGCAACCTCTTCAGCAGGTCTTTGAGCCACGTCCGGTCGTGCTCGGAAAGCGTGGCGGCGGCAGTGAGCGCCTCGTCCAGCCCAGCGAAGGGATCAAGCACAGGCAGGGCTGGCGAGAGGGGCGGAGCCAGTGTGTGGAGTCGTTTGAGCACGGCGCCGAGTTCGACGGGGGTGGCGTATCGGTGTTCTGGGATGCTCGCCCACCAGGTGATGGGCCGATCGTCGACCATGGTGGGCTGGCCGATGCCGTCGAGTGCTTGGACCGCGGGTATGCCGGTGCGGGCCAGCCAGCGCGAGGTGTGCAGCAGGCGGGTGGCCGTCTCGCGGGAGCCGTCGGGGCCGATGCGGGCGATGATGTCGCCCGATAGTCGGTAGAGGACGTTGACGCCGTCGCGGATCAGTTCCGCGCCGGAGGTCGGTACACTTGCTTCTTTGCCTGCAGCGGCCAGTACTCGGTAGGTGGCCTGGTCTTTGTCGACCTCGGAAACGTCAGGCATCGTTGATCGCCGATGCCAGCGAGTGCGACAGGTCCGCCACCTCGGGAATTGCCAGGTGCTGTCCGCTGGCGCGCATCAGGGCACGCAGTTCCCCGTTCATCCGCTGGGAGTGGAACATTGCGGCGTCCGCAACGGCCTGTCGCCCCAGTGCGGTGGCTTCACGTGGGTCGCCGATCGACATGTGCAGTGCGGCCAAGCGTGTCCTGGAGAACGCCCGCGACCGCGGATAGGCGTCGCTGTGCAAGCGGACTGCCGTCTCCAGGCGTTTAGCGGCCTCACCCGGCCGCCCGGTAGCGATGGCGATAGGGATCAGCGCCCTGGCGCTGCTGCCTGCGTGTTCGGCCTCGTCGTAGTAGACCAGCCAGGCGGGCTCGGTGGCCGTTTGGCGCTGCGCGAAGTCCGAGTCGGCGCGGTCCACCTGTGATCGCGCTTCTTCATGACGGCCGAGCATGGCCAGCACTCTGGCACGGACCACCCCGATCACGGCCCTTGCCGTGGCCGTCAGTCGATCGGCACGGACCTGGGCGAACTCGATCAGCGACAGGGCTTGGTCCAAGTCGCCCAGGTAGACGGCCTGTCGAGCCATGTCGGTGAGAGTGGCCGCGCGCAGTTCCCACGAGCCACCCTGCTCCGCACACGACAGGGCGAACCGGAAACAGCGCGCCGCGACCGGGTGATCGCCGACGTCGAAGGCCGAGAACGCCACCACGCCGGCCAGGTTCCCGACAGCCTCGAACAACGCCACCTCGACTGCGGGCTCGGAATGCACCTTCAACATCCGACTCGCCCAACGCAGGTGGGCGATGCCCGCCTCACTCGTCATCCCTCCGCCATAGAGATTCTCGCTGGCCGCCAGCGCGCTGGTCATCAACTTCACCTGCCCGACCTCGGCCCGGCCCACGCGCCGTCGAGGCGGTGCGTCCAACGTCAGGTCGGCGATCGACTCGACCACGTCTGACTTGGTGTCGACGCGGGTAGCCGAGGCAGACAAATTGGCCTCAAGTGAGACCGTGTTCTGCGGTACACGCCTTACAGGCGACTTCCCTCGCAGCCTTTTTTGCTCACTCCTGCACCGTTCTCGCAACGCGATCAGTGCGCCCATTGCGTTCAGGGCTTGATCCAGGGCTCGAATGACTTCGGCGGAGGGAAGGTTGTGGCCGACGCGTTCGGCCAGGGACACATACTGCCTGGTGTAGCCGATCATCCGGGCCAGTTGTGGCTGGCTGAGTCCGGCTTCGGTGCGTCGTCGGCGGATCTCGTGAGCGAGCCGGACACCGGCTGGTGCGGTCATGTCGGAGTGCTCATCCTCGCTCATGTCGCCTCCGCCTGCGCTAGGGGGCAAATAGGGGGCAAATCCGCGTGTCGACTGTTTGCGTTGTTCCCTGATCGTACCGGTCCTGGTTGAAATGCGTATCTACCGATTTCGGCGGGTCGAAAGGGAAGGCGATGATGCTGGTCTCGTCAGGACGCGCGGCTGGGCGGGTGTCCGGATGCTCGATGGCGCGGACGGCCAGGTTCCGACCGGAGTTGCTGTCCCCGGCGATCACGACCAAGTCCTCGAAGGCGCCTTCGGCCTCGTCTTCGTTCGCGTTCCCTGCATCGGCAGGACCTCGACATCCGACGGATGGGTCGACACAAGCTCGCGCGCCGAACGTGGCCGCGCCATGCCGCTCGTGTGCAGCCGGACTCGGTCGGACTTATCGGCCTGTTCTGCACCACGCCAGACCGAAGCTTGATCATCGCCGCCGACCGTGTAGCGGCCCCCGAGCACAACTGAGGAACGTCGATGGACACCGACGGCGAGAAGTCGCCCGCCATCACGAGGTTGAGTACAGCTCACAGCCGTGAGCTCGGCGAGGAACTACGCCGCATCCGCCGCACCGCTCGCCTGTCCTCCGCAGTCGTCGCCGAGAGCCTGGGCTGGTCGCTGGGCAAGCTCAGCAAACTCGAGACCGGCAACCGCGGCACCAGCCCCTGGGGGATCGCCACCCTCCTTGGCCGCTGCGTCGCCGACGAGGCCACCCGCGATCGCGTCATGGCCATCGCCCACGAGCCCGACACCGGCACCTTCACCCGCACCCACCACGGCAGCCCCGACACCCTCACCGCCCTGACACTGCACGAACACCTCGCCCACAGCGTCACCGCCTACGAACCGCTCACCGTCCCGGCCCTTGCCCAGACCACGGCCTACGCCGGCGCACTGACTGGTGACCAGAACCTGGCCGCCACGCGTGTCGCGCGTCAGGACCGTCTCCTATACCGCCGCACCCCGCCGAACGCCACGCTCTACGTCCACGAAACCGCGCTGCGGCTGGTCGTCGGCAACCGCGCCGCCATGCGCGACCAACTGCTCTACCTCACCCTGCAAGCAGGTCAACCTCACATCACCGTCCACGTCATCCCCATGACCGCACCAGCCCACCCCGCCCTGCGCCACCACGCTGCACTGTTCACCTTCGCCCCACCACTGCGCCCGCTGTCCTATAGCGAAAACGGCATCACCACCGTCTTCCACGACAACCTCCACGCCGTCGAACACCACCAGCGTCGATTCCGCGAACTCCACGCCCGCGCCCTGCCCGCAGCTCAGTCTGGCGAGGTCATTGCCCACTGGGCCGACGCCTACGACAAGGGAATCCGCTGATGGGACCGCGCCCGTTCCGGTGGCAACCTCACGACGGCAAACGCCATGCCATCGACGACAACGCCATGCCTACCCAGAAGACGACCACGCTGTGCGGGGCGGAGTTGACCGTTCCCGCTGCGCGCGCCACTAAGCGACAGTGGTGCTGGCCTACCTGCGCGGCGTGCGACGCCGCCTGGCGCCTTGCCGAGGGCATCCCCCTTTTCCTCCCGCAGCAGCGCGACACCAACCCGAAGACGGCGCAGCCCCACGAAAACCGCCGTCCAACGCGCACCTGACCCGCCCGACAGTCAAGTCCGCCGATCCTCGCTACGTCTTTCGTCAGAGCCCTGTCCGCACAAAGATAATTTTCTGTGGCGGGCGCGGCGCGGCAGTCAGGCGATATAATTGGCCGCATGCAAGGAAGGTGCTCCCGTAATCGTGCTGACTCCCCTCCTTGTGTGTGGCTTCAATTTCAATCCTTGATATACCGATGTTTTTAGGCATGGCTTGGCGGAATTATGTATACGTAGCGAACTTCTCGATCGGCTACCCTGTGTAGTCATATTGAAGATCACTTGCGCGTACGGTGACTTCCGGCGGGGGTTCATATGGGGGATCACATTGGGGATCAGGTTGGGGATCCTGTTAGAGCGCCACCCCCTCCGGCATGCGAAGGCCCTGCTCATGGGTGGTCTAGGGGGATCCGCTGGTGTCCCAGACTCGCTTGTCCACAAGCCGGTGACACATCGGGGCGGGCTGATCGTCGGCGGTCGTCCGGTCTGCCGAAATGGGTCCTCAATTCCAATACAGCGTGCCTTGCGCGTGCTTCGGACGCCGACCGTCAGACTGTCGTCGTAACATCCTGGCGGGAGTGGTCGATAAGAGGTGGCGACTACTTCGTAGAGAAAGCCCGGTGGCTCACCATGGCGACTCCTGAACAGCTTCCCGCTGACGAACCCAGTGCCGAAGCGCTCCGAGTTCTCCTGACGGCGCACAGAGGAATGCTCGAAAACGCCGAGTACCACGAGTTCGTCGATGTCGGGTTCGCACTGCAACTCCACCACAAGCTAGCCACCGTGCTGGATCGATGGGACTCGTTCGACCGCGACCAGATGGACCAGATCGTGGACACCGTCTGCTACTTCGTCGAACCAGGCGACGAAGAGCACGACCTGCTCAGCCCTATCGGATTCGTCGACGACGCGGAGAAAGTGGACGACCTGCTGCAGAGGATCGCGCCCGACCTGCTCAGCTGAGCGGCAGGTACGGTGACGGCCGGCCGTGCCAGGTCACAACCAATTGATCCCGTGCGCGGGTGCAAGCGACGTAGAGCAACAGGCGTTCCCGCTGCTCTACGTCGGGGCGGTCCTCCACTGCCGCGTTATCGAGCAACCACCGCAGTGGCACGGTTGATTCGGACACCCCTGCGACCAAAACCCGGGCAAACTCCATTCCCTTCGCCCGATGCATCGTGGCCACTCGGACGCCCTTCCCCGTTCCGTCCGCGTCACTCGTCAACGTCTCGGCAGGAACGCCTTCCTGCCGCAGCATGTGCACCAGGTCGTCGCGCTCACGATTGGTCCTGACCAAGACTCCGATCGATCCGGGCTTGAGTGAGCCCTCCGGCTGACCGGTCAGCCAGTCGCGGATCGTCCGGACGATGAAGTCGGCCTCGTCGGCGGTGCTCGCGGCACTGTGCAGAATCGGCTCGGGGCCACTCAGCCGTGATCGGTAGCCCACGCGGGTCTCCTCGTCACCTTGGAGGTCTACGACCTTGCCACCGTCGAGGATTCGCAGGCCGAACCTCAGGTTCTGCCGCGTGGTGCGGTAGTTCAAGGTCAACTTCCGCGAACGCCCGCGCACGTCGATACCGAAGTGACCCAACACCAGTCTTTCCCCGTAGACCCGCTGGTGGCTGTCCTCGCAGATGAACAAGTCGTTCGCTCCCTTGGGAACGAGCCTGCGCAACATCAGCCAATGCGAGGCGCTGAGGTCCTGTCCTTCATCCACCACGACGTGGTCGAACAGGTCACGAGCGTCCCGCTTGTCCTCGCCGGCCAGTACCTCCGCCGCCCGCGCGACGAGCGCCGCGAACGTCGTCTTCCCATCGGCCAGCAGACGACGCTGGAACAGGTCTACGACCTCCCAGATCCTCTTGCGTTGCAGCCAGTTCAGCCGCACCCCGCGACCTCGACGTGGTGCCTTGAGGTAGTGCTGCCGATCGGTGATCTCTTGCGCGAGAATGACGTTGCGGTATTCCGCCGCAAGGAAGCCGGGTGTCAACATCCGGGTGTCGTCGGGTGTCAGATCGGGCAGATCTTGGACGACCTGCTCCCACAACCGGTCCTCTTCAAGTTGCGGAATGACCCTCGGTACGTGTCCGTCGGCCCGAGCGACCATTTGCCTGGCGAGGCTGTCCACTCCCATGACCCGGACCGTGCCCGGTTCCACCGCACCGGTGCCGAGATTGACACGTGCAGGCCCCGCCAGTTGGGCGAGATCGCCCTGTAGTTGAGTGGCCAACGTCTTGGTGAACGTCGTCAGGAGGACACGTGCGCCACCAGACCTGCTTGCGAGGAAAGAGGCTCGGTGGATGGCAGCGACCGTTTTGCCGGTGCCCGCGCCGCCGCTGAGTCGGAACGACCCATTCCACTGCTCGCGGTACGCCACGGACCGCTGCTCCGGGTGGAGAAAAGTACGCCAGTAGCTGAAGTCGCTCTCCAGCATTGCGCGGAGTTCGTCGTCGTTGTCGTCGGTGACGACGACGAACTGCATCCGCGAAGCCGGATGCTGCAACGCGGTGCCGAAGTCGTCAGCCTCGATCCCGCCCGTCGTCCGGTCGGACGACGGGCCGTATTGCTTGCGCACGTCGTCGAGGCTTGTGCCGTAGGCGAGTTGGAGCAGGGCATCACCTTGCCACTCGGGCAACGCGAGGCACAGTTCCTGGAGGTCGTCTTCGTCGGTGATCTCCACAATGCGCTCAGCTACTTGCTCCAAGACACCCAGACTCACGATCTCAGCAACCGAGAACGGCAGCAGTCGCGGCAGGTCCTGACGTCGCTTCGCCAGCGTCTCGGGCTTGCTGACGCGCGCCACGTCCTGGTGCCGCAGCACTTCGGCGATGCCGTTGACCGGGTTCACCCGGAGCTCGATCGTCTCCGCCAAGCGGTAGGCGTCGTCGTGCTTCTTGATGCCCGCCAGGAGGTAGAACGCCTCGCCGCCGACGCTCATGTCGAACAGCACCGCTCGGTAGTTGAGGTCGACCCGCGCCGTGCGGACGCGCTTGTCGATCGCGCCCTGCGGCTGCTTGAAATCAAGCCCGGTCAGGTCGCTGTCCGTATTCAACTTGCGTACGAAGTCCCATGCCTTGCCCTTGAGCGAGCCGTCGACATCGAGGTCTTTGTGGAAGTCCTTGGAGAAGACCACGGACATTAGTCAATATCCCCCTTCATGACTGCGGCGGCGGCCTCGCCGACCTCGTCCGGTCCGAAAACCGACCACCCGTTGTCGACGAGCGCGTCGCGCGTTTCAGGGTCCTCGTCGACCAGCACGGCGACCTGGTGGCGAGGCCAGGCGAGATCGATCACAAAGTCGCCGTCGGCGGCCTCGTGCCCTGGTTCAGGAATCGGGATGTCGTGACGCGACAGCTCGGTGATGGCGAGGTCGATCTTCGGGCCGAACTCGCCAAGCAAAGGCCGCCACCTGATGTCGATGGTCGGCTGTGCTGAGTCCTCACGCCTCCGCATCCGGTCGGCTCCAGGCAGGGGGGAGGATGAGGTCCCTGCGGAGAAACGCCCGTCATCGAGGAACTGGAGGAGGTTGGACAACGCGAGCCAGTCGCGCCATGCCTGCTCGTTCTCCGGACCGGCGATGGTCTCCGGTCGATCGTCGACCCCGAGATAGACGCGCACCGCGGCCGGTTGCTCGACGTCGATCAGCGTGGTCGCAGCACCTGCGGATCGCCGCTGGAGCACTGACCTGCCCTCTGCTGATCCCTTGACGCTCTCGCCCCGGATAGCCGCGGCCAGCGCATCGACCACATCGGCATCGGATAGCCGAACCGCATCGCGCTTAGAGGCGCCCGTCAGTGCGAGAGCCAGTGCCGTTGCCGGTCCGGACCACGCGTTCTCGTCGGGACGACAGAGGAAGTGCGTCAGCTGACTGACGGCATCACCTCCCAGGTCGGCGACGGCGACGGTATTGGGGCCGAACAACTTCGGGTTGCCCGCCAACCGGCGCAGCGTCTGGTGTTGCTCGCCGGTGAGGAACACCAGGCCTGTGGCGGGATCACCGTCGACCGCTTGCGCAAAGACGTCCAGGTCGTCGTGAGTGACCGCCCAGACCAGGTATCCCTCGGCACGCAAGCCCGCGCGTTTCTCCGCGTCATCGGCGAGGCGGTTGTGCTCTGCGGAGGCATGGAACGACTGTCCGTCGCAGAACACGGCGATCTTGGGGATGGAGGGGTCGTCGGCGGAGAGGACGAAGTCCGGTTGGACGTACCCGAGTCTGGGTTGGGCCGTCAGCGTCCAGGTCTGCGCGGAGTTACCGCTGTTGAGCCGGAAGGTCAACTGGTCACCGCCCGCGGCGGGCGAAATCCTCGGCTCGGCCTTCTCCTTCTTCGCCCATTCATTGAGCAACGCGCGGAAGCGCAGTTCGAGCGGCGTCTCATGCGGACTGACCGTGATCGCTCGAAGTGAGGTCAGGTCGTGGACGACCCACTTGGCGAGGATGTCCCGCAACAGCTCCAACGCGCGATCCCGGCGGACGAGCTGTACCGCGGATGGAGGCACGTACGGGAGCAGGCATCGGTGGCATGCCGCGACCGATTCCGCGGCGCACTTGCACTCGGCCAGCGCTCCGGCCGCAGCGGTGAGCAGTGACCGCACTTCGTCCGGATCGGCGAACTGGGCCAGGTAGCCCGTACCACCCGGCACCCGGTCGTGCAGGACCAACAGGTGGCGCCGTCCGTGACTGCCCGGGTCGGGTGCGACGAGCACGTCGAGGTGGTCCGGCTCGCCGCCGAGGATCTTGCGCAGGCCGAGTAGCAACGCGGCACGCATGGAGTGGAGCAGCGTTTCGTCGGCGATGACGATGGGTGGTACGAGCAGCCGCACCACCTGGGTGCGCAGCTCGTGCAGCAGCGCTACCTGCACCCAGTCGTCCGGGTCGGGGTGGTGGCGTTGCGGGCACCAGCCGCGGTGCCTGGCGTCGGCTCGGTCGTGCACCCGCGGTTGGGCGGCGGGCACGACACCACAGTGCTTGCAGGCATCGAACAGCGGCGCCTGGATCGTCTCTCCGGCGATGATCCGCTCGGCGCCGCCGGTGTCGGCCCTTCCGAGGTTGATCCAGCGGATGTCGGCGGTACGTGCGAACTCGGCGCCGAAGGGGTAGTCCCGCAGTCCCCACGCCTTAGTGATCTCCTGCTGAGGAACGTCGATGGCCGCGGCGACAGTGAAGCGCAACCGCTTGCGCTCCTCGTCCTCATCGCCGAACCTGGCGCCGTCGCGTGAGGCGAAGGCGGATGCCTTGCGGAACCGCACGGCCGTCACCAACTGACCGGTGTCGGCGGCCCGGTTGTCCTGGCACCGAGGACACCTGGTCGGACCCGTGTCCTGGGCCGACCAGCCGCAAGCAGGGCAGAAGCGCCACCGCAGCAGCTTCGGGTTGCGCACCGACCCGAGATCGACCGCATCGACGTTGAGCGCCGATCCGTTGACGTAGAACGTGCTGCCCGGCGCGAGTTCATGCAACGCGACCTGGCTGCCACGTTCGTAGGTCGACCGCTCGACGGCCGACTGCCCTGTTCGCTCATCGGTCCACGTGAGCCCCACGTCAAGAGTGGTCCGGTCGTCGAGCAGGGTGTAGTTCGGCAGCAAGCCCATGCTTTCCAGCGCGGTGACCCAGTACTGCCTGCGCAGGGCGTTGATCTGGCTGGTCGCCGCACGGTGTTCACCGCGCAGCCGGTTGAGATCCCGCTTCCCGACGTCGTCGAGTAGAGCTTCTTGCGCTTGGACGCGTTCGCGCTCCTCACTCAACGCAGCGGCCCGCGCCTGTAGTTCGGCCATGTCCGTGAGCCACGTTCGAATGGCCTGTTCAACGTCGCGTTCCATGGGCGACACCTCGTCACGGCCGAGGCCCACGCCCGCCCAGTCGGCGAGCATCACCTCGGTGTCTGGGGCGACGTGGCCGCGGAAACCCGACAGGAACTCATCGACGTAGGCCACCGCGTGCTCGCGACCGTCGTGCAGCAGGTCGCGCATCCACGACCCGTCGACCAGGGCTGTGGAGAGCATCTTCCCAGCTGTGCGAGGAGGCTTTCCGCGGTGGGTCCGAGCCGCTCGATCGATCAACGACGCAAAGTACTGGCGTCGAATGATCTCCGCTGCGTCCAAGTGGCACGCAGGAGGCACGACTTCACCGTCGATCATGTCCAACGGCTCGGCCAGCCAGTGCAGCTCGATGCCCTGACCGGGCAGGACGGCGAACACCAACGCGCTGCCTGTCTGTCGCCCGGCTCGCCCGACCCGCTGCAAGTAGCCCGCGACGCTGCGCGGTAGGGATGTGAGACCTACGACTGACAGGTCCCCGATGTCGATGCCGAGTTCGAGGGTCGGGGTACACGTCAGGACGTTCGGAGCGTTCGGAGTGGGACTACCTTTGAACGCCTTTTCCACGGATACCCGGGTTTCCGCGTCAAGCAGGCCGGTGTGCTCGTGGGCGGAGATGCGCCGAACCCGACCACTGGAGTACAGCCCGCGGTAGTAGTCACCGTCGAACACCTCGGCGCGAAGCGTGCCCGAGCAACGGTTGCGCAGACAGGGACCGTCCGCGAGCTGACCGGTGATCTCCCGGACTCCGGGGAACCGCAGCGAACACACGTCACAGCGTAGGACGTCGGCCGCCGACTCCTGGTGGACCGGATCGACGGCGACCGTGTCCGGTTCCAGGTAGTACACCTTGACGCCGGACTTGGTGAGTGCGTGGGACACGACGTGCTCGGCGTGCAAGGTCTCGAACAGGGCGCGCACGAGCAGCGGCGCCTCTGATTCGGGGATCTTCAAGCAGCGCGACGTCCACCAGCTGTACCAGGTGCCACGGGCTACAACGCTGTCGAACGCTTCGGACCTGGCCGCAGTCGTCGGGAATGCCGGAGCCGGCCGACCGGAAGGAAAGGCGGGCATCTCCTCGGGGCGTCCGCCCCAGATCGACCACCGGTTGCCGTCCTCGCTGATGTACTTCGTCAGCCACTGGTGGTTGATGCCCCCTTGGAGGCGCATCCTTTCCAGGACACCTCTGATCCAGGCGAGCGAGTTCACGCCGTCGACCGGGAGTTCGAGGTGTGGCCGTTCCTCCTTATGTTCGGCGACGACGGCTGCGGCGATCCTTGCCAGTTTCTCCGGTGATCCGGCTTCGACGTGCGCGGTGGCAGTTCCGGTGAGTTCCAGGGTCCGCCCGGTACGTGCGTTCAACCCGAATTCCAGGATCGCTGAGAAGGCCGCACGCTTCTTCACCGCGGTGCGCAGTGAGCTGGGACTGCGCTTCTCCTCCCAGAACGGCTTGTACTTGACATCGCTCGCCATCTCCGGAGGCAGCAGTGCGTAGCGTTCGTCTGGAGTCTTCGCGGCGGCCAGCAGCGCGCTGTCCAGCTCGGCCAACGTGGTCCGTCCGGAGCCGATGGCTCTGACGAGCAGTGCACGGAAGTTGAGCGCGTAGGAACGGGATTCGATGAACCCGGCCCGGTGCGCGGCGTCCTGAACGCTGTCGGTGAAGACCAGTGTCTTCTTCTGCTCCGGCTCGACGTCCTGACTGCCGAAGAGGTGGCCGAGCGACACGGAGGTGAGGGTGGCGACCCTCGAACCCAGGAAACGGATGCCCTCATCGAGCCCGCAGGATGGACAACGATCCCGGCGCGCGGCATCGTCGTCGGGAGTGGCCAGCACGGGCAGGCCGTCGTTGTTGTCCGGTTTCGTGGAACTGAGTTCCAGAGTGATCGGATCAAGCCAGTTCAATTGTTGAAGGTCGCCCGCTCGCAACTCGCCCGGTGCGTGGATCAGCGCACGGAACCGGCCCGTCTTGCGCACGCTCTGCTGGCGGATGTGCTGTGTCCGAGCTTCGAGGGCGACGTCACGGGACCGCCGAGCGGTGCCCCAACCCGAGCGCCCGCAATGCCGGCAGTAGATCGCCGGAAGGTACCGGTCTTCCACGTCGGTACGCGAACCGTCCATGCCCCAGTGGAACTCCGGAACTGATGACACCCGCCGGTCGACCCTGCTCACCTCGCGGATCCACAACTGGATGTCCACCTGCAACAGCGGACGGTCGCCGGTCCGAGCGTGGGACAGCAGGGCGAGGAACGCCGAGATGGCGTTCTCGGCAGCCTCGCGGCGGCCAACCCACTGCGGTGCGACCTCGCGCACCAGTTCACCGAAGTCGCGTGGGGTTGGCGCTTCTTCGAGGAGCCGTCTGGTCAGGGGGTGACGCATCAAACGTAGACCCAGGCCGTGCCGATCGGTGACGTGATCCGGCGTCGCGGCGTCGATGTTCCCAGCGTTGCGGAAAAACGCGTCTGCCACCGCGTTCAGTAGGACGACGTGTGTTTCGCCCGGAACCACAGGAGGGACCCGTTCGAGCAGCGGGAGTTCGTCGTAGACGATCTCCTCTGCTGCGTACGCGTCGGCGAGCCACTCGTCGGCGCCCATCCGCTGTTCGCCGACCACCGCTTCCTCGTCGAACGGCTCACCGAACACCTTCCCGGCGAAGCCGAGCAGCTTGCCACCGGCTCGTCCGCCATCGCCAAGCGTTGCCGAGGTGGCTACCGGAGTGATCCGGCCCAACGGCCTGCCCGGTTCGCTCACGCCCAGGGCCATGCCGAGCCTGCGGAGCAGCATCGCGACGTCCGTGCCCTGAGCACCGTCGTAGGTGTGGAACTCGTCGAGGACCACGTATTGGAGCGAGTGCCGCGACGTCGCCCAGAGGTCCGAGTCCTCTGGGCGCAAGAGCAGGAAGTCCAACATCTTGTAGTTGGTGAGCAGGATGTCGGGCGGGTTGTCGCGGATCTCCCGCTTGTGCTCGATGAGGGAGTCGGCGGTCATCCGCGTCGCGGTGCCGGAGTCACCGGTGTAGAGGGCCGCGGTCACGCCGCCGAGGTCGTCCGCGTGGTCGTCGATCATCGCCGCGATGCGCCGGGCCTGGTCGTTGGCCAGCGCGTTCATCGGGTAGAGCAGTAGCGCCTTGATCCCGTGCTGTCCGGCGGCGCGGGCACGCCGGCAGTGGTCGAGGAGCGGGATCAGGAAGGACTCGGTCTTGCCCGATCCCGTGCCTGTGGTGACCAGCGTTGGGAGCGGGCGGCGGTGCTTGGAACTCAGCCGCTCGAAAGCCTGAGCCTGGTGTCGGTAGGGAGAGAAGCCGACCGGCGCCCAGTCGAGCGAATCCTGCCACCCTTCGGTGGCGGGTTGGAACGGCAACCTCAGGCGAACGTAGGGGCCCCGGAAGATCCCGTCAGTTGGGTCGCCGAGGAACCCTTCCAGACGCTCGCGCACATCATCGTCCGCCAAGGCGAACGTGGTGCCCAGGTATCCGGACAGTGCGGCACGCAATTCGCCCGCTATCAGCGACGGCAGCACGCTTCTCCCTCTCCGGACGACCAAAGCCCTGACGTCTCATGTAACCAGATCACTCGACCGGGTGACCTCCGAGTCGGGAAGATCGTGATCTGCTCACCCGATCGAGTGATTATCAGATATTCGCGAAGAAATCCGGGTCCACCGATACATCCTGGACCACGCGTTCCGTCGTGGATATACCCAGCCTGTGCTCGCGCAGGAGTTCGACCAGTTCATCGCCGTCGATGAGGTCGAGCGGCGGCGCTCCATCACGTGTGGACTCCGCCCGAGCACCGGAGGTGAAGCTGCCGGTCGTGATGAGCAGACCCTTCTCCCCGCGGCCGATCATCGCGCCCCGGAAGTCACGCACCTGGGACGAGCCGACGGTGCCTGCGTACCGCTTGCACTGGAAGAAGACCGGGAAAGACACGAGGGACATTCGGTATACGCCGACACCGTCGATGCCGCCGTCACCTGATCGGCCGGTGACGATGACGTTCACAAAACCCGCCTGACGAAGCAGCCGCTGGCAGAGACGCTCGAAGGCCGTCGGATCCATCGAACGCACTGCCGTCAACGCCTTGGTTTGCCAGGTCTCTTCGGTCGACATGGGTTCCTCGGCCTCGGTGGTAGCCGAATC
Source organism: Actinosynnema sp. NPDC023587 (assembly GCF_040640215.1). Classification (NCBI taxonomy): domain Bacteria; kingdom Bacillati; phylum Actinomycetota; class Actinomycetes; order Pseudonocardiales; family Pseudonocardiaceae; genus Actinosynnema; species Actinosynnema sp. NPDC023587. The sequence goes on along the minus strand of NZ_JBFABG010000003.1, from coordinate 653,085 downwards.
AGCCGTCCGCTTCCGACTGCGCTTGCGGGCGAGGCGTCGCCGGCGGATCTCCTGCTCGTCGATTTCCTGGCCGTCCTTCGTCAGCGCCCACACGCCGCGGCTGACATTCTCGATCAATCCGAGGTTCTTTGCGAACGAGCGTGCCCATCCCAGGCGGTACGGGATCTCCGGTACGCCGTTGCCTGCGTCGTACCGCTGCTGTTCCTCGGTGATGCCTTCGAGACGGATCGCTCGATCGTTGATCTCCTCGATGCGCCCGGAACCACCGAGCTCGCGCAACGCCCGCACTACAGCCCAAATCAAGGTGTAGGCGGGCGGGATTGGGACTTCCACGCTGGTCGACGTCACACCATGCCCTTCATGCGTTCGGTGAACACCTCGTACGCACGGGTCATGTCCTTCTCGCGGTCCACAGGTGTGAACGGCAGGACGTATCGGCCGAGGTCGGCGCGATCACCCTTCTTGTCGTACTCCTTGAGCACGTCGTTGGGCACTTGGCGGCCGTTGGCGTCGAACTGCATGACCCGCTCGTACTTGCGGAGTACGCCGAACTGGGTGCGGTAGATCGTGCAAAGCTCCTCGGCGGTGATGTCGAGCATAATCGCCGTGATCGCGTCGATCTCCACCAACGCTTGCCGCCGGTCGAAGTCCGTGCGCAATGGCGTCCCCCATCGCCAGTCCGGAGTCACGTCGCCGAGGGCTGGCCGGTCGTTGCGGTCGTGAGTCCAGGCGTCGCGCTGCCAAGCCTCGTCGTACAGCTCAGTCCATAGCGGTTCGTAGGCGCGAGTGAGGCAGTTCATGCGCAGGGTACGGAGGATGAGCGCGGCTTCAAGGGAATGGCCGCGAACATGTGGGAAACGCCGGGCGAACTCTGCTTGCACTTTCGAGGCGCCCGCAGCCTTGACGAGAAAATCAAGCGCAAGTGATGACCAAAATCCGGCCGCCATCACAAGATCGTCAAGGTTGTCTGCCGTCAGCGTGTGGACCACGTGGACGTGCATCGGACCGGGCGGAATCAATGCAGAGTGCAGCGAGCGAACGGTTGATGTGTCAACCATGTTCCGCCAGGCTAGTCGCCAAAACTGATTACTGGGCTTGCCTTTCCATGTTGGCTGGCCAGCGATGTAGTCGTCGGGCGATAGTGTGCGCTGATAGCTAGTGCGGGGAATTGTGTCTTCGTGCAACTCCTCCAAGATCCACGTTTCGTAGTCTTGGTTGCTGCGCATCGAAGGGCGTGGCTGTTTGGCAAACGGCGTTGCCACGGTGAGATGCGGGCCTTGGAGAATTACGTCGTCCCAAGTTGGCGGTATTGCTGAGCGCGCCGCGAAGTAGCCTGCAGAACGATCGGCGCTCTCATGCCATCCAGGAGTCCACTGGAACTCGATTGAGCTCAGCCGGGGTGCGCGGGCCATCTTGTCGAGCACTGCCTGGCTTGCGCGATTCACTGGTCGCAGCATCCGTGCTTCCAGGGCTGGAGTGCTGGGCTCGTCTACCAATGCTGCCCACTGTGCGAGTATATCCTCGTCGACTTCGACGATCCGTCCCTTATGGGGTCGTACATCCCACTGGTCGGAGTCGTCTTTAATTCCAGGCTCATCGCCAGAGTTGTCATGCGCCAACGACCTGGTCAGGACGTCAGGGTGGTACAGGGTGAAGGCGCTCAAAAAATTTACTGGACGCCTTTGTCCGTAGATCTGCACACCGTACTCGCGTGTGTCCTTGATTTCGAACAGCTTAAGCTCATTCCGGAAGCCCCAGTGACGTCGCAGGCGCTGGTAGGTCTCTCGCCGAAGACCACCAGCGCGAGCTTCGGTGAAGTGGGTTTCCGGGTGGATGAGACCAACGATTCCGCTCGGTCCCATCGAACGCCACGTGCGATCCATGAAGCAGCGGTACAGGTCGGGTTGCGTACCTGCCAAGACAGGCCGATCCACGCCACTACCCAGATGCTCGCTCAGCGCGGCGATCGAAGCGCGCTCGTCGAGGTACGTCTCCGCGTAGCGAGCCAGGGCGGCTCGGCGATGCGCCGCTACCTCCGCGTTGGGCGGCTTGTTGGCTAGACCGAACCACGCGTCGGTCTCGGCCAAGGTCAGAGCCTCGTCCCAAGTGGGGCGCACCCACGGTGGGTTCCCGACCTGGAGATTAAAGCCGCCCCGCTCGAACACCGGCGAGAAGTCTAGCTCCCAGTGGAAGAATGCCTCGCGTTGCGAGATTTCATCGCACACCCTCAACCACGGATGGCGTTCGAGCACGTCGTCAACTGGACGTGCACCGTTGAAGTCAAGGTTGACCTGTTCCGCCTCGCCCAGCTCGACCCAGTCTTCGCTGTCGCCGAACTGTCCCTGCGCCCCGACCTTGCTCGCATCCGCCACACCGAGCAGGGCTTCAAGCCCGGTGAGCCACTGTGACCAGTCGGGCGGCTGGACGTCGGTCGTTACTGGCCAGTACCAGAGGGCACACCAGGCGTCCATCGCCCGGCGCAGTCGCCGGTACGCACCGTTGTCATCGGCGAGTGACGCCTCGATGTCCTCGCGGCTCACCTCTGCGGGCGACGAAACCGGCGCATCGCAGCCCCACACATCGATGCCGCGTCGGATCTCGGACTCGGCGATCTGCAACCGCCTCCGCGAGAAACCCCACAGCCGTTCGACCCGCCGCGCCAGGCGGAGCAGACGGTCCTGCTGACCCTTGTCCGGTGACTTGCGCACCGACGAACGCCACGCCTTAAGCGCAGTCACAACAGGCTTGCGTAGCTCAGCGGCTTCCTTGGCGTCCGCCACCGCGCCCCATCCCTGGCTGGGCAGCAGGAAGTGGTGCACCTCGTCGACATCCAGCGACTCGGAAAGCGGCCGGTCGTCTGGCACGGTCGTGAGCCACGCCTTCTTCGCCAGCTTGGTCTTCCGGTACACCGCTCGCCGTGCGCCGATGAGCGAGTTACCCCGGCGCAAGTGCAGGCCGAACCACGGCGCGCTGAGCCGTTCGTGCATGGAGTTGAGCCACAGCGAGATCTCGGCGAACTCGACCGCAGTCGAGTTGAGGTCGACGCCGTAGCACTGGTGGAGGCTCAGATACGCCTTCACCTTCTGCAACTCCCCCTGGTACTGCTCAGCAGGGATGCGCTCGCCGAGTTCGTCCTGCCGTCGTTTGAGGTACTGGTCGGCGAGCTGATTGACCGCCTCGATGAGGAACGCTCCCGATCCCAGGGCGGGCTCGCACACCGTGAAATCCAGGATCGCCTGGGCTGAGGTCTTCTCGTCGTCCTGGTCGAGGAGTTCGGCCAGCGAGTGGGTGACCACGCTTCGGGTCAGGACCTCGGGCGTGTAGTACGAGGCGCTGCGCTGCCGCTCGCGGCCGGAGAGTCGGAACACGAACGAACCGGTGTCGTGCCGCACCCGGACCATCTCGCCGGTATCCGGGTCCTTCTCGCGCACGAAAATCTCAGCGTCAGACTGTCCCAGCTCACGGCTCAGCTCCTCGGCCTTCGCGACTGGGACGACCCAGGTGCCCTTACGCGGGTCACCGCCCTTGGCGACCTCGAACAGCGGCTCCTCGGCGAAGAATCCACTGTAGGACATCAAGCCCTCGTACACGGCGCCGAGCTGGTTGATACCGAGCTGAGCATAGGAGACGAAGCCTCGGTCACGTCCCTTGCGTTGCTTGGACAGCAGTAGCTGTTCCAGGACGAGTTGCAGGCATCGGTTGCCCAGGCCGACTTCGTCAACGAGCGGCGTCGCGTTCGCGCTGAACAGGTCGGCGCGCAGCGCCACGAACCTCAGCCCGCCGCCGTCGTTGTCCGACGTGGGGTTGTGTCCCTTGTCGACTAAAACGAACAATCGGTGCAGTGACTGGTAGAGGTGGATGCCATTCTTCGCGGCATCGGTGGCCAGCGGCACGGACACCAACTCGCGCAGGCGGTCCAAGCCGTAGCCGCCGACGTACTCGGGCGCGTCGACAGGCAGTACACCCAGCTCTGGCCGTGCCTCGGCGTACAGCAGGAACAGGACGCGGTAGAGGAATCGCAACGACTGCCTGGTGAGCTGGTAGGCGAGGTCCGGCACACCTTCGACCGGCATCCCGCGGGCACGGCGTCGGCTGACGATCTCGGTGGCGACCAGCTCGATGGAGCGGCGCACGCCGTCACGAAGGTCTTGGGAGACGCCGACCGCGTGCTTGACCGACTCCTCGATGCAGCGTTGCAGCAGACAGGTGCCCTCGGCTGTGGGGAGCAGCGCGTCACCGCTGACCAGCGCGGCCACCGTCTCCAGCTCGCCTGCGGCCGTGCCGTCCTTGCGTTCGGCGACGGTGACGAGGTCGATCGCCAGCCAGCGTCCCTCGGGCCAGCGCGCGCGTTCCGCCAGCAGCAGCCAGCCGCCGGCGAGCACCAGGATGAAGGCGGGTTGGTCCTGTTCGTCGTCGGCGTGGAAGAGCGTGGACAACACTCGCGCGGTGGAGGGCTCCGGCTTCTCCCCGATCATCAGCGGCTCGATCAGGCATCCGGTGCCGGACTCGGCGTCGAGGATGTCCTCGACGCCGCGCGCGTCGTGGGCCTCCAGCACCAGCAGATGGACCTTGCCGGAGTCCCGATACACGCGGGCCGGGATGGTCAGCTCGTCCGTACCGCGCGTGACGGTGAACCGCTCCGGCGCCCGGTCGAGCCGCAACGCGGCGCAGATGTCGCGGTGCGACCCGGAGAGGGGTTCGCCGGTCGCGGGGTCCCGGTGCCGGGTGAGGGCGGCGACGAATCGGGTGCTCAGCGCCGCGAGCCCTTGGCGCGGGGTCCGCTGGTCGGCGGCCTCCCGTTCGGCCCAGTCCTTGCGCAGCGCTCGGACGCGGGCGCCGAACTCCTCCGAGAGGTAGTGCTCGGAAATGAACTCACCCTCGACGTGAATCGAGTCGAACGCGCTCATCGGGCCGACTCCTCGACGTCTGGCTTCTCGGGGACGATGATCGTGAGGACGCGAAGCATGGGGTCCTTCCTCGCGGACAGCTCGGTCACCAGGTCCAACGCCTGTTTGCCGTGCCGCTCGACGCTGCGCTTCACCGCGTTGGCGCGCACCGGTGCGAGATCGAGCGCCAACTGTTCGCTCTCCTTGCGCCACTGGCGGATGCGGTGCGCGGCACGGACCAAGGGATCCTGCACGAGCAGCGCGCGTTGCCCCTTGACCATGTCCATGTAGCCGCGCATCGCCTCGATTGCCTTGGGGATCAGAGGTTGGCACTTCTCGATGTCCACGGGATGGCCGCTGTTGATGCCGCCGTCGCGCAGACCGGCCCGGCGGAGCAGTTCGCGGACCTCGTCTTCCTGCTCGATGTACGGCGGGGCGTCCTCGTCGTAGAACGTGAGGCCGATGAGGCTGCGGAGCACGACCTGCCCGCGGCCGTTGGACAACGTGCCGAGGCCGATGACCACCGGGGAGTCGACTGCGCCGGTCACCACCGGCACCTCGTTGCGCCCGAACCGGGACAGCGCTTTGTCGACGGCCCAGTCCAGCACCGGGTGCAGCGGGCCGAGAAAATGCGCCTGCGGCCAAGACGTCGTCGATCCCACGTTCTCCCGGGCCCTGGCCAGCTCGGCTTGTCCCACGGCTTTGTCCACCGCCAGCACGAACCGCTCCCGGATGCGCCGCTCCGCGAGGTAGGACTGCGGCAAGGCGGCCAGCCTGCCCATCAGGTCGCCGGGCGGGACGAACTCGACCGTGCCCTCGTCGGGATGCTCTGCCCAGGCGATGCCACCGCTGCCGGGTGACCGGGCCGGGCTGTCGTCGTAGGCCTCGAACACGGCTTCGCGCAAGAAGTCGAGGTCGGAGCGGAACAGGTCGTAGTCGGCGATCACCTCGGGCGAGTCCGGCACTTCCTCGCCGGCGTCAGCGAACAGCTCGTCGAAGTCCCAGTCCGCCTCGTCCTGGCTGGGGTCGGGGATGACCTCGTCGAGGTCGCGGCCCTCGGCGATGGCCCGCCGCACCGCTTCCTCTTCGGCGTCCTCGTCGTGCAGCTTCATCAGCGACGCGGCGTCGCCCAGGGCTTTGTGTGCCACGTGCTCCTTGGCGAGGAGCTTGGCGAGAACTCGGATGTCCCCGGACAACCGCTCGTGCGCCGAGATCGTCGCCAGGGCCACGATCCGCGGCGGGTGCTCCTGCCCGTAGCGGTCGATGCGGCCGTTGCGCTGCTCGATGCGGATCAGGCTCCAGGGGATGTCGACGTGCACCAGGTGGTGGCATTGCGCGTGCAGGTTGACGCCCTCACTGGCCACGTCGCCGGTGATCAGCACGCGGACGGGCGTGTCGGCGCGCTTGAACTCATCTACCACGGCCATCTGCTCGGTATCCGGGAGGCTTCCGTGCAGGACGCGGAACGCGGAGGCGGGCATCTTGAGCCGTGCGGGCAGCTCGGTCCGCAGCCAGTCCAGCGTGGCCAAGCGTTCACTGAACAGCACGACCCGTTCGTTGGAGCCCGGCTTGACCCCGATCGTGGTGAGGTGCTTGACCAAGGCGTCGAGTTTGGACGACTCGCGTGCTCGCCGGGCGAGGTCGAGCAGGCGGTCGAGCGCGGCGCGCTCGCGTTTCGCGTCCGCCGGCAGGCGCTTCAGCCTGGCTTGGACCGTCTCGACCAGCGCCGCGGGCGAGGATAGGAACGCCTTCACCAGCGTCCACGGGAACAGGGAGCTGCCCTTGCCGGAGACCGGGGCGCTTCCACCGTCTGGGTAGAGCCAGATGTCCGCGAGTTCGGCGAACACGGCTTCTTCCGCGGCGTTGGCGTCGACGGCCAGGACCTCCGGTTCCAGGCGCTCGGCCCACCGCTGTCCGACGACAGCGGCGACGTCCGGCGAGTGGCGGTGACGTCGAACGAACAGGTGGGAGATGTCCTTAACGCTGTAGTCCCGCACGTCGACGATCGCGGTCGGGTCCAGGAGCTTGACCAACTCGGCGAACGACTCGCTCTTGCCGTTATGCGGCGTCGCCGACGCCAGGAGCAACGCATCGGTGTTGGGTGCGAGCACTTTCGCGAGCTTGTTGTTCTGCGTCGACGAATTGCTCAGGTTGTGCGACTCGTCGATCACCACGACGTCCCAGCGGTGCTTCTCCAGGTGCGCGCGGTACCGGGCCGACTTCAGGGTGTCCACCGATACGATCACACGCTTAAAAAATGTGAAAGGATTACGGGTGGACGGCAAGGTCTGCCGCACTCGTTGAATTCCGTCGCTGTCGAGCCGGACCAGCGGAATGGCGAACCGCGTCCACAGCTCATGCTGCATCTGTTCCAACACGTGTCGGGGCGTCACCACCAGGATGCGATCCGCGCGACCTCGTCGGGCCAGTTCCGCCAGGATCATCCCGATCTCCAGCGTCTTGCCCAGTCCCACGGCGTCCGCGAGCAGCAGGCGTGGCCGCAAGACCTCGGACGAAAGGGCCTGCGCCACCGCGCGACGCTGGTAGAGCAGGTCGTCGGCGAGCATCCGATGACAAACCGCGAGCCGCGGCTCGTGCAACGGCAGCGGGGTCTTGCGCAGGACCGACTCCAACCACAGTCGCGTGCGTCGGAACCCCGGTGAGACGTCCGCCACCAGGCGCGCCCGCTCCGGGTCCAGATGCGTGACGCCTTCTTCCAGCTCCGTGTAGAACGTCGCCTCGACGTCCCGCACGAGCTCTGACGTGCCGAGGCACGACAGCATCCACCCGTCCCCGACCGCCTCACAGGAACGGACCAACCACTCCTCGTCACGGATGACCACCGTGCTGCCGGCGGCGAACCCCACTGCTGGCTTCGTCGCGCTGCCGACCTCACCGATTGACATCCGCTCTCCTCGCGGTAGGTGAACATCGAGACTCTACTGGGCTCGCCTGCGGCTGGTGGCAAGTCCCGCGTCGGGTCAGCCGACTTATCGCCATGCAGCTCGTGACCGTTTCATGATTCGGTGAGTTGGTACCAACCTGCATCGTGAGGCGTGACTGCAGGGTCGGTAGTGTGGTCGTCCGCACAGCGAATCCCCAGCTCAGACGTCGGCTCCTGCCGCGCTGCCGTCCACCTGACGTACCTCCTAGCGCACCAGTAGATGACAGCCTGACCCATTGCGCAGCCTTGACTGCGGTCAGGTACGTGTCATCTCGACGCGTCGTTCGAAAATGTCCGCTCGGCATATCGTGGCGTACTCATGTGCTATTTGAGCCTCCACAGATCGGCCAGGGTCGACAGGAGCTTCCGTTGGCGATGTTCGAGCAGTTCGGGGGTCCACTGTTGCTCAGTCAGCACCTGGCTGGTCAATGCGAAGGGTGATACCCCATTTTTGGCGGTGAAGTACTTACGCTTTTTGATGTCGAAGTCATAGTTGCTAGCTTGGGAATTTTTCCGGCGAGCGAGAAGCGTCAGATTCGCCAGCCGGTGGACCCAGTAGCCGTGTTCCTCGTTGGTGAACCACGATCTCCAGGTGCTGTCCGCACTGGGGGTCTGCGGCAGGACGTGTTCGACGGTGATCAGCGGGTGGTCGTAGCTGGCGCCACCGGACGACAGTGCGGAATCAAGTCTCAGAAGCACGTACAACCGAATTCGAGTTACCGTATAGATCTCGTCGCCGAGGCGGCGCAAGGTGTCGTTCCGCTCGTTCCCGTCCAGCTGGAGCGGAGAACCGGGTCCGTACAGGTCCACGCCCGTCTCGATCGACTCGAGTACGCGACCGTAGCGCTCCACTCGTCGAGTGATGTCCACGCGACGGATGAGCATGCTGGCAGCCAACCGTTCGAGGTCGACGAGAAACTGATGAAACGTCGCGGTGTCAATCGCCGGGTCGCTGAGATAGCGGATCGCAGGTGGGATCCAGTCGGTGTTATCTAGCATGTTGAGCCAGCGCAGCAGTCCATTGACCGCGTCGGCGCCGGTGGCGGCCTTATAGTCGACGCGGGTGACTACCTCGAACGCGTCCGAGAGCGGTACGAGGACTTCGTCGACGAACCTGCAGCCGTCTGGCACTTGGGACAGGACCGAGGACCGGAACTCCTTGAGGATCGACTCGCGGGCCTTGGTCTTCGCGAACACCATGCGGATGTGAGAGAAGAGGTCGGCGAAGTCGACGCGACCGAGATCTTCCTCCTCTGACTCCCATTTCTTAGTGTAGACATCCTGGTCCGGTTCGGCGATCGCGCCAATGATCTCGGATTTAAGGATATCGGTGTGCGTGAGGTCGAGACCTCGCTCGTTGAGAACGGTGAAGATCCGGTAGGCGGACTCGAAGTCCTGGGTTGACACGACCACCAAGTAGGTGTTGCGATCGATGAAAGAAACCAACCGGTGACAGTCTTCGCGATCGAGTTCGGCGAGGCGGTTAAGGAACAGGACCGTGTTCCGCACGAGGTTGCCTTGGCTGTCCGGTAGCTTGTCGGTGGCCAGCGACGGAAGCTGCTCGACACCGCTCTGCGCCTGAACGTATTTTTCGAAGAACCCGTGGTCACGCTCGCGCAGCGTAAGCCGCGGCTGGTCGATCGTCCCCTTGATCGGGTCACCCTTCTGGAACACGCGGCCGTCCAGGGACGTTGCGAAGTCGTCGGCCACGTGCAAGCGCAGCGCGCTGAGCAGCAGCGTCAGTGTGGTCAGGCGCTGCTGACCATCCACGACCTCCGCTTCCGCGTCGTTCTCCGCCTTCACCAGCACGATGCTCCCGAGGAAGTACGGGTCGGCCACGTCGAGCGGGGCTCCGGTGGACGCGGCTGCCATCAGGTCGTCGAACATCTCGCCAGCTTGTTCGGTCGTCCACGCGTAAGGTCGCTGGTACCGAGGGATTATGAAGCGGTAGTCGTCGCTGAACACGTCGCCGATGGGGCGCTCGGCTGCCTGGATCTTCGTGCTGGCCATGGGGGTCATCCTTGCACCAGGTGGAACCGTGCCTAGACACGCTTCGTGGGTCCTGCCGCCACGAAGCTCTCTCCGCAGTCATGCGGGTCCGGCTTGAGGCGACACACACCAACATCGCCGGATGCACCACGGACGTTTCAGTGTCGACGCAGCACCTGCGCCCCAATACTCCCACCCGTTAGCCTGAATCAAGGCTCACCTTGCGCGACTGCTGGCCGGTTGCAGCGCCAACTGCTCGCAGCGACAACTTTTAAGACCAATCCATACTATTCCGATGTTACTATCGTCGGGGATCGGATAGGGAGACGTGCTGGTGGATGTCCGAACCGGTCACCATTGCATTACTGAGTGAGAGCTAGCGTGACTTCCAAAGTCGACACATCACCGGCACCACCCTTCGTTGGTCCCGGATGGGGCGCGACCAAATACAAATGTGGTGCTTGCTTCGTGTCCCCGATCGCCTTGAGTCGTTTGCCGGTCGCAGTCCCATTCTTTGCGGCAACCGCCGACGAGACGGCGACGACAGTGTGGCACGAGTTGGCGTGGATCGAGCCCCGCGCCGTACGAGGACATCGCGTGTTCGGCGGTTGAACTCTGCTGGCATTCACGCCGCAGTGTGTGGAGCAAATCTGGAGCAGACGGCCGAGTTGAACGACGTGTGACGGCTTCGAACTGCGGTGAACGACATCGGCTGACGTGCAGGTTCTCTGTTTGCGCTGGTCAGGGCAACGGTCGAATCACGCTGGCAGAGTGCGGCTCGGCTTGTTGGCGGCACTTCGCCGCAGTTGGCATGAATTGGCGGTTGTTGGAGGCAGTTCGTTGGTGTGGTGCGGTTCGTGTGTCTCGGGTGTGACTGCGACGCGGGTCCCCTCACCGCACAGCTCATTTGCGGGGCGGTGATCAGGTCGTGGCCTCGGATTCAGTTGGTTCGGTAGATTTCGTGCGGAACTCTCGGTCTTCTCGCCCGCCGCTATCGAGGCGTAGCATCGCCGGTGAAGGTCATCGCGTTCGGCGTCCGGAATCGTCATCGACTCGGTAAGTACGGCGGCGAGCGCGTCCGCTTGGGTTTTGTCGATGTCGGTGTGGAAGAACCACCGAATGTTCTCGTCGCGCGTGATTAAATCGATTGCCAAGCGCGGGCTTCTGTCCTGTGTGGTTGTTGCTCGGACGTAGCCGCGAGCGGAGGGGCCGGTGGATGGAGTGTGTCGGCAAGAGGCTCGATCACCTCCAGAAGGCGGGCGGAGGCTTCGCGGACTGCCTTCACGTCCTTCCGCTTCCCCGGCAGCGGCCATGCGTTGGGGTCGCGGAGTTCGGGGGTGATCCGCAGCAGGCTTCGTGACCGTGACCGTGAGCGGTGATCGCGGCCCACTCGGTTGCCGCTCCTCGCAGCAGTCCCGTCACCGAATGTGGGAACCTCGCGGGGTGAGTCGATCGAACCGGGTGGCGCTGGACGCGCTGATCGCGGAGGCAACTGTCGACTGCTATGGCGACAGCGAGTGCGTCACAGGCTTCCACGCCATGATCGAGGAGCACCTCGCCGTGCCGTTCCAGACGGTGGTGCTGGGCGTGGACGTGACCGTGACGGGTGTGGACCTGACCGATGACGAGCAGATCGTGGCGGTCTGCGTGCGCGGGAAGTCGAAGCAGCGCATCCCCGTCCTGGACCTGCCGCTGCCTGCTCCGCCAGTAGAAGGTGTGCAATGGGTCGACGCCTACCGCCGCTGGGCGAGGGGGACGTGAACGCGGTGGACTCCTTGCCGGAGCAGGTGCGGTTCACCGAGGAGGAAGCCCTGGCCAACCTGCGCGCCGTGCTCGAACTGTGTGCGGCTGGGGAGGTGAAGTGCAGCGACAAGACCAGTCGCCCGTCGGCTGCGACTGTGCGCACCGTCGGCGCGCACCTGGTGAACGGCGACTTCTACCCCGAGGAGCCCATCGCGGCGTTCGCGTGGCCGCTGCTGCTCCAGGCCGGCGGGCTCGCGAAGCTCGACGGCACCCGCCTCCGGTCGACCCCGAAGGGCCGTGCGGTGCTCGGGAAGCCGTCTGCCGAGGCCATTCGGGGCCTGTGGCGGCGCTGGCTCACCCACGCGGTGATCGACGAGTTCAGCAGGGTCGAGCAGATCAAGGGCCAGCACGCCCGCAACGTGCTCACCGCGGCCAAGACCCGGCGACAGGCGGTCGCCGCGGCGCTGGCCGGCTGCCCGCCGGGTAAGTGGGTCGACGTGGATTCCCTGTTCACCGCCATGCGGCGCGGCAACATGAGCCCCACCATCGCCCGCACCGAGATGGCGCTGTGGAAGCTGTACCTCGTCGACCCGGAATACGGCAGCCTCGGCTACGAGGGGCACCACGACTGGGAACTCCTCGAAGGTCGCTACACCCTGGCCGTGTTGTTCGAGTACGCGGGCACACTCGGGTTGATCGACCTCGACTACGTCGACCCACGCGGCGCGCGCGACGACTACGTCGACAACTGGGGTGGCGACGACCTGGACGCGCTGAGCCGTTACGACGGACTCGTGGCGATCAGACTCACCGCGCTGGGCGCTTACGCCCTCGGTGTGACCGACACCTACCAACCGCCTGAGCCCAGGACCGCCGGGACCCGCCCGCTGAAGGTGCTGCCCAACCTCGACGTCGTCGCCATGGGCGACATCGGTGCCGCGGACCGGCTCGTCCTGTCCGCCCACGCGGAGCAGACCGCGGACCGCGTGTGGACGGTGTCGGCGGCGGGCCTGCTCAGGGCGCTCGACAACGGCCGCGAGCTCGGTGAGTTCGTCGACTTCCTCGCCGGGCGGACCGAGCACGATCTGCCCGACGCGCTGCGCACGCTGGTCGTGGACGTCGAGCGGCGAAGCTCGCAGCTGACCGATCTCGGCCACGTCCGCGTCATCGAGTGCGCCGATCCCGCGCTCGCCGCGTTGATCACCCGCGACCGCGCCCTGCGAGCGCTGTGCCGTCCGATCGGTGACCGCCACCTCGCCGTCCGACCGGACCAGGAGCTGAAGTTCCGCAAGGCCCTGCTCAAGCTGGGGCACGTCATCCCGGCCGGGGTCCGCGGAGGTGGGCTCTGACAGGGTTGGGGTCGTGCGTTCGTTGAACGGGCTCGATTCCGCCGCCCTGCGGCCCTTGTGGCGGGCCGTGCACGACCGGTTGTCGTCGGGGCGGCAGGTCCGCCGGGTGAGGGTGGGCCCCCTCGATGACGAGCAGCGATCGGCCGTGGCTGACCTGCTGGGGGACGAGCGCCTGCCGGGTGAGTACGCGATGGTGTCGGTGGCCGCGCTCGACGAGTTGCTGGTCTCGTCCGTGAGGGCAGGCGTGCGCGAAGTGGTCGCGGCGCTGCTGGGACCACTGGACGACCGGGCCGCGCGGCGGGCGCTCGCAGACGCGGCGCGCGCCGGGCTCTGGGAGTGGGCGACCCGGCACCCCGTGGTGACGGCACAGCCGGCGTTGCTGGAGTGGGTGGACGCTGTTCGGCGGGCCGGGCTCGTCGGTGGCTCCGTTGAACGCACGCGGGACGGGCTCGACCGGGCTCTGCGGGTCGTCGCCGCGTTGCCCGCGACCGGTGTGCCGCTGCCGGTGCTGGCGGAGGCCGTCCTCGGCGATCCGCACGCACTGGACGAGGGAACGCGGTGCGCCGGGCTGGTCCTGCGGGCGCTGGCGGCGCTCTACGGCGTCGACCTGCCGGGAGACGCGCAGGAGCGGCGGGCGCTGTGGGAGCGCGCGGGGGTGGTCGAGGACGAGTTGTCCTCGGTGGTCCTGGTCACCGGCCTGCGGTTGGGTGGTGTCGGAGGCGGGGTGCTGCGCGTGTGCGCCGATGCGGGGCACGTCGCGGCCCTGACGCTGGCGCAGGTCCGGGCGACCTCGTTCGTCGGGACACCTGAGGACGTGTGGGTGTTCGAGAATCCGAGCGTGCTCGCGGTGGCGGTGGCCCGGTTCGGGGCTTCGTGCCCGCCGGTGGTGTGCACGTCGGGTTGGCCCAACAGCGCGGTGATCGTGCTCCTGCGTGGCCTGACCACAGCCGGGGCGACCCTCCACTACCACGGGGACTTCGACGGCGAGGGTGTGCGGATCGCCGCGCACGTGGTGGCACGCACCGGTGCTGTGCCGTGGCGCATGGCCACCGACGACTACCTGCTTGCGCTGGGCAGCGCACGCGTCGGCACATCGGTGGGGCGGGTCACCGAGGCACCGTGGGACGGTGGGCTGGCGGACGCGATGCGCGAGCACGGGCTGGCGGTCCCGGAGGAACGGGTCACCGTGCGGCTGTTGGACGAACTCGACGATTGCGGACGGGATGTCGGCGGTCTGCCGTAGCGTGCTCGCCCGGTGGGAGGAGGGTGCTCTTGGACGCCATGCGCGTGCCGCCGGAGATGTTCCGGTTCACCACGGGCGAGCGGGCCGAGCTGTACGTGGCGATCCTGCACGCGTTCGGTGAGGCCAACGAGCGGTTGGAGACCGCTCTCGGGCTGGACGACGTGCGGGCGCGGCTCCGCTCGGTGGGGTGGCTCGACCCGCTGGACGACAAGGACCTGACCGAAGCGCTGGGGAGCCTGCGCGACTGGCGACTGCTCGACGTCACCCAGAACCACGCCGAGAACTACCGGACCGCCGACGAGTACGAGCGGCGCAACCTCCAGTACTCCTTGACCAAGCGCGGTGAAGCAGCCCTCGCCGGTGTGGTGCACGCGATGGGTGTGCTGGCCTCGACGGGCGCGCTCCAGACGGCGGTGCTCGACGCGATCGCCGACCGGCTCGGTGAGCTGGTCGTGCAGCTGGGTGATCCCGGTGTGCCGGATCGCCGGGTCTTCGGCACGCTGGTCGAGCTGGAGGGGCACCTGGAGGCGTTGCGGGGCAACACCAAGCAGTTCAACGGCGAGTTGCAGCGCCTGTTGCGCGCCGAGGGGGCCGACCAGGAGACGTTCCGCGAGGTCAAGTCGGCGACCGTGGCGTACCTCCAGGAGTTCACCACGAACCTGGAGCAGCGGGCGCACGCGATCGCCAACCGGGTCGAGTTGGTCGAGGAACGGGGAGTGGCTCTCCTGCACCACCGCGCGCTGGCGGGTGCCGAACTCCCGCCCACCTCGGGTGGTGATCCGGCGGTCGCGTGGTTGGAGCTGCGCCGGGCCAGGTGGGAAGGGCTGCGTGCGTGGTTCCTGCCGGTGGACGGCGGCACACCCAGGGTTCAACAGCTGTTCGTGGTCGCCAGGCGCGCGATCATCGCGTTGTTGCAGGTGCTCGACCGGATCACCGAGTCCAGGCGCAGGTCGACCAGCGCGGCGGCCGATTTCCGCGAGCTGGCGCGCTGGTTCGCGGTCGCACCGACCGAGGAGGACCTGCACCTGCTGTGGTCGACCGCCTTCGGGCTCGGCTCGGCCCGGCACGCGCACCTCGCGCACCCCGACCCGGAACTCGTGGCGTCGTCCGCCCGGTGGGCCGACGCGCCACCGGTGGAGGTGTCGGCGTTGCTGCGCAGCGCGGGGCGGACCGAGCGGTTCACCCGCACCGGGCGGGTGCGCGACGTGGCCGCGGTCAAGGCGGCGCGCGCCGAGTCGGCTCGTGCGGAGCGGGCCGCGCTGAAGGCCGCGTGGGACCGGTTGGACACCGGTGGTGGCATGAGGTTGTCGCAGTTCGGGCGGTTGGACCACGAGGTGCTCGGACGGCTGCTCGACCTGCTCGGGCGGGCTTTGGCCGTGGCACCGGACCGGCACGGCGTCCACCGGGCCACCACGGGCGACGGGCGGGTGGAGATCCTGCTGAGGCCGCCTGGGGCGCACCGCGAGCAAGCGGTGCTCAGGACGTCGCGCGGCGTGTTCACCGGCCCGGACTACGACGTCGAGATCCGCACGCCGGGTGGTCGCGCGGCACGGCGGCAACAGGGGGCGACCGAAGGGGTGGCGACCGGATGAGCAACCTGGCGAACCAGCTGGTCATCGCGGAGCGCGAGGAGGTCGCGCGGGCGATCCGCTTGCTGCTGGCGACACCGCTGATCGGTGCCAGGGCCGCACCGGAAGCCTTCGACCTCGTGCGCAGGCGGCGCGAACCCGTCGAGAAGTGGTTCGACTACTACTGCGGGTGGTCGCTGATCGTCGAACCCCGCCTGGGGTACGCGCGGTTGGCCAAGGTCCGGGTCGCCACCGACCCCACCCGCCCGGCGCGACGGCACCGCACGGGGCGGGCACCGTTCGACCGCCGCCGGTACACCCTGCTGTGCGTGGTGGCCGCCGAGCTGCTGGGGGTGCCGGTGACCACGGTCGGGTTGCTGGCGGACCGCGTCGTCCAGGCGTCGGCCGTGGACCCGGTGCTGCCGCCGTTCGACACGTCCAGCCGCGCCGAGCGGATGGCGTTCGTCGACGCGCTGCGACTGCTGGAGTCGGTCGGCGCGGTCGAAGTGGTGGATGGCGCCACTGAGTCGTTCGTGGGCTCCGCCGACGCGAAAGTCCTCTACCGGGTCGACGCGACGCTGCTCATGCGCCTGCTGGCGGCACCGGTCGGCGCGTCGCAGGTCGCGGTCCCCGCCGACGAGGTGCCGCTGCGCTTCACCGAGCTGCTGACCCGGCTGTCCCGCGAACGGCGTTACGGCGATGCCGACGAGCCGGTGTCCGAGGTCCAGCGCAACCTGTGGCTGCGGCACTCGGTGTTCCGCAAGCTGGTCGACGACCCGGTCGTGCACCGCGACGGCCTGACGCCCGCGGAACTGGCCTACCTGGAGTCACCGACCGGCGGGCAGCTCCTGCGCCGGGCCGCCGACCAAGCGGGGTTGCTGGTGGAGGAACGTGCCGAAGGCGTCATGTTGATCGACCCGGACGGCGTGGCCACGGACAGTCGTTTCCCCGACGACTCCGGCAACGCCAAGATCGCCGCCTTGCTGCTCCTCGACCTGATCACGGCGGGGGACGGACAGGTCGCTGTGGAGCAGTTGCACGCCGAGGCCGACGCGTTGCTCGGTCGCTTCCCCAAGTGGGCCAAGGGTTACCGCGGCGAGGACGGTGCCACGCGGCTGGTCGCCGACGCGCTGGACGTGCTCAGGGCGTTCGGCCTCGTCCGGCTCGACAGCGGTGTCGTGCGCGCCCGGCCCGCCGCCACCCGCTACGCGGTGACCCGAACGAGTGCCGACGACGTCGAGGACGAGTCATGACGGTGACCGAGCTGCCACGCACGGAGAGCGGCACCGCGCCGGAGACGGTGGCCAGGTGGGTGCCCGAACGCGCCGGGATCCTGAACGTGTGGCGCTACTACGACGAGGTCTTCAGGTTCCACAAGGGACGGTTGTTGCTGCGCGGCCCCAACGGCACCGGCAAGTCGAAGGCGCTGGAACTGCTCCTGCCGTTCCTGTTCGACGCCAACCTGCGCGCCAACCGGCTCTCCACGTTCGGCACGTCCGAGCGCACCATGCACTGGAACCTGATGGGGGAAGGGGCGACCGGCACCACGAGAGTCGGGTACGTGTGGCTGGAGTTCCGCTTCCCCGGTGCGGACGGCTCGTCGGACAAGTGGTTCTCGTGCGGCGCGCGGCTGGCCGCGACCAGGCACACCACCGCGGTGCACCCGGACTACTTCACCACCGGGCAGCGCATCGGCGTGCCGGGTGGCCTCACCCTCACCGACCCGAACAGCGCGCCCCTCACCACCAAGGCCCTGGAAGCCGCGCTCGGCGACCGGGGCACGCTCCACCAGAACGCGGCCGACTACCGGGCGGCCGTGCGCTCGACCCTGTTCCCCGGCTTGAGCGAGCAGCGCTACGACGCGCTCATCACGGCTCTGCTCCAACTCCGCACGCCGAAGCTCTCCCAGCGGCTCGACCCCGGTCTGCTGTCCACGTTGCTGTCCAAGGCGCTGCCGCCGTTGGGCGAGTCGGAGATCAGCGACCTCGCGGAGGGCTTCGAGCGCTTGGACCGGCAGCGTGAACAGCTCAAACGCCTCGACGCGGAGGTGGAGGCCGCACAGCACCTCAAAACCAGGCAACGCGCGTACGCGCAGCGCGTGCTGCGGGCCGCAGCGGCGAAGCTGATCTCCGCCACCACGGAGCTGGGCAACCTCGCGGACGCCGCGAAACTCTCGGAGGACGAGCATCGCCGCGCCGCGCAGCGCAAACAAGAGGCCGAAGAACGCGGTGAGCTGCTGGAGCGGCGCATCGTCGAGACGGAAGGGCGCATCCAGGGCCTGACCGGCAGCGAGGCGTACCGGAAGGGTGAACAGCTCGACCGGCTGCGGACCCGCGTGCGCGAGGCTCGTGCGGCCGCCGGGAAGAGGCGCGCCGACGCGACCCGCCACCGCCAGGTCGCCCGGACCGACGCGGAAGCGGCCGACGCCGCTGCCCGGCACGCGGAGGCACGGGCCGCAACCGCGGGAGCGCTGGCCGACGGTGCCTCGACCGCAGCCACCCGTGTCGGTCTCGCCTCGGTGCACGCCGAGGTCTCCCGCGTCCTCGCCGACCCCTCGCGGTCGCGGGCTTTGCTGCGCGCCGCGGTTCAGGCGCGTGCCGAGCAGGTCGAGGTTGTGCGCGCCGCCCTGAACGAGCACGAGGTGGCGGTCAACAGCAGGCGGGACGCGGAACAGGCGCTCGACGCGGCGCGGGAAGCCCTGGCGGAGGTCACCGAACGGCGGGCCGAGATCGCCGACCGGCGCGAGGCGGCGCTCGCGGAGCTCGGGGCCGCCATCCTGGCGTGGGCGGCGGCCTGCCGCGAGCTGACCTTCGCCGACCCCGCGGCACTGGCGGACCTCGCGGCGTCGGAAACCGCCGTGCTGACCGAAGTCGATTCGGCCGCGAGCCGCGTGCTGGGCACCATTACGCGGGAAGAGACCCTGGTCGGGGCAGCGCTGGAGACCGCCGAGCTCGATCGGGATGCCGTGCGCGACGAGGTCCGGCGGCTGCTGACCGAGGAGGACCTGCCTCCTCGGCCGCCACACACGCGTACCGCAGACCGAGGAACCATGGTGGGCGCGCCGCTGTGGCGCTTGGTCCGCTTCGCCGACGCGGTGCCCGACGACGTCCGCGCGTCGGTGGAGGCCGCGCTCCAGGCGTCCGGGCTCCTGGACGCCTGGGTCGGTCACGACGGCGCGGTTGCCGGGCACGACACGTTCGCCGTGCCCGGTGCCGTGCCGCCGGCGCTGGGTCGCTCACTCGCCGACGTCCTCGTACCCGAGGTCGACGCGCCCGTGGCCACCGACGTCGTCGCCCGCCTGCTCGGTGGCGTGGCCTACGGGGAGGCTCTCCCCGGAGGACACCCGGTCGCCATCGGAGCCGACGGTGGTTGGCGCATGGGCAACCTGCGCGGCACTTGGCACAAGGACGAGGCCTCGCACATCGGCGCGCTCGCCAGGCAACGGGCCCGGCAGCGCCGGTTGACCGAACTGCGTGAGCGGATAGCCGCGTCGGAACAGTTGATCGAGACGCATGCGGTCGCCTTGCGGTCGCTGGCCGGACGCAGGTCCGACGTCGAGGCCGACCGGCGCGCTCGGCCCGGCCACGCCGATGCGAATGCGGCGCTGGAGGCCCTGACCAGAGCCGACTCGGCGGTCTCCAGCGCCGACGGCGTGGTTCGGCGGTCACTGGACGGCCTGGCGAAGAGCGAGCAGCGCGTGGACCGCGCCCTGCGCGCGTTGTCCACGACGGCAGCCGAACACGGCCTGCCCACCGAGCGGAATGCGCTCACCGCCGTCGTGGCAGCCCTGGACGCCTTCCGGACCGCATCCGACGCCTGGGTCGACGAGCACGCCGCCCTGCTCACGGCACGTCGTGAAGCGGACCGGACCGCCGAGCAGGCCCAGCGCTCCCGGCTCGCCGCCGAACAGGGGGAGGACGAGGCGGACGACGCAGAAACCGTGGTCCGCGGGCTCGACAGCGAGCTGGAGGCCGTAGAGGGCACCATCGGCGTCGACTACCGGCAGGTGCTGGACGAACTCGCCGCGCTGCGCGAGCAGCTGGGCTTGGTCAGGCGGGAGGCGCGTGCCAACCAGAATGAGATCGGCACCCTGGCCGTGCGCCTGGGAGAACTCACCGCCCAGCGGGCCACCGACGCGCGTGACCGCGACCGCGCCACCGAAGTGCGCGACCAGGCCGCAGCGCGGTTTCGGCACTTGGCGGACGGCAGCCTGCCCGCCGACAGCGGTCTGGACGACCTGGCCGCGTTCAGGCAGGTGCTGACGGCGTCGAGCGGTGTCCGGGCAGCGCTGGACGCGGCGAGGTCGATCGCCGCCGTGTGGCCGGCGCTGCCCCACTCGCCGAAGAACCTCGGTGACGCCGCACACCGGTTGGCGGAGGAGGTGCACGCCTCACGCGGGGTGCTGGGTGGTCGGGCCGACCTCGAACTCGACTCCGACGAGGACGTCCAGGTCTTCTCCGCGATGGTGGACGGGGTGAGGATCGGCGCTTCGGCGCTGTTCGACCTGCTGCGGTCCGAAGCGGAACGCAGCAGGGAGGACATCACCGCGCAGGAGCGCGAGCTGTTCGACCGGACCCTCACGGGGGACACGCGCCGCCACCTCGCCGCCCGGATACGGCAGGCGCACGACCTGGTCGACGGCATGAACGCCCGCTTGGAGCGCGTGCGCACCGCCTCGAAGGTGGCGGTGCGGTTGGTGTGGGAGGTCTCGCCCGAGCTGCCAGCGGGTACGAAAGCGGCGCGTGACCTCCTGCTCAAGGACCCGGTGCGGTTGACCGAGGAGGACCGCGAGTCGCTGCACCGGTTCTTCCGAGACCGGGTCGAGCAGGCCAAGGGCGACGAGACGGCCACCAACTGGGAGCAGCAGCTGGGGCAGGTGTTCGACTACACGGCCTGGCACAGGTTCGTGGTGAAGGTCGACCGCATGAACGGGACCGGCTGGCAGCCCTTGACCAAGAAGATCCACGGTGCGCTGTCGGGTGGGGAGAAAGCGATCGCGCTGCACCTGCCGCTGTTCGCCGCCGTGGCCGCCCACTACCAGGCCGTTGCCGGAGCGCCGCGGGTCATCCTGCTGGACGAGGTCTTCGTCGGCGTCGACAGCGTCAACCGCGGCCAGGTGTTCGAACTGCTGTCGGCGTTGGACCTCGACCTGGTCCTCACCTCCGACCACGAGTGGTGCACCTATCGCGAGTTGGACGGCATCGCGATCCACCAGCTGATCAGCGGTGGCGACGACGACGCCGTCACCACCGCCCGGTTCGTGTGGAACGGCGCTGAGGTGGTCGAAGAAGAGGCGGAGGACGACTGAGCGCAGTTCATCGCAGATCGAAGCCCGGATCGATCAGAGGCCATACCACCGGTCACGCTGCGGCAAGGTGAAACCGGCTGCGATGTCCAGTCGCTCGAACAACGGCTGCTGGACGACGTCGGTCCCCTCCTTCGCATCTGCCGATGAGGCGAGGACATCGCGTGTCCGGCGGTTGACCTGCTGCCGTTCACACCGCTGTGTGAGGAGCAAATCTGGAGCAGGCAGAAGAGCTGAACGACGTCCGATGGCTTCAAACGGCGGTGAACGGTACCGGCTGACGTGCTGGTTCTCTGTTTGCGCTGGTCAGGGCGCTTGTGGAACAGCACTGGCAGAGTGAGGTTCAGCTTGTTGGCTGCACTTGTCGCAGTTGGTTTGCATTGGTGGTTTGGGCGCAGTTCGTTGCTTCAGACGCAGCATTTCCCACTGCCTGAGGTCGTGCTTGCTGGGGGAAACCCATTCTCCGGTGTGTCGTGACTGGACTTCCTCAGCTTGACGTACCCGATGCCTGCGCCGTTGACGTCCACTGCGTGGCCCAGGTGGACTGACAGGTTGGGCAGCCGCGCTTTGCCTATCATTTTAACAAACAAGAAGAAGCGTTCGGTGTTTTGGACTTCGTGTGTTCGAGAGGGCCGCGTAGGCCCTTGGTTTAGCCGTCGGGGTCCGCAGTTTATTGGTCGCCTTGCGGCTGAACGTGGCGATTGCTTTGTCGAAATCGATGGCGTCGGGCTTGGTCTTTGGCGTGTGGCGAGTAGGAATCATCTGCTCCTGTCAAGGAAGAGAACGGCCAAGGTCATCAAGAAAACTCACGGCGCGTTATTTAACTGTGAGGATGGAAGCTCTGAGCGTCAATCGGTCATGCCTGCGATGAGTGCGGAACTGGCGGTTAATAGCTGTCCGGCATGTGTGGCACGCCGGATCGACTGATCGGGTTGCATTTCCTCGATCTGACGGTCGTCCGTGGGTCTATCGCGTACAAAGGCTGCTGTTCGTACCGCTGACGGGACGGGGAGGCTCGGGTGGCGTTCGAGGTGGTGCCCGATGAGGTTCGAGAGCACGCCGAGCAGGTCCAGGGGCAGGGGGACGTGTTGGGGCAGGCGTTGGATGCGGCGCGTCAGGTGTCGATGTCTGCGGATGCGTACGGGGTGCTGTGCCAGCCGTTCACGCTGATGCTCGACCCGCTGGAGAAGTGGGGCGTGGACGCGTTGTCCCAAGCTAAGGAGGCGCTGGACTCGATGGCCGAGTCGTTGAAGGCGACCGTCGAGCTATATGAACAGGTTGAGAGTGACAACGTCGAACGGTTCGAGCGGTTGGGGGGCGGGTGAACAACCCGTTCGTCGCGGAACCGGAGGACGACACCTCCGCGATCACCGGGATCGGCCTGTTGGAGGCGGGGCAGGCCGCGCTCGATGGGATCAACGACGGGGATTGGGTCGAGGCGGGCCTGGGGATCGTCGGTGCTGGGCTTGAAGCGCTCGGTGTCTACATGGACCCGGTGGGGACGCTGGCGTCCTACGGGGTCGGGTGGTTGATCGAGCACGTCCAGCCGTTGCAGGACATGCTGAACGATCTGGCCGGGACACCGCCGGTCATCCGCGCCTACGCGCAGACCTGGCAGAACATCAGTGAAGGCGTCGAGCGAGCGGCCGGTGGCCTGGAGACCACGTCGCGTGATTGCACTGCCGGGTGGCGCGGTGCCGCAGGTGACGCGTATCGGGCGCGTGCCGGAGAAGTGGTCGACGCGCTGCGTGGTGCGTCGAGGGTGTGCAGCGGTGTAAGTGCCGTGGTCACGATCATGGGTGAGATCGTGGCGGCGGTGCGGGAGTTCGTGCGGGACTTGATCGCTGACGTGGTCGGCAGGCTCGTGGTCTGGGGGCTGGAACTTCTCGTCACGGGTGGTGCCGCTGCGCCAGTGGTGGCGATGCAGGCCACCAGCCTGGTTGCCAAGTACGCCGCCAAGATCGTGGACGTGGTGCGCAAGCTGCTCAAGACCATTTCCAACGTGGCAAAACGGCTCGACGGGCTTGCCGAGGTGTTGCGCATGGTCTGGCGCAAGCTCAAGGAGTTGGTCGACCGGCTCCGGCGGAAGGATCCTGACCCGCAGCAAAAGGATCCGCGCGAGGTCGATCGGCAGCGCCGGGAGCGGGAGAAGCAGGAGCTTATCGACGAAGCTCGGGACAACGGCGTGAAAATCTCCCCGGACAAGGTCGTCGAAATTAGTAGGGATCCCAACGGGAAGATCGTTTTCCTGGAGGAGGGAGGGGTTAATCAGCGTACTAACAAGGAGTCCGGCCTTGCGCACGTGATGAAGCACAAGGACGAGTTCACCGCTGCCGGGATCCCTGAGGACGAGATCGCCGAGGTGGTGCACCGTGCTACCACCGAAGGCAAGTACACGGGCTACTGCCAGGGCAAGCCGCCCGGAAGGCCGATCTTCGAGGTCCAGTACGGTGGCCAGACGCACTACATCACGGTGTCGGTGGGCGACAACGGCTTCATCGTCGGTGCCAACATCCGCAGTGCGACCACGCCGTTCAAAGACGCGCGACGTGACCCGCGCGCAGAGGCGGATCCGAACTACCGAGGATGGGGAGAATGAGCCGACTGATCTCGGTCCGAGTGGCACCGGAGTGGGAGTGCTTCCCCTTCTGGGTCCGTACCGCCGACGAGGCGATCGCCGACAACTGTTCTGCTGAGCGACTCGTGGCCGAGTTCGGTGCACCTGCGGACTTGGCGAGGGCAATCGACATGTGGGACGACGAGTTCCAGGCCGTGTACAACCGTAGCGACCCAGAGAGCTCGGGTTTCCCCGACGAGGCGACCACGGCGGCGTGGCACGAGCGGGGTGAGCGGTTGGCTGAGCGGTTGGCCGCGGTGTTGCCGGTGCGGGTGGAGTTCCACACCGCGCGTGGAGACCGTGTGTTCGGCGGTTGAGGTCGGCACGTGTTGCCGCCGACCGCACTGCGGTGTGTGGAGAAAATCTGGAGTATCCGGTGGAGTCGAATGACGTGTCACGGCTGCGGGTGGCGGTGAACTGCGCTGGTTGACTTGCTGGATATCTGTTTGCGCTGGGTAGCAGCTTGTCTGGATTGTTTTGTCGACCTGTGCTTATGTGGTATGTGGTCGATCTTGTATTTAAGTGCGCTGTAGGCTGAGGTCGGCTGTTCTGGAATGGTTCCTGCTTGCTTCGCGCAAGATGCTGTCAACTGTGGTCACCAGTTTGGTGACTGGTTCGCGGTTCCAGCGAGGATTTGTTGTTGCCGTAGCTGTTGCTGATTCGATGGTCGGGATGGATGACTGGCCGAGCAGTACCTCCTAGGAGGTAGCTGTTTGTGCTGGTCGTCGGGGCGAGTGATCCGGTGAGGTTGGCCCGGTCACAGGTTTACGCGTGCCAGGCGGGCGATGAGGCTGGGCTTGTTCTTGTGCGTCTGTCGGAGGGCCGCGTGGCACCGGTTGAAGTCGAGTGGTCGGTTCTCGCGGTTGGCCAAAGCTTGCAGATCGACTAGGAGTGCCACGGCGGCGTCGTAGTCGGCGGGTTTGCGGGTGGCGATCAGGGCGTCGACGCGTGTCCAGGCGGCTTGCTCGTCCTGCGCCAGCTCGTCCAGTCGCCGCTCGCGGGCGAGGGCTCGGTCGCGCTCGTGGTGGGCTTTCTCCTCGGCGCGCTTCGCCTTTTCCCGCTGCTGCCGTTTGGCACGTCTGCGTGCTGTCTCGTCCAGGAGCTCGCCCACGGTGCGCTGTGGCGGTGCGGTGACGGGCGGGGTGCTGCCACGGAACCGGCGCAGTAGTTCCATCCGCACGGTCGCGGCTTGGTCCTGGACGACACGCAGCAGCAGGTGGTCTTTTTCGGTGGCGGGCAGCGTTGTTAACCAAGCCGCGAGCTGTTTGGGGTCGTCGGTGGTCTCGTTCAGTGGTGGGCTCGCTTCGGCGGCGACCGCTAGCAGGTCGTCGTCGAGCCGGAGGAAGTCGGCCAGCGCGCGCTGCGCCGCGGTGAGTGTGTGCAGTCCGGCGGGCACGGGTGGTTCCGGGTCGTGGTCGGCTTCGCGGTCGAAGGTGTTCTCGTCGCGTTCCCAGGTGCCGTATCCGGCGAGCCACGCCAGGTACAGCGCGCGGTGGTCGCCGGCGGCGAGTTCGGTCCGGACTCCGACGATGGCGGACAGTGCTCCCTGCGGTTCGTAGTCCCAGTCGCCGGTCTCGTCGTTGTTGTGCAGGTCGACGATGAGGTGCGTGTCCGTCGTCCAGGTCTCGACCTGCTCGTCGACGAGGTAGGGCTCGACCGCGTCCACGTCGAGCAGACTGCGTGGCAGGCGCAGCAGGAGGCGTCGGGTTCCCCAGTTGGCGAGGTAGAGGTGCGCGTCGTAGTGACGTTCCACCAGTCGGCTCGGGTCGCCGCGGAAGTCGCCCCACTCGTACTCGTTGACGAAGCTGGTGGCGGTGATTCGCGCACGAGTGGACAGGGCGCGGACCTCGGCCTGCGCCTTCGCGGCGAGCGGCTGGTCCAGCGCGACGAATTCGTAGTACTGGTACTCGCTCAACGCCCGCCTCGCGCTCTGGTCTTGGGGAACGGTGTCGCGCGGAAGCCCGAGTCCTCTCCGAGGTGGAAGAACAGGTGCCCGGTGAGCGTGTCGTCCTCGGCCAGGACGGCCCAGCCGCGCCCGGTGGCCTGGTCCATCTCGTCGTTGCCCTCCCAGGTGAACTCGACGAAAGGCCGGCTGTCACGCTCGCTCCACCGGCAGTCCATCCCGCCACGGACGGCGATGAAGCCGAATTCACCGGTCCCGCCTCGCGTGAATTCGATGAACCCGGGCTCGACGAGGTCGATGGCGTCCTGGTCCCACTGGTCCATCTCCACGATCCGCCATCGGCCGGTCACGCGCCTTGCGGGCTTCGTCACTCGTCGTCCTTTCGGCTCGGAGTCGCTCTGTGCGGGCCGAATCGCTTCCCGACGCGGCCGAGTCGAGATGAGAGAGTAGCTCCGAACTGGTGGAGGCTGGACGACACCATCGAGGCTTTCCGGGTTGACTCCAGGTCGGGCTGGTTGGCCTGGGTCCATATCGCGTGGTCGGCTTCGGTGCGGTCGGTCGAAGACCTTCCGATCGACGCCCCGGTTGTAGTTGACGTACCAAGGGCGAAGTGTCCTTGGGACAACGTCCTCACGGCGAACAGCCTGCGCGACCTCGCTGTCCAGGGTCGGGTGGCGCGCCTGGCCCTGGCCGGCCGACGCCGTGTGGTTACCATCCTCGGGGCCCTCCCCACTGGACGACGACCGGCAGATCCGCCTTGCCGCCGTCGAGGCGCACGCCGCCGGACTCGTCGTCCGAGCGGGGGGTGACGTCGAGAGCACCGGCGCGCAGCACGGCATCGCGGTGGAGCCGGGCGGCTGCACCGTCGTCGGTCGAGGACGCGGATGACCGCGGGAACGGATACGGGATGCCCGAGGAACGGCTGACCATGCGCGAGCGCGCCGCGCTGCTCGTGCTGATGGCGGAGGCCCGCGAGTTGACCAACGCCGAGCTGCGGGAGCTGGCGGGCTTCACCCTCGACGGCGATTGCCGTCGCCGTCTCAACGATCTCGGGCTGGTGATCAGCACCAAGGTCGGCCGCGCCTACGTGCACGACCTGACCGATGAAGGTGCTGTGCGGTGCCAGGCCGAGCTGTCCGCACCGCGGCTTCCCCGAGCCGGGTACGCCGGTGGAGCCCTCTCCGTGCTGCTGGCCGGCCTGCGACGCCACTTGGAGATCACCGGCGGCACCCTCGGCGGGCTCTTCACCGCGGACCCGCGCCACCGGGTCGAGACCGCCTACCGCGTGCTGGCTCCGCGCCCCGGGGACGCGGTGCCGCTCCGCGCGCTGCGCGAACACCTCGACGACCTGCCGGCCGACCGGCTCGACCAGGCGCTGACGGCCCTGGCGGACCGCCCCGACGTCCACCTGCGGGCCGAAGCCGACCAGAAATCGCTCACCGAGCGGGACAGGCAGGCCGCGTTGGTGCTCGGCGGCAGCCCTCGCCACACGCTGGCGATCGAGGCGGCCGGGTGAACGAGGAGCAACACCACGCGCTGTCGTCGGTGCAGTTCGGCTGGGCGGTGACCCCGGACGACATCTGGAGCCCCATGCACCACCACGTCGACGGGCTGCACCCGCATGCCGTCGACGGCATCACCCAGGCCGTCGCGGCGGCCGGACGACGTCCGCGGGCCAACCCCATGGGCATCGTGCTGCGGGGCGAGCGCGGCGTGGGCAAGACGCACATGCTCGGCTGGCTCAGGCAGCACGTGCAGCAACAGGGCGGGTCGTTCTTCCTGCTCAAGCTCCTCGACGGCCACTCGTTCTGGGCTGGTGCGGTGCACGGCGTGGTCGGTGGCCTGCTGGACCGCCAAGGCGGGCAACTGGGTCGCCTGCTCGGTGAACTCGCCCGCCTCACCGGCCAGGACCGGGAGACGAGCATGCGCCTCACGGGCACCCTGCCGGTGCGCGGGCAGGACGTCGAGGCGCTGCTCGACGGCCTGCGCTCCCTCGACCCCCCAATCGCCGTCGAGTGCCAGGACACCCTGCGGGCGCTGGTCCTGTACCGCGCGAAGGGCAAGGCGTGGGAAGCGGGCAACGCCTACCTCGTCCTGCCCGAGGGCGTCGAGGCCGCCGACCGGGTGGCGTGGGGGTTCCGCACCGCGTCCCGGCCGCCGCAACTGCTGCTCGGCGACCTGTCCAAGATCTTCGCCCTGGTCGGTCCGGTCGTGATGGCCGTCGACCAGGTCGACAGCGTCATCACCCAGGCCGCCGACGCGCCGGGGGAGGAGGCCCTGGTCGACCGCCTGGCCGACGGGCTCATGCGGGTGCGCGAGGAGACCCGTCGCACCATCGTGGTGGTGGCCTGCCTGCCGCGCTCGTGGGACCTCGTCGAGCACCACGCCGTCAACTCGGCGGCCGACCGGTTCCGCGTGCTCGACCTGCGCACCGCCATGCCCAGCGCGGCCGTGGCCACCGCCATCGTGGAGCGGCACCTGGCCGGCCTCTACGGCGAGATCGGCTTCACCCCGCCGCACGCCACCTGGCCCGTCCACGCGTCGGCGTTCGCCGGGCGGGACGTGGCCCACTGGACGCCCCGACGGCTCCTGCAACGCGTGGACGAGCACATCCGTTGGTGCCTCGTCCACGACACCGTCGAGGAACTGCGGGACTTCGCCGCCGTCGCCGAGCCCGCGGACCAGCCGATCGCGGTGCCACAGGAAGCGGACGAGCTCGACGCCCTGTTCACCCGCCTGCACGACGCCGCCGACGTCCTCGCTCCCCTGGACCACCAGCGGGAGGACGAGCGCATGCAAGCACTGCTCGGTGCCGCGCTGCACTGCTTAGTGCTCGAACGAGGTGCCGACGGCCCTCCGCTGACCGTCGACGCCTCGCGCGCGGGCAACCCGCCCCTGCACGCGCGGCTGCGTCTCACCGTGGACGAGGCCGGTGAAGGCGAGGTCCACTGGAGCTTCCGCGCCATCGCCCACACCAACGCCCGTGCCGTGCTGGCCCGGCTCAAGTCCGCCCAACTGGAAGCGGAACTCCGCCGAGGCGACGACAAGCGCCACCTGGTCGTGCTGCGCAACACGGCCTTCTCCGGCGGGCCCGCCACCACGGCGGCGCTGGAGGCGTTCCGCGCCGATGGGGGCTTGGACCTGCCGATCGCCGAAAGCGACTTGCGCCTGTTCACCGCTTTGGAGAAGATGCGCGACCAGTCACCGCCGGGGTTCCTGCCGTGGCTGCTCACCCGTCGCCCCGCGACCTCGTCACAGCTCCTGACGAGAGCGCTGGTCGACCTCGACCACCTCGCGACGACGTCCGTGCCGCAGGTCCGTCACGACGATTCCGACCCGGCACCGGAGTGGCCGGGGGTCAGCGGGACGCTGTCCGACGTCACCGCCGACCAGCCCGCCACCTCCTCGGAGGAGGCCGAGGCACCGGAGGACCTCACCGCGACAGGACCGGAACCGGCCGACCACGAGGCGCGCGTGCGCCTGGGCACCAGCCTCGTGACCGGCACGCCGTTCACCGTCCCGCTCGCCCTGCTGCGCAAGCACACTGTGGTCTTCGCCGGCAGCGGGTCGGGCAAGACCGTGCTGCTGCGCCGCCTGGTCGAGGAAGTCGCGCTGCAAGGGGTCTCCTCGATCCTCATCGACACCAACAACGACCTCGCCCGGCTGGGCGATCCCTGGCCCGCCCCACCCGCTCTCTGGGAACCCGGCGACGCCGAACGCGCCGACCGCTACCTGCGCGACACCGACGTGGTGGTCTGGACGCCCCGGCGCGAGGCGGGCAGGCCGCTCACCCTCGACCCGTTGCCCGGCTTCGACCGCGAACCCGACGACCCGGACGAGTTCCGCACCGCGATCGACGCGGCCGTGGCGGGACTGGTGCCCCGGATCAACCTGGGTGGGCGCAAGGCCGCCACCGGCCGTGCCGTCCTCACCCAGGCCTTGACGCACTTCGTTCGCGGTGGGGGCGGTGAGCTGCGGGACTTCCTCGCGTTCCTGGCCGACCTGCCACCTGCGGTCAGCACCGTGCGGGACGCCCCGCACCTTGCCTCCGACATGGCGGATGGTCTCAATGCGGAGATGATCAACGATCCGGTGTTCGGCGGTGTCGGGGAGCGGCTCGACCCCGGCGTGCTGCTCACCCCTCCGGCCGGCAAGAGGGCCAGGGTGTCGGTGATCAGTTGCATCGGCCTGCCCAACGACGACCAGCGGCAGACCTTCGTCAACCAGCTCCAGCTCGCCCTGTTCTCGTGGATCAAGCGCAACCCCGCCCGGAACCGGCCCCTCGGCGGGCTCTTCGTGCTGGACGAGGCCCAGACGTTCGTGTCCTCGCGCACCACGACCGCCTCCACCCAGAGCACGCTGACCCTGGCGTCGCAGGCCCGCAAGTACGGGTTGGGCATGGTCTACGCGACGCAGGCACCCAAGGCCCTGCACAACGTGGTCTCGGGCAACGCCGCGACCCAGTTCTTCGGCCTGCTCAACGCCCCGGTCCAGATCCAGGCGGCGAGCGACCTGGCGCGTGCCAAGGGTGGCCGCATCGACGACGTCTCCCGCCTGCCCGCCGGTCAGTTCTACGGTGCCACCGAGGGCACCGGCCTGTCGAAGGTCCGGGTGCCGATGTGCCTGAGCCACCACCCGCCCACGGCGCTGGTGGAGGAAGAGGTCCTGGCACGGGCACAGCGTCAGCGATAGGCGCTGCGGGTGCGGACCGAGTTCCGCACCGCACGCGGAGGGCGCATGTTCGAGGGTGAATTCGGCTTTTCGGACTTGGCGGAGATGAACGGGCCCCCAGCGTGCGCGGAGGGTATGCCTGCGCGGGCTGGAAGCGAAGAAGTTTCAGGAGTTCCTGGGGTGGCGTGACCGGCGGCGTCGGAACTCCGTCATATGTGCGAAAATCCGAGAATAAACCTCGCGCCGTGTTTTTCGTATGTGCGAATAGTGTCGCCACTGCGGATCTTGATCAGTAAACCTGTAGTCGGGCGGATCATCCGATTGTGCTCCGCGTGCATCTCTCCGGGGGTCGATTCGGCCGTGTCCGTCATGGGTTGGCCACGCAGTACAAAAGGAGTGTCATCCTGGAGTGGTCGGATTCCCCGGTCGGCTGACAGGGCTTGAAAGGCCGAGGAAGTCATTGCAGTGTGGGGCGAAGCCGCTGAGGGCGGACATCGCCAACAAGCGGAATCGGGACGATCGAAAGGGTTCAAGTCCATGCGTCGACCTCACTCCCGCCTGATCCGGCCATGGGCGATGATCATGGCGATCATCGCCGCCCTCACGCTGGCGACCCCCGTCAACGCCGAACCGATCAGCACCTCGTCGGGAGGGGCGAACGCGTCGGAGCCCCGCATGTGGCGTACGACCAGGGGGTACATCTACAACCGCACGAACGTCACCTGGACGCTCTCCTCCCACAGCTTCTACCCCAGCGACGCGTCGTGGCTGGAGAGGCCGCCCGCCGAGATCAAGCCCGACTTCAAGGTCACCTTCGCGACCGGGTACGACAGTCACGTGACCGGCTCCGGGTACTGGGTCGAGTACGTGAGCGGCTCCAGCAGGATTCACGTCGAGGCGTACAACCAGGCCAACAGCTACCCCTACCACAAGGAATGGCCGACGGGCTCCTACCGGCTGGTCTTCGACAAGCAGGAATATCCTAGTCCTTCTCAATACGACGTGTGGTGGGACATCAAGGACTAGCGCGCTCGAACTGATCGACGTCCATCGTCGTATCCGGCCCGTGCGGCGACATCACGGGCCGGATATGACGTCATGTGACGACGTCGATGCGGCGGCCTTCGGGGAAGCTCAGTGCTCCACTGATCGATCGTGGTTGGCGGCTGAAGCTTTGCTTCGTGCCGTGCGGGGAGCTGGTCAGGCGCGTCCACGTTCGTGCATCCGTGCCGCGAGGCGGAACGCCCGGTGGAGGGTGTTGCGGCCGTCCGGGTTTGTGGCGCACAGGGCGAGCACTGCCTTCCGGCGGCCCATCCAGGTGAAGTTCGGAGCCAGGAACCGCGTCAACTGCACGAGCCGCTTCGCGGAGGTTGCCCTCAGGTGCGCCTCGTCCGCCAGTACCGTCAGGCACTCCAGGGCTGCCTGGCGGCTTTCCGGATCGGTCAGCACGCGGTGCGCCAGAGCTTTGAGCTGCTCCGGGTGTGACGTGATGAGGTCGGTTGTGAGCGGGTAGGGGAAGTAGCCCGTTATCCACATCGCCAGCGGCAGGGCGACCTGGGCGAGGCGGCGGTTCGCGGTCCACGTCACCACGGCGTCGAGCACTTGCGTCCGGTGGTGCTCTGCTTTCAGCAGTTGCAGCACAGCGGCCACCACCGCGTTGCGCGGTGTCCACTTCGCCGAGCGGGCGATCAGTTCCAGCCTGCGCAACGACTCGGCCAGCGGACGGGCTTCCGACAGGTTGAGGCTGAACCACACGGCTGTCGCCTGCTGGTACGCCGTCCCCTCGGTCCACGCCTCGACCGTGCGCGACACGAGGTCGCTGTACCGCTCGTCCAACCTCGCCACCACGGCTGCCGCCAGGGTCTGGTGCGCCACCGCGCCCCGGCCCGCGAGGTTGTCCAGGAGTTGGAGCGGTTCGTGGGCGGGGATCTCGGTCACGATCGTGATCACCGCGTGCTGCACGGCGTCGGTGAACCGGGTCGTCATGCCGCGATCGCTCATCCACTGCCACAGCACGTCGTGCGCGAGCGGGTACTCGTGCCACAGCTTGCGCAGCACCGCGCCCGCCCAGCCTTGGCGGGTGAAGTGGACGGTCTCCTCCTGGAGACCTGGGTAGTCCGGGTGGTCGCGCATGGTCGTCGTCGCGGCCACCGCTGTCAGCAGGTCGTTCTTCGACAGCGCGAACGCCCGGCGGCGGAGCGGTTCGCCAGGCTCGCGCCCGGCTTCGCCCAGCGCCTCGTCCAGGGTCAGCGCCCGTGCCATGACCTCGTCGTACGGCTGGTTCTCCAGCAGTGCCACGGCGAACGACAGCGCGAACTCCAGGTCGGAGCGCGCCGACAGGTGTCGGTCCACGGCTTGCGCGACGTGCTCGCGCAGCGCGGTCAGCGCGCTCTTCAGGTCGAGTCCCTGGTGCACCCGCACGGCGAGCCCGGCCGCGCGCACCGCCTTCTCCGGCGACGCCTTGTCCTCCAGCTCAAGGTCGGTCGTGAGCACCCGCAGCGGCCCGTCCACATCGGTCGGGCACCGTCGCCGCAATTCCGCCAGGGCCACGTCGTGCGCGGGCGGCGCGGTCAACTGCACCACGTGGTCGGCCGCCTCGGACGGGGCCTGGACGGCGGAGTCGAGCACGATCACGAGGTGGCACCCGACCGAGCGCACCAGCCGGGTGATCCGCTCGAACTCGGCCCGGTCGAACGGGTTCCGCGCCGACTCCCGCACGTCCCACACGTACCCGGTGCCGGCGTCCAGGTGGTCGAAGGTGCCCAGGGGCCGCTCCCGGTTGGCTTCGACCACTTCGCCCGCACCGACGTCGAGCAGCAGTCGCCGCGCGGTGTACGAGCGCCCGGTGCCCGGCCCGGTGAGGACGACCACGCCGCGGGTGTCGAGAATCCGTCGCGCCGCCGGATACCCGCCGGGCGGCTCGAAGCGCTTGCGCACGTCGTCCAGTTCGGCCTGGGTGGCGCGCAGCACGACGAGCTTGGGCGTCCGGTCGACCCCGAACTGCACCCCGCCGTGGATCACGCCTGCCTGGACGCCGGTGAACGTGCCTTCGGCGGAGTTGTCGATCGGGATCAACCGGAGCTCGTCCGGCACCTTGTCGTCGTCGCTCATCGCACCGCAGTGTGGTGAACCCGTTCTGCGGGTTCTCCGTCGAATTACGGGTTTCTGCCGTCAGTCCCTCGAACGGGTGCGAACGCGACCCTTGCGCCGCGTGTGCCGGCCGGGTCTCGACCAGCGCCGGTGGTGGTCTCGGACGGGCGCGGAGAAGTGCGCTCAGGCGTCAGACGCTGCGCAGGACCGAGACCACCGTGCCGAGGATGATCGCGTTGTCGCCCGGGATGGGGTGGTAGGCCCGGTTGCGGGGTTCCAGAACCACGTGGCCGTTGCGGCGTTGGTAGACCTTCACGGTGGCTTCCTCGTCGATCATCGCCGCGACGATCTGGCCGGAGTGGGCTTCGGTCTGCTGGCGCACCACGACGATGTCGCCGTCGCAGATCGCGGCGTCGGTCATCGAGTCGCCTCGTACTCGCAGGGCGAACAGCGTGCCTCGGCCGGTGAGTTCGCGCGACAGGGTGAGGGTGTCGTCCACGTGCTCCTCGACGGTGATGGGCGCACCGGCGGCGATGTGGCCCACCACCGGGACGGTCACCGAGTCGCGGGACGAGCGGTGCGCGCCGGTGTCGGGCAGGAACGCGCGGACGTCCATCGGGCGCGAGACCGAATCACCGCGTCGCAGGAATCCCTTGTCCTCCAACGCCGCCAGGTGCTTCGACACCGCCGACGTGGAGCGCAGGCCGACCGCGTCGCCGATCTGCCGGGTGCTCGGCGCGTACCCGTGCCGGACCACCCAATCCCGGATCGCCGCCAGGATCTGCTGTCGGCGCGGCGGCAGGGCCGAGGCGTCGAGGTCGGCGAACACGTCGTCGTAGGCGGTCACGAGCGGAATGGTAGAGAGCGCGGGTGGGCGCGCCCCGTTCCGGGTACTGGAGTGGGTGGATCCGGTGGGCGTTTCGCCGATTCGAGTGGTGACCCGATGTGTGGTGAATAAGGTGGGACCGGTCCGGCCGGACCGGTTCGACGCTCAGCGGAAAACTCTCAGGGGTACTGGATGGAATCGAGCTCGCCCAAGGTGACGGTGGTCGTCCCGACCTACGACGAACGGGACAACCTGCCGGTCCTGGTCGACCTCCTGGCCGGTGTGGACCTGCCGGACCTGCACGTTCTCGTGGTCGACGACAATTCTCCGGACGGCACCGGCGCGGTGGCCGACGACCTCGCCGCGAACGGGCCGGTGCCGCTGTCCGTCCTGCACCGCACCGAGAAGGACGGCCTCGGGCGCGCCTACGTCGCCGGAATGCTGAAGGCGCTGGACGACGGCGCGGACGTCGTGGTGCAGATGGACGCCGACCTCTCGCACCCCGTGAGCGTCATCTCGACCATGGTGAAGGCGCTCGCCGACACGGACGCGGCGGTGGTGATCGGTTCCCGCTACGTCGAGGGCGGCTCGGTGGCGGGTGAGTGGGAGTGGCACCGCAAAGCGTTGTCGGCGTGGGCGAACACCTACGTCAACACGATCCTGCGGCTGGGCGTCAAGGACGCCACGGCCGGGTTCAAGGCGTGGCACGCCGCGACCCTCCGGAAGATCGACATCGGTTCGATCCAGAGCAACGGGTACGCGTTCCAGGTGGAGATGAACTACCGGGTCACGCAGCGCGGGATGCGGATCAGGGAGGTGCCGATCCGGTTCGAGGAACGCGCCGAGGGCACGTCGAAGATGAGCTTCGCGGTGCAGTTGGAGTCGGCCCGGATGCCGTGGAAGCTCCGGTTCGGGCGTAAGCGGTAGCCGGACGTCCAGGCGCGTCCACTCGGTTGCCGCCGCACACGATCGAGACGTGCGCGGTGGCGTCGGCGACGTGGACCTGATGGCGCGCGAGGCCCTCCACGTCCTGGCGAAGGAGGGGGTCCGCACCACTCTGGAGAGGTTGTCCGACCTGCCTATCGTGGGGGACGTGCGCGGCGCGGAATTCTTCTACGCTGTGGAATCGGTGAAGGACAAGCGGGCGGAGGGGAGCTTCACCGCGACCTGGGGGTTCTTGTAGCGAGGGGTTGCGGCCTGTGCGCGGTATTCGCGTGCCGTAATGCCGATCGGGCGTTCTGTGAATCTCGGTGGTACGGACTCTGTGTTTCCTATTGGCGTGAAACGCCTGGTAGGTGGGTCGTACCGCCGATTTGTCATGCGTGCCGGCAGGTGCCGAAAAGATTTGAAGTACTCCTTGCACGATTGGCGTAATCGGCTACTATCGAAAATATGGTTAAAGGGTTTAACGATAGTGCCGGTGTGGTCGGCCTGCACTTCGTCGGCCCCTACGGCGACGGGGGCCTGTGCCACCGGCTCGCCGCCCAGCTCGAAGCCGCCCGCCCGTGGGCGCACCGCCGCCCGCCGCACTCGGCCACGTGACCGAAACCCCGAGGAGAAGCATGAGCACGCCCAGCACGACCGGACCGAGCGTGAACCCCCTGTTCCCCGGTCCTCAGTGGACTTCCTTCCGGTTCATCGACAGCGACGTGATGGACAGCCAGTTCAAACACCAGCTCGGCCTCGCGCTGTACGGCATGTCCGACATCGGCGAGTGCCTGGAAGCGTTGCGCACCATCGGCGTCGACGACGAGGAGAGCTGGCTGCGCGCGTGGACCGCCCGCGCCGAGGTGCTCCAGCAACGTGCCGAGCTGGCCGAGGAGGAAGGTCGTTCGATCAGCGCGGCCAGCGCCTACCTGAGGGCGTCGTCCTACTGGCGGGCCGGGCTGATGCACTTCAGCTTCCCCGAGGACCCGCGCGTCAAGGCCAACGCGCTCGCCGGCTACCACTGCTACGACCGCTACCTCGCGCTGTCCGACTACCCCGGCGAGTACGTCGAGATCCCGTACGAGGACAGCTTCCTGCCGTCCTACCTGTACCGCAGCCCGCACGCGCGGGGCCCCGCGCCGGTGCTGATCTTCTTCCAGGGCCGGGACGCCTGGCCGGAGGACACCCGCTGGGTCTACGACGGCGCGATGCGGCGCGGCTACCACTGCCTCACCGTCCAGTGCCCCGGCCAGGGCATGGCGCTGCGGGTCAACGGCCTGACGTTCCGCCACGACTGGGAGAAGGTCGTCACGCCCGTCGTGGACGTCGTCGTGGGGCTCGACGGTGTCGACCCGGACCGGGTCGGGCTGATGGGGGCCAGCTTCGGCGGCTACCTCGCGCCGCGCGCCGCCGCGTTCGAGAAGCGGATCAAGCTCCTCGTGGCCAACCCCGGCTACCTCGCGTGGGGCCCGACGATCCGGGCGTCGCTGCCCGATTCGCTCAACGCCGCGTGGGAGGCCGGCCCGGACGCCTTCAACGCCGCCGTGGCGGCGGTGGGCGAGCACTCGGCG
Source organism: Actinosynnema sp. NPDC023587 (assembly GCF_040640215.1). Lineage (NCBI taxonomy): Bacteria > Bacillati > Actinomycetota > Actinomycetes > Pseudonocardiales > Pseudonocardiaceae > Actinosynnema > Actinosynnema sp. NPDC023587. The sequence goes on along the minus strand of NZ_JBFABG010000003.1, from coordinate 616,453 downwards.
CTGGTCGAGTGGTACGTCCGCGATTCGAGCTGGAAGCACGGCGTGAGCACGCCCTACGAGCTGTTCGCCGAGCTGGACGCGTGCGACCTGACCGAGGTGGCCGGGCGGATCGAGTGCGAGACGCTGGTCATGGACGGCACCGAGGAGGCGTACTCCCCGGGCCAGGCCGAGCAGCTCTACGACGCGCTGACGTGCCCCAAGACGTTCCTGGTCTTCGACGAGTCGACGACCGCGCAACTGCACTGCCAGGCGGGCGGCGAGGCCACCGCCGCCGAGTTCACCCTGGACTGGCTCGACGGCCGGCTCTGACCGGAACCCCCTTTTTCCCACCCTTTTCCGTCAGGAGAGACGATGACGCGCGCCCTGGACCGCTTCCGCGAGGCCGCGCCTTGAGCGGCGCGGTGGAGCTCGCCCCGGCCGAACCCGTGCCGGGCGTGCGGTTGCGCGACACCCTGCGCCACGGCGGGTGGGCGATCTGCCTGCTCGCCGTGCCGCTGGTGGTGATGGAGCAGTTGAGCCGCGAGGCCACCAACACCCTGGCCCCGGACATCCGGGACGCCTTCGGGATCTCCGACGCGCTGCTGGTGGCGCTGGCCGGGTTCGCCGGTGTGGCGCTCACCCTCGGCGGGCTGCCGATGGCGTGGCTGGCGGACCGGGTGCGGCGCAAGCACCTGGTGGTGATCTCGGCGTCGGTGGGGGCGCTGTCGCTGGTGGGGGCGGGCCTGGCGCAGAACACCTGGCAGCTCTTCCTGGCCTACGCGCTCACCGGGTTGGCCGCCTCCTACTCCAACCCGGTGTTCGGGTCGCTGATCTCCGACGCCTACCCGGTGGGCGGGCGGGGCCGGGTCTTCTCGTTGCAGGCCATGGCCACCCCGCTCGGCCAGGCCATCGGGCCGGTGCTGGCGGGCGCGATCGCCGGCGTCGCGGGCGACGGGGACCAGGCGTGGCGGTGGGCCTACCTCGCGCTCGCCGCGCCGTACGCGCTGCTGGCCGTGGCGGCGGGGGTGTTCCTGGACGAGCCCGAGCGGGGGCGCGCGGACCGGCTCGGACCGTCCGGGCGGGACGCGGCACCGGTCGGCACGATCACCGCGTTCCGCCGGATGATGAAGGTGCGCACGTTTTTGTTCATGTGCCTGGGGATCGGCGTGCTGGGCCTGGCGCTGTTCACCGTGCCGGTGCAGATGTCGATCCTGCTCGGCGACGAGTACGGGTTCGACGCGTTCACCCGCGGCCTGATCTTCTCGCTGGCCCAGATCCCGGTGGTCGCCGCGATGGTCGTCGGTGGGCAGCGGTTCGACCGCACCTTCCGGCGGCGGCCGGAGCGGACCGTGCACGTCGCGGGCGCGGCGATCCTGGCCTTCGGCGCGTTCATCGTGGTCGGCGTGTGGTCCCAGCCGATCGCGCTGCTGCTGGTCTGCTACGTGCTGGCCTCGGTGTGCGCGGGCGTCGCGCTGGTGGCGGTGAGCCCGCTGGTCGCCTCGGTCACGCCGTTCGTGCTGCGCGCCCAGGCCTTCGCGCTGCTGCCGGTGTTCACGTTCCTGATGGGCGGGTTCTTCGGCTCGGTCTTCGCGGGCGTGATCTCCGGCTCCTACGGGCCGCGCCTCGCGCTCACCGGCGCGGTCGCCGTCTCGGCGTTCGTCGCCGGGTACCTGTTCCTGCGCGCGGGCCGCCACCTCGTCCACGACATCGCCGAGGCGGCGGGCACGTCGTCGTGACCACCGGGGGAGGTGCCCGCGACCCGGCCGGGTCGGTGGCGACGGGGCGCGGGGCTGTCGTCGCCCCGCACGGGCGCGGCGTCAGCGTGTGCGGCTGGGGCCGAAATCCCGGTCGGCTTGGGCGAGGATCGCGTTGTCGAGCTCGGCGCTGTCCAGCAGGGCGAGGGCCTCGCCGGCGTCGCCGAGCACCTCGGTGAACCGGCGCACCAGCAGGGCTTCCACCCTGCGCAACGCCTCCGCGCCGTGGTCGGTGATGGAGAACAGGACCCCGCGCCCGTCCTCCGCCGTGCCGCTGCGCCGGATGAAGCCGGACTTCACCATGCCGTTGGTCAGGGCGGAGATCGCGGGCCGGGTGACGGCGGCGTACCGGGCGAGCTCGTACGCGCGCTGGTGCCCCCTGGCCGCGCTGCTCAGAGCCCGGTACTGGGCCAGCGTGAGACCGCCGTCCTCGCACACCTGCTGGGCGATCCGGGCCAGCCGGATGACCGTGCGGATCGCGTCGAGCAACCCGGTGTCCGAACTCGTGCCCACGTCGACCTCCTCGCGCGGTCCCACCGGCCGCGTCGCGCTCCACCGCAGGCCGGGAGGGCGAGCCTAGTGCGTCGCCGCGCCACCCCGGTGCACGGTCGAGCGCCGGGGTCCGGGAAGGTGGGTGGGGCCCGCTCCCGGGAGTGGGTGCAACGTTCCGGGTCGGGTCGACGATGTGAGACGCGAGCGGTGGTCGCCCCGGTCGACCGCCCGGCGGGGAGGCGTTGATGGGGCGGGCGGGCAACGTGCGGGCCGGAGCGGCCACGGAGGTCGGCCGGGTCCGGTCGTCCAACGAGGACAGCCTCTTCGCGGGGTCCTCGGTATTCGCGGTCTCCGACGGGATGGGCGGGCACGCCGCGGGCGAGGTGGCCAGCGCCATGGCGGTCGAGCACCTGCGGGTGCTGGACGGGCGCGCGGACCTGCACCCCGACGACCTCCGCGAGGCGCTGGCCGAGGCGAACCGGGCCATCCGCGCGGCCGGCCGGGAGCACCCCGAGCAGGCCGGCATGGGTGCCACGGCCACCGGGCTGGGGCTCGTGCGGATCGCCGGGTCGCCGCACTGGGTGGTGTTCAACCTCGGCGACTCGCGGGTCTACCGGTACGCCGACGGCGTGCTGGCGCGGTTGACGGCGGACCACTCCGAGGCCGCCGAGATGGTGGCCTCCGGGGCGTTGACCGAGGAGGAGGCCCGGTACTCGCGGTTCCAGAACGTGATCACCCGGGCGTTGGGCGTGCACGCGTCGATTGAGCCCGACCAGTGGGTCTTCCCGGCGGTCGCGGGCGAGCGGTTCGTGCTGTGCTCGGACGGGCTGACCGGCGAGCTGGAGGACGCCGAGATCGCGGCGGTCCTGCGGGACGTGGCCGATCCGGACCGCGCGGCCGGCGAGCTGGTGCGGCGGGCGGTCGACGCCGGGGGCCGGGACAACGTCACCGTGGTGGTCGTGGACCACGGGCCGGGGGGTGCCGACCCCGGTGACACGGTGCCACGGGCCGCGCCGTGACCCTGTACACGCCGGGTGCGTCCGTCGCCGTCGTGGCCGAGGGGACCTGGTTGCTCATCGGGGCCGCGCCGGGGTCCGACGTGGTGCGCCGGTGCTGGGAGCTCGTGCGCGACGGGGCCGGGTTGGACGACGTGCTGAACGTGATCGTGCACGGGGGTTCCCGGGCGGTGGGGAGTGTCGCGCTGGTCCGCTACACCCCGGCTGAGCGGCGGGTCGTGCTGCGCGGCGACGCGGTGGTCGGACTGGTCGGGTTGGACGGGGTGCTGCTCGAACTGCGGGCCGACGGGGTGGCCACGTGGGTGGACACCGGGCTGCCGGAGTCGGCCGTGGAGCTCCGGCTGACCTCCGCGTCGGGTGGCAGCGCGGAGCTGCCGCTGGAACGCGGGGTGGTGCTCGCGTCGCGGCTGGTGGTGCGGTTGGTCGCGGCTCCGGAGGTGGGGCGGGTGACCGAGGTGGTGCCCGCGCCGGGGCTGACCGAGGTGCTGCCGGTGCCGGGGCCGGTGCCCGGGGCGACGCCGGGAGCGGTGCCGTTGCCGCCGCAGGGGTTCACCCCGTCGACGCCGGCGTTCGCGCCGGTGCCGGACGCGCCGGCGGCCGAACCGGTCGGGCCTCGGGGTGCCGGACCCACGCCGCCGCCGGACGTCCCCCAGCTCATCACGCCGCGACCGGCCGGGTCACCGCCGGTCGTGGTCCGGTCGAGTGCGCCCCCGGTCGGCGTGGCCGGGACGAGCGGGGCGTCGACCGCGGTGGTCCCGCCGTCGGACGTCCCGCCCCGCGTGGACGAGACCGTGGTGCGCCGTGGCCACTCGCCGGACGACACCCGGCACGTCGTCACCGGCGGCCCGCCGAGGGTCCGGGCCGTCGCCTGCCCCGCGCGGCACCTCAACCCCGAGCACGCCATCGCCTGCCGGGTGTGCGGCCAGGGCTTCCCGCCGCAGGACGCGTTCATCGTGCCGCGCCCGCCGCTGGGCGTCCTGCGGCTGTCCACCGGTGAGCTGATCACGTTGGACCGCAACGTGATCCTCGGCCGGGACCCCCAGGTCGCCGACCGCAGCCCCACCGCGCCGCACGCCATCCGCCTGGCCAACCAGGGCAACGACATCTCCCGCAACCACGTCGAGGTCCGCCTGGACGGCTGGGACGTCCTGGTCGTCGACCTCGGCTCGAAGAACGGCACCACCGTGATCGCGCCCGGCTGGTCGCCCCAGGAACTGGCCGGGCTCATCCCGGCCATCCTCACGCCCGGTTCGCGGGTGATGCTCGGCGAAGGCGCGTTCTTCACCTACGAGGTGCTCGGGTAACGCCCCCGGAGGTCCTCGGTTCCACCGACCGCCGGGAGGTCGGGCGCGCACCGCTCGTCCACAGTGGACGGATACCCGCCCGACGCGCCGGGCGCACAGCGGAGCGGCTGCCGACTCGGGTGAGTCGACAGCCGCCCCGTGGATCAGGTGGTGCCCAGATCAGCAGGTGCTCAGATCAGCAGGTGCCCAGGTCCTGCCACACGGCCCAGGAGTTCGGGTGACCCGGCTCCGCACCGGTGGAGTACCAGGTGGACTTCCACTTGTGACCGCTGTGCGACACCTCGTCGTTCGGCACGTAGGGCGACGAAGCGCTCCACGCCGGGATGCCGTCGCAGCCACCCGGACCGCCGCCGGCGGTCACCGTGAGGGTGTAGGTGGCGGTGTGCGTGCTGTCCGTGCCGGTGGCCGTCACCGTGATGGTGTACTGGCCCTCCGGCGTCGCCGAGGTCGTGGCGATCGTCAGGGTCGACGTCTCACCGGACTCGATGGACAGCGGGTTGAACGTCGCCGTCGCACCCGTCGGCAGACCGGAAGCCGAGAAGTGCACCTTGTGCGGCGAACCGGCCGTCGTGGTGGTGCGGACGGTCGTGTCCACCGAGCTGCCCGCCTCGACGCTGCCGCTGGTCGGGTCGAGGACCACCGAGAAGTCGTTCGCCGGCGGCTCACCCCCGATCCGCAACTGGTAGGTCGCCGAGTGCGTGGCGTCCGCGCCGGTGCCCGTGACGGTCACCGCGTAGGTGCCGGCGGGCGTGGCCGAGGTGGTGGCGATCGTCAGCCTCGACGACTCGCCGGCCGCCAGGGTGGCCGGGTCGAAGCTCGCCGTCGCGCCGGCCGGGAGGCCGGACGCGCTGAGCGCGAGCTTCTGCGACTCACCCGACGTCACGGTGGTGCCGACCGTGGTGGTCAGCGTGCCGCCGGGGTTCGTCTCGCCGCTGGTGGGGTTCAGGGCGACGGCGAAGTCGTTCTCCGCCGGGGCGGTGCCCACCGTGAGGTTGTAGGTCACGGTGTGCGTGGTGGTGCCCTGGCCTCGGACGGTGAGCGGGTAGGTGCCCGCCGCCGTGCCGGACGCCACCGAGATGTTCAGCGTGGACGAACCACCCGAGGTGACCGACGCCGGGTTGAGCGTCGCGGTCACGCCGGTGGGCTGGCCGGTGACGGTGAGGGCGACCGAGTGCGGGTTGCCGGACACCGTCGTGGTGCGCACGGTCGACGTCGCGGAGCCGCCGGGGGCGACCGTCCCGGACGCCGAGCTCAGCTCCAGGCTGAAGTCGTTCTGCTGGATCGGGGTGCAGGTGGGCTCGCCGGACTGGGCCGGGACGCTGATCGCCTGCCACGCCGCCTTGACCGCGTTGTACTGCACGCAGGTCGGGTCGAGGGTCTTCGCGGCGTTGAGGGTGCCGACGCGGTACTTGAAGTGCGTCTGGGTCGACGTCTTCTGGAGCATCGCGTTGTAGAACACCCGGCCGGCCGCCTGGATGCCGATGCCGCGCACGGTGGAACCGTCGCAGGTCGGGCTGCTGGGCTTGCCGCCGCCGGGGTTGGAGCCCTCGGCGAGCAGGTAGAACCAGTGGTTCAGCGGACCGGCCGCGGCGTGCACCTCGGTGCCGGGGATGGCGCTGGACCAGCAGTTCGGGTGGCCGCTGACGGCCTGCGGGTTGTACATGTTGCGGATCGGGCCCTGGCCCACCAGGTTGACCGACTCGCCGACCAGGTAGTCCGGCGTGTCGAACGGTGCCGGCTCGTTGGCGTAGGACTCCACGAGAGCACCGAAGATGTCACCGGTGGCCTCGCCCAGCCCGGCCTCGCGACCCGCGCCGCCGGGGGTGTACTGGTCGAGCGCGTGGCCGTGCTCGTGGCCCACGACGTCCATCGACGCGATCCACTGCCGGGAGTTGTTCCGGCCGATCTCGATGTGCTGCCCGGTCCAGTAGGCGTTCACCTTGTCCAGACCGACCTTGACCGTGACGCCTCGGCCGTTGCCGTCGATGCCGTTGCGGCCCAGCCAGTTCTTCAGCATGTCCCACTGCTTCTGAGTGGACCACAGCACGTCGACGCAGCCGGTTTCCTTGCTGGTCGCCTGGCCGTTGCCGAAGGAGTTGGACGACTTGGTGAACGGCTGGTTGGTGGAGTAGTCCACACAGCGCAGGCCGGGTCGGGTGTCGTCCACCGTGCTGTTGTTGCTGGTGTCGATGTTGAGCGGGCTCGGGCCGTTCCACTCGCTCTGCCCGGTGCCCGCGTGGACGTCGTCCACCTGGTCCTCGACGACGCCGTTGTGGGCGTTGACGTAGACGTGCAGGCGGCTCGGCGCGCCGGCGCGGGTGCCGGAGACCAGCACCTCGTAGACCAGCTTGTCGTGCTCGCCGGCGAGGACGGACAGGGTGCCGCCCTCGACCTTGTCCACCGTGGACAACTGGGCGCGGGCGATGCTCTTCGCCCGCGCCGCGCTGATCTTCGCCCTGGTGTCCACCGCCAGGCCGCCTTCGTTCGCGGCGACGGTGTCCAGGACCTTCCCGGCCGCGTCGGTGGAGACGACCGCGTCGCCCCCGATGACCGGCAGGCCCTTGTAGGTCCGGTCGTAGGACACGTAGTACAGGTCCTTCTGACCGGGGATGCCGCCCTTCTGCACGGCACGGCGTTGGAATTGCTCATCAGGGCCCTTGGCCAGGGCGTCCAACCCGGACGCCGCGGCCTGGTCGGCCGCGGTCGTGGCCAGGGTGACCGGACTGGCCGGCGGCGTCGGCGCCGCTTGCGCGACGCTTGACGCGGCCTGGACCGACAGTGCGGCCAGGCACGCGGCCAGGTACACGCCGATACTGCGTTTCATGCCAGCTCCTCAGGCACACAGGGAATACCGAGGACTCGGACGACGAATGTCCTAGTCACGAGCGGCGACCTCGATAAAAACAAGTCCCTGTGTAACGCCCGGGAGGTGCACCATCGAGGATTAACCGTTGCCAGTAGCGTCGGCGTACCCGATATTGATCTGTTCGGGCCAATTGTCCAAGACCACTTCGGGGCGTGGTCATACCCCTTGATCTATGGCCTTTTGATATGCCCCCGGATGGTCGCGTCCGAATTGTCGAATGCGCTTCCCGGCCGGTCGGGCGGTGTCCGCTTTCGGATACTGTCCGTTTTCCGACGTGCCGGCCGGTGGGGAAACCGCAGGTCAGGGGACGGTGGTGGGGGTTCGTCCGGGTTCGTCCGGTGTGGACGCGCGGCACCGCCGCCACCAGGCCCGGTGCTCCGCCCGGGAGCCGGTGCGTGTGCTGTTTGCCGGACCGGCGGGTCGCGCCGTCCGGCTCGTTTCACGGCAGCGCGACCGGACGGGGTGATATCGCGGTCGGCGCTGGTTCCTGCATACCCGTCCGAGCCCGCCGGGGAAACACCCTCCGTGGCTCCGGTGGCGCGCACCCCCGTTCCGGCACGCCGCCGAGCCGCAATCCGGGGCGGCGGCGACCGCGCGTCGGCGGACCCGCGCCCGGCCCCGCCGTGAAGAATGGGCGGCGGGACATTGCGGGGACGGGCCGCGAACCGGCCGGAGCGCCGGACGAGAATCCGATCCGCCCCGAGATCAGCGCGCTTCCCTGGTGCGCCACAGCAGCAGGACGAAGTACGGCGTGCCCACCAGGGCGATGACCAGCCCGGCCGGCACCTGCGCCGGCGCGATCACGGTGCGCCCCACCGTGTCCGCGATGCTCACCAGCACCGCTCCGACGGCCGCCGCCACCGGCACCACCCGGGCGTGCCGCCCGCCGACCAGCGACCGCGCCAGGTGCGGCGCGACCAGTCCGACGAACGCCACCACGCCGATCGCCGACACCGCCGTGGCGGCCAGCACCCCGGCCGCCACCAGCACGGCCAGCCGGGACCGCTCCACCCGCAGGCCCAGCACGCGCGGCGTGTCGTCGTCCAGCACGTGCAGGTCGAGTTCCCGCTGTCGCAGCCACAACAACGGGGTCAGCGCGACCAGCGCCACCATCACGGGCACGACCTGGTCCAACGTCCGCCCGTAGGTGGACCCGGACATCCAGGTCAGCGCCTTGGCCGAGTTGAACGGGTCCGAGGTGACGATCAGCAGCGTGATCAGCGCCATCCCGCCGGACCACAGGGCGATACCGATGACCACCAGCCGGTCCGGGTCCAGCCCGGACCGCCAGGCCAGCCCGTAGACCAGCCCGAACGCCACCGCCGCGCCCAGCCCCGACGCGCCCGCGATCTGCCACGCCCCGGCCAGCGGCACGACCGTGATCAGCGTGATCGCCCCGACGCCCGCGCCGGCCGTGATGCCCAGCAGCCCGGGTTCGGCCAGCGGGTTCCGGCTCACCGACTGGATGCCGCACCCGGACACGGCCAGCGCCGCGCCCGCCGTCAGCGCCGCCAGCACCCTCGGGAACCGCTGGTCGAGCACGAAGGTCAGCGCCGTCCCGGTCCGCCCGGTGACCCAGTTGACCAGGTCTCCCAGCAGCACCAGGCGGTCACCGAGCAGCATCCCGGCCACCGGCGCGACCACGACCAGCACGGCCAGCACCCCGCAGACCACCGCCAGCCGCCCGCGCGACCCGGCCACGCCGACCCGCCCGGCGGGGGCCGCCCGACCCGCCCGACCGGACGCCGGCCTCCCGCGCCGGGCCAGCCAGACCAGCACCACCGCGCCCAGGACCGTCGTGGTGACACCGGTCGGCACGCGCAGCGCCTCGGCCGAACCGAGCGCCGCGCGCAGCAGCACGTCCGCGCCCACCACGAGCAGCACGCCGACCAGCCCGGACACCGGCAGCAGCACCCGGTGCCGACCGAGGCCGGGCGCGGCGGGGACGAGCAGCTTCACGATCACCGGCGCGCACAGCCCGACGAACCCGACCGGCCCGGCCACGGTGACGGCGGCGGCGGTCAGCGCCACGGTCAGCAGCACCGTGCCGATCCGCGTGCGCCGCACCCGCAGCCCGAGCACGGCGGCGTTGTCGTCGCCCAGCGCGAGGACGTCCAGCGACCGCCCCATGGCGATCAGCGCGACCACCGCGACCACCACCACGGGCGTCATCTGCGCGGTGGCGTCCAGGTCGGCCACCGTGAGCGACCCGCTGCCCCAGGCGAACAGGCCGGTCGTCTCCTGCTCGAACATCAGCAGCAGGAGGATGGTGAGGGACTGCAACGTCAACGCGACCGCCGACCCCACCAGCACCAGTCGCGGGCTGGTCGAGCCGCCGCCGGACAGGCCGAGCACGACCGCCGCCGCGCCGAGGCCGCCGGCGAACGCGGCACCGCCGGCGGGCAGCGCGGGCAGGCTCAGCCCGAACGCGGCGATCGCGACGACGGCGAGGTGCGCGCCCGCGTTGACCGCGAGCGTGTCCGGCGAGGCCAGCGGGTTGCGCGCCACGGACTGCATGCCCGCGCCCGCCACGCCGAGCGCGACGCCGAGCAGCAGCGCGGTGAGCAGGCGCGGCACGCGGGACCCGGCGAGCACCGCCCAGGTCTGCGGGTCGCCTTGCCCGGCGAACGCCCGGAGCACGTCGGCGACGTCGGTGGCGGACGTGCCCTGGGTGAGGTGCACGGCGGAGAGCACGACGAGGAGCGCCGCGATCCCCGCCGTCACGGCGGCGGTGCGGAGCACGTCAGGCGGTGACGGCCTTGACGAGCTGGTCCGCGATGTGGCCGACCGACTCCGGTCCGCCGAACGTCCAGCTACCGGGGGCCAGCTTGGTGATCTTCTTCGAGGTCACGAACGGCAGCCGCTGCCACACCGGGTTCTGCTCCAGGCCGGTGCTGAAGACGTCCTCCTCGGACGCGCTGTAGAACAGGACGGTCCTCGGGTCGGTCAGCGCGGTCAGGCCCTCGACGTCGGTCTGGCCCAGGCCCCACTGCGGGTCGACCTCGCCGGTCCACGCGTTCACCAGGCCGACCCGCTCGGCGATGTCGGAGACCAGCGAGCCCTTGCCGAACGGGCGGATGCTGACCGTGCTGCCCTCCAGCCAGCCGTCCGCCATGAAGAACGGCGTGCCGGTCGCGCCCTTGGCCTCGACGGCCTTCCTGCCCTCGGCCAGCCCGGCGTCCATGTCGGCGAGCAGCCCGTCGCCCTCGGCGGTCTTGCCGACGGCCTTGGCGATCAGCTTCACGTCCTCGCGCAACCGGTCGAAGTTCCGGCCGGCGTCGCTGGTCTTGGTCACCACGACCGGGACGTACTTCTCCAGTTGCGGCACCAGGGTCGACTCGCGCTCCTCGGCCATGACGACCAGGTCCGGGTCGAGCGCGACGATCGCGTCGACGCTCGGCTCGTTGCGCTTGCCGACGTCCTCGGTCGACTCGGCCAGCGTGACCACGGAGTCCCAGGTCTTGAAGCCCGCCGCGTCGGCCACGCCGACCGGCGGCACGCCCAGCGACACCAGGATCTCGGCCTCGGCCCACTCCAGCGCGACGACCTTGGTGGCGGGTGCCTTGAGCTCCACGGCCTTGCCCCGCGAGTCGGTCACCGTCACCGGGCCGCCGGCCGCGGCGGTCGCGCCGCCGGGCGGGGCCTCCTCCGTGGTGCCGCACGCGGTCAGCAGGATCGCGGCAGCCGCGATCAGGGCGGGGATGCGCATGTGCTCTTCTCCGTTGGGCTTCGTTCAGGCGGGGCGGGGTGCGTGCCGGCCCAGCGGGCGGCAGTGGACGGTCCCGGTGACCGGGTCGTCGGCGACGTGGACCGCGATTCCGTAGGCCTCGGTGAGGTGCTCGGCGGTGAGGACGTCCCGGACGTCGCCGGCGGCGACCACCCGGCCCTCGTGGAGCAGCACCACCCGGTCGGCGACGAGGGCCGCGTGGTCGAGGTCGTGCAGCACCACGCCCACCGCCACGTCGTGGTCGTCCGCGAGGTCGCGGACGACGTCGAGGACCTCGATCTGGTAGCGCAGGTCGAGGTGGTTCGTGGGCTCGTCCAGCAGCAGCGCGGACGTCTCCTGCGCCAGGCAGGACGCGAGCCAGACGCGCTGGAGCTCGCCGCCGGACAGCTCGTCCACGCCGCGCCCGGCCATGTCCGCGACGCCGGTCAGCGCCATGGCGCGCCGGATGGCGGCGGCCCCGTCGGCGTCGACGCCGCGCCAGCCGGAGCGGTACGGGTAGCGCCCGTAGCCGACGACGTCGCGCACGGACACCCCGGACGGGGTGGGCCGGTGCTGGGTGAGCAGCGTGACGTTGCGGGCGAACTCCTTGCCGGACAGCGCGGAGCCCTGCCAGACCCGGCGCTCGCCGAGCCGGACGTCCCCGTCCTTCGGCTTGTGCAGCCGGGCCAGGGAGCGCAGCACCGTGGACTTGCCGGAACCGTTGGGTCCGACCAGCGCGGTGACCGTGCCGCGGCGCAGTTCCAGCGAGACGCCGTGGACCACGGTGCGGTCGTGGTGCGCGAGCACCAGGCCGTGACCGGCCAGCAGCGCGCCATCGCCTTCGGTCATGAAGGGGAGCCTAACCTAAGTCATGGATTAACCCATCCGGGCGTGATGCAGTGCACTCAACGGCCCAGTCGGTCACGCCGGGACGACCCTTTCCCGGGTCCGCCCGGCCGTATGACGTGTACTCACCACGGACGGCCACCGACACCACCACAACGGTCGATGCGCGGCCGAGTCGCCGATTCCTTCGGGGCACCGCACTCCGGCCCGCCCTTTGCCGCGAAACGGCACTTCGGAGGCGTGCACGCCCGCGCCCGCCCGGCCCGCGCCCGCAAAGTGCGGACACCCTCGGCACCACGGCGCTGGGCCAAGGGAGGGATACCGCTGCCCGAACGTGTGGAACCGTCGTTGGAGGTCTTGGCCGATGCACCCCGCGCCTGGTTGCGTGCTCCAGGTATTCGCGTGCCCTGGAATCGCCGGGGCACCCAGAGGAGGGCACCAGCCGATGCAGCCGTTCCAGTTGCCGGAGTTCTACATGCCCCACCCGGCGCGGCTGAACCCCCACCTGGAGCGCGCGCGGGCGCACAGCAAGGCGTGGGCCCACCGGATGGACTTCATCGACGTCCCCCAGCACGGCACCGTGATCTGGACCGACCGCGACCTCGACGCGCACGACTACGCCCTCCTGTGCGCCTACACCCACCCGGACGCGTCGGCGGACGACCTGGACCTGGTGACCGACTGGTACGTCTGGGTCTTCTACTTCGACGACCACTTCGTCGAGCTGTACAAGCGCAACCCGGACGACATCCAGGGCGCGAAGGCCTACCTGGACCGCCTGCCGCTGTTCATGCCGGTCGACGGGGTGATCACCGAGGAGCCGACCAACCCCGTCGAGAAGGGGCTGAAGGACCTCTGGGAGCGGACCGTCCCGGCGCACTCGGCGGACTGGCGCGGGCGCTTCGCCGACAACACCAAGCACCTGCTCGACGAGTCCATGTGGGAGCTGCTCAACATCAGCGAGGGCCGGCTGTCCAACCCGGTCGAGTACATCGAGATGCGCCGCAAGGTCGGCGGCGCGCCGTGGAGCGCGAACCTGGTCGAGCACGTCACCGGCTTGGAGGTGCCCGCGCGGATCGCGCTGTCGCGCCCGCTGGGCGTGCTGCGGGACACCTTCTCCGACGCCGTGCACCTGCGCAACGACCTCTTCTCCTACGAGCGCGAGGTGCTCGACGAGGGCGAGCTGAGCAACGGCGTCCTGGTGCTGGAGAAGTTCCTGGACGTGCCCACGCAGGAGGCCGCCGAGGCGGTCAACGACCTGCTCACCTCGCGCCTGCACCAGTTCGAGCACACCGCCGTCACCGAGGTCCCGCCGCTGCTGGACGAGCACGGCATCGACCCGCTGGGCCGGGTGGCGGTCATGGCGTACGTGAAGGGGTTGCAGGACTGGCAGTCCGGCGGCCACGAGTGGCACCTGCGGTCCAGCCGGTACATGAACAAGGGCGCGCTGGACGCCGCTCCCGTGCTCGGCGGACCGACCGGCCTGGGCACGCGGGCGTCGCGCTCGCTGCTCGCCACCGCACCGCAGCGGTTGCGCGCCTTCAGCCACGTCCCGTTCGCCGAGGTCCCGCCGCTGCCCGCACCGAAGTCCGTGCTGGACATGCCCTACCCGCTGACGGTCAGCCCGCACTGGCACGACGCCAAGGAGGCGAGCGTCGCCTGGTCCCGGGAGATGGGCCTGTTCGACGACGGTTTCGGCGTGTGGACCGAGGAGAAGGTGCGGGACTACGACTTCGCGCTGTGCTCGGCGGGCATCGACCCGGACGCCACGCGGCACGAGCTGGAGATCTCGGCGATGTGGCTGACCTGGGGCACCTACGGCGACGACTACTACCCGAAGGTGTACGCCAGGGCGTCGGACATGGGCGCGGCCCGCGTCGCCACCGGCCGCCTCAAGCAGTTGCTGGTGGTGAGCGGGGAGGCCCCGATCACCCCGGTCACCCCGATGGAGCGCAGCCTGGCCGACCTCTGGGCGCGGAGCACCGCCCCGATGCCGCCGGGGAACCGCGAGCAGTTGCGGGCCGCCTTGGAGGTGATGCTCGATAGCTGGCTGTGGGAGCTGAAGAACCAGCACGAGCACCGCGTCCCGGACCCGGTGGACTACATCGAGATGCGCCGGCAGACCTTCGGCTCCGACCTCACCATGAGCCTGGCCAGGTTCGGCCACGGCGGGTTGCTGCCGGACGAGATCTACCGCACGCGCGCGATCCGGAACATCGAGAACTCCGCCATCGACTACGCGACCATGCTCAACGACCTCTACTCGGTGCGCAAGGAGGTGCAGTACGAGGGCGAGGTGCACAACATGGTCGTGGTGGCGAAGACGTTCCTCGACGTCGACCTGGAGCGCGCCTACGCGATCACCGTCGACTTGGCGAACCAGCGGCTGCGGCAGTTCCAGCACAGCGTGGACCACGAACTGCCCGCGCTGTTCGAGGAATTCCGGCTGGACGCCGACCAGCGGGCCGCGCTGACCCGGCACGCGGACGAGCTGAAGGACTGGGTGGCCGGCATCCTGCACTGGCACGAGGAGGTCGACCGCTACCGCGAGTCCGCGCTGGAGCGGCACTTCGCCGGGCGCGGAACCCTCGCGCCGCAGGCGTTCCGGGGACCGACCGGGCTCGGCACGGCCTCCACCCGCCTCCTGGTGGGCAAGGGGTGACCGGCGTCGGCGCGCACCGCGCCGGCTGACCGACGAGGGACGTGCCGGGCCGAGGTCGTGCGGACCTCGGCCCGGCGCGCTCCTACCGCTGCCGGTGGAGGAACGCGGTCCAGGCGGTCTCCGGGAAGACCAGTCGCGGTCCTCCCGGCTGCTTGGAGTCGCGGACGGCGACGGGGCCGGTGGTGGGGAAGGCGATGGACACGCAACTGCCGTTCTCGGCGCTGTAACTGCTGGTACGCCACATGTGCGGGCTCCTAGGTGATCAGCGATCCGATCAGGGCCGCGCTCTCGGCGGGGGAGAGGGCGATCCGTTCCAGGTTGTGCGTACTCAGCGTATAGCTTCGAACACGCCCTGCCTCCCCCACGAACACCCCCGCGTCCTGGATCTCCACGTAGACGATCGGGCGGGCGTCCTCGAACTCCAGCAGCATGAACTGGCCGGTGGTGGCGGCGTGCGGGCCGGCTTCGGGCAGCAGCACCTGCAAGGTCACGTCGGGCAGCGCGCCGAGCGCCACCAGGTGGCGGTACTGCTCGTTCATCAGCTCCCGGTCGCCGACGCGCAGGTGGAGCGCCTGGAGGTTGACCACCGCGTGCAGTTCCAGCGGGTTCTCCTTGTGCAGCAGGCGGTGTCGGCTCATCCGGAACTCCACCAGGCGGCTCGCGACGTCCGGGGAGACCCGGGTGGCGGCGTCGGTCACCGCGCTCGCGTAGGCCGAGGTCTGCACCAGGCCCGGCAGCACGATCGGCTCGAAGACGAACTCGCGGCGGGCCAGGGACTCCAGGCCGACCATGGTGCGCAGCCAGTCCGAGACGACATCGGTCCACGCGCCGAGCCAGGAGGCTTCGTGCGCCCGCGTCGTGAGCTGGATCATCCGGGCGACGTCCTCGCGGTCGACCCGGCAGGCGGTCAGGATGCGCCGGAGGTCGCCGGGGAACTGCGTCGTCCTGCCGGTCTCCAGGTGGCTCAGCTTCGGCTTGCCGATCCCGCACGCGGCGGCGAGCTGGGTCAGGGAGAAGCCGGCCTCGTTGCGGTAACGCGCGAGTTCGACACCGATCAACCACTGGAGTGCCGTGGGCGCGGCGAGCTCAAACATGGGGCAAACAGTAGCGGGGCTCCGAAAAAGCTCGCGTCACTCAATCGAGCGATGTCGCCGATAAACGTATCGGGTTTATTCTGCCGGCATGAATCTGACCACCCTCATGGACGTGCCGGCCGATGCGGCCATCTCCTACGAGCTCTACGCGGACCGCGCCCTGGAATTGTCGATAGGACGCAACAGCGGTTCCTCCGGCATCGGTCTGGTGCAGGGGGTCTCGTTGGCCCTGGGCGAGGAGGCGGTCACCCGGCTCATCGACAAGCTCACCGAGGGCCTGCACGAAATCCGGGCCGAGACCGGCCGCTGAATAATTCCCCGGGCACCGGCGGGAACGCCTCGGGCGACGGGTGCGCCGAATCCGGGCACACCCGGCGGAATCGGGTCGCGCCCGCCCGGAGCCGGTCCCCGGCGAATCCGCCGCGCTGATTCGGAGAGGCCCGGATCGTCGATCTCCGCATTACCACGTCGGCCACCGACCACCCGATCCGGTCACCCGCCGGGCGCGCACCGGCAGGGCGAACCGGGTTCCCGTCGTCGGCGGGCGTGCCAGGACGCGGGCGGGGCCGGGTCGTCCTCGTCCGGGCAGGACACCGCGACCCACGCGTAGTCCGGTCGTCCGGTCCGGCCGAGCCGGTCGAGCAGGGCGGCGGCGTGCTCCGGGCCGGGCAGCGCGGCCAGTTCGGCGCGCAGGCGTTCGGCGGCCCGGCGGAAGGCCGGCTCGGCGAGCAGGCGCGCCACCGCCGTGCGGACGTCGTCGGGCGTCGCCGTGGCGGCGTCGAGGGTCAGGCCCGCGCCCAGTTCCGCGCAGCGCTCGGCGTTGGCCGGCTGGTCCGCGCCGAGGGGCAGGACCAGGTGGGGGAGGCCGTGGGCGAGCGCGCCCAGCACCGTGCCCGACCCGCCGTGCGACACGACCGCGGCACACCGCGACAGGACCTCGTCCTGCGCCACGTACCGCTCGATCCGGACGTGCGCGGGCTGCGGTCCGAACCCGGCCGGGTCGAGGTGCCGGCCCACGGTCGCGAGCACGTCGACGGGCAGGTCGCGCACCCCGGCGAGCACCCGTTCGACCAGGTCGCCGGATTCCGGGCCGAACTCCGTGCCCAGCGTGAAGTAGACCGACGGCCGGGCGGCGCGCGGGACCGCGTCGGGGATCGGCGGCCGGATGTCGTGGTCCGTGTTGTGCAGCCGGGAATCCGGGGCGCGGAAGGAGGGCGGGAACGGCGAGAGCCGCAGGTAGCGCGCCGGCGCGAGCAGGTCCGGGTCGGCCGGCAGACCGAGTTCGGCCCGGATCTCGCCCAGCGGCCCGGCGACGACCTCCGGGCGGAGCTGGGTGCCGGCGGCGGTCACCAGGACGGTCGCGTGCGGGATGCCCCGCCGTTCGGCGGCGATGACGGACGCGAAGTCGAACTCGTCGCACACGACCACGTCCGGCCGCCAGTCGTCCACGAGCGGTTGGACGAGCGGGAGCCGGGCGCGCGTCCCCCGCCGCGCGAAGTTCTCGCGCACCTCGGAGTCGGACACCTCGCGATCCGGTGCCACGAGTGGTGTCCGCTCGCGGGACGTGGTGGTGCCGGCCACCGCGCCCAAGCGGTGGAAGGGGAAGCCCGCGCGTTCGACCAGGCCGCGCAGCGCGTCGGACGTCGCCCACAGCACGGTGTGGCCGGCGTCGGCGACCGCGCGGGAGATCGGCAGCAGCGGGTTGAGGTGACCGGGCCCGCCGACGCAGGTGAACAGGAAGCGCACCGGCGACACCCTGCCGGCCGGGGACCGGCCGGGCCATCCGGTTTCCGGCCGTCCCCGAAGGGCGACAGCGCCGAGTGGTCTAGACCCATTGACTTGATCTCGCCGGGGTGTTCACGCTTGACGCCCGGCCGGCCGCCGTCTGCCCGAGGAGGTCCCACGGTGAAACTCCAAGCAAGGGTGGCACGCGCGCTCGCCGTCCTGGTGCTGCTGCTCGGCGCGATCGTCGTCTGGAACGCGAGCACGGCCCCGACGCCCG
Source organism: Actinosynnema sp. NPDC023587 (assembly GCF_040640215.1). Classification (NCBI taxonomy): domain Bacteria; kingdom Bacillati; phylum Actinomycetota; class Actinomycetes; order Pseudonocardiales; family Pseudonocardiaceae; genus Actinosynnema; species Actinosynnema sp. NPDC023587. The sequence continues at coordinate 598,732 of NZ_JBFABG010000003.1, read as the reverse complement.
CCAACGCGGCGGAACCGCTGCGGAGCATCGTCCCGGTCCCGGTCTCCGTGCAAGCGGTGCCCGGCGCGGCCCACGCGCTCGGCACCACCACCAAGATCTACACCACCGCGTCGGCGCACGCCGTCGGCGACCACCTGGCCGGCCTGCTCCGGCCGGCCACCGGCTACCCGTTCCCGGTCGAGGACACCACCGGCACGCCCGCCGACGGCATCGCCCTGCTGATCGGCGGCGCGCCCCCGACCGTCGGCGACCAGGGCTACCAGCTCACCGTCACCACGGCCGCGATCACCCTCCGCGCCGCCACCGCCGCCGGGCTGTTCGCCGGCGTGCAGACCCTGCGCCAACTGCTGCCCGGCAAGGTGGAGAGCGGCACCCCGCAGGCCGGGCCGTGGACGGTGCCCGGCGCGACCGTCACCGACCACCCCCGGTTCACCCACCGGGGCGCGATGCTCGACGTGGCGCGGCACTTCCCCCGGTGGCCACGGTCAAGCGGTACCTCGACCAGCTCGCCCTCTACAAGGTCAACTACTTCCACCTGCACCTCACCGACGACCAGGGCTGGCGGATCGCCGTGGAGAGCTGGCCCCGGCTCACGACCCACGGCGGCAGCACGCAGGTCGGCGGCGGGCCCGGCGGGTACTACACCAAGGCCCAGTACCAGGAGATCGTGGCGTACGCGGCGGCGCGGCACATCACCGTGATCCCCGAAGTCGACCTGCCCGGCCACACCAACGCGGCGCTGGCGTCCTACGCCGAGCTCAACTGCAACGGCGTCGCGCCCGGCCTGCGCACGGACATCGCGGTCGGCTACAGCTCCCTGTGCGTCGGCAAGGACATCACCTACAAGTTCGTCGAGGACGTGATCCGGGAGATCGCCGAGCTCACCCCCGGGCCGTACTTCCACATCGGCGGCGACGAGGCCAACGCCACCACCGACCAGGACTACCGGACGTTCATGGGCAAGGTCCTGCCGCTGGTGGCCAAGTACGGCAAGAAGTCCATGGGCTGGCACGAGTTCGTCAAGACCACCACCGACACCACGGCCGTGCCGCAGTACTGGGGCACCACGACGTCCAACGCCGTCGTCCAGGCCGCCGCCGCGCGCGGTGCGAAGGTGCTCATGTCCCCGGCCAACAAGGCGTACCTGGACATGAAGTACAACTCCAGCACGCCGCTCGGGCTGAGCTGGGCCGGGATGATCGAGGTGCGGGACGCCTACGACTGGAACCCGGGCACGCATCTGACCGGGGTGCCGGAGTCGGCCGTCCGGGGCGTCGAGGCTCCACTGTGGACGGAGACGATCGTGACGCCCGCGCACATCGACTTCATGGCGCTGCCGAGGCTCGCGGCGATCGCCGAGCTGGGCTGGTCGCCGTGGTCAACGCACGACTGGGACGCGTTCAAGCTCCGGCTCGGCGCGCAGGCCCCGCGCTGGACCGCGCTGGGCATCGGCTTCTACCGCTCGACCCAGGTGCCCTGGGACAACGGGGGACCGACGACGACCGACCTCACGAACCACACGACGACCACCACCGCGCCCTCGGGTTCGTGGGCACCGTGGGTCGACTACGCGACCGACGCCCAGGTCGTGTTCAACGGCAGCACGTACCGGTGCCGCCAACCGCACACCTCGCAGCCGGGCTGGGAACCGACCAACGTCCCGGCCCTCTGGCAGCGCGCCTAGGCCGCGCTCCGGGAGGCGTGCCCGTCACGCCTCCCGGTCCGCGCACCGGACGTGGATCGGACGTGGATCGGCACTCACGCGGCCCGGCTCACCCGATCCGGGCCGCCGACACCGGTCGCCGGTCGATCGGGTGGATCCCGCCGGACGACGTGTTGACGCTCCACCGGTACCGGGTGAACCCGCCGGTCTCGTCGGAGGCGTAGAACATCATGTGCCCGAAGCCCGCACCCGTGGTCCCGGCGGTGGCGTTGAAGATCCGGCTGTCCGGGAACGCGGCGTAGCCGCCGACGCCGTGCAGGCCGTGCGGCTCGGACGTGCAGTCCACGACCTCGATCGCGTACTGGGTCTCGCCGGGGAAGTTCAGGCTCGCCACCGGCGCGGTGTAGACCCCGCGCGACGACCGCACCATGACGACGTGCCCGGTGTTGGTGCCCCGGTCGTTGAGGTACTCGATGGCGACGAGGTCGCCGGGGCGCAGGTCGGCCGGTCCGCGCACCCCCCGGAAGTGCGGGATGCCGCCCCGCGCGAAGGCCGCCCGGTAGTCCCGGGCGAACGGGCTGGCCGTCCCGAAGTGGGTGCGGAAGAACTTCCCGGTGGCCCACCGGTAGGTCCGCTTGAGCACGGCGGTCTGGAACGACGCGCACTGGCTCTGGTTGAACCACGTCGACGCGTCGCCCGGCGAACCCCACCGCACGACGTTGGGCTGGTGCTGCTCCTTGTAGGTGTTGTTGGCCAGCGGGCACGTGGGCAGCGACAGGTAGCCGACGAGCTGCTCGGCTTCCAGCAGGTGCGGCGCGGACGTCCGGTGGGGGCTCGGCGCGGCCGTCCTCCGCGACGCGACGGCGGTCGTGTCGCGGGACGATCTGCGGGACAGGTCCATCGGAGGGCTCCCCTACGGTGTGCGGGCCCGCACACCGTAGACGAAGGGGTGGGCCGGTCAGCGGAGGTCGAGCGCGGTGGCGGACCACCCGCCCGGCGGGCACCCGCGACCGCACCGCGCCCCCCCGGGTGCCGCCCGGTGCGACGAGCCGGTTCGCCGTGGCCTCGCGCCCTCTCATGTGGCGGAACGCTCAACGCTCCCGTCCGGCGGGCGATTACGCTCGGCGGACCGGGCCGTGAGCGAGCGTGGAGGCTGTTGGATGACGAGCACCGATGGTCGGCGGAAGTGGCTGACCGTCGCCGAGGAGGTCGCCACCGGGCTGCGGGTCGACGCCGCCCAGCGGGACCGGGCGGGGGCCGAACCGGTGGCCGAGGTCGACGCGCTGCGGCGGTCCGGGCTGCTGGCGATCACCGACTGGGGCACCCGGCAGGCGGTGACCCGGGTGGTCGGGGCGGCCGACGCGAACGTCGGGCACCTGCTCGGGTACCACTACCTCCAGGTCTGGCGGCGCGAGCTGTTCGACGGCCCCGTGGTCGAGGAGGACGCCGACCTGTTCTGGGCCGGCGTCAGCAACCCGCTGGACGCCGCGCTGCGGCTCACGCCCACCGACGACGGGTTCACGGTCAGCGGGCGCAAGACGTTCGCCACCGGCGCGTCCGTCGCGGACCGGCTGGTGGTCAGCGCCACCCGCGCGGACACCGGCCGGAAGGTCACCTTCACGCTCGACGCCCGCGCGGACGGCATCACCTACGCGGGTGACTGGGACAACATCGGCCAACGGCTCACCGCCAGCGGCGGTGTGGTGTTCGACGAGGTGTTCGTGCCCGCCGAACGGGTGCTCGGCACCCACGACGAGACCAGCCCCCGCCAGTCGCTGGCCGCGCTCGGCTTCCAGGCCGTGCTCGCCCAGGTGTACGTGGCGCTGGCCGAGGGCGCGCTGGCCGAGGCCGCCCGGTACACCCGGAGCACCAGCCGGCCGTGGTTCCTCTCCGGCGTCGACACCGCCACCGCCGACCCCTACGTCCTGGCCGCCTACGGCGAACTGGTCGCCGACGTGGAGGCCGCCGGGCTGCTGGCCGACCACGCGGCGAACGCGCTGGGCGGGGCGAGCGACCGGGGCGCGGACCTGACCGCCGAGCGGCGGGCCTCGGTGGCGGCGCTGGTCTCGTCCGCCAAGGTCGTGTCCACCAGGGTCGCGAACCAGACCACCAGCCGGGTCTTCGAGCTGTGCGGGGCGCGCGCCACCGCCGCCGGCCACGCCTTCGACCGGTTCTGGCGCAACGCCCGCACGCTCACCCTGCACGACCCGGTGTCGTACAAGGCCCGCGAGCTCGGCGCGTACTTCCTGACCGGCGAGCGGGCCCCGTTCACCGGGTATAGCTGATGGAGCCGGTCCTCGCGCACAGCGTCCGGCTCGCCGACGACGGCGTGCACGTCCTGGACCGCCGCGACTTCCCGTTCCGGCGGAACTGGGTGCGCTGCGCGACGACGGACGACGTGGCCACCGCCATCCGGGACATGGTCACCCAGTCGTCCGGCCCGTACTTCGCGGCGCTGTGGGGCATGGTGCTGGCCGCCCGGGAGGCTCGCGGCCTGTCCCGCGCCGAGGGCCGCGCCCACCTGGAGCGGGTCGGGCGGCTCCTGGTGGAGACCCGCCGCACCAACAACCACCTGCGCAAGGCGGTCGCCGCCGTGCTCGCGGGCGTGGACGCGGCCGACGACCTGGAAGAGGGCGCGTTCGCGGGCGCGGTGGCCGGCGACGAGCGGTACCGCAGCCGGAGCCGGGCGCTGGGGGAGCACACCGCGCGGTTGCTGCCCGCCGAGGGCACGGTGCTCACGCACTGCTGGGCGGACCTGTACCTGATCGAGGCGGTCAAGGCGGCGGGCGCGCTCGGCAAGCGGCTGCGGTACTTCTGCACCGAAACCCGGCCGTACCTCCAGGGCGCGCGGCTGACCGCCGGGACGCTGGTCGAGATGGGCGTCGACACCACGGTGATCACCGACGGCACGGGCGCGGCGGCGTTCCAGGCGGGCGAGGTCGACGTGCTGCTGACCGCCGCCGACCGGGTCACCATGGACGGGCACGTGGTCAACAAGATCGGCACGCTGGGGCTGGCCGTCGCGGCGTCCGCGTTCGCCGTGCCGTTCCTGGCCATGGTGCAGGCCCCGGACCGGCTCGCGCCGACCGCGACCGACGTGCCGATCGAGTTCCGCTCCGGCGACGAGGTGCTGCACGCGCTGGGCCGGCGCACCGCCGACGACCGGGTGAAGGGCTGGTACCCGGCGTTCGACGTGACACCGCCGAGGTTCGTGTCGTCCGTGGTCACCGACCGCGGCGCGTACGCTCCCGACCGCCTGCACGAGTACTACGACGGCGAGGAAGTCCATGACTGAATGGGTCGTGCTCGACATCGAGGGCACGCTGTCCGCGACCGACCAGGTGCTGGTCGTGCTCTACGACTACGCCCGGCCCCGGCTCGGGCCGTGGATCGACGACCACCGCGACGACCCCGCCGTCGTGGAGGCGGTCCGGCAGATCCGCGAGCTGTCCGGTGTGGACGAGGACACCGAGTCGCTGACCCGGGTCCTGCACGGCTGGATGGACGACGACGAGAAGGTCACCCCGCTCAAGACGTTGCAGGGCCTCGTCTGGCAGCGCGGGTACGCCGAGGGCGACCTGGTGGCCGAGTTCTTCCCGGACGTCGTGCCGGCGCTGCGCGAGTGGCACGAGAACGGGGTCAAGCTGGCCGTGTTCTCGTCCGGCTCGGTGGCCGGGCAGGTGGCGTTCTTCGGCCACACCACCGACGGCGACCTGCGCGGCCTGTTCGAGCACCACTTCGACACGGTGAACGCGGGCCCGAAGCGGGAAGCGCCGTCGTACCGCGCGATCGCCGCCGTGCTCGGCTCGGACGACATCACCTTCTACTCCGACGTCCCGGCCGAGCTGCACGCCGCCGCCGAGGCCGGGTGGCGGACCGTCGGCGTGGCCCGCCCCGGCGAGCCCCACGCCGACGCCGACTTCAGTCCACACCGGACGGTGAGCGCGCTGTGACACCCGGTGCGGCCCTGGCCGCCGAGTGCGCCCGGTACGCCGCGATGGGCTGGATGCGCGGCACGTCCGGCAACCTGTCCGTGGTGGTCGACCGCGACCCGCTGCGGCTCGCGGTCACGGTCAGCGGGCGCGACAAGGGCGAGCTCACCGCCGACGACGTGGTGCTGGTCGACGCCGAGGGGCGCACCGACGACCCGGTGAAGGTGCCGTCGGCCGAAGCCGGGCTGCACGGCCGGATCGCGGCGGTGTCCGGCGCGGGCGCGGTGGTCCACGTGCACGCGCTCGCGCCCGTCGTGGCCGCCGAGCACTGGCCCGGTGGCGTGGAGCTGCGCGACCTGGAGATGCTCAAGGGCTTCGGCCGGCGGGCGCACGACGACGTCGTCGTGGTGCCCGTGGTGCCCAACGACCAGGACATGGCGGTGCTCGGCGACGCGTTCGAGGCCGGGTACCGCGCGGACGTGCCGGCCTTGATCGTGGCCCGGCACGGGGTGTACGTGTGGGGTGCCGACCTGTACCAGGCGCGGCACCGGCTGGAGTGCCTGGAGTGGCTGGTGCGCTTCGAGGTGGAGACGAGGGGGGACCCGCGATGACGTTGCTGACCGTGTGGCCGGACACCGGGCCCGGGACCGTGCTGGTGCGCACGTCGGACCCGGCCGAGGTCGCCGAGGAGCTCGGCCGGCTGGGCGTGCGGTACGAGCAGTGGCCCGTCCTGCCCGGGGTGACCGCGCGGAACGCGCTGGAGGCCTACGCCGCGCAGGTCGAGCGGGTGACCGGGACCGAGGGCTACGTCCTGGTCGACGCCATGGAGATGACCCCGTCCGACGACCCCGGGTGGGTGGCGAAGGCGGGCGAGGCGCGGGCCAAGTTCCTCGCCGAGCACACCCACGACGACGACGAGGACCGGTTCTTCGCCCGTGGCTCGGGCGTGTTCTACCTGCACCTGCGGGGGCGGGTGCACGCCGTGCTGTGCGAGGCGGGCGACCTGCTGAGCGTGCCGGCGAACACCACCCACTGGTTCGACATGGGCACCCGGCCGGACTACGTGTCGATCCGGTTCTTCCACGACGACGACGGCTGGGTGGGCAACTTCACCGGGAGTCCGATCGCCCGGTCGTTCCCCACGTTCGACGCGATCACGGCCGGTCGCTGAGCGAGTCCAGCTCGGCGGCCAGGTTGGTCCTGGCCCGCGCCTCCCAGCGGTCGCGCGCCGGGGCCGTGGCGTAGAGCGGGTCGCGCTCCAGCAGGCCGCGGAGCACCCGCGCGCGGCCGTGCCGCCACGCCTCGTCGGGCACGTGGGCGTACTCCCGGCGCACGGCCCGCCGGTAGCGCTCGTACCGCTCGGCGTCCGCGCCCAGGACGGCGAGGTCGGCGTCCACCAACAACGCCGTGAGCTCGTCGCCGGCGAGGTGGTCGGCGGTGGCCAGCACGAGGTCGGCGACCGGTCGCGCGGGCACCCCGGCGGCGGTGAGCCGCTCGACCACCCACGCCGCGCTGGCCCGCTCGTCGTCGCCGGGCCTGCCGTCGTAGACCACGTCGTGCGCCAGCGCGGCCAGGACCAGCACCGCGCGGTCGGTCGGCGAGCGGTGGGCCGCGAGCAGCTCGACGTCCCGCACGACGGCCAGCGCGTGCTCGGCGTTGTGGTAGCCGCGATGCGCTTCGGCGTACCGGGCCGCCAGGTCACCCGCCGTGCCCGGCCGCCCGCCCAGCACCCCGACCGCCTTGTCCCACAACGCCTCCAGCACGCGGCCCACCCTACGGCGGCCGACCCGCGCCCGCGTCGGAGCCGGTCAGACCCCGGATCGGGCCCGGTGCAGGTCGGTGGCGGCGCGCCAGCAGCGGACCAGCAGCCGTCGGGCACCGAGCCAGTGGTCGAGCAGGTCGGCGGGGTAGGCGCGGGCCACGGCCGCCCGGTCGAGCAGCCTGCTGCCGGCCGCGCACGCCACGTCCCACCCGACCGGCCCGCGCCAGGTGTCCTCGAAGTCGTTCCACACCGGGCCGTTCGCGGTGGCCAGCACGTTGTGCGGGTGCGCGTCGCCGTGCAGCGCCTGGACCGGCTGGTCGGGCCAGGCGGCCACCAGGGCGTCCCGCTCCGCCACCAGGTCGTCCGGCCGGCCCAGCATCGTCAGCACGGCGTCGATGTCGTCGACAGGGCCCCGCGCCGGAAGTTCTCCGGTGAAATGTGCCAGCTCCCGATGAAGTTCACGCAGCATGAGGGCGAAAGCCGGGGAATCGGGCGTCCACTCGGGCGAATGCGGGACGTGTGCCGCGAGCGCCACCACCCAGCCGCCCTCCCGGACCGGCGACGCCACCGGCTCGACCACCGGCACCCCGCGCCCGGCCAGGAACCGGCTCACCGCGTCGGCCCGCGCGAAGTGCCCGAACACGTCGCCGCGCACCGCCGCCGTGACCGCCCCCACCCGGGCCACGACGGGGGCCGGCCGCAGGTGGACCAGCAGGTTGCTGTCGTCCCGGAGCACCTCGACGTCGTCGACGGGCAGGCCCAGTCGTCCGGCCACCGCCCGCACCGCTCCCAACGCCGTCCCCATGACCAGCATGTTCGCCGCACCGCACGCCCGCCGCCCAGCGAATTACCCCACGTCCGGGTGATCGCACGCGCCGTCATCGGGCACTGTGAGCTGCGCGACGGTGCTTGATCCGGGGACGGCCCAGACGCGCCGGTCGAAACAGCGGCGTCTACGATCCGGAGAGCCGAGTGGTCAGCCGTTCGGTCACGCCAGAACCAGGACAGAGCAGGAGGCACCGTGACGGCCGTAGCCCCGCAGCCGATCGCTACGCGGCCCTTCGGGACTCGCGACGCGGTCAAGGGTTCGTTCCTGCTGCGGATGTTCCGCACCACGGACCACAAGCAGATCGGGATCATGTACCTGGTCACCTCGTTCGCCTTCTTCATGGTGGGCGGCGCGATGGCCATGCTGATGAGGACCGAGCTGGCCCGGCCGGGTATGCAGTTCCTCAGCCAGGAGCAGTTCAACCAGCTCTTCACCATGCACGGCACGGTGATGCTGCTGCTCTACGCCACCCCGATCGTGTTCGGCTTCGCGAACTTCGTGCTGCCGCTCCAGATCGGCTCCCCGGACGTGGCGTTCCCGCGCCTGAACGCGTTCTCGTACTGGCTGTACCTGTTCGGCGGCCTCATCGTGATGGCGGGCTTCATCACGCCCGGTGGCGCGGCCGACTTCGGTTGGTTCGCCTACACGCCGCTGTCCAACGCCATCCACTCGCCCGGTGCGGGCGCGGACCTGTGGATCACCGGTCTGGTCGTGGGCGGTCTGGGCACGATCCTCGGCGCGGTCAACATGATCACCACCGTGGTCTGCCTGCGCGCGCCCGGCATGACGATGTTCCGGATGCCGATCTTCACCTGGAACATCCTGGTCACCTCCGTGCTGGTGCTGCTGGCGTTCCCGATCCTGACCGCCGCGCTGCTGGGCCTGCTGGCCGACCGGCACCTCGGTGCCCACGTGTTCGACCCCGCCAACGGCGGCGTGATCCTGTGGCAGCACCTCTTCTGGTTCTTCGGGCACCCGGAGGTCTACATCGTCGCCTTGCCGTTCTTCGGCATCGTGAGCGAGATCTTCCCGGTGTTCAGCCGCAAGCCGATCTTCGGCTACAACGGCCTGGTCTACGCGACGCTGGGCATCGCGGCGCTGTCGGTGGCCGTGTGGGCGCACCACATGTACGCCACGGGCGCGGTGCTGCTGCCGTTCTTCGCGTTCATGACGTTCCTGATCGCGGTGCCGACCGGCATCAAGTTCTTCAACTGGATCGGCACGATGTGGAAGGGGCAGTTGACGTTCGAGACACCGATGCTGTTCAGCATCGGCTTCATCGTCACCTTCCTCTTCGGCGGTCTGTCCGGCGTGCTGCTCGCGGCACCGGCCATCGACTTCCACGTGTCGGACACCTACTTCGTCGTCGCGCACTTCCACTACGTGCTCTACGGCACGATCGTGTTCGCCACGTTCGCCGGCATCTACTTCTGGTTCCCGAAGATCACCGGCCGGATGCTGGACGAGCCGCTGGGCAAGCTGCACTTCTGGACCACGTTCCTGGGCTTCCACGCGACGTTCCTGGTGCAGCACTGGCTGGGCAACGAGGGCATGCCGCGCCGGTACGCGGACTACCTCCCGTCCGACGGCTTCACCACGCTCAACACGATCTCCACGATCGGCGCGTACATCCTCGGCGCGTCCACGCTGCCGTTCATCTGGAACGTGTTCAAGTCCTACCGCTACGGCGAGACCGTGCACGTGGACGACCCGTGGGGCTTCGGCAACTCGCTGGAGTGGGCGACCTCCTGCCCGCCGCCCCGGCACAACTTCACCGAGCTGCCCCGCATCCGCTCCGCCCGCCCGGCGTTCGAGCTGCACTACCCGCACATGGTCGAGCGCATGCACGACGAAGCGCACGTCACGTTCACCGGCAAGTCCATCCCGCACGAGAAGGCCACCCCGACGCTGTTCGAGGCGGCCGGCCAGGCCGTGCAGTCGGGCACGGCGTCCGAGGGCACCGAGCACGACCACAAGTAACCTGGGCGCAGGTTCGACGACGAGCCCCGACGACCGCCTGGTCGTCGGGGCTCGTCGCTGTCTGGCAGAGGAGCCACCAGTGAGCAAGCCGAGCGCGACGCCTGTCCTGATCACCGTCACCGGCCCGGACAAACCGGGGGTGTCCTCCGTGCTGTTCGCCGTCCTGGCCAGGCACGGCGTGGACGTCCTCGACGTCGAGCAGGTCGTCATCCGGGGTCGGCTGGTGCTCGGCGTGCTGGTCGCCGCCGGCCACGACCCGGAGGGGTTGCAGGAGTCCGTGGAGCAGGCCATGGCCACGGTGTCCATGCAGGTCGAGGTGGAGATCGGCGCGGACGGCAAGCGCACCGCGCGGCTGGAGTCCACCCACGTGGTGATCCTGCTCGGCCGGCCGGTCACCGCGCGGGCGTTCACCGAGGTGGCGCGCAGGCTGGCGTCGCTGGGCGTGAACATCGACGCGATCCGCGGCATCGCCGACTACCCCGTCACCGGGCTGGAGCTGCGGGTCTCGGTCGCGGCGGACACGACGGAGGCGGACTCGGCGCTGCGCGAGGCGCTGGCCGAGGTGTCCGTGCGGGTCGACCTGGACATCGCGGTAGAGCGCGCGGGCCTGACCCGGCGGGCCAAGCGGCTGGTGGTGTTCGACGTGGACTCGACCCTGATCCAGGGCGAGGTGATCGAGATGCTGGCCGCGCACGTGGGCGTGGAGCCCCGGGTGAAGGAGATCACCGAGGCGGCGATGCGCGGGGAGCTGGACTTCGCCGAGTCGCTGCGCCGCCGGGTGGAGCTGCTGGCGGGCCTCGACGAGTCGGTGCTGGACGAGGTCGCCGGGTCGCTGGAGCTCACGGCCGGCGCGCGGACCACCGTGCGGACGTTGAAGCGGCTCGGGTTCCGCTGCGGCGTGGTGTCCGGCGGGTTCACCCGGGTCATCCGGTCGCTGGTGGACGACCTCGGGTTGGACTTCTGCGCGGCCAACGAGCTGGAGGTCGTGGACGGGAAGCTGACCGGGCGCGTGCTCGGCGAGATCGTGGACCGGCCCGGCAAGGCGGTGGCGCTGCGCCGGTTCGCCGAGCAGGAGGGCGTGCCGCTGGGGCAGACCGTCGCGGTCGGCGACGGGGCCAACGACATCGACATGCTGGGCGCGGCCGGTCTGGGCATCGCGTTCAACGCCAAGCCGGCGCTGCGGGAGGTGGCCGACACCGCGCTGTCGCACCCGTTCCTGGACGCCGTGCTGTTCGTGCTGGGCGTGACGCGGGCCGAGGTCGAGGCGGCGGACGCGGCCGACGGGCTGGACCTGGAGCGGCTGTGAACGAGATCCTGCGGATGTTGGTGGACCGGCACCACGCGACCGACGAGGAGGACCCGGAGTCGGTGCGGGCGATGCCTGTGGTGCTGCGGATCGAGCGGGCGGACCCGCCGTGCCGCACGGACGTGCTGGAGGCCGCCGCCGCTGCGGCGGTCGCGGTCTGCCTCGACCCCCGGGCCGAGCCCGGTGGCGAGTGGCACGACGACGTGGTGGCGTGGGTGCGCGGGCGGATCAGGAAGGTGACGCGGCGGGCTCGCGGCGCGCACTGGGAGGCCGTGCGGGCGCTGCCCGGGGTGACGCTGACCGTGGGCCGGGCCGAGGTGCGGGCGTTCGTGCCGTCGCGGGTGGTGGACGTGCCGAAGGAGCTGTCCCGGTTGCAGATCTCGGGCAGCGAGCTGCCCGTGGACGAGCCGGGCCCGGTGCCGGCGGGCGCGCGCCTGCTGTGGCTGAACCCGAGGGTGGGGATGACGGCGGGCAAGGCGGCGGCCCAGGTCGGGCACGCGTCGATGCTGCTGGCACCCACGCTGTCCGAGGAGGAGCTGGGGGAGTGGGCGGCGTTGGACTACCGGTGCGCGGTGCGCACGCCGTCCCCGGCCGAGTGGGACGCGCTGCTGGCCCGCCCGGGTGTCGTGGTGGTGCGGGACGCCGGCTACACCGAGGTCGACCCGGGGACCGCGACCGTCGCGGCGTACCGGACGTGATCCGACCTGCCCCGCCCGTGGCGTCGCGGTGAGGGCGATCCCGGTGACCGGGGCGACCGGAGCGCCCCACCCCCACGCCGGACGCCGGGCACCCCACGGGAGGGTCCCCGCGCGAGGACCTAGTTCGCGGCGTCCAGGCGCTTGAGGGCGGCGCGGACGACCTCCGGGTCGTAGGTGGTCCAGAACGGCGGCAGGGACGCGCGCAGGAAGCCGCCGTAGCGGGCCGTGGCCAGGCGCGGGTCGAGGATCGCCACCACGCCCTTGTCGCTCATCGAGCGCAGCAGCCGGCCCGCGCCCTGCGCCAGCAGCAGCGCCGCGTGGGTCGCCGCCACGGTCAGGAACCCGTTGCCGCCCCGCGATTCCACGGCCTTCTGCCGCGCCGAGGCCAACGGGTCGTCGGGGCGCGGGAACGGAATCCGGTCCATCACCACGAGTTGCAGCGCCGGCCCCGGCACGTCCACGCCCTGCCACAGCGACAGCGTGCCGAACAGGCACGTCCTGGTGTCCTCGGCGAACCGCTTCACCAGTTGCCCGGTGGCGTCGTCGCCCTGGCACAGCACCGGGTGGTCGAGCTTGCCGCGCAACGCCTCGGCCGCCGCCTTCGCCGCCCGCATCGAGGAGAACAGCCCCAGCGTCCGCCCGCCCGCCGCGTTCACCAGGCCCTCCAGCTCGTCCACGTAGGACGGTGGCAGGCCGTCGCGCCCCGGCGGGGGCAGGTGCCGGGCCACGTAGAGGATTCCGCTGCTGCCGTGCTCGAACGGCGAGCCGACGTCGAGCCCGGACCAGCGCGGCACCCCGAGGTCGGACGGCACCTCCTTGTCGCTCGCCGCGCCCTCGGCCTTCGTCGCGCCGGACGCCGCCGGCAGGCCCCACTGCCGGGCCAGCGTGTCGAACGTGCCGCCCAGGGTGAGCGTCGCGGAGGTGAGGATGGTGGTGCGCTTGCCGAACAGCCGCTCGCGCAGCAGCCCGCCGACGCCCAGCGGCGCGACGCGCAGCGACTGGGCCTTGCTCCGGTCGGCGAAGTCGCCGGACACCCAGACCACGTCGTGGTCGTCGTCGAACGCGGTCAGAATCCGTGCGGCGCAGTCGTGCACGTCGTCCAGCAGCGACCGCGCGAGCTTGCGGGAGGTCGCGCCGTCGACGTCCTCCTTGCGCTCCGGCCCGAGCGAGCTGATGCAGGCGTGCGAGGCGTCCTTGACCGCCCGCAGCGCGCCGGCGAGCGCCGGCGGCAGCGCGTCCAGCCGACCGACCGGCGCGTCCTCCAGCAGCATCGCCAGGCCGTCGCCGGCCTCGGCGATCCGGTCGGCCACGTCCTGGTCGACGAGCCGGCCGCAGCGCCGCGCGGCGGTGGCCACCAGCGACGCGCTGAGCTCCTCGGTGGCCACGGAGGTGATGCGGTCCACCAGGTCGTGCGCCTCGTCGATCACCACCACGTCGTGGTCGGGCAGGACCTGGTAGCCCTCCAGCGCGTCCACGGCGAGCATCGCGTGGTTGGTCACCACGACGTCCGCCCGGCCCGCCTCGGCGCGCGCCCGCTCGGCGAAGCAGTCCGTGCCGACCGGGCACTTCGCCACGCCCAGGCACTCGCGGGCGGTCACCGAGACCTGCCGCCACGACTGGTCGGTCACGCCCGGCACCAGCTCGTCGCGGTCACCGGTCTCGGTGTCGGAGGACCACTCGTGCAGCCGCTTCACCTCGCGGCCCAGCCGGGACACCGTGAACGGGTCGAACAGGCCCGCCTCCTCCGGCTCGTCCGGCGCTCCGGTGTGCACCCGGTGCAGGCACAGGTAGTTGCGGCGGCCCTTGAGGATCGCGAACCGGAGCTCGCGACCCAGCTCCCCGCGCAGCGCCTTCGCCAGGCGCGGCAGGTCGCGGTCCACCAGTTGGCGTTGCAGCGCGATGGTCGCGGTCGAGATGACGACGGTGGTCTCGGCGGCCACCGCGTGCCGGATCGCGGGCACCAGGTAGGCCAGGGACTTGCCGGTGCCGGTGCCGGCCTGCACGGCGAGGTGCTCGCCGGTCCGGATGGCGCGCTCGACCGCCTCGGCCATGTCCACCTGGCCCTCGCGCTCGGCTCCCCCCACCGCCTCGACGGCCACGGCGAGCAGGGTTCTGGTGTCGGGGATGGCGGTGGTGGACGGCACGGGGAGACGGTACCCGGCGGTGGCCTCAGAACTCGGCCGGCATCCGCCGGCCGAGTCCGCCGGCGACTCGCCCACGACCTCCCCGGTGCACCGGGGAGTGCGGTCGCGCGTCGCGCGCCGTCCGCGAGTACCGGTGGAGCTGCTCGCGCGGCACGGGCTCGCCCGATCGAGAGGTTCGGTCCGAGGCACCGCACCCGCCACCGCAGAACTCCGGTCATCCGACCGGGGGCCGCCCACTAGGGCTACCCGGAGGTCATCGGCCCTCAAAGCGGCCGTCCGCATTGCCGGATCGGGTGAAGAAGTGAGGCACCTTCGACGGACGGGCCGACTGTGAGTGGGCGCAGTTGGGCGCTTCGAGTGGAGCGCATCCCCCTTTACGGTCAGCAACCTTTAATCCTTCGGGAGGAACGCCGATAGGGGAAATTGCTCGACCACCGTGCCTGAACCCGTGAGGAAGGAGCTCCATGCGTGTGCGAACGACGGGCTTCGCCGCACTGGCCGCCGTCGCGGCCCTCCTGATCGGTGCCGCACCCGCCCCGGCGGCACCCGGCGACGCCTCCGCGTACGGCGCGGAGGTCGGCTTGTCGCTGCTGGGCGACGACGCGATCGCGGCCGGGCCCTTCGCCGCCGCGAACGCGCACGGGTCGACGGGCACCGCGTTCGCGGGCGTGGACCTGCCGGACCTGCTCACGACGGGGGTGGTCGACACCTCCGCGTCGCGGGACGACGACACGGGCGGGGTCCGGTCCCGGGCGAGCACCTCGGACGTGCGCCTCGACCTGCTGTCGTCGGTGACCGGCGGGATCACCGCCACGGCGGTCGAGGCCGGGTGCACGGCCACCCGGGAGGGCGTCGGCGGCACCACCGAGCTGGTCGGGCTGGACCCCGGGCGGCTCGGCGACGTCGCCGCCGAGCCCGCGCCGAACACCGCGGTCGGCGTCGAGCTGCTCGGCGCGGACATCGCCCGGATCGTGTTCAACGAGCAGGTCGTCAACCCGGACGGCGGCCTGACCGTCAACGCCGTGCGCGTGACGCTGGTCGGCGGCGTGCTCGGCTCGATCGGCACCGGTGACGTGGTGCTGTCCTCGGCGACGTGCGGCCCCGCCCGCCCGCCGATCGCGCCGGCCGCCGGCGCGGGCCTGTGGCTCGGGTCGGTCATGATCGCGCTGTTCGCCGTCCCGGCCGCCGTGGTCGCGCTGCACCTCCGGCGCGCGAACCCGGCGGTCTGACGTGGCCGAGGCCCCCGGCTCCGGAACTCCGGGCTCTGGAACTCCGGGCTCTGGAATCCCGGGCTCTGGGGCCGCCGTCGGCACGGGCGTGGGCTCGCGGCGGTAACCGCTTTCCCGCCGGTGCCCGGCCCCGCACCCGCACCGGCGTCCCCCTGCGACCAAGGAGCGATGTGAAGGAAGTCCTGCTGCTCGCCGGCACCCGTCCCGAGGCGGTCAAGATCGCCCCGGTGGCGCTGGCCCTGGCCGACCACCCGGTGCTCCGCCCGGTGATCGTCCACAGTGGACAGCACGAGGGCGTGGTGGAACAGGCGCTGGGCGCGTTCGACCTCAAGCCCGACGTCGTGCTGGACACCTCGCGGCCCACCGGCACCCAGGCCGAACTGCTGTCCGCGCTGGTGCCCGCGCTCGACCGGGTGCTGCGGGTGCGCGACCCGGCCGTGGTGCTGGTCCAGGGCGACACCACGACCGCGCTGGCCGGTGCGCTGGCGGCGTTCTGGCGCGGTGTCCCGGTGGCGCACCTGGAAGCCGGGCTGCGCACCGGCGACCTGGCCGGCCCGTTCCCCGAGGAGGGCACCCGGCAGATGATCTCCCGGATCGCCGCGCTGCACCTCGCGCCCACCGACGACGCGGCCACGGCGCTGGTGGGGGAGGCGCTGCCGGCCGCCGAGATCGTGGTCACCGGCAACACGGTGGTGGACGCGGTGCGCCGGGTGGCCGCCGCCGACCTCCCGGTGCGCGACCCCGCGCTGGCCGCGCTGGAGGCGGACCTGGACGCGACCGGCGACCGGCTGGTGCTGGTGACCGTGCACCGCCGGGAGTCCTGGGGCGCGCCGCTGGAACGCGTGCTGCACGCCGTGCGGGCGCTGGTCGACCGGCACCCCGACGTGCGGGTGCTGCTGCCCGTGCACCCGAACCCGGTGGTGCGCTCGACGGTCCGGGAGGTGCTGGCCGGTCACGCTCGGATCGTGGTCGGCGAACCCCTGGACTACCCCGATCTGGTGCGCGCCCTGCGCCGGGCCGCCCTCGTGCTCACCGACTCCGGCGGCCTCCAGGAGGAGGCACCGACGTTCGGCGTGCCGGTGCTGGTGCTGCGGTCGTCCACCGAGCGGGTGGCGGCCGTGGACGCCGGCTGCGCGTGGCTGGTCGGCACCGACACCACGCGCATCCTGGCCGAGGCCGGCTGGGTGCTCGGGTCCCGGCTGCGGCTGCCGCCCGGCCGCAACCCGTTCGGCGACGGCCGGGCCGCGATCCGGGTGCGCGGCGCGCTGGAACGGCTCGTCGGACTGCCCGCGCTGTTCGGTTCGGCGCTGCCGGTGCGCATTCCCCTCTGATCGCTCCCGGTGATCGGCCACTCGATCAGGTGGTCAATTTTCGCCCCAGGGTGACATGTCGCCTCGCGGGTCGGAATACGCGCCGAACCGATCGACTATTCCACGGGACAGCAATTCGAGAAGGGCATCCCATGAAGCACTCCCTCGCGCGCCGGGTCGGTGCGGTGGCCGCGGCGCTGGCGCTCTGCCTGGTCGGCACGCCCGCGCGGGCGGCCACCCCGCCGGGCGTCGCGTCCGCCGGATCGGCCGACTTCACCGGGGCCGGGCGGCACGTCGTCGTGCCCGCGCTCGCGCCCTGCTCGGTCGGCGGACCCACGACGGCGACGTCCAGCCCGGTGTCCGACACGGGCATCCGGTTCGGCGCGGGCAGGTCCACCTGCGAGACCACCGCGGTCGACCCCCCGCACGGCACCACCGAGACCCGGTCGACCGCCGGCGGTGCCGAGTTCGAGCTGTCGGCGCTGCGGGCGGCGGGCGGGCCCCTGCTCAAGGTCGGCCGGTGGCAGGTCTCCTGCACCGGCCGGGAGCACGGCACCGCGGTCGGCTGGGAGCTGGAGGCCCTGAGCGGGTTCCCGGGACTGCCCAGGGACATCCCGACCGATTACCGGCACGAGGTGACGAGCGCGACCGGCGCGGTGCTGGCCGTGGCCGTGTTCAGCGAAGTCCTGCTGCCCGACCCGAACGACGGCAGCCTGACGGTGAACCTCATCCACCTCCGCTTCACCGAGGCGTCCGGTGTCGCCGGCGAGGTCGTGGTCGGCTCGGCGTCCTGCTCGCCGACCCCGTGAGCGCGCACCCGGCCCCGCCGTCGCAGCGGGGCCGGGGTGCCGCCCGTCAGCCGACGTGCGGCGACCCGTCCAGGGCCACGCCCGCCCCGCGCAGGTCGTCCAGCGCGGTGTCCACGGTCGCCCGCGCGACCCCCGCCGTGAGACCGAGCAGCACGGTGGTGGCGAACCCCGCCGACGCGGCGTCGAGCGCGGTCGCGCGGACGCAGTGGTCGGTGGCGATCCCCACCACGTCCACCTGGTCGACCCCGCGCTCCCGCAACCAGTCCGCCAGCGGCTCGCCGCCGCCCGACGCGCCCTCGAACCCCGAGTAGGCCGCCGCGTAAGCGCCCTTGGAGAACACCGCCTCGACGGCGGTCACGTCCAGCTCCGGGTGGAACGACGCCCCGGCCGTGCCGGCGACGCAGTGCACCGGCCACGAGTCCACGAAGTCCGGCGTCGTGCTGAAGTGGCCGCCCGGGTCCACGTGGTAGTCCCGGGTCGCCACCACGTGGTCGTAGCCGCCCGCCGCGACGTGCGACGAGATCGCCGCCGCCAGCGCCGCGCCGCCCGCCACCGCGAGCGAACCGCCCTCGCAGAAGTCGTTCTGGACGTCCACCACGATCAGCGCCCTGCTCATGCGCACACCTCCTGCAACCTAGAGGAACGTCGTCGGGATCGCGGGCTCGCCGCGGGACAGCTTCAGGCCCTCCCACGGCACGCTCACCAGCGCGGCGCGCAGCCGTTCCCGGCTCTCCGCGAGGGTGTCCAGCCCGTCGACGCGCTGCCCGCCGCGCACCAGCGGCACCGGCAGCACCCGGTCGTCGGGGCCGAGCTCCGGCGTCGTCGCGTGCGGGAACACGACCTCTTCCAACGCCGTCCCGGTGTCCTTGTGCCGCCGCAGCGCGTTCTTGCGCCCACCGCGGGACTCCTTGTGGGAACTGCGCTTCGCGACCGGCCGGCCGTCGACCTCGACCAGCTTGTAGACCATGCCGGCGGTCGGCGCGCCGGAACCGGTGACCACCGACGTGCCCACGCCGTACGCGTCCACGGGCTCGGCGCGCAGCGCGGCGATCGCGTACTCGTCCAAGTCGCCCGACACCACGATCCGGGTGTTCTTCGCGCCCAGCGCGTCCAACTGGTCGCGCGCCTGCCGCGCCAGCACGCCCAGGTCACCGGAGTCGATCCGCACCGCGCCCAGCTCCGGCCCGGCCACGTCGACGGCGGTCTTGATGCCCGCGGTGATGTCGTAGGTGTCCACCAGCAGGGTGGTGCCCGCGCCCAGCGCGTCCACCTGGGCCCGGAACGCCTCCTCTTCGCTGTCGTGCAGCAGGGTGAAGGCGTGCGCGCACGTCCCGGCGGTCGGGATGCCGTGCCGGCGGGCCGCCTCCAGGTTCGACGTCGCGGTGAACCCGGCCAGGTACGCGGCGCGCGCCGACGCGACGGCGGCCTCCTCGTGCGTCCGGCGCGACCCCATCTCGATCATCCGCCGGCCGTTCGCCGCGCCGGCCATGCGGGCCGCGGCGGACGCGATCGCGCTGTCGTGGTTGAGGATCGACAGGGCCAGCGTCTCCAGCACCACACCCACGCCGAACGAGGCGCGCACGGACAGGACCGGCGAACCCGGGAAGTACAGCTCGCCCTCCGGGTAGCCGTCGACGTCACCGGTGAACCGGTAGTCGGCCAGCCACCCGAGGGTGGCGTCGTCCACCACCCCGCCGCGCTCCAGCAGCTCCAGCTCGGGCCCGCCGAATCGGAACGCCTCGATCGCGTCCAGCAACCGGCCGGTGCCCGCGACCACGCCGTAGCGCCTGCCCTCGGGCAGCCGGCGGGCGAACACCTCGAACACGCACGGACGCCCGGCGGTGCCGTCGCGCAGCGCCGCGGCCAGCATCGTCAACTCGTAGTGGTCCGTGAACAGCGACGTCGACATGAGGTCAGAGCCTAGGCTCGCCGGGGGCGTTCGCGCAGGAGGTGGCCCTATGGGCTCCACCACCCAGCGGAACATGACACCATTGGCGGTATGACCACGCCCGTCGAGCATGAGCGGACGCAGGTTGACCCGTCGTCCGAGGAGGTCCGCACCGAGGACCGCCCGTGGCAGACGCTGGTCTGGAACGACCCGGTGAACCTGATGTCGTACGTGACGTACGTGTTGCAGAAGCTGTTCGGCTACAGCCGCGACCACGCGACGAAGCTGATGCTGGACGTCCACCACAAGGGTCGGGCGATCGTGTCGTCGGGTTCCAAGGACAAAGTGGAGGCCGACGTGGCCAGACTGCACGCGGCCGGGCTCTGGGCGACCATGCAGCGTTCGTCGTGAAGAAGTGGACCCGCTCCGGTGACGTCGTCCTCGGCCGGTTCGACCGGCAGGAGGCGGCGGTGGTGCGCGGCCTGGTGAGCCAGATCCAGGACATGCTGCTGGCCCGCGCCGAGGAGGCCCCGCAGGACGAGCTGGCCGAGCTGACCGGGATCAGGACCGGTTCCTCGACGCCGCCGGACGACCCGATCCTGGGCCGCCTGCTGCCCGACTTCCACCGGCTGGACCCGGACGCGCCGGACCCGTCCGAGGTCGACTCGGCCAACGCCCTGCGCTCGCTGCACGAACCCGAGCTGCTGGACCTCAAGAGCGGTGTCGCCGCCGTGGTGCTGGAGACGTGCCCGCCCGACGGCGGCGAGGTGCGGCTGCGGCTGGAGGAGGCCGAGGCGTGGCTGTCGGCGCTCAACGACGTGCGGCTGGCCCTGGGCACGGCGCTGGACGTGCAGGACGACATGCCCGACGAGCTCCCGCCCGACGACCCGCGCTCGCCGCACCTGGGCGTCTACCACTGGCTGACCTGGGTGCAGGAGACCCTGGTCGAAGCCGTCCTGGACTGACGGCCGCGTGCTGGTCGGTCGCGTGCCCGGCGTGGTGGTCGTGCTCGCGCCCGGGGGCGCGGTGGCCGGCGTGGACGTGCGCGGCGCGCCGTGGGGCACCCGCGAACTCGACCTGCTGGACCCGTCCACGCTGGTCCAGCGGGTGCACGGGATCGTGCTGTCCGACGGCCCGGCCTCCGTCGGCGGGGTCGTGAGGTGGCTCGCGGAGCGGCACCGCGGGTTCCCGGTGGGCCGCGAACCGCACGAGGTGGTGCCGATCGTGCCCGCCGCCGCGGTCGGCCGGAACCCCGACGACCGGGGCTACGCGGCGTGCGCGGCGGCCGTGCCGGCGGAGCCCGGCGCGCTGGTCGTGGTGGGGGAGGCGGTGGCCGCGCTGGTCGTGGTCGACGCCGACCTGGACAAGGCCGCCTGCCGCCGGGTCGCGATGTCCGCGCACGACGGCCTGGTCCGGGCCGGCCTGCACCTGCCCGCGACGGTGTTCGCGCTGGCCACCGGCGTCCCGACCACCACCGGCCTCGACGACCTGTGCGCCGCCGCCGCCGACCGGGTGCACGCGAGCGCCACCTGACCCGGACCGGGATCGCGGCCCGGGGCCGCGCCGGTCGCGAGGGGCCCCGGACGGCGGTCCGGGGTGCGCAAGTGCGGGTTCTCACACACCGGGACAACTCCTGCCACCACGTAGGATGGGGGTGTGCTGGTGATTCGTCATGACCTCGTCGACGCGATGGTGGCGCACGCCCGTCGCGACCACCCCGACGAGGCGTGCGGGATCATCGCGGGCCCCGAGGGCTCCGACCGCCCTGAGCGGTTCGTCGAGATGGACAACGCCGAGCGCTCGCCGACGTTCTACCGGTTCGACTCGGCGGAGCAGCTCCGGGTGTGGCGCGAGATGGACCGCGCGGACGAGGTGCCGGTGGTCGTGTACCACTCGCACACCGCGACCGAGGCGTACCCCTCGCGCACGGACATCTCCTACGCCAGTGAGCCCGACGCCCACTACGTCCTGGTGTCCACCAGGGACCCGGAGCAGCACGAGCTGCGCTCTTACCGGATCGTGGACGGCGTCGTGACCGAAGAACCGGTCGAGGTCGTCGAGTCGTACATGTTCACGCACAACGGCGCGGACGACACTCCCGACCGTCGCTGAAGCGCCGTCGTCCGCCGCATCTCCCGTTTCCGGCTCCTCTCGGAGGTTCCCGCATGTCCGTCACCGTCTCCATCCCCACGATCCTGCGCACCCACACCGGTGGGCAGAAGTCCGTGGAGGCCGCGGGCACCACGCTCGCGCAGGTCATCGACGACCTGGAGGCCAACCACGGTGGCCTGAAGGCGCGCCTGGTCAAGGAAGGCGTGCTGCACCGCTTCGTCAACGTCTACGTCAACGACGAGGACGTCCGCTTCGCCGGCGGGCTGGAAGCCCCGGTCCAGGACGGCGACACGGTCACGATCCTCCCGGCCGTCGCGGGCGGCTGAGCCATGGCTCGGTACGAGTCGTTGCTGGACGCGGTCGGCGGCACGCCCCTGGTGGGCCTGCCCCGGCTGTCGCCCTCGAAGGACGTCCGGTTGTGGGCGAAGCTGGAGGACCGCAACCCGACCGGCTCGATCAAGGACCGCCCGGTCCTGAGGATGATCGAGGAGGCCGAGCGGTCCGGGCGGCTGACCCCCGGCTGCACCATCCTGGAACCGACCTCGGGCAACACCGGCATCGCGCTGGCCATGGCGGCCAAGCTCAAGGGCTACGGCCTGGTGTGCGTGATGCCGGAGAACACCTCCACCGAGCGCAAGCAGCTACTCCAGGCCTACGGCGCGCGGATCGTGTTCTCCCCCGCCGCCGGCGGCTCCAACCAGGCGGTGGCGCGGGCCAAGGAGCTGGCCGCGCAGAACCCCGACTGGGTGATGCTCTACCAGTACGGCAACCCCGCGAACGCGGGCGCGCACTACCACGGCACCGGCCCGGAGATCCTCAAGGACCTCCCGACCATCACGCACTTCGTGGCGGGCCTGGGCACCACCGGCACGCTCGTCGGCGTCGGCCGCTACCTGCGCGAGCAGAAGCCCGGCGTGCAGATCATCGCCGCCGAGCCCCGGTACGGCGAGCTGGTCTACGGGCTGCGCAACCTCGACGAGGGCTTCGTGCCCGAGTTGTACGACGCGGAAGTGCTGACCGGCCGGTACTCGGTCGGTTCGTACGACGCGCTGCGCCGCACCCGGCAGCTCCTGGAGGTGGAGGGCATCTTCGCGGGCATCTCCACCGGTGCGATCCTGCACGCCGCCCTCGGCGCGGCCGAGAAGGCCGCGACCAAGGGCGAATCGGCCGACGTCGCGTTCGTGGTGGCGGACGCGGGCTGGAAGTACCTGTCCACCGGCGCGTACGCGGGCACGCTGGACGAGGCCGCGGAACGCCTCGACGGCCACCTCTGGGCTTGAGTTCTTGGCCGCGACTTCGTCGCGGCGGGCTCGGCCGCTGGGAAGTCGGCCCATCGAGCCGTCTTCCACCCCGATCGGAAAGCGTGATCGGGGTGGAAGGCGGCTCGACAGGCCGACGCGGCCTCGCGTGGTGGTTCGGTCGGAGGTTCGATCAAGGACAGCGCGGCTTTGCGGGGCGGGTGTGGAGCCTCGCGTGGGCCGAGTGGGTGTGAAGCCTCGCGTGAGGCGAGCGGGTGTGGGTCAGGGGGCTACGACTCGGCCCCTGTGGTCGATGCGGCCGGGGCAGAGGCCCTTCTTCTTCAGGCCCTTCACCACCAGGGGCACGGCGTCGACGGTGGTCTGGTAGCCGTCGTGCATCAGGATGATGCCACCGGCTTTCGCGCCCAGCGCCGAGCGCACGATCGCGTCGGTCGGCACCCCGCTCCAGTCCACCGTGTCCACGGTCCACAGCACCTCGGCCAGGCCCTGCCGGCGCGCCTCGTCGCGCACGGCGGCGTTCGTGTCCCCGTAGGGCGGGCGGAACAGGGCCGGCGTGCGGCCGGTGATCTCGCGCAGCACGTCCTGGGTCTTGGCGAGCTCCGCCGTCACCTCCTCCGGCGGGAGGGTGGTCAGCGCCGGGTGCGACCACGAGTGGTTGCCCAGCCAGTGGCCCGCCCGCACGGTCTCGCGCACCAGGCCCGGCTGCTCCTCGGCCCGCGCCCCGACGTCGAAGAACGTCGCCCGCGCCCGGACCGCTTTCAGCGCGGCCAGCAGCGGGCGCACGAACGCCGGGTTCGGGCCGTCGTCGTAGGTGAGCGCCACGTACCCGGAACAACCGGGAGCGGCATTCGCGGGTACGACCGGTGCGACGAACAGCAGCGCGATCACCAACAGTGCTCTCGACAACATGCGGGACTCCTCCGGCAAGGGCGGCCTCCGCTCCACTATCGGTTCCCCGGTGGTGGGCCGACAACGGTTCGCGCCGGTTCTGCAACTTGCCGCGCGGTCATTGCGCCGGATGAAAAGGCCCCGTCGTCCATTCGGTGCTATCCGGCCCGCCGGGCTGTTCCTACGATTCGGTCGTCCAGGTCCGACTAGCCGGTGGTGTGTGAATTGAGCTTGACCGACGCGGACCGCGAACTGCTCGACCGCGCGCTGGCCGTGGCCCGCGCGCACAGCCGCTGGCGGCACCACACCGTCGCCGCCGCCGCGCGGTCGGTGGACGGGCGCACCTTCACCGGGCTCAACGTGTTCCACTTCGCCGGCGGACCGTGCGCGGAGCTCGTGGTGATCGGCGCGGCGGCGGCCGAGGGTGTCTACGACCTGGACACGGTGGTGGCCACCGACGCGACCGGCGTGGTCCCGCCGTGCGGGCGCTGCCGCCAGGTGCTGTCCGACCTGGTGCCGGACGTGACCGTGCTGGTCACCGAAACGGAGAAGGTCCCGATCGCCACCCTGCTCCCGAGGGCCTACCGCTGGTCGGAGCACCTGTCGACGCTGGAGCAGCGCCGCCGGACCTGAGCCCGACCCGACCGGCGGATTCGGGGAATGGTCGGAAACGCTCCCGCACCCGGTCGAGGCATTCGAGTGACGCTCGATCATTGATAGCGCCGGGTGCCGGCGGGTGTTTTCCGCAATAGTGCAGATAGGCGACTGCTATCGTGCCGCCATGCAATTGACGGTGCTCGGGTGCTCGGGCAGCGCACCCGGACCTGATCTGCCCACTTCGGGGTACCTCGTCGAAGTGGCCGGGGTCCGGATCGCGGTCGAACTCGGCGGTGGCGTGTTCGGCGCGCTCCAACGGCGGTGCGACCCGTTCACGCTCGACGCCGTGCTCCTGTCGCACCTGCACCTCGACCACTGCGCGGACTTCAGCGCGCTCACCACGTACCTGCGCGCCCACCCGTCCCCGCCGGCGTCGTTCGGCAGGCTCCCGGTGTTCGCCCCGCCCCACGCGCCGACCCGGCTCGCCGCCGCGCACGCCGCGTCGGAGGAGGAACTGGCCACGCTGCGCCTGGGCGACACGTTCGACTTCGTGCCGCTCGCGGCGGGCCGCTTCCAGATCGGCCCGGTGACCGTCGAGGTGGCGGCCATGCGGCACATCTGCGAGGCCTACGCGTTCCGGATCACGCACGCCGGGACGTCCCTGGTGTTCACCGGCGACACCGTCCCGTGCCCGGAGCTGGTGGAACTGGCGCGCGGCGCGGACCTCTTACTCGCCGACGCGGCGTGGCGGGAACAGGCCGGCCGCGCGAACTACCTGCACATGAGCGGCCGGGAGACGAGCCTGGTCGCCACCGAGGCGGGCGTCGGCCGGCTGGTGCTCACCCACGTGCTGCCGTGGTCGGACCGGGCCGGCGTGCTGGCCGACGCGACCGAGGCGTTCGACGGCCCGGTCACCCTGGCCGAACCCGGTGACGTGTACCGGCTCCGCGCCGCCCCGGACGCCGACACCGTGGACGCCCGCCCAGCGCCCGCAGCGCCGGTGGGGCCGATCCGGCGTGCCCGGAGGTCGTCCTAGCCGGCGAACGTGGTCGACGGACGGCCCTCGCCCGCGTCGGGCAGCACCAGCACCGAGCCGGCGAGCTCGCCCAGCGCGTCACCGGACAACCCGACCCGCGCGGTCGTCACGTACAGGTCGGTGAAGTCCCGGCCCCCGAACGCGCACGCGCTCGGCCGGTCCACCGGCAACTCGACCTCGGTGTCGACCCGGCCGTCCGGCGTGTACCGGCGCACCGCCGCGCCACCCCACAGCGCCACCCAGACCGCGCCCGACGAGTCCACGCACAGCCCGTCCGGCAGCCCCCGGTCCACCTCGACGAGCGGGCGGCGGTTCGTGGCGTCGCCGGTGTCCCGGTCGTAGTCGAGCACGTCGATCCGGCGGGTCGCCGAGTCGACGTAGTACAGCAGGGTCCCGTCCGGGCTCCAGTCGATGCCGTTGCTGCACGTGACGTCGCCCAGCACGACCTTCGCGTCCCCGGTCGGGTCGACGCGGGCCAGCCAGCCGCCCGGACCCTCGTCGTAGCGCACGGTCCCGGCCCACAGCCTGCCCGCCGGGTCGACCGCCGCGTCGTTGCCGCGCACGCCGTCCCGCGCCCAGTAGACCAGCCAGGTCTTGGTGCCGTCCCGGTCGACCAGCGCGACCCCGTCCCGCAGGTTCAGCACCAGGCCGCCCTTGGTGCGGGGTTTCGCCGCGCCGACGTGCTGGGGCACGTCCAGCACCGCGTCCTCGCCGCTGCCCGGCGAGTACCGGTGCACCCGGCTCCCGAGGACGTCCACCCAGACGAGGGTCCCACTGCCGTGGTCCCAGGTGGGTGCTTCGCCCAACTCGGCCTCGGTGCGCACGGCGACTTCGATCGACACGCGCCCAGCCTAGGCTCCGCTCACCGGAAAGTGGCAGGTGCGCCCCTGACCTCGGGACTCGACGATCCCGCCGAGCACCCGGGCGGCGCGCCGCGCGCGCGGGACCCCGGCGGATCCGCCTCCTGGAACGGCGCGTTCACCCGTAACCTGACGGTGTGGATCCCACGGTTGTGTCGCCGGCCCCGCCCACCCGGTCGCCGGCCAAGCGCGTCATCCCGCCGAAGCCGTTGCTGTCGGCGGTGGTCGTGGCCGGGTTCGTGGCCCTGATGTTCGTCGTCGAGGGCATCGACACGGCACTGGGCGGCAGCCTCGACCGCGACGGTGTCATCCCCCGCGACTTCACCGAGTGGGACAACATCCTCTGGGCACCGGTCCTGCACGGCGGCTGGGAGCACCTGACCGGCAACGCCGTGCCGCTGCTCGTCCTCGGCTTCCTGGCCACCTCCGGCGGCGTCGCGCAGTTCCTCCAGGTCACCGCCGTCATCTGGCTGACCGACGGGCTCGGCGTGTGGCTGATCGGCTCGCCGGGCAGCCACATCGGGGCGTCCGGCCTGGTGTTCGGCTACCTGGTGTTCCTGCTGGTGCGCGGCGTCTTCGCGCGGGCCACCGCGCAGATCGTGGTGGCCCTGGCGGTGTTCGCGGTCTACGGCGCGATGCTGTGGGGCGTGCTGCCCGGCCAGCCCGGGATCTCCTGGGAGAGCCACCTGTTCGGCGCGCTCGGCGGCGTGCTCGCGGCCTGGGGCGTCGCCCGGGACACCCACCGGGCCGCCGCCGCGTGACGTCCGCCGACGCGCCGATCGGCGTCTTCGACTCCGGCGTGGGCGGCCTGACCGTCGCCCGGACGATCATGGACCAGCTACCCGAGGAGAGCATCCGCTACCTCGGCGACACCGCCAACGCCCCCTACGGCCCGCGCCCCATCGCCGAGGTGCGCGAACTCGCCCTGGGTCACCTCGACCGGCTGGTCGAGGACGGCGCGAAGCTGCTGGTGATCGCCTGCAACACGGCGTCCTCGGCGTGCCTGCGCGACGCCCGCGAGCGCTACGACGTGCCCGTGGTCGAAGTCGTGCTGCCCGCCGTCCGGCGCGCCGTCGCCACCACCCGCACCGGCAAGGTCGGCGTGATCGGCACCCTGGGCACCATCGCGTCCGGCGCGTACCAGGACTCGTTCGCCGCCGCGCCCGACATCGAGGTCACGGCGGTGGCCTGCCCCCGGTTCGTGGACTTCGTGGAACGCGGCACCACCTCCGGCCGCCAGGTGCTCGGCCTCGCCCAGGCCTACCTGGAGCCGTTGCAGCGCGCCGAGGTGGACACGCTCGTCCTCGGCTGCACCCACTACCCGCTGCTGACCGGCGTGCTCCAGCTCGCGATGGGCGACCGGGTGACGTTGGTCTCCAGCGCCGAGGAGACCGTGAAGGACGTCGTGCGGGTGCTGACCGACCTCGACCTGTTCCGCTCCGGCGACCCCGACCTGCGGTTCTCCAGCACCGGCCCGACCGACCTGTTCGCCCGGCTGGCGCACAGGTTTCTGCCCCGGTTGGAAAACGCGTCTTTCCACCCGCACGAATGATTTGGCACTCTCCAACGGTGCTGTTGACCATCCTCGGCTGCTCGGGCAGCCTGCCGGGGCCGGACGGCCCCGCATCCGGCTACCTCGTCGAGGCGGACGGTTGCCGTCTCGGGCTCGAACTCGGCAACGGTGTCCTGGCGTCCCTCCAGGCGCACTGCGACCCGTTCGCGCTGGACGCGCTGCTGTTCTCGCACCTGCACCCCGACCACTGCGCCGACTTCACCACGCTCGCGGTGATGCGGCGCTACCACACCCACCCCCCGCACGACACCGTCGAGCGCAAGCTCCCCGTCCACGCGCCGTCCGAAGCGCCCCGGCGCTTCGCCCGCGCCTACGCCGAGAGCGCCGAGGAGCTGCGCACCGCCGACCTGTCGGACGTGTTCGCGTTCCACGCCCTGACCGCCGAGCCGTTCCGGGTCGGTCCCTTCGAGATCACCGCCGCCCGCGTCGCCCACCCGGGCGAGTCGTACGGGTTCCGCATCGCCACCGACCGCGCGACCCTCGCGTTCACCGGCGACAGCGGCCCGTGCGACGCGCTGACCACCCTCGCCGGCGACGTGGACCTCCTGCTGTCCGAGGCGACCTGGACGCACGCCGACGACCGGCCGCCCGGCACCCACCTGTCGGGCGTGCAGGCGGGCGAGCTGGCCGCCGAGGCCGGTGCGGGCCGGCTGCTGCTGACCCACGTCGCACCGTGGACCGACCCGGGGGCGGTGCTCGCCGAGGCCCGCACCCGGTACGCCGGGCCGGTCGAACTCGCACGTCAGGGCCACAAGTACGCGGTTGACGAGCCGGCCGTCCGGGTAATCGGCGGTCATGGCAACTGATGTCGTCGAGTTGATCCTGGCCGACCACCGCAAGTTCGAGGAGCTGTTCCGCGAGTTGCGGGACCGCTCCGCGGACCGCACCACCCGGCTCGGTGAGCTGGCCGCCCTGCTGGTCGCGCACGCCGAGGCGGAGGAGTCCGAGGTCTACGCGGCCCTCAAGCGCTTCCGCGAGGTCGACAACGACGAGGTCGACCACGGTGCGGAGGAGCACGCCGAGGGCCACCAGGCGCTGCTGGCCCTGATGGAGGTCACCGACCCGGAGACCGACGAGTGGGAGACGAAGCTCGAAGAACTCGTCGAGAACCTCAACCACCACGTGGACGAGGAGGAGCGGACCCTCCTGAACGACGCGCGCGAACAGGTCCCCGAGGACCGCCGCGCCGAGATCGGCAAGGCGTTCCTGGAGGCCCGGCAGGCCCTGCTGGACGACGACTGCGGTGACCTGGAGTACGTGCGCCGGATCGCCAAGGCCACCGCCGACCGCATCGACTAGCGTCGGCCGGGTGTCGGACGTCGAGGTGCGCAAGGTCGGTCAGCACGAGTTCGTGGCCACGAACGACCGGGGCGCGTCGGTGCCGGTCGGGCGGGCGGGCGCGAACGGCTCGTTCAGCCCGGTCGAGCTCCTGCTGGCGGCGGTGGCCGGGTGCGCGGTGGTGACGGCGGAGACCCTGGTCCACCGGCGGGTCGGCGACGGCCTCACCGCGCGGGCGCGGGACGTGCGGCCGGCCGGCGCGCACGAGCTGGACGAGGTGCCGGTGACCCTGGCGTACGACGTGTCGGCGCTGACCGACGAGCAGCGCGCAGCGCTCGACACGACCGTGCGCCGGGCCATCGACCAGTTGTGCACCGTGTCGCGGACCCTGCGGAAGGCCCCGCCCACCCCGCTGCACCTGCCGTAGCCCCGGCGGGCTGGTCAGCTCTGGCCGACGCCGTCCCACACGGCCGAGGACCCGCTGTGCCCGATGCGCACGGTCTGCACGGTCACCGCCGCGCCGGCCGCGATCACCAGCACCGCCACCACGACCGAGATCCGCCGCCACGTCCTGGGCACGGCCGGCCCGTCGGCCGCGGCGGTCCGCTCGCGGTCGGCCAGCCGGCCGGCGACCACCAGCGCCACCACGAGCACGCCGAACCCCAGCGCGAACGGCAGGAGGTCGTTGCCCAGTTCGGCGTGCCGCTCGATCAGCGGGTTGCCCAGGGCGGCCATGCGCTCGTGGAGCCGCTCGCCGGCCTGCTGCGCGGGCAGCACCGAGCCGACGCCGAGCAGCGTGGTGCCGAGCAGCGGCCACGCGTAGCGCTGTCGCCACCGGGGCACGACGGCGAGCGCCGCGGCGGCCACCGCGGACAGCGGCAGCAGCACCACGACCGCGTGCACCAGCAGCGGGTGCGCGGGGAGACCGAAGATCGTCGCCAGGCCGTCTGCGAGTGCCATGCCTCTCCCTACGCCAGTGGGACGTCCCCAGGTCCAGCGCCTTAGGGTAGTGCCGTGCTGAGAAGCGATGGCAGGAACGACGACGTACTGCGCGACATCCGGATCACCCGCGGCTTCCAGCAGTGGCCCGCGGGCTCGGTGCTGATCGAGTTCGGCAACACGCGCGTGCTCTGCGCGGCCAGTGTGACCGAAGGCGTCCCCCGGTGGAGGTCGGGCTCGGGTCTCGGATGGGTGACCGCCGAGTACGCGATGCTGCCGAGCGCCACCCACAGCCGCAGCGACCGCGAGTCCGTGAAGGGCCGGATCGGCGGTCGCACGCACGAGATCTCCCGCCTGATCGGGCGCTCGCTGCGCACGTGCATCGACCTGGCCTCGTTGGGCGAGAACACCATCGTCATCGACTGCGACGTGATCCAGGCGGACGGCGGCACCCGCACCGCGGCCGTCACCGGCGCGTACGTGGCCCTGGCCGACGCCGTCACCTACCTCGGCGCGGCCGGCCGCCTGGCCGACCCGCAGCCGCTGTCCTGCGCGGTGTCGGCGGTGTCGGTCGGCGTCGTGGACGGCCGGGTGCGCCTGGACCTCCCGTACGAAGAGGACTCGCGCGCCGAGGTCGACATGAACGTGGTCGCCACCGACGCGGGCACCCTGATCGAGATCCAGGGCACCGGCGAGGGCGCGACGTTCGCCAGGTCCACTCTGGACAAGATGCTCGACCTGGCGCTACAGGGCTGCGCCGAGCTCAACCGCGTCCAGTCGGAGGCGCTGGCCCAGCCGTACCCCGGCGTCCTCCCCGAGCCGAAGGGGCGCAAGAAGTGAGGGTCCTGCTCGCGTCCCGGAACGCCAAGAAGCTCGGCGAGCTGCGTCGAATCCTCGTCGCCGAGGGCCTGGCCGGCGTCGAGGTGGTCGGCCTGGCGGACGTGCCGGAGTTCCCGGAGGCCCCGGAGACCGACCCGACGTTCGAGGGCAACGCCCTGGCCAAGGCCCGCGACGCGTTCGCCGCCACCGGCCTGCCGTCCGTCGCCGACGACTCGGGCATCGAGATCGACGCGCTGAACGGGATGCCAGGCGTGCTGTCGGCCCGCTGGTCCGGCGCGCACGGCAACGACGCCGCGAACCTCCGGCTGGTCCTCGGCCAGTTGCGCGACGTCCCGGACGAACGCCGGGGCGGTGCCTTCGTGTGCGCGGCGGCCCTGGTGGCGGGCGACGGCGTGGAGGTCGTGGTGCGCGGCGAGTGGCGCGGCACGATCCGCCGCGAACCGGCGGGTGCCAACGGCTTCGGCTACGACCCGATCTTCCAGCCCGAGGGGCGGGACGTGACGTCGGCCGAGCTGTCCCCCGAGGACAAGGACGAGCTGTCCCACCGGGGCCGGGCGCTGCGCCTGCTGCTGCCCCACCTGGAAGAGCTGGCTCGGCGGTAGCGCCGGGGGCGGACCGGGGCCGGGGAGCGTCGGGTGCCGCCGCGCCCGACCCCGGCCCGATCGGGTCGGGTCGGGCTCGGCGGCGGCAGGTCAGGCGGGCAGCTCGCGCAGCAGCTTGGCCACGTGGCCGGTCGCGCGCACGTTGTACATCGCCTTGACGACCTTGCCCTCCGGGTCGATCAGGAAGGTCGAGCGGATGACGCCCATCACCGTGCGGCCGTAGTTCTGCTTCTCGCCGAACGCGCCCCACTCGGTCAGCACCTTGCGGTCCACGTCGGACAGCAGCGGAAAGTTCAGGCCCTCGGCCTCGACGAACGCGGCCAGCTTCGCCTGCTTGTCCGGCGAGATGCCCACGACGTCGTAACCGGACGCGGTGAGGTCGGCGGCGCTGTCGCGGAAGTCGCACGCCTGCTTGGTGCAGCCCGGCGTCCCGGCGGCCGGGTAGAAGTAGACGACCACCGGACGACCCAGGTAGTCGGACAGCGAGACGGGCTTGCCGTCGCTGTCGGGCAGCGTGAACGCCGGGGCCTGATCGCCGGGGGACAGGCGCTTCTGCTCGGTCATGGCGCGAACGCTACAGCCCGCTCCCGACCGTCCCGGGCGGCCGGCCGGCGGCCCGGGGGAGGCGGTCAGGCGAGGCCCTCGAACGTGGTGCCCGGGTCCTGGCCGGACCCGTTCGGCTCGACCACGAGCTGCATCCGCACCTCGTTCGCGGGCACGGCGAACGCCAGGGTCAGCATGGTGTCGCCGCCGGGCGCGACCTCGGTCACGGCGGCACCCAGGCCGTTGAGGCCCTGCACGGAGTCGAGCACCTCGGGGGCCGGCTCGCCGCCGACCAGGGCGCGGACGGTCAGCTCACCGGTGCGGTAGGTCGTGCCGGTGCCGTTGACCAGCGTCAGCACGAACACGGCCGTGCGCGGCGACTTCGGGAACGAGGTGTCGCTCGGCTCCAGCGATCGCGGCGGCGAGACCGTGATGGACAGCCCGTCCGACCACTCCCGACGCGAGCCGAACGCGGCGGACGCCGACGCGGGCGGCGCGTTGTTCTGGTTGGCCCGGGTGCGGGAGGTCGTCTCGGGGACCGACGACTCCGACAGCGCGGAGTGGTCCGCGCACCCGGTTGCCACTGCCCCCGCCAGGCACAGGCCGACGGCCAAGCTGGCGAACTTCACGAACCTCCCCTTCCCGCCCCGGCGGTGGGCTGGCGGCGACTCCCACCACCATGACGGCGCGCGGGGGTGCCCGGGGGCGGATGAGGGGGCTTGATTCGCACCTGGTGCCGGCCTGTGGCCAAGCCGTGATGCCCGGCCACCGCCCGCGTGGGCAGCGCCACACTTTCGGTGGCGTTGCCCACGCGGACCGCGGCGGCGTTCCGATCGGGCGGTACTCGCTGCCCGGGAGTTAGGGAGCGCGTCGGGGGGCCTGCGCGCTCAACAGGATCATCGCGCTCTTTCGCCCCGGTGCTACACCTCGACTTCGGTCTTCACTCGTTCGGATGAATCCGAAGTCTCCGCGAGGTCCGCCAGCAACTCGTACGACCGCAGCCGGTCCGACTGGTCGGCGACCATCGTGGTGACCATCAGCTCGTCGGCCAGCGTGTCGGCGAGGAGCTGTTCGAGCTGGTCGCGAGCGGTCTCCGGGCTTCCGACCACCTGCGATTCCAGCCGCTCCCGGATGATCAGCCGGTCGAACTCGGTGTACGGGTGGTCGGCGGCCTCCTGCGGCGTCGCCAGCGGCCCCGGCTTGTTCTGCCGGAGCCGGAGGAAGGCCAGCGCCTGCGGCGCGGCGATCCACCGGGCGTGCTCCTCGGTCTCCGCGATGATCGCCGAGGCGCACACCATGGCGTACGGCTCGGCCAGCACCGCCGACGGCTGGAAGCGCTCGCGGTACAGCCGCAGCGCCGGGACGGTGTTCTCCGCGCTGAAGTGGTGGGCGAAC
Source organism: Actinosynnema sp. NPDC023587 (assembly GCF_040640215.1). NCBI lineage: Bacteria > Bacillati > Actinomycetota > Actinomycetes > Pseudonocardiales > Pseudonocardiaceae > Actinosynnema > Actinosynnema sp. NPDC023587. The sequence goes on along the minus strand of NZ_JBFABG010000003.1, from coordinate 565,260 downwards.
GCGAACGGCAGCCCGAGCAGGCCCGCGACCTGCGCGCTGTAGCCGCTGGAGCCGAGCAGCCAGATCGGCGGCTTGTTGCCCTGCGCGGGCACGGCGGTGAGCGTCTCGGTGCCGTCGAAGTACCCGACCAGCTCGGCGAGCTGCTGGGGGAAGTCGTCCGCCGACAGCGGCCCCTCGGTGCGGCGCAGGGCGCGCGCGGTCCGCTGGTCGGTGCCCGGCGCGCGGCCGATGCCCAGGTCGATGCGGCCGGGGTGCAGGGCGGTGAGCGTGCCGAACTGCTCCGCGACCACGAGCGGCGGGTGGTTGGGCAGCATCACACCGCCCGACCCGACCCGCAGCGTCGTGGTGGCGGCGGCGACGTGGCCGATCAGGATCGCGGGGGACGAGCTGGCGATGCCGGGCATGTTGTGGTGCTCGGCCAGCCAGAAGCGGCGGTAACCGAGCTCCTCCACGCGCTGCGCCAACTCACGGGTGTGCGCCAGGGCGGTCCGCGCATCCGTCGTCGTCGTGACCGGCGCGAGGTCCAGGACGGACAACGGGATGTCGCGAAGTCGACTCATGCTCCCGTCAACGCCGGTCGGACCGGATGCCTTTCCGGGTGTGACCCACTGCACGACCACCCCGGAACCACCCGCCGGCCCGCGTTCAGCCGGTCAGCATCCGATCGGCCAGGTACACCGCCTTCGTCACGGTCGTCAGGCGGTGGGCGGAGGTGTCCCAGGTCGTCCCCACCGGCTCCAGGGTCAGCACGGCCATGATCTTGCGGTCGGCCGGGTCGTAGGTGCCGGTGGTGTGCATGGCCGGGCTGGTGAGGTCCAGGTCCGCCTCCGGGGTGGGCGGGGGCGGCGGGCCGTCCTTCGCGGCCGGCAGCGGGGTGCGGTCGGCGGGCGGCTCGACGCACGGGCGGGGCGGGGTGTCGCCGAAGCGCGACCAGCCCTGCTTGAACGCGACCTCGCCGGGGATCGCGCTCGGGAGGCCGAACGACTGGTCGAAGCCGTCCGTCGCGCACGTCGTCGCCTGGTGCAGGTTGTCCATGATGAACGCGCGGTACTTCGGGTGCGCCTCGTCCAGCACGTACCGGTAGATCGTCACCACGTCGGCCGCGCTGAGCGCCGTGTACCCCCAGAAACCGACGTCCACCGGCGGTTCGGTGTCCGTCAGGCCCAGTTTCGCCACCATCCGCTCGACGATCTTCTCCCAGCCGTCGAGCACCCACAGCTCGCTGGCCGCGTCGTCGTCGCTGGAGCGCAGCATCGGCACCAGCCGCCCGAGGTCTTCGGGCGGGATCTCGAAGTCCGGGCCCCGGGCCTCCAGGTAGTCCAGCGCTATCAGCAGTTTCACCACCGACGCCGACCTGATCCGCCGGTGCGGGTCGTGCGACAGCGTGGTGCGGCCCAAGGCGCGGTCGTAGACGGCGAAGGCCACGGTCACGTCCGAGGGCACGAGGGACTGCGGTGACGGGGTGTCGGGCGCGGCGGTCGCCGGGAGCGCGGTCGCGACCAGGAGGGCCGCCACCGCCAGGGTCGGGATGCGAGTTTTGATCATGTCGCTACGGTAATCCGAAGGTCTGACGTTCAGGTCACACCGGGGAAGCCCCGGGCGCTCCGGGGCGTTGCCGCAGATATGGACGTCGTGGTCATCGGTGCAGGTCAGGCAGGTCTGTCGGCCGCCTATTTCCTCGATCGGATGAACCTGGAGCACGTCGTCCTGGACGCTGACGACGGCCCCGGCGGGGCGTGGCGGCACCGCTGGCCGACGCTGCGGATGGCGACCGTCCACGGCATCCACGACCTGCCCGGCACGCCGTTCGACCCGCCCGACCCGGCCGCGCCCGCCAACGAGGTGCTGCCCGCCTACTTCGCCGACTTCGAACGCCGCAACGGCATCCACGTCCGCCGTCCCGTGCACGTCCACGCCGTGCGCGACGCCCACGGCGCGCTCGACGTCGAAACCGACCACGGCACCTGGCGGACCAGGGCGCTGGTCAACGCCACCGGCACGTGGACCCGCCCGTTCTGGCCCCGCTACCCGGGCCAGGAGCTGTTCCGGGGCCGCCAACTGCACTCGTCGCAGTACACCGGCCCGGAGGAGTTCGCGGGCGAGCACGTCGTCGTCGTCGGCGGCGGCACGTCGGCGGTCCAGCAACTGCTGGAGATCGCCCGGTTCGGCACCACGACCTGGGTCACCCGCCGCGAGCCCGAGTTCCGCGACGAGCCGTTCACCCCGGAGGCGGGCCGCGCGGCCGTCGCACTGGTCGAGGACCGCGTCAAGGCGGGCCTGCCGCCGCGCAGCGTGGTCAGCGTGACGGGGCTGAGCCTCACCCCCGCCGTCCGGGAGGCGCTCCGGGACGGGACCCTGGCCCGCGAGCCGGTGTTCGAGCGGATCACCGAGGACGGCGTGGTCTGGCCGGACGGCCGGACCGGTCGGGCCGACGTGATCCTGTGGGCCACGGGTTTCCGCCCCGCCGTCGACCACCTCGCCCCGCTCGGCCTGCGCGGTCCCGGCGGCGGTGTCCGGCTCGACGGTACGAGGGTCGTCGCGGACCCCCGCGTCCACCTCGTCGGCTACGGACCGTCCGCCAGCACGATCGGCGCGACGCGCGCCGGCCGGGCCGCCGCGAAGGAGATCCGGGACCTGCTCACGCGCGAGCTGGTCGCCTGAACACCCGCCGCCTCGGCACCCGGCGCGGAGCAGGGCGGCCGGCACGATCCCCCTGCCCCGCGCCCGCCCCGCCGGTCCTCCGGCGGTGGGCTGTCCGGTGCCGGTCCGGCGTTCAGGTCGACTAGCCTCGACGGCGTGGCCAGGGGAGCGCGCGCGGTGGTGGGACTGCTGCTCGGCTTCTTCTCCGGGCCGGCGGGCCTGCTGGTGGTCGCGTTCGCCAGGTCCGCCGCGCCCCGGTTCGCGAACCTGGAACGCCGCCGGATCCGCCGGTTCCTGGACGTCGACAGCGCCGAGCCGACCCCCGCGCAGGCGGTCCGCTACCTCCTCGTCCGCGTCCCGGTCGGCCTGTTCGGCGGTTTCGTGCTGTCGTGGCTGTTCTACGGCCTCGCGCTGGGCGGGATCGCGGCACAGCGGATCGTCGTCAACGGCATGGACGGCATCGACTGGTCCGACGACGTCGCGGCCGTGGTGTGGACCGCGCTGATCGGCGGTGTCCTGCTGTACATGGAGGTCCAGGGCATCCTGGGGGTGGTGGCGCTGGAGGCCCGGGTGGCGCGGCGCTGCCTCGGCCCGAGCGAGGCGGAGCTGCTGCGCCGGCGGATCGACGAGCTGGCCGAGAGCCGCGCCGGGGTCGTGGCCGCCGTGGACGCGGAGCGCCGCCGCATCGAGCGCGACCTGCACGACGGCGTGCAGCAGCGCCTGGTCGCGCTCGGGATGCTGCTGGGCCGGGCCCGCCGGCACCCCGAGCACGCGGACGAGCTGATCCGGCAGGCCCACGACGAGTCCCGGCACGTGCTGGAGGACCTGCGGGACGTCGCGTGGCGGGTGTACCCGGTGGCGCTGGACTCGCTCGGCCTGGCCGAGGCGCTGGAGGGCGTGGCGGACCGCTCTCCGATCCCGGTGACAGTCCACTGTGGACATCCGGGTACCTCGACGCCCGTGCGGACGGCGGTGTACTTCGTCGTGTCCGAGGCGGTGACGAACGCGGTGAAGCACTCCGGTGCGACGATGATCCGCGTGGACATCACGGGGGACGACGACGAGGTGCGGGTGCGGGTCGAGGACGACGGCACCGGGGGAGCCGATCCGGCGGGCGGTGGCCTGGCGGGCCTGTCCCGGCGGGTGTCCGCGCTGGACGGGCGCTTCGCGGTGCGCAGCCCGGCGGGCGGCCCCACGGTGGTCACGGCGGAGGTCCCGTGCGGGTGATCCTGGCCGAGGACTCGACCCTGCTGCGCGAAGGTCTGGCGCGGCTGCTGGCCGAGGAGGGCTACGACGTGGTGGCGTCGGTCGGCGACGCGGAGGCGTTGCTCGGCGCGGTGGCCGCGCACGTGCCCGACGTCGTGGTGACCGACGTGCGGATGCCCCCGACGAACTCCGACGAGGGCCTGAAGGCCGCGTTGGAGATCCGCCGGAGGCATCCGGGCGTGGGCGTGCTGGTGCTGTCCCAGTACGTCGAGCAGCGCTACGCCGTGGACCTGCTGACCGATCACGCCGAGGGCGTCGGCTACCTGCTCAAGGACCGCGTGGTCCAGGTGGAGGAGTTCCTGGACGCGCTGCGCCGGGTGGCCGCCGGCGGCGCGGCGTTCGACCCGGAGGTGGTGCGCCGGCTGCTGTCCCGGTCCGCCCACCCGTTGGCCGTGCTGACCGCGCGGGAGCGGGAAGTGCTGGCGCACATGGCCGAGGGGCACACGAACAACGCGATCGCCGCGAAGCTGCACGTCTCGCGCAGCGCCGTGGAGAAGCACGTCAACTCGATCTTCGACAAGCTGCGGCTGTCCGATGTGGACGGCTACAGCAGGCGGGTGCTGGCGATCCTGCGCTACTTGCGCGCGTGATCCTTGTTCTTCACCCGGGACACCACGAACCACCCCACCGCCAGCACCGCCGCGCCCAGCACGACCTTCGACGCGATGCCCAGGTACTGCTCCACCACGTGCCAGTTCTCGCCGAGGAAGTAGCCGGCCAGGATCAGCGCGGTGTTCCAGATCGCGGAGCCGGCGGCGGTCAGCGCCAGGAAGACGGGCAGCGACATCCGCTCCACACCCGCCGGGATGGAGATGAGGCTCCGGAAGACCGGGATCATCCGGCCGAAGAACACGGTGGTCTTGCCGTGCTTCTCGAACCACGCCTCGGTCTTGTCCACGTCGGAGACCTTGACCAGCGGCATCTTGGCCACGATCGCCCGCACCCGGTCCCGGCCGAGCAGCGCGCCCACGTAGTAGAGCGCCAGCGCGCCCACCACCGAGCCGGCCGTGGTCCACAGGATCGCCGCCAGCAGGCCCATCCCGCCCTTGCTCGCGGTGAAGCCCGCCAGCGGCAGGAACACCTCGCTCGGCAACGGCGGGAAGAGGTTCTCCAGCGCGATCGCCAGTCCGGCCCCCGGCGCGCCGAAGGTCTCCATCAGGTCCACGATCCAGTCGACATCCATGATCACCACGCTACGAACCGGCAGGGGCCAGGACCATGATGCGGGCCGTACGACCGGGGTGTGGAAAACCTCAGTGCGCGGTGCGCGCGGCCACCCCTCGGCGTACTGGGTGATCACCGACCGGAGCGCCGGTGCCGCGCACCCCGGGTTCGCACGACGAGTGCCGGCGGATCTGTGTTCCGGCACCGCCCGGAGCGAGGTCGATGAAGCGCCCGGCAGCCCTTGACGGCGAGGTCCGGCAAGAGCGCGTAGCCCACCCTGCGACGGGGCGTGAGTTCGACCACCTCCTCCCGGGAGGGGTTCCTCCCCGCCGCGATGGTGAAACACCCGCACTTCGCCGACCGGCGGCGGCACCGGCCACGAGGAGACCGGCACGGCCGGCACGGACCTCTTCCCGACCACGACAGCCGACTAGGATCGACCGGGTGCAGCGGACCCCGGTGATCGTCGTGGCGGGGTTCCTCGGCTCCGGCAAGACCACCCTGCTCAACCACCTGCTGACCACCGCGCGCGGCACCCGGATCGGCGTGGTGGTCAACGACTTCGGCGCGATCGGCATCGACGCCATGACGGTCGCCGGCCAGGTCGACTCCACGGTGTCGCTCAGCAACGGCTGCCTGTGCTGCGCGGTCGACGTGAGCGGGTTGGACGCGCTGCTCGACAAACTCGTGGCGCAGGTCGACGTGATCGTCATCGAGGCGAGCGGCCTGGCCGAGCCGCAGGTCATGGCACGACTCGTGCTGGGCAGCGAGAACCCGCGCGTGGCGTACGGCGGCCTGGTGCTGCTGGTGGACGCCGCGGAGTTCCCGCACGACCTGGCGAAGCACCTGCGGGTCGCGGACCTCGTCGTGCTGAACAAGATCGACCGGGTGGACGACCCGGAGCTGACGGCGGCGGTGATCGACCACCTCGCCCCCGGCGTGCCGGTGGTCCGGGCGGACCACGGTCGGATCGACCCCGGCCTGCTGTTCGACCCGGGGGAGCGCCCCGCGCACGGCCAGTTGTCGTTCGAGGACCTGCTGGACGAGGAGCACGCGCACGTCCACTACGACTCCGTGGAGTTCACCGGCGAAGCCATGAACCCGCTGCGGCTGATGGCCTTCCTCGACCGCCGGCCGGCCGGGCTCTACCGGGTGAAGGGGTTCGTGCGGTTCGACGTGCCCGGCCACCGGCAGCGGTTCTCGCTGCATACGGTGGGCGCGTTCCTGCGGTTCGAGCGCCTCCCGTGGGGCGACCGGCCCCGCCGCACCGAACTCGTGCTGATCGGTTCGGGGCTCGACCTCGACGGGCTCCCGGCGGAGCTGGCGGACTGCGTGGAACCCGACCCGTCGTCGGTCGACCCCCAGTCGATGCTGGAAGTCCTGCGCTACCTCGGCTGAGCCGGCCCGCCCGGTGGGGGCGGGCGTTCCCGTGGGTGGTGGGGCCGGAGAGACTCGAACTCTCACTGGCACGGACCTAAACCGTGTGCCTCTGCCAATTGGGCTACGACCCCCGCGGCGGCAAGCCTATCGGCAGCCGCGACCGGGTCGGAACCAGGGACGCCACGCCCGGTCCGGCCCGCCGCGCCACCCCTCCCAGCAGCGGATAACGCTGTTATGGAACTGTTCCCACCGACGCCGGTCAACGGCGGTTCCCCGTCTCAACTACGGTTACCGGCAGACCGCTGCTAGGAGGAGACTGTGGCTCGCGACCCCGACACCATCCAGCGCGAGATCGAGCAGGCTCGTGACGCGCTGGCCGTGACCCTGGACGAGCTCGGCACGAGGGCCAGCCCCACGCGCTTCGTCGAGGCGGGCAAGGACAGCGTGCGCGCGAAGCTCGACGAACCCAAGATCCGGTACTCGCTGATCGCGGTGGCCGTGCTCGTCGGGTTCGCCTTGCTGCGCAAGCTGTTCCGCTGACCGGCGGCTACTGCCCCTTGGCGACGAGGGGTAGTAGCACCTGCTCGACCACCCGGTCGACGAAACCCAGGTCCAGCGGGTCGCCGGTGAGCATCAGCCGGTAGATCAGGGCCGCGCCGGCGAGTTCCACGGCCATGCCCCGGGACGCGTCCTCGCGCAGCTCGCCCCGGCCGTCGGCGCGCTCCAGGATGCGCCGCAGCACGTCGCGCTGCGCGATCAGGAACGTCTCCCGGAACGCCGCCGCCAGCTCCGGCTCGTGCGGCAGCTCGCCCACCAGCGCCTGCGCCGCCTTGCCGATCGGACCCGACAGGAACGCCGCGAACGAGGCCAGGAACTCCCGCAGGTCGCCCGTGAGCGACCCGGTGTCCGGCTCGGCGAGGTTCTCCGCCGCGAGGTGCGTGCACGTGTCGATCACCAGGTCGAGCTTGGACTCCCACCGTCGGTAGATGGTCGCCTTGCCCGCTCGCGCCCGTGCGGCGACGGCGTCCATCGTCAGCGCGCGATAACCGACCTCCGCCATCACCTCCAACGCGGCTTGGCGCAGCGCGTCGTCGCGGCTGGCGTCCCTGGGTCTGCCCCGCTGCGGGGTCCGTGCCGCCCCGCTGTACACCGGTGTGGCCATGTCTGCGCTCCCGTTCGCCTTTGGCCGGACATCCTAGGCGGGAGAGCCCGGTTTCAGGCCTGGAATACCTGGTCATGAGGGGTGCTCGCGTCGCTTCCCGGCCCGGCGGCCCGGCCGACCCGTGGCCCGCGCAGGCGCACCACGGGCAACGCAAACGCGTCACCGACGAGCATATGCACCGCAGGCCACCCACCGCGCCCCTCGACGACGAACCCGCACCCACCCATCCGCACCAATGCCCCCGGGAGCGTCCTTGCGCCGGGTGCCCTCACCGTTTCGCAGGCCGCTCCCACCGCGTGGTCTGACAATCCACCCGCAACACGTCCCACTCCTCGGCGGTCGGCTCATGCCCGACCGCCACCATCCGCGACACCTCGCGGAAGTAGTCCTCGTACCCGGCCGACGTGAACACCATCAGACAACGCGCAGGTGACGCCGTGTCGTTGCGGAAGCCGTGCGGGGTTCCGCGCGGCACCGCCAACGACCCGCCCGCACCCACCACCACGGCATCGGTCGCGGTGTCGAACGTGATCTCACCGTCCACCCGTGTCGGTCCCGCCCGGCCTGATCCCGTACCAGCCCCCGACCGCCGGCAGCCGTTCCACGTCCTCAGCCCGGCGAACCCCCGGTGTCCTGGGCGCAACGTGAGCGCCCGGCCGCGATCAGCCCGAAAGCCGGTCCGCCACGCCCCGCCACACGACGTCCATCACGTAGTGCGCGGCCGACTCCGGCCCCACCTCCGGGCGGCGCTCGCACCACAACGCCAGCCGTTCCGCCGACCCGACCACGATCTCCGCGAACGCCTCGGCCTCGATCGCGTCCACACCGCTGTCGAACCCGGCGATGACCGCCGTGATCAGGTCCGTCTGCTGCCGCCGGATGCCCTCGATCTCCGCCACCGCCGAGGGCACGGTCACCGCCGCCTCCTGGCGCAGCAGCGACCACGACCGGTTGTGCTCGGCGATGAACTCGAAGAACGCCGTCAAGCCCTGCCTCAGCATCTCCTCGGCCGACGACGCTCCCGCGATCGCCTGCCGCGTGCGTTCGAGGAGTTCGGTGCGGGCGCGGTGGACGCACCCGATGAGCAGGCCCTCCTTGGAGCCGAAGTACTCGTAGAGCATCGGCTTGGAGACCCCGACGAGTTCGGCGATCTCGTCCATCGACGCCGCCAGGTAGCCGCGTTCGGCGAAGACCCGCTCGGCGACGTCGAGCATCTGGGCCTTGCGCTGCGCCTTGGGCATCCGCTTGCGACGCGGCTCCGTCGTGGTCACCGGGCGAGGCTACCGCAGGTAAGTTACTTCGAGTAACCTACTGATCGGTATGGGGCTGGACTTGGAGGACGGGATGCACCGAGAGGTCAAGGTCCTGGTCATCGGCACGGGTTTCTCGGGCCTGGGCATGGCGATCGAGCTGAAGCGCACGGGTGAGCGCGATTTCGTCGTGCTGGAGAAGGCGAGCGACCTGGGCGGCACCTGGCGGGACAACTCGTACCCCGGCTGCGCGTGCGACGTCCCGTCGCACCTGTACTCGTTCTCGTTCGAGCTCAACCCCCGGTGGTCGAGGATGTTCGCCCGGCAGCCGGAGATCTGGGACTACCTGAAGAAGGTGGCGGACAAGTACCGCCTGCGCGACCACATCCGGTTCGACTCAGAGGTCGTCAGAGCCCGGTGGGACGAGATTGACAAGGTCTGGCACGTCAAGACGAAAAGCGGCGACATGTACACCGCGAAAGCGGTGGTCGCGGGAGTGGGTGCCCTCCACATCCCGAACATCCCCCGACTGCCGGGGATCGAGAAGTTCGAGGGCAGGACTTTCCACTCGGCGCACTGGGCTCACGACTACGACCTCGCGGGCAAGAAGGTCGCGGTGGTCGGCACCGGTGCCTCGGCCATCCAATTCGTCCCGAGAATCGCCGACGACGTCGACGAGCTGACGCTCTTCCAGCGCACCCCGCCCTGGGTCATGCCCAAGGCGGACCGGTCGATCAACACGTGGGAGCGGAAACTCTTCCGAACGGTTCCCGTCACCCAACGCCTCTACCGGAATTTCGTCTACTGGATGAGGGAATCCAGCGCGCTGGGCTTCGCGGTCAACCCGAAGATCATGGAACTGGCGCAGAAAATCGCCCAGCGGCACCTGCACTCCCAGGTGCCCGATGAGGAACTGCGCGCCAAGCTGAAGCCGGATTACACGATGGGGTGCAAACGGGTACTCATCTCGAACGACTACTACCCGGCCCTGATGAAATCGACGGTCGCCCTGAACACCCACGGCATCGCCGAGGTGAAAGCGAACAGCATCATCGACCAGACGGGCGTGGAACACGAAGTCGATGCGATCATCTACGGCACCGGATTTCACGTGGTGGACAGCTTCGACTACCTCGACATCCAGGGCAAGGACGGCCAGAACCTGGCCGGGCTCTGGAAGGAGAAGGGTATCGAAACGTACTGCGGAATCACCGTGTCGGGTTTCCCGAACTTGTTCTTCCTGCTGGGCCCGAACACGGGCCTGGGCCACAACTCGGTGGTCTTCATGATCGAATCCCAGATCCGTTACGTCCGTCAATGCCTAAGCCTGCTCGACCGTCACCAGGCAGACGAAATCGACGTGCGCCTGGAAGTCCAGGCAAGGTTCAACAAGCAATTGCAACGAAAGCTCACCAAGGGCGTCTGGACCGAAGGTGGCTGCAAGAGCTGGTACCTGGACGCCCAAGGAATCAACCGCACGATCTGGCCGGGCTTCACCTGGCGCTACTGGATGAAGACGAGAACAGTCAAGGCTCAGGACTACGCCCTTACCAGAATCCGCAGAGAGCGAGTCTCGACATAAACCGCGCCGGCGCACCCCACCCACCACGTCGTACCATACTCGTACGCTATCCAGAATTTGGTGCCTTACGAGTGCCCGCTCGTCAGTTTCGTGGTCGGCCGTGTTCGAGGTTGAGGGTGACGCCGGACGTATGGGCGTGATATGCCTGGGTGAGCCGCCGTTCAAGCCGTGGGATCACGTAATTCCCAATCTTGTCAACGGTGACCCACTTGGTTTCGGCGAGCTCGTTCCCGTCGAGTTCGATTCGCCGCTCGTCATCGCCGAGGTCGCCGCAGTCGAACACGTAGAGGACTTTGTCGCCTTCCGATTCATTCGGTGCCCAGTCGTGGACCAGCATCCGCCGGACCGTTCGAGCCAAGCCCAACTCCTCGCGAACTTCCCGCTCGCAAGCGGCGGCAGGCGACTCGCCTCGATCCACATACCCGCCGGGAATGTCCCACCCGTTGCCGTACGTCTTGCGGACCAGCAGCAGCGCGTGATCCCGGACGAAGAGGGCACCGGCCGCCAGGCGCGGTGTCGCAAAGTTGTCAGCCGGGTCTGTCATCACATCGCCGGTGCGATGCCGACGCGCTGCGCGAGCTTCTCAAGTTCGACACCGGGTTTTCCCGGGGGATGCTGAACCAGGATCGCCATCACCTTCTTGACGGAAACAAGACCATCGACTACTGAGTGTAGCGCTGGCCGGGCAGTCCGAACGAGGGGCGTCGACCACGTTCTGATCAGGAGTTCCTCCCGCGCGGGGTCTACATCACCTCTGCCTCGCAGGGGCCGTGCAGACGCCGGAACGGTCCACATCGGATAGGACGCCCGCGTGCCACAGACTCCGGACGCCCAAGATCGCAACTGTTTACGCAAGTCGTGATCGGGCCATGCAGGGATGACACAACGCCCACCGCATTGGTCATCCTTGGCGGCTCGCCCGTCCGGCGAGGACGCCCTTGGCTTTCCGCTTTGTGCCGGGCGCTGCCTACAACCCCGGCCTACGACGCCCGGCTCTGGCCTCCGGCCCCCGACACCATCATCCCACGGGGCACCGACAACCAGGCCGCCAGAGCGGCCTGGCCACGCCCACCACACAGCCTCGCCACCAGGCAAGCCCTGCCACCAGACAAGAGCCTCACCACCAGGCAAAGCCTCGCCCGATCGGGCTCAGACTCCGGCAGCCTTGGCCCGCTCACGGCGCAGTCGGTCCACCGCCGGAAGGTCCAACGGGGCCAGCTCGTCACCCGTCGCCCATTTGATCAGCAGATCGGCCAGTTGCGGGTTCCGGGGCAGCACGGGCCCGTGCAGGTACGTGCACAGGATTCGACCCTGCACCGCCCCCTCCACCGAGCCGTCGTTCCCGGTCCCCACCTTCACGTGGGCCAACGGCCGGGCGGAAGGTCCGAGCACCGTGCGTCCCTGGTGGTTCTCGAACCCGGTCAGCACCCCCTCGAACAGGCCGTTCGCGGGAGTGGCCACGACCTCGCCGATGGCCCGGCTGCCGCCCGCGTGCGAGGTGGAGTCGATCAGCCCGAGCCCGCCGTGCGTGACCTGGTCGGCCCGGGTGAACGACTCGCCGAAGATCTGGATTCCGGCGCACACGCCGAGCACCACAGCGCCGCGCTGGGCCGCCCGCTGCATCCCGGGGTGTTCCCGGAGGTGCCGGACCGCCAACGTCTGGGCGGTGTCCTCACCGCCGCCCACCACGTAGATGTCGCAGGACGACGGGACGGACTCGCCGAACCGGACCGTGACGATCTCGGCGGGAATCCCGCGCCACGTCATCCGCTTCTCCAGCACCACCGCGTTGCCGAAGTCGCCGTAGGTCCCCAGCAGGTCCGGCAGCACCAACGCGATCGAAACGGTCACTGGGCTGCCCTCGCGTTCAGGTCCCGGAAAGCGGTGTAGTTGGCGATGACCTCGACCGGCCCGGCCGGCATGGCGTCGATCGCCTGCAACGGGTCCGGCACGATCGTGTGCTCGACCTCGGCGTACGTCAGGCGCACGGCCAGGTCCGTCGCCCGTTCACCGGACGCGATGACCTGCCTCCCGCGCAACCGCTCGAAGGGCACGTCCCACAGCCACGACAGGTCCCGCCCGTCCGCTTCCTGGGCGTTGATCACCAGCACGGCGGGGTGGTCGGCCTCGCGGACCACGGTCAGCGTCTCGCTCCACCCGGCCGGGTTCTTCGACAGCAGCAGGCGCGCCCGGTGGCCGCTGCGCTGGATCGTCCGGTAGCGCCCGGCCACGTTCGACACGCCGCGCAGCCGCTCCACGGCCTCCGCCACGGGCACGCCGAGCGCGAACGCCGCCGCGACCGCCATCACCGCGTTGGCCTGGTTGAACTTGCCCGGCAGCCGCAGGGCCAGCGGCACCTTCGCGCCTTCGGGCGTGAGCAGGAAACCGTCGCCGGTGACCCAGTCGGGGCGCGGTCGGGCCAGGTCGCAGCCCGTGCACTGCCAGTGCTCACCCTGCCAGCGGATCGGGTCGCCGCACCGGGGGCAGGACGCCGCGTCGTTGTGCCACCCGGTTCCGGTCGCGACCCACACCACGCGACCCGCGTCGCGGGCGGCCGACGTGACCATGATGTCGTCGCAGTTCGCCACGACCACGCCGGGCACGTCGGTCAGCGCCGTGCGCAACGACTTCTCGATGGTCCGCACCTCGCCGACCCGGTCGAGCTGGTCGCGCGACAGGTTCAGCAGCACGGCGACCGCCGGCGCGGACGCCCGGCAGACCTCGGGGAAGTACCCCTCGTCCACCTCCAGCACCGCGTACGGGGCGTCCGGCTGCTTGGACAGCGCCGTCACGTGCCCGTCCGGCATGTTCGCGCCACCGTGGTTGGTGGCGATCTGCCCGAGGTAGGACATGGCGCGGCTGAGCATCATCGTGCTCGTCGTCTTGCCGTTGGTGCCCGTGATCAGGGCGACCGAACGGCCGGACGTCAGGTGCGCCAGCGCCTGCGGGTCGAGCCGGAGCGCCACGCGGCCACCGATCATGCCGCCCGCGCCCAGGCCCATCTTCTGCGACAGCTTCGAGCTCATGTTGCCCAGGCGCACGGCCGCCGCGGTGCGCAACGGCAAGCGGGCAGGGTCTGTACCAGGAGTGTTCGGCAAGCGACTTCCCGCGTCGGTAGAAGGGATGCCGCCGATGCTACCGGGGGCGGCTCCGGTCCAATTCCCGCAGGGTCCTGATCAGGTCCACGGTGCTGAGCTGGCACAACTGCGCCATGTACTCCAGCGCCGGCAGGTCGAGGTGCACCTCGGCGGCCTGACCGGGGGCGAGCTGGTGCAGCCGGCCCTGCGCCCAGCGGCGCAGCGGGAGCAGTTGCTGCCGGGTGTCGGCCACGACCGTGGCCAGGTCGACCGACAGGTGACCGGCGGGGGCGTCGCCGAACACGCGGTCGTGCACCCGGGCCAGCACGTGGTGCGCGGGCACGCCGAGCGCGACGCAGATCTCCACGAGTCTCACCACGGAGCACTGCCGGGTGCCCAGTTCGTAGGTGGCCAGCGTCTGTAGCGAGATTTCGCTTTGCAGCCGGCGGTTGAGCTCCTTGCGGGTCCATCCACGCTGCTTGCGAAGGCTACGGAGCTCATCACCCAGCACACGTTGGTATGCCGCTGTGTCGATCTGCACCGTCTATCCTCCATGTTCGCGGGGGCCGACAGACCCCACGGACATGGAAAGCGCGACGTGCCGTCCGCTTACGCGAGTCCACCCAAACATAACCCGATCGGGCTAATCGAGAAGTACTCACAGTAGGTGTTCAGTACTCAAGAGCCCTGGTCACGCCACTTTCCAGGGGGCCGAGGAAAGTCGGGTCCCGGTCCACGACGAGGCTGTCCCACAGGGCCTTGCCGCTCGCGAACGCCTCGCGGAAGTAGCCGTACGCCGTCGTGGTGGTCCACTCCCACGTGTCGTGGCCCACCCCGAACGCCTCCAGCCCGGCCTCCCGGCACAGCGCGACCGCGCGCGGCAGGTGGAACTCCTGGGTCACCACCGTGGCCCGCTCCACGCCGAAGATCCGCCGGGCCCGCGTGCACGAGTCCCAGGTGTCCAGTCCGGCGTAGTCCGCCACGATCACCCGGTCGGGCACGCCCTGGGCCACCAGGTAGGCCCGCATCGCGCTCGGCTCGTCGTACTCCACGCGGCTGTTGTCGCCGCTGACCAGCAGCACCTCGACCTTCCCCCGCCGGTACAGGTCGGCCGCCACGTCGAGCCGGCCCGCCAGGAACGGCGTCGGCCGACCGTCCGTCAACCCCGCGCCGAGCACCAGCGCCACCGGCGCGTCGGGAACGTCGTGCGCCGTGTGCCGGTAAGGGGCGCTCGACGTCAGCACCCACACCCACGGCGTCGACCCGACGGCCGCCAGCAGGGCCGCCACCAGCAGCACCCGTCGCCACCGGATCTTCTTGGCGAACCCCATCCGAGCTCCTCGGTGCCGGTTTCCGCGAGCCCTGGCCGCCGGTTCCCGGCTCCGGACCCTCGGGTCAGTTGACGCAGCGCACCCCGTCCGCGGTGATCGGTGCCCCGGTGGTGGTGGCCGGCTGCCGGTGCGCGCCGTCCAGGGTCAGCAGCGGCGCGCCCATCAGGCTCTGGGTCCCCGGGCCGGCGTAGTCGCTGCCCACGAAGACCCGCACCCGACCGGCCGGGATGTCGACGTCCTCCGCGGTGTTCAGACCGCCCAGCGTCTCCGCCACCGCGTTCGCACCGGCCTCGCCACCCTTGCCGTACCGCACCGCGGACGTCACGGCCGGGTCGGCGTTGGCCGCGCCGCCGTCCAGGTACTTCTTCGCGACCAGCGCCTGGAGCACCCGCCCCGCCAGCCCCGGCGTGCCCGAGGCGTTGCGCACCTCGACGGTCACCGTCGCCGGGTCCACGGCCGTGGTGGTGGCGACGGTGCCCGCGTCCGGGTCGCCGTTGAGCTTCTTGAAGAACTTCCGGACGTCGGAGTCGATGACCTCGATCGCCTGGCCGTCCTCGGGCGTGATCAGCTCGGGGTCGCCGGTCGGGATCGTCTCGAACTCGATGTTGCCGCCCGACAGGTCCTTCATCTGGGTGGCGAACTTCAGCACGTCCCAGTTCTTGTCCAGCACGATCGACTTGGTCAGCGCGTCGATCATCGCGCGCAGCTTGCCCGGGTCGGACAGCGTGCCGGCGGACAGCATCTTCTTCGCCAGGCCCGCCATGAACACCTGCTGGCGGACGATCCGGTCCAGGTCGCCGCGCAGCAGCCCGTGCCGCTGGCGGACGAACGCGAGGGCGTCGCGCCCCTCGATGGTCTGCGGCCCGGCGGCGAAGTCCGCGCCGGAGAAGTCGTCCTGGGTGGCCTCGTTCAGGCACACGTCCACGCCGCCCACGGCCTTGGTGATGTCGTAGAAGCCGACGAGGTTGATCTCGGCGTAGTGGTCGACGGTGACGCCGGTCAGGTCCTGGACCGTGTCGATGAGGTTCTTCGCGCCTTCCTTCTTCGACTCCTGCTCGACCTGCGCGGGGTCGGTGACGCCCTTCTTCTGGAGGTTCGTCACCGCGTCGTTCTTCGCGTACCCGTACGCGGAGTTGATCTTGTGCCGGCCGTAGCCGCCCGCGATCTTGACGTACGCGTCGCGCGGGAACGACACCGCGACCGCCTTGCCGGTGTCGTTCGGGATGTGCAGCAGGATCAGCGTGTCGGTGTTGAGACCGCCGGCGGTCTCGTCGCCGGCCTGGAGCTCGTCCAGCACGTGCTGCGGCAGCGGGTTGCCCTTGGCGTCGGTGCGGCTGTCCATGCCGACCATCAGGATGTCGATCGACCCGTCCGCCGGGCGCTCGCCGCCGCCGCCCTCGCCGATCACGTCCGTCGTGGTCAGGTTGTCCGTCAGCGACTGGAAGTTCGACCACGCGTAGCCCGTGCCCAGCAGCACGACCACCGAGCAGAACGCGGCCACCGCGCGACCGGCCAGCGATCCCGACCTCGGCTCACGTCCGCGCGGCGGGCCGGTCCGGCCGGTGCCCGGCCGCTGGGGCGGGCCGCCGGGGCCCCGCGCGGAGCGGGCGCTCTGCGGGGCGCGTCGCGGCGGGCTCTGCGGGGCGCGGCGCGGCTCCTGGACGGTGCGGCGTGGTTCCTGCGGGGCGCGGCGCGGCTCCTGGACTGCGCGGGGAGGCTGCCCGGGAGTGCGGCGGGCGTCCGGTGCGCGGCGGGGCTCCTCGGGCGCGCGGCGGCCGTCCGGCCGGCGCGGTTCTTCCCGGCGAGGGGCCTCCGACCTGGGCGGAATGGCTCGCGGCTGGTCGGAGCGCGGGTGGGGCGGCACGGCACGGCCTCTCGGCTCGTCCGGGCGACGCGAGGGCTGCGCGCCGTCGCGACGAGGGGGAACTGGTCGCCTGCGGAACCCGTCGGGTTCGCCTGGCCTCGGCGGCCGGTTGTCCACTCGCGCTCCTCCCTGTGTTCCGGGGTGTGCCCTGGTGGACGTCCCGGCTGGCTCTGGGGTTGCCCAAAGCCTGACACAGCTACTTTCGTGAGGAGGTGATACCGGGTCTTGACGAATGATGACCAGCGAAGTAGCCCGATTGTGAACCCGGTGACGACGCGTTCGTAGACTCCCCCCGTGCTCACGATGCAGGACGCGCTGCTCGCGCTGACCAGGTACTGGACCGAACGGGGCTGCATCGTCGTGCAGCCGTACAACACCGAGGTCGGTGCCGGCACGTTGAACCCGGCCACCGTGCTGCGGGTGCTCGGCCCCGAGCCGTGGCGGGTCGCCTACGTGGAACCGAGCGTGCGCCCCGACGACGCCCGGTACGGCGAGAACCCCAACCGGTTGCAGACGCACACGCAGTTCCAGGTGATCCTCAAGCCGGACCCGGGCGACCCGCAGGAGCTCTACCTGGGCAGCCTCGAAGCGCTGGGCATCGACGTGCGCGCGCACGACGTGCGGTTCGTCGAGGACAACTGGGCCTCGCCGGCGCTCGGCGCGTGGGGACTGGGCTGGGAGGTGTGGCTGGACGGGCTGGAGATCACCCAGTTCACCTACTTCCAGCAGGCCGGCGGCATGTCGCTGGACCCGGTGTCGGTGGAGATCACCTACGGCATCGAGCGCATCATGATGGCGTTGCAGGGCGTGGACCACTTCAAGGACATCGCCTACGCGCCCGGCATCTCCTACGGCGAGGCGTTCGGCCAGGCCGAGTACGAGATGTCCCGCTACTACCTGGACGACGCCGACGTCGAGGCCAACAAGCGGCTGTTCGAGGAGTACGCCGGCGAGGCCCGGCGGATGCTCGACGAGCGCCTGCCGATGCCCGCGCACAACCTCGTGCTGAAGTGCTCGCACGCGTTCAACGTGCTGGACGCCCGCGGGGCGATCAGCACCACCGAGCGGGCTCGGGCGTTCGCCCGGATGCGGGGGCTGTCGCGTGAGGTGGCGGCGCTGTGGGCGGCGCGGCGCGAGGAGCTGGGGCACCCGTTGGGCACCGTCCCCGCGCTCCCGGCGGCCGTGGCTCCGGCCGGTGCCGCAGCCGTGACCGGTGCCGGTGCGCTGCTGTTCGAGATCGGTACCGAGGAGCTGCCGCCGGCCGAGGTGACCCGGACCGTCGAGGCGGTGCGGGCGGCGGTGACCGGGAAGCTCGCCGCGACGCGGCTGGAGCACGGCGCGGTCGAGGTCTTCGGGACGCCCCGGCGGATCGTCGTGCTGGTGGCCGACGTCGCGCCGCGCGAGCCGGACGCCGAGAAGACCACGCGCGGACCCCGGGTGTCCGCCGCGTTCGACGCCTCGGGCGCGCCGACCAAGGCCGCGTCCGGGTTCGCGCGCGGGCAGGGCGTCGACGTCGCGGAGCTGGGCCGGGTCGTGGAGAACGGCGTCGAGCACGTCGCCGTCGTGCGGACCGTGGTCGGCGGTGGCGCGGTCGACGTGCTCGGGCCGTTGCTCGGGTCCGTGGTGGCCGAACTGCGGGCCGAGAAGAACATGAGGTGGAACGACCCGAAGCTGTCGTTCACCCGGCCGATCCGGTGGCTGCTCGCGCTGCTGGGGACCGTGCCGGTGCCGGTCGCGGTGTCGTCCCTGGCGTCCGGGACCACGACGCGGGTGCACCGGACCGCCGAGTCGCCCGAGGTGCCGGTGTCCACCGCCGACGGGTACGTCGACTTCCTGGCGTCGCACGGGATCGTGGTCTCGGCGGAGGCCCGGCGGTCGGAGATCGTGGCCCGTGCCGGGGAACTGGTGGCCGGCGTCGGGGTCGTCGACTTCGACGGCGTGCTGGACGAGGTGACGAACCTGGTCGAGCGGCCCACGCCGATCCTCGGGGCGTTCGACGCCGAGTACCTGGAGCTGCCGTCGCAGATCCTCACCACGGTGATGCGCAAGCACCAGCGGTACCTGCCGGTGCGCGATGCCGACGGCGCGCTGCTGCCGCACTTCGTCGCGGTGGCCAACGGCGACGTGGACGTCGACGTGGTGCGGGCGGGCAACGAGGCGGTGTTGCGCGCCCGGTACGAGGACGCGGCCTTCTTCTGGCGGGCCGACCTGCGGACGCCGTTGGCGGACATGAAGGCCGGGCTGGAGAAGCTGACCTTCGCCGACAAGCTCGGCTCCATGGCGGACCGGGCCCGGCGGATCGCGTCGTTGGCCGAGCGCCTGGCCGCGATGGCCGGCGGTAATGCCGGCGACGGTGGTGTCGGCGATGACGCGACGTTGGCGCGGGCCGGTGAGATCGCCAAGTTCGACCTCGGGTCGCAGATGGTGGTCGAGCTGTCCAGCCTGGCGGGTGTGATGGCCCGCGAGTACGCGGTGCGGGCGGGGGAGACGCCCGAGGTCGCGCAGGCGCTGTACGAGATGGAGTTGCCGCGCTCGGCGGGGGATGCGCTGCCGGCGTCCCGGGCGGGCGCGCTGCTGTCGCTGGCCGACCGGTTCGACCTGCTGGCCGGGCTGTTCGGGATCGGTGCCAACCCGACGGGCAGCTCCGACCCGTTCGGGTTGCGCCGCGCCGCGCTGGGTGCGGTGAGCGTGCTGCGGGCGTTCCCGGAGTTGCGGGAGATCACCTTGCCGCGGGCGTTGGCGTCGGCGGGCGAGGGCATCGCCCCGGCCGGCGGGGACGGTGCCGAGGCGGGCGCTGGGGTTCGCGCTGACGCGGGTGCGCTGGAGTTCGTGGTGCGGCGGTACGAGCAGCAGTTGCTGGACGCCGGGAACGACCACCGGTTCGTGCAGGCGGTGTTGCCGTTGGCGGATGCGCCCGCCGTGGCGGACCGGGCGTTGGCCGAGCTGAGCGCGCTGGTCGGGTCGGCCGGGTTCGCCGAGCTGGTCGCGGCGTTGCAGCGGGTTCGGCGGATCGTGCCGGCCTCGGTGGAGGCGGGGTACGACGCCTCGGCGTTGGTCGAGCCCGCTGAACTGGCTCTGCACGGGGCGTTGAGCGAAGTTCCCCGCGGGGTCACCGGTGTGGCGGCGTTCGTGGCCTCGGTCGGCGGGTTGAGCGGGGCGGTCGACGCGTTCTTCGAGGACGTGCTGGTGATGGCCGAAGACCCCGCGGTGAAGGCCGCTCGGTTGGGGTTGTTGGCGACCATCCGGGACCTGGCCGCGCCTGTGCTGGACTGGGAGGCGCTGGGGACCGCGCTGGGGTGAGGCGCGGGATCGTCGGAACCGAGGGCGCACCGCGCGCAACCGTGGGTGTGCCGACGCCCCGCCCGTTTCCGGGCGGGGCGTCGGCGTGGGGGTCTACAGGTGGTTTCCGCCTCGGGTCACCGCTCCGTAGGCGTCCACGATCCCGTGGCCGTAGAAGCCGTTGAACTTCGTGTCACCGACGCAGGTCGCCGTGAACTCCGGCGTGCGGCCCACGTTCTCGTACGACACCGTGCGCGGGACCGGGCAGGCGCGCGCGGTGGCCGTCTTGATCAGGACCTTCTCCACCTTGTCCGGCGCGAGGGTCAGGGTGCCGGGGTGGGCCTTGTCCTTCTTGCCGTACTGGCTCACGACGAGTGCCGCCACGCCGGCCGCGTGCGGTGCCGCCATGGACGTGCCCTGGAGGTACTGGTAGTAGCCGCACTTCGCGCCCTGGCAGTACTTCGCGACCCCGGCCTCCTCGCCCTTCGGCGTGACGTTGCCGGCCTCGTCGACGTTGCCCTCGGCCAGTGCGACGTTGCGCGGGTACGTGGAGCGGATCAGGTTCTCGTTGGTCCGGTACCAGGGGGTGCCGAAGCCGTCGCGGAAGTAGCCGCCGGGGGCGGACAGGTCGGTCTGCTCGGTGCCGTAGTTCGAGTAGTCGGCCTTGAGGGTCGACGGCCCGAGCGACGAGATCGAGATGACGTGGTCGCCCTCGGTCGGGAGGTGGATGCAGGTCTTGTTGTCGATCTTGCGGTCGTACGCCGAGCCCGTCGGGTAGTTGGGGCTGGCGGCGTCGTTGCGCGGGTTGCCGAGGTCCTCGTGGTTGTTGCCGCCGGCCGCGATCAGGGTCACGCCCTTGCGGTGCGCGTAGTCGAGCGCCCGCTGGACGGCCGTGATCGTGGCGCGCTGCTCGATCTTCGCCTCGGCGCTGTCGGCCGGGTTGTCGACGCAGTTCATGTACCACGGGTCGATGTAGAACGACATGTTGATGACGTCGAGGCCGACGTCCGCGCCGTAGGTGATCGCGTCGAGGACCGGCTGGAGGAAGAAGTAGCCCGAGTCCTGCGCGCCGCGGATGTTCACCAGGGACACGTTCGGCGCGACGCCGGAGACGCCGAAGCCGTTCGCCGCCGCGCCGATGGTGCCCGCGACGTGCGTGCCGTGGCCGTTGTCGTCGTGGTCCGCCGGGTCGACGCAGCCGCGGAACTCGCACGGGCCGTCGACCTCCGCGCCGTTCGGGTCGGCGGGGATGTCGATGGTGAAGTTGCGGGACAGCTCGCGGTTGAAGTTGGGCGCGATGTCCGGGTGGGTGCCGTCGACGCCGGTGTCGAGGATGCCGACGTAGACCCGCTTGTCACCGGCCTGCCGGGCGCGCGCGATGTCCGAGCGGACCAGCTTCAGGCCCCAGAGGTCGCCGTCGAGGGGGTCCATGCCGGCGGTCGCGGTCGGGGCCTTCTTGGTCGTGTTCTTGTTCGCGCCGACGTGCTCGCGCTCGACGGCCTTCCACTCGCGGTTGCCGGGGCCTCGGCCGGCCTGGGGTGCTTCGCCGAGCGGCTTCACCGCCGTCGCGCCGAGCACCGCGTCGGAGGCGGAGACGCGCTGCACGAAACCGGTGGTCGGTGCCTTCGCGGTGAGGGTGCCCACAGCGGCGTTCTCGCCGGTGATCCGGCCACCCGCGGCCGTGACGGCGGCTCGGGCCGCCGCCGTGTTCGCGCCTTCTTCGACGACTACGGTGAAGTCGGCGGTCTCGCCTTGCCCGGCAGCGGGCTGGGTGCCGCTCACCAGTAGCGCTGCGGTGGTCGCCGCCACCAGCGCCGACGGAACGATTCTGCGTGTTCGCACGCTGTCTCCTCACACCCGGTCAGGGTTGGGTCGGGCGACACCCTGGCACAGAAAATCTTCGGTGGTTAGACGCCTTTCGTCGCCAGTCGGTAACGTAGCCGAATGTACGCGGAGCGTGACTTCGCGGATTATCGGTAACGGGTCTGCCAGCAGCTTCGATGAGCCATAAAGGTCAACAAGCCCTTTGGTGCGGTCCATTCGGCGCTCGGTCGTTGCTACGTCTTGACGAAGCCGCGGTCCGGGGGTGGAATCCGCACAATCCGAATTTCGGCGGTCAGCGGGCGGGCGGCCCGTGCTAGGGGTTGACGAATGCGAAGACTACGCGGAGTGGCGTCCTGCGCCGTGCTCGTGATGTTCGTGGCTTCGTGCGGGGGCGAGGTGGACTCCCTCGCGCCCCCGCCCGCGACCCCGTCCGGCGAACGTCCGGTGGTCGGGGTGATCCTCCCCGACCGCGAGTCGTCCCGCTGGGAGGAGCTCGACCGGCCCATGCTGGCGTCCGCGCTCAACTTCGCGGGCGTCGAGCCGGTGATCGAGAACGCCGAGGGCGACGAGGCGAAGTTCGCGAGCATCGCCGACTCGATGATCCAGCGCGGCGTGAAGGTGCTGATGACCACGCCGCTGAGCACCGAGGGCGGTGCGACCGTCGAGCGCAAGGCCAAGCAGGCGGGCATCCCGGTGATCAACTACGACCGGATCAGCCTCGGCGGGACGGCCGACTACTACGTGTCCTTCGACAACCTGAACGTCGGCGAGCTCCAGGCCGAGGGCTTGTTGCAGTGCCTGGGGACCAAGCAGGGCGCGCAGATCATCGAGATCCAGGGTTCGCCGACGGACAACAACGCCACCCTGTTCGCGGACGGCCAGCGCCGCACGCTCGGCCCCAAGTACGAGAGCGGCGCGCTGAAGCTGGTCAAGAGCCAGCCCATCGACAAGTGGGACCCGGCGGCGGCCAAGGTCGCGTTCGAGCAGATCCTCGACGGCAACGCCGGGCGGGTGGACGGCGTGGTGGCCGCGGACGACGCCCTGGCGGGTGCGGTGATCGAGGTGCTGAAGTCCAGGGGGCTGGCCGGGCGGGTGCCGGTGACCGGGCAGGACGCCACGGTCGAGGGCCTGCGCGCGGTGCTGCTGGGCGACCAGTGCATGACGATCCACAAGCCGATCCGGGACGAGGCCGAGGCGGCGGCCCGGCTGGCGATCGCGGTGGCTCGCGGCGACCTCAGCGGCGCGGACGACCTGGCCACCGGCAACACCCGTGACCTGGTCTCGCGCCGGGACGTGAAGTCGGTGCTGCTCGGCGCGGACCTGATCACCCGGGACAAGGTGCGGGGGCTGGTCGCGCAGAGCGTCGTCAAGTCGGTCGACCTGTGCGCGGGCGAGGTGGCCGAGGAGTGCGAGGAGCTGGGAATCCTCGTCAACTAGCCGGGGCCGGCGGGCGCGCGCCGGGGCCGGGGAGGACGTCGACGGTGTCGGCGTCCATGGGGGTGCCGCAGTCCGCGCAGGTCAGGGTGACGTGGGTGGTCCCGCCGCAGGTCCGGTGGCGGTAGAGCACCGGTGGTCCGGCGTCGCCCGCGAGCCACCGGTCACCCCAGCGGGCCATGACCATCAGGACGTCGACGAGCTCTCGGCCGCGTTCGGTGAGCACGTACTCGTGCCGGTTGGCGGCGTACTCGCGGCGGTCCAGGACGTCGGATTCGACCAGCCACCGCAGGCGCTCGGCGAGCACCTTGCGGGAGATGCCGAGCTGCTGCCGGATCTGGTCGAACCGGGTGATGCCCACGTAGACGTTCCGCAGCACCAGCGGCGACCACGGCTCGCCGATCACGTCCGCGGTGCGGGCGATGGAGCACGCCATCCCGCCGAAGTCCGTCCGCTGCACGAGGCCGAGCCTACGTGAGTAGGTTCCCTGAGGGAACTCACGTGGGTGTGGTTCCGCCGAGGAGCTCAAGCGGAGGTGCCCGAACGTGAATCGCCCGGACGTGAATCGCCCGAACGTGGTCCCGGTCGAGGAGTGGCAGGCCGCCCTCGACGACCTGCTGGTCGAGGAGAAGGCGCAGACCCGCGCGCTGGACGCGCTGGCCGCCGCGCGTCGTCGGCTGCCGATGGTCCGGCTGTCGGCCGACCACCGGTTCGTCGCGCCGGACGGCTCGTCGGTGGGCCTGCCGGAGGTGTTCGACGGCCGCCGCCAGCTCGTCGTCTACCACCACATGCTGGAGCCGGGGCAGGAACAAATGTGCGGGGGCTGCGCGTCCTTCACCGACAACATCGCCGACCAGACGCACCTCAACCACCGCGACACCCGACTGGTGCTGATGTCCCGCGCGCCCCGCGCGGAGATCGACGCGGCGCGGGAGCGGTTCGGGTGGACCGTGCCGTGGTACTCGGCCGACCCGTCGTTCTACGAGGAGATCCGGCTGGCCGGCGGGTTCCGGATGAGCGTGTTCCTGCGCGACGGCGACGAGGTGTTCTGCACCTACTACACCTCCGGCCGGGGCGTGGACCGGTTGCGGCTCGACTTCAACCTGCTGGACCTGACGCCGTACGGGCGGCAGGAGGAGTGGGAGGACTCGCCCGTGGGTTGGCCGCAGACGCCCACGATGCAGTGGCTCCACCCCCGGGACGAGTACCCGCAGGACTGAGGGCCGGGGGCGGGCGGCTCAGTCCTCGTCGTGCCTGCCGGAGATGAACTCCTGGAACCGGATCTTGACCCGGATCAGCGGCTGCCTGATGCGGGCCTCCCGGCGGTAGGCGCGGCGCAGCTTGCGGGAGCCCTCGGTGTACCGCCAGCGCGCCCACGGCGAGCCGGGCCGGGCCAGGCGGAGCGCGCCGATCTCCGGCAGGACCGGGACCAGCAGGCCGAGCAGCCCCGTCCA
Organism: Actinosynnema sp. NPDC023587; assembly: GCF_040640215.1. NCBI lineage: Bacteria > Bacillati > Actinomycetota > Actinomycetes > Pseudonocardiales > Pseudonocardiaceae > Actinosynnema > Actinosynnema sp. NPDC023587. The sequence continues at coordinate 540,553 of NZ_JBFABG010000003.1, read as the reverse complement.
CACCTTGCCCTTGAGCAGGGCCACTATCGCGAAGGCCAGGTTGACCAGGATGACCACCAGGCGCAGGCCGACGCCCTCGTCGTACAGCTCGTCGTAGCCCAGGGGGCGCGCGCCGAGCAGGAGCAGGCCGGTCAGGCCGATCGCCAGGAACACCGCGTCGACGGACAGCCGGCCGTCCTTGGACCAGTAGACGTCCCGCAGGTGCAGGATGAGCGCGAACTCGTCGAGCACCAGGGCCGCGCCCACGCCCATCAACGCCGCTGCGGAGACCCGCAGCCCGTGTTCGGGGTCGGGTGCGGCCAGTCCCAGCACCCCGCCGAGCAGCATGAACACCGTGCCGAACACCACGTGGTGGATGTGCGTGCCGCCCGGCGTGATGTTGCCCGGCCACCAGCGCACCCGCGCGCGGATCAGCCGGACGCTGATCCTGATCAGGACGAACGTCACGACCAGGCCGAGGAAGAAGAACAGCAGCCGGGACTGGGGTAGATGGAGCGTGGACACCTCCCCATCATCACGCGGCGCACCCGTCCCGCGCCGGCAAACGGGTGTACGTAGCACCCCGGTTGCGGTCCGCTCGCAGCGGGTTCCCGTAGACGGCGTTTGGCGGGGGATCGGTCATCCGTCCGGTGCTCGCGACAGCCGTCCGGGTGATTTTCGGGTGTCGTGGGGCGCGCCGGCGCGGCTCGGTCGTTCGGCGCGGCCCGGGAGGCCGCGCAACGTCCGGACCTGCGGGGGAGTCCGGGGCCGGGGGCGCGGTGGCAGTCCGGCCGTGGCCTGGGGAGATCGGCTGGTCGCGGCCCATGTGACGCTTAGTACCCGTCATGTTGCGCAAGGTAGTGGTGCGACTCACCTCGTTCCAGCGCTCGACGATCGGCGGTAGGTCATGGTTCACTGTCTTCGGTCGTACGTTTCTGTGTTCGTGTTCCACCACGCTCGCGGAACGAAGTTGCGGGCGTCGAACTTTCCTCCAGGAAGGACCGTCGCCCTAGCTGACCCGGTGGTCGCAAGCGCGATCCGGCACCTGTTAGAGGAGAAGTAGCAAGATGGCAGTTCAGGGCACCGTCAAGTGGTTCAACGCGGAGAAGGGCTTCGGCTTCATCTCCCCGGACAACGGTGGCGCCGACGTGTTCGTGCACTACTCGGAGATCCAGAGCAACGGCTACCGCACCCTGGAAGAGAACCAGCGGGTGGAGTTCGAAATCGGGCAGGGCCAGAAGGGCCCGCAGGCACAGGCGGTCCGACCGCTCTGACCTGATATCCGGGTTCGCTAGTTCACTCGGAGATCCGAGCCGCCACTCCCGGGGACGGGCGTGGCGGCTCGTTTTCTGTTCAGCGGGACGGGACCGGTACCGCCCACGGGTGGCTAGGGGTTCATCTCGTACCTGCCGGACAGCGCGGCGACCTGAGCCCAGACGCGGTCGAACCGCTCGCGGTCCGGCACCGGCTTGCGGACCTGGCCCAGCGCCCACGCCTGCTGGGCCCCGGTGGACGACGCCTTGCCGTGCAACGCCACCGCACCGGCTGCGAAATCCCGGACCAGCACGTCGAAGACCTGGTCCAGCACGTCCTGGTCGAGCCCGGTCAGCGCGGCCTGCTCCAGGATCAACTGGCCGTAGACCACCAGCGTGAACAGGTGGCCGACGGTGAGCAGGAAGTCCAGGTCCCGCTGCTGCTCCTCGTCCGGCGCGGCCGTGGCGAGCAGGGTCCGCACCGCCTGCGCCTGCTCGTGGAAGCGGGCCGCGTTGGGGATGTGCGCGTGCTCGCGGTAGGGCCGCTCCCAGTCGTCGAAGGTGATCTCGCCGAGGCCGCGCGCCGGGCCCTGCCGCCAGAAGAAGTCGTCGTCGGCCGGGTCGTGGCGGGTCGGCACGTCGGGGTGCTCGACGGGGGAGAACAGGTAGGCGGGCATGAACTTGAGCACCAGGGCCAGGTTGACGTGCACCGTGCCCTCCAGCTTGGGCAGCGCGCCGATGTCCCGCCCGGCCATCGCGAAGTAGGTGTCCTTCTCGAACCCCTTGGCCGCGATCACGTCCCACAGCAGGTCGACCACCCGCTCACCCTCGCTGGTGACCTTCATCTTGGTGATGGGGTTGAACAGCAGGTAGCGGCGGTCGTCCGGGGACGCGGTGCGGAAGTAGTCCACGGCCCGGTCGGCGAACAGCTTCATCGCGACCAGGCGGGCGTACGCGTCCACGAAGTTCTGCCGCACGTGCGGGAAGTCGGTCACCCGCCTGCCGTACAGGATGCGGCCGTGGGCGTGCGTGATCGCCTCGTAGGTGGCGTGTTCGGCGATGCCGATGGAGGCCGTGCACAGGTTGAACTTGCCGACGTTCACCGTGTTCAGGGCGGCGCTGAACGCGTCCCGGCCGGTGTGCAGGACGTCGTCGGCGGTCAGCGGGTAGTCCTCCAGTCGGAACTCGCTGACGAACATCTGCGCGTCCACGATGTTCTTGACCAGCGTGAACTTCGGGTGCCGGCTGTCGACGGCGAAGAACACGTAGCCGTCCGGGCCCTCGACGTCCGCGCGCCGCCCGAAGACGGAGACCATGCCGGCGACGTTGCCGTTGCCGATGTAGTACTTGCCGCCGTTCGCGGTGAAGCCGGTGCCGGTGGGCGTCAGCACCATGTCGGTCGAGTAGACGTCCGCGCCGTGCTCCTTCTCGGACAGGCCGAACGCGAACACCGCGCCGTCGTCGAGCAGTTCGGCGGCCCGCCTGCGGGCGACGGCGTTGTCGCTCATCCAGATGGGGCCCAGGCCCAGGACGGTGACCTGCCACGCGTACCAGTACTGGAGGCCGTAGAAGCCGAGGACCTCGCTGAGCGCGGCGTTGCGGGCGGCGTCCCAGCGCTTGTCCGGCGCGCCGCCGGCCTCCGCGCGCGGCGTGCAGAAGGTGGCGAACAGCTTCTCGCGGGCGGCGAAGTCGAGGAACTCGGAGTACCAGACCCTGGCCTGGTCGTCCGCGAGGAGGCGGCGCTTGCCCCGGCCCTCGAACCAGTCGACGGTGGCCTTGAGCAGTCGCCTGCTCTCCGGGTCCAGGTGCGCGGCCTCGAAGTGGTGGGGATCGAACAGCACCGGCGTTCTCCCTTCGTCCCGGACGCACGCTACCAGTCGGTAACTTGTTCGGCCGGGGTGTTCGGGAGCAGCCGGGCGGGCGTTACCCGGCGAACCGGCGGTAGAGGGGGCGGAGGTCGTCGGTGATCGAGCGGCCGAGCACGGTCAGCGGCGGGAGCTCGTCCAGGATCGCGTCCGGTCGGCGGGCCGGGAGCTCGTCCGGCTCGGGCAGGGCGGGGGCCTTCGGGCGCACCCAGAACACGTCGAGCTCGTCCTCCAGCCGGGGCGGGGTGTCGTCCGGCCGGTCGTCGGGCGGGATCGGGTCGCGCAGTTCCCGCAGGCGTTCGAGGAGGTCCTCGCGGGACCGGCCGCGCCACGCCAGGATCTCGAACGGGTCGGTGTCGAAGGACTCGGCCAGCAGGTAGCAGGTGGCGGCGAGGTGCTTGCACGGCACCTCCCAGTCCGGGCACGTGCAGTCCATCGACAGTTCCCGCAGCGACTGCGGGAACAGCGTCAACCCCAGCCCGGCGAACACGTCCTCGATCTCCGGCGGCATCTCGCCCGCCAGCAGCTTCGCCGCGAACACCGCCCGGTCGGCCAGCACGTGCTCGATCCTCAGCCAGTCCGCGTCGGAGAACTTCCGCACCCCGATCCGCGCCCGGTACGGCTCCGGCCGCGACCCGACCACCAGCGCCACGACCACGCTCGTGGACAGCGACAGGCTCATCACCTGCCCGGTCCGGGCGTAGGCCCGCCCGCGCTCCAGCCGTCCGCCCATGCCGAACGACTCCAACACCTCCACGAACCGCCTCGACCACCACGTGCGGGCCACGTCGCCGCGCTTGCTGCGCAGCGTCAACCCGCCCTCGACCCGGATCGGCCGCGCCGGTCGCCGCCCGGCCGGTGGGCGTTCGCCGTGCCAGTCGCTCACCGGGCACCTCCGCGCTGATCACTCACCGACGACCTCGCCACCGGTGCCGGTGCCGGTGTCGGTCTCGGTGTCGGTGTCGGTTCCGGGGTCGCCGATCGCGTTCTCGGACAGGGCGAACAGGTCCCGCAACTCGCCGGTCGACATCCCGGTCAGCCAGTCCTCGCCCGCGCCGACCACGAGCTGGGCGAGCCCGCGCTTCTCCTCGATCATCCGGTCGATGCGCTCCTCGACCGTGCCGACGCACACGAACTTGCGCACCTGGACGTGGTTGCGCTGCCCGATCCGGAAGGCCCGGTCGGTCGCCTGGTCCTCGACCGCCGGGTTCCACCAGCGGTCCAGGTGGATGACGTGGTTCGCGGCGGTCAGGTTCAGCCCGGTGCCGCCCGCCTTCAGCGACAGCACGAAGATCGACGGCCCGCCCTCCGACTGGAAGCGGCGCACCATCTCGTCGCGCGCCCCCTTCGGCGTGCCGCCGTGCAGGAACAGGACCTCGGTGTCGAAGCGCGCGGCCAGGTGCGGCACGACCAGCGCGCCGAACTCGGTGAACTGGGTGAAGCACAGCGCCTTGTCCCCGTCGGCCAGCGCCTCGTCGAGGACCTCCTCCAGCCGGGTGATCTTGCCCGACCGGCCCGCCACCCGCGAACCGTCGCCGAGCAACTGCGCCGGGTGGTTGCACACCTGCTTGAGCCGCGACATCGTCGCCAGCACCAGGCCCTTGCGCTTGATGCCCTCGGACTCGGCGATCCGCGCGACCATGTCGTCGAGCACCGCCTGGTAGAGCGTCGCCTGTTCGGCGGTGAGCGTGCAGAGCTGCTTGACCTCGATCTTGTCCGGCAGGTCGGTGATGATCTGCGGATCGGTCTTCAACCGGCGCAGCACGAACGGCCGGGTGATCCGCCGCAGCCGGACGGCCGCGTCCTCGTCGCGGTGGCGTTCGACGGGCACCGCGAACCGCGCGCGGAACGCGTTCACCGTCCCGAGCACGCCGGGGTTGGCGAAGTCCATGATCGACCAGAGCTCGGCCAACCGGTTCTCCACCGGCGTCCCGGTCAACGCCACCCGGTGCCGCGCGGGCAGCGCCCGCACCGCGCGGGACTGGCGCGTGGCGCTGTTCTTGATGTTCTGCGCCTCGTCCAGCACCACCCGGTCCCACTCGATCCCGGCCAGCGCCCCGGCGTCGCGGGTGGCCACGGCGTAGGTGGTGACCACCAGGTCGTGCCCGACGCCGAGCCCCGCCACGGACCGCTCGCCGCCGTGGTGCACCCGGACGCGGAGCCCCGGCGTGAACCGCGCGGCTTCCCGCTGCCAGTTGCCGACCACGGACATCGGGCAGATCACCAACGTCGGCGGCCGGGTCCCGTGCTGCCGGTTGTGCGCTTCGAGGGCGAGGAGCTGGACGGTCTTGCCCAACCCCATGTCGTCGGCCAGGCACGCGCCCAGGCCGAGCCGGTCCAGGAACACCAGCCACGCCAGCCCGCGCAACTGGTACGGCCGCAGCGTCGCGGTGAGCCCGGCCGGCGGCTCGACGGGCTCCAACCGGTGTTCCACCTCGCCGGAGAGCAGGTCGCCCAGCCACCCCTCGCCGCGCACCGCGTTGAGCGGCAGCGGGAGCTCCCCGTCCTCCGGCCCGAAACCCGAGTGCAGCAACACCTGCGCGGCCGACATCCGCCCGCCGCCGCGAGCCAGGAACGCCAACCCCTCGGCCAGCCGCTCGCGGTCGACGTGCACCCACTGGCCGCGCAGCCGCACCAGCGGTGCCTTGGCCCTGGCCAACGAGGTCAGCTCGGCCTCGGTCAGCCGCTCGTCGCCCAGCGCCAGGTCCCAGCGGTAGTCCACCAGCACCTTGAGGCCGAGCTCGCTCTCCTTCGCGACCGCGCCCGCGACGCCCCGGCCGGCGGCGGTCAGCGTGAAGCCGAGCCGGCGCGGCTGCCGCCACCACGAGGGGAGCAGCACCCCGAACCCGGCCTGGGCGAGCGCGGACGCGTGCGTCAGGAAGTCGTGCGCCCCGTCGACGTCGAGGCCCAGCCCGACCGGCCGGCGTTCGGTGAGGGCCTGGTCCAGCGCCGGGTAGAGCCGGGCGGCCCGCCCGAGGTCGCCGAGCAGGACTTCCTGCGGCCGGTCCACCCACCGCCGCAGCACCGCGTCCTCGCGCCGCCACACGCGGGAGGCGGGCACCAGCACGCTCGGCTCGTCGACGGCCTGGAGCAGGAACTCCAGCCGCCAGCCGTCGTCACCGGGAGCGCCTTGGTCGGGAGAGGACAGGCGGAAACAGGTGCGAACCCGATCCCCCCGGATCTCGTCGTCCGCCCACCCGGCCACCTTGGCCCGCAACAGGTCGACATCGGTCGGATCGGCCTCGAACTCCGCGTCGCCCGCCAACGCCGCCAACCACCGGCCCGCCGAGGACCGGTCAGGTGAGGACCGGTCCGCCGCAGACCGATCGGGTGAGGACGGGTCGGGTGTGGACCGGTCGGGTGAGGACCGGTCTGCGGGGGAGACGTCCGTTGATGGGCGGCCCGTTGGCGGGCGACCGGTCGATGGGCGGATGGTCGGGGTGAGGCGGCGGCGCACTTCGCTGTCCACAAGGGAATCCACGGCCGAGCGGAGGGCGTCGTCGACCCCCTCGGCGGCGCGGAACGCCGGGGGCATGCCGGCGCGCAGGGTGGCGTGCCGCAGCGCGTCTACTCCGGACAGCGACGCCCGCCAGCGCCCGGCCGCGTGCCGCCCCAGGCGGGATGCGGTCGGCCGGGGTGCGGCCGGGAGGGATGCGGTCGGCCGTGCCGGGTCGGCGACCACCGGCAGGACACGACCCCGCGCGACCAGGTCCCCGGCGAACGCCACGACCTCGGCCAAAAACTTCGCGGACGCCCCCGGTCGGCAGTCCGGCAGGGTGGTCGGACACTCGCCGTCCAGCCACACCACCGGCACCAGCCAGCTCCGCAACCGCACCACACCTCGGCGGGAGGGCGGCTTGGCCAGCGGATCGCGGATCAGCTCGGGGGAGTCGACCGGACCCGAGGCGTACGACGGAAGTCGCACCGCGACAGTGCCGGAGACACCCTCGATCAGATCCGCCGGCGCGGCACTGTCGGTGCCGAGCAGCTCCACCAGCGTGGCACTGCCGGCGGCGAGCAGTTCCACCAGCGCGGCACTGCCGGCGGCGAAGGGGTGCCCCACGGTCGCTTTCGGCAGGCGGCCGTCGACGCGTGCGGGCAGCCGCGAATCTTCCGCCCACAGCGCCGGACGACCGTCGGCCGCGCAGAGGCCGTGCAGCACCAACACCCGCAAGACTCTAGGTCGGTGCCCCGACACCCGTCGCTTCCGCCCCTGCGCCCCGCCCCGCTGCCCCCCCCGCCCAGCCCCGCCTGGTCTCGCTTGGTCCCGCCCGCCCCTCCCGGCATCAGTGCGCGTGCTGATCTGCCGGCTTGGACCGAGCGGGCGCGTTCGTGTGGTGAGCGTGTCGGGACTGGCGTGAGCCTGACTGGTGGCGTGCGTGCCGGCCGGTGGACTGGAGTCGTCGCAGGGGTCAGTGGTCTTGGCGGACCTTCGCGCGGCCGGCGAGGACTGTCACGCCCACCCCTGCCAGGCCCACCTGGAGGGCCAGCTCGATCCAGTCGATGCCGTCCGTGTTCGCCACGCCGAGCACGCCGGCCGCGAACGTGCCGACCAGGGCAGCGGCGACGCCGACCAGGATGGTCATCAGCAGTGAGATCTTCTGCCGCCCCGGCACGACCAGCCGTCCCAGACCGCCGATGGCCACGCCGATGAACAGGGCCGAGATGATGCCGGTGATTTCCACGTGAGGTCCCCTCCGCCGAACTACGTCTGCGCCACGAGCATCACCCGGCGACCACCTCCGTCGAATCGGGTGTGCCCCTGACCTCGCCCTGATCCGGACCCTGGACTCCCAGGAGGTGCGCGGCCGTCGGGCTCAGGGTTCGGCCCGCGACGTCCGGGTCGCAGCCCACCCTGGCCAGGCGGGAGCGGATGGAGGTGGTGGACCGTTCCTGCCGCTTGGCCAGGGCGCGGATCAGGTCGGTCGCGGGCGTGCCGGGGGTGGCGGACAGCCAGGTGTCGCGGAGTTCTCCGTCCAGGTCGTGGGTCCAGGGTTGGTTGGCGTTGGCCGGGCGGTGCCCGCCCCCTCTCGTCGGTGGTGCGCCGAGTTTGCCCAGGGCGTCGAGGACCTGGCCGAGGAGCTTGCCCACGGAGCTGCCCGCGCCGGCGGGCAGGCGGAGGTTGCCCTCGGCCACCAGGAGGCCGGAGGTGTCCGTGCCGGACATCTCCACGAACAGGTCGGGGTCGGCGAACGCCCGCAGGCGGTAGGTGGTGGGGCCGATCCGGGTTTCGGTTTCGTACGTGGTCGTCGTCATGGTGATGACGGTAGACCAGGGGTACGACAATTCCGGTCGGTGCTGGTCAGGAGGTGGTTCGGGGCTGTTCGTCAGCGGCAGAGGGGGCACTTCGGGGTGGCCGGCGCGCTGCCCGTGAGGTAGGGCTTGAGGTGGTCGGCGATGGCCTTGGCCAGGGTCGGCGGGACGGCGTTGCCGATCTGCCGGGCCACCTCGATCTTCGTGCCGCACCACTCGAAGTCGTCCGGGAAGCTCTGGAGGCGCGCGGCTTCGAGGTGGGTGATCGGGCGGTCGACGCGGTGGCCGTCCTCGCCGGGTTCCCACTGCGGGTGCAGGTACTGGCCCTTCTCGGGCTTGTAGAACTCGGTGCGGATGGTCAGCGACGGCTCGTCCCAGCGCATCCGGCCCATCACGTCCGTGGTGCCGGTCTTCTTCTCCCGCCAGCACCGGGGCAGCAGCTCGTCCGGCAGGTCGAACCGGCCGCCGCCGGGCGGGACGTGCCGGTAGCGGCGCACCGACAGCGGGGTCGGGTTGCGGCCGATGTGCAGGTCGGGGCTCTTGTGGCGGCCGGGCATCGTCTTGCCGAAGAACGTCACCGTCGAGGCCGGCAGCGCGGTGGTCACGGGCAGCTCGGGCAGGCCGGTCAGCACGTCGCGGACGGTGTGCCACCTGCCGCGCGGGTGGGTCGGGGCCGGCAGCGGGACGGGGCCGATCCGGGAGCCGATCACGATCGCGCGCCGCCGGCGTTGCGGCACACCGAAATCGGCCGCCAGCAGGATGCCGGAGCTCAGCTCGTAGCCCTCGGTCTCGGCCTGGAGCAGGGCGAATTCGGTGGAGGACAGGAACCGGTCGACGTTCTCGATCACGAACACCTTCGGCCGCGCGGTGCGCACGAACCTCAGGTACTCGCGCCACAGCGAGTTGCGCGGGTCGTCGACGTCGCGCGAGCCGAGGTTCGAGAAGCCCTGGCACGGCGGGCCGCCGACGATCAGGTCGACCTCGGGTATCCGGTGGTCCGGGATCGCGGCGATGTCGGACCACAGCATGTGGTCCTCGCCGAAGTTCGCGGCGTACGTCGCCGCCGCGTGCAGGTCCCACTCGACCGCCATGACCGGGCGGTACCCGCCCGCCGACGCGAACCCGGCGGTCATGCCGCCACAGCCGGCGAACAGGTCGATCATGGACAGCACGTCGGTCAGGCTAGCCCACGGCGCGGGGTGTCGGGGCGGCCGGCGCGCCGGCGATCGGCGGGATGGGGAGAGCCGAGAAGGGGAGGGTGGGAGGCTGATGTGGTGGGTCAGGTTTGGGCGGGGTGCGGTTTGGCGGGGGTGGGGCGGCGGGCCAGGACGGTGTCGCGGACGCGGTCGGCGGCCTCGGCCGGGTCCTCGTGCTCCCAGATCCGGACCGCCAGCCAGCCCGCCTCGGCCAGGCGCTGGTCGGTGTTCGCGTCCCGGGTCCGGTTGGTCTCGATCTTGGTGCGCCAGAAGTCGCCGTTGTTCTTCGGCCACGTGCCGTGCGTCGGGCAGCCGTGCCAAAAGCAGCCGTCGACGAACACCGCCACCTTCGCGGGGCCGAACACCACGTCGGCCTCGCGGCGGACCGCGCGCACCGGGCGCTGGTGCACGCGGTAGCGCAGGCCGAGCCGGTGCAGTTCGCGGCGCAGGGCGAGTTCGATCTCCGTGTCCCGCGACCGCTGCCTGCTCATCCGGGCGCGGACGTCGTCCGTGGTGTCCAGCTTCGTCTCCGGCTTCGCCACCTGGCCATGATGGCTCACCTCGGGTACAGGATCGCGCGCAGGCTCCGCACGGCCCGGTCGAGCTGGGCGCGCGTCGGCAACGGCACCGCGCCGACCTGCTCGGACCCGGTGAGGCCCAGGTCGTGGAAGAAGAACGGCGGCATCGCGTGCACCAGCAGGTCCGCTGAGCGCTGCGGCCCGCCGCGCGGGTTGAGGACGAGGCGCTCCACCCAGGCGTCGACCCGGAACACCGTGTCGGCCAACGGGTGCACCCGCACGTCGAGCCCGTGCCGGCGCAGCGCGGCGACCACGTAGGTGTCCCGCAGGAACGCCGTGAAGTCCGCGAGAACCTTGTGCCGCATGGCCTCGCGGGCTCGGAGCCGGTCGGCGCGGGCGTCCGCGACCGCCTCCTGGGCCGGGGTCCACAGCATCGACCGGGTCCGCTCGTCGGTCTCGCAGAACTCGCGGAACTCGTCCCAGCCGGGTAATCGACCCAGCGTCTCGACCACGTGGTGGGCCACGTGGGTGAAGGCGAACTCGGGCCGCCACTCCCGGATGTCGGCGACGTCCGGCGGTGGACCGGCACCGGGGGTGCCGAGGCAGGCGTCCACGACCTCCTCCGGGGTGAGCCGGTGGACGGTGTCGGCGGTGTGCGCCATGACCTGCTCGACCACGTGCTTGCGCGCGCTGTACCACCCGTTGAAGTGGAAGCGGGTTTCCTGGGTGACGTTGAAGATCCGGCGGACGTCCAGTGCGGTCGTGGTCATGACGGAGAGGGTACGGACGGGCACCGACAGTTCGTGGTCGGCGCAGGTCGGACGGTCAGCGGTCGACGTCGAGGTCCGCCCGGTCGGCCGCCGCGCGGCCCGCGTCCCAGCCCGCCGCGCTGCGGATCGCGCTGGACCTGCTCGTGGTGTTGGTGAACAGGGTGGAGAACAGTTCGTCGACCGCCCGCTTCCGGGCCGCCAGCACCGGGAGCAGCCGGTCGTCGTCGGGCGGGGTGTTGGCGGCCTTGAGCCGTTCGCCGACGCGGTGCGCGTAGGCCAGCAGGAAGGACTTCCGGAACGCCGGGCTGCGCGACTCGTCGCCCTTGCGCGCCTTGTCCCCGGCCGCGACCATCGCGCGGGTGGCCTGGACCAGCAGCGACGCCGACAGCAGCTCCACGATCTCCAGGTCGAGTTCCTCGCCGACGAGGGCCACGAAACCCAGGTCGTAGACCACGGCACGGCAGCGGTTGGCGTCCGCGACCACGTGCACGACCTGCGCCTTGCCGTCGAAGTAGCGCTTGTCCAGCCACACCCGGCGGGAGATCGTGGTGGGCACCTCGGACGGCATCCGCTCCAGGGCGTGCCTGGTCACCAGCTCCTGCGCCTTCGCGGACAGCGCCTCGGCCTCGTCCGGGAACGGCGTGGACTCGGCCTTGGCCAGCAGCGACCGGACCCGCTTGAGGATCTTCGGGGCCACGTGGTGGTGGGTCACCTCGGCCAACGGGCTGCCCGGCCGGGGCACGATCACCGGCAGCGCGGGCAACGTGGCCAAGGAGGCCAGTAGCGCGACGACGACCGCCACCGCGTCGTCAGGCAGCTCGATGTGCTTCAGGGCCCACTGCGCGAGGTGCGGCTCCGACGGGTCCCACCAGATCGTCGCGTCGATCTCCGCCAACTGCTCCGTCCACCGGGGGTGCAGCGAGGGGTAACGGGACGTGTTGTGCGCGATGGCGTCCACCACGAACGACAGCGCGCGCTCGTCCTCGGTGCGCCGGACCGTCTCGTACACGTCGGTCGGCAGCCACCCGTAATCCCACAGGTTGTCCAACGCGCGGTCCAACACTTCGTGCACGGCTCCGTCCACTTCGGTCGGCGTCAGACCGGTGGTACGGGGTATCGGCGCACGGCGGTTCACGGCGGCACGTCGGATCGCCTCGCCCAGGGAGTCCACGATGGGTGATTCTCCCCCGTGGCGCGGTGTCGCTGCGGCCGGTGGGGCGGGTGACGTGCCAGCCTCGCGCGGTGAGCCGGAACACACGCCCGAAGCGGCGTCCTATCGTGGCGGTGCGTCGTCCACTGGGGACGGCGCTGAGTCCGGCGCAACGCGCGTTCGTGGACGCGTGCCGGGTGCTGCCACGGTTGGCCGACCCGTTGGAGGCCGAGCTCGCGGTGAGCGCCGCAGTGGCCGACGTGTCCACCGACGAGGAGTTCTGGGCCGGCGTGATCGCGCACGCGGTGTCGTTCCCCGGCAAGCGCAACGACCGACTGCTGCGGGTGCTGGCGTCGATGTTGACCGGTCGGCCGCGAGAGTGGGCGGCGAGCGTGGTGCCCGTGGAGGACGCCGTGCTCACGGTGGGCGGGGCGTGGATCTGCGACCGGTCGATCGACGCCGGGTACCTGGCACTGGTGTGCACGTACCGGTTCGGCGACGACGAGCACGCAATGGTGTTCCTGATCGACGAGCTGGCCGGCGGTGTGGTGCGCAGGGCCTTCGTCACGCGGGACGTGCACGCGGCGCGCGAGGAGCTCGGCGCGGGCGGAACGCTGAACGAGATCGGCACGGAAGCGGCGCACTGGCTGCTGGCCAAGTCCTACGACCGGTTGGACCGCAACCCGGACGCGTCGACGGGCACGGACGTGCGGCGGACCCGGCTGCTGGCCGACCGGCGGATCGCGCTCGCGTTCGGCTGATCCCGGCTGATCGGGGAGAACGCTCGGCGGGCGACTGGTGACGGTCGCCCGCCGGTGGTGCGTACCTGCGCTTACTGGGTTTTCAACGTTCCGCCGGCGTTATTGATCTTGTGGATGATCGTGGGCCAGGCGTTGGCTGTCGGCGTGGTGATCAAGAGCATGGCGGAAACGAGCATCAGTGCCGGGACCAGCCTCGCGAGTAGCGATATCACGCGATCAGAATTCCACATTACGTGGAAGATTCCAAAACGCGAGGTCAGCCACTCGTGGCAGTGCTAACCCGAATGAGGAGGGTGTAGATGCGGTGAGTGCTTATTCGTACCCAGATGTGTCGCAGACTGTGGGCCGTCGAGTGAGTGTAACTGGATCGGGTTATCCGGCGGGTAGTTCCCGGGACGACGCGCTCCCGAGTGCCGGGCGTGGCCGGCGAGGGTCGGGAATGGTGCGTTCGGATTTCCGGAGATCGGCCAGGTGCTCCAGCAGCAGGGCTTCTTCGAGGCTTTCCGGGCCGCCTGCCAGCCCGGTCGCCTCCACCCAGTGGCGTTCCGCGTCGTCGGGCCGGTCGATGGCGACGAAGGCGTGGCCGAGGATGTGCAACGCCCGGAAATGATCTTTGGGGGCGTCGGTGTCCACGCACAGGTCGATGGCGTGCCGGGCGCAGGCGACGGTGTCGTCGAACTGCCCGAGGTCGTAGTGCGCCTCCGCTTTCACGACCAGTGTTTCGATCATCCTCGGCCGGTCGCCGCTGGCCCGGTTCACCGCGAGCGCCGCCGCCAGGTGGGCGAGGGCCCGCTCGTTCTCGCCGTGCTCGTGCAGCAGGCTGCCGATCTTGGTCTGCGTGGTCCCCTCGCCGCGCGCGTTGCCGCAACTCCGCCAGGCCGCCAGGGCGGCCTCGAAGAAGTCCACCGCGTCGTCGTCCCGCTCCATTCGGCGGTGGGCGGTGCCCAACTGCTCCAGGGTGGCCGCTTCGAGCGGTGCCACGCCGAGGGACCGGGCGGATTCCAGCGCGGTCCGCATCAGGGCCACGGCCCGGCCGACCTCGCCGCGTTCCAGGTGGACGCTCGCCAGGTTGTGCACGACGATCGCCTCCATTTCGGGGAGGCCGAGCTCGCGGGTGATCGCCACCGACTGCTCGAACGAGTCGACGGCCTCGTCGTACTGACCCAGTCGGTATTGGACGGTCCCGGTGTCAGCGAGCGTTCCCGCCTGGGCTTTCCGGTCCCGCAGCACCATCGCGGCCTTGATGGCGGCGCGCTGGCAGGTGAGCAGGTCCTGGTAATAGCCGAGTCGGTCGAAAACCTCGTGGACGTTCGCGGAGAGCCGCCAGGCGTGTTCCGGGAAACCCCGGCCCACGGCCCGGGGGATCGCGGCCACGAGGTTCGCGCGTTCCCGCGTGAACCAGCCCAGCGCCCGCTGGTCGCTCTCGAACGGGGCGACGGCGGGGAGGCCGGCCAGCGGCGGCACGGGGGACAGGTCGGGGTTGAGCCGCTGGCAGGCGGCGGTCGCGGTGGCCAGGTAGTGGTCGAGCAGGCCGGTGAGGGCGGTCTTGGTGGTCGACAGGGAGTTCTCGTGCTTCGCCAAGTCCACCGCGTAGCCGTGCAGGAGGTCGTGCAGGCGGAACCGCCTGGTCGCGCCGTACTGGAGCAGGTTGGCCTTCGTCAGGGTGCTCAGGTGACGGGTCGTCGTGCTGATCGGTTCGCCCAGGAGCGCGGCGGCGGCCTCGGGGCCGAACTCGGTGGTGAAGTGCAGGCCCAGCAGGCGGAACAGCCGGGCGGTGTCGGGCGGGAGGGCCCGGTAGGACCAGGCGAACGCGGCGGCCAGGGTCGCGTTCTCGTCGTCGCTGTCGTCCGAGGAACCCAGCACGCCCAGGCCGTCGGGGGCCTTGAAGTCGTTCACCAGGTCCGTGATCGCGGTCTCGGGGCGTAGTGCGACGTGTTGCGCGACGATCTTCAGCGCCAGCGGGTGGCCGTCGGAGCTCCCGGCGAGTTCGTTCACCGCTTCGGGGTTCTCGTTGGCGCGGTCCGCGCCGATCACGTCGCGTAAGAGGGCTTCGGACTCCGCTGTCGACAGCGGTGGCACGTGGAGCGCGTAGGCGTCGTGGTGCACCGAGAGCGCGAACGGGCGCGTGCGGCTGGTGATGATCGTGAAGCACGAGGTCGTGGCGTCCAGGATGGGACCGACCTGGTTGCTGTCCCGCGCGTTGTCCAAGAGGATCAGGACGTTGCGGCCCTCCAGCACGCGCCGGAGGCGGGCCCGGCGTTCGGAGGGGCGCACGGGCACCGGCCCGGTGTCGAGCCTGGCCAGCAGGATGCCGATGGCGTCGTCCGGCGCGAGCGGGTTGCCGGGTCCGAAACCCTGGAGGTCCAGGACCAGTTGGCCGTCCGGGAACCGGTCGGCGTTGCGGTGCGCCCACCGGATGGCCAGGCGGGTCTTGCCGATCCCGGGCATCCCGTGCAGCGCGACGACCTGGTCGTGGGCCCCCGACGCGAGCACCTGGTCCATCTCCGCGAGCAGGTCCGCCCGGCCCGCGAACTTCCGGATGTCCCGGGGCAGTTCTCGCGGCAGCTCGCGGCGGGGCGGGGACCCGTCGGGCGCGGTACCCGCCTGCTTGCGCAGGATGCCCTGGTAGATGCGGCGCAGCTCGGGTCCGGGCTCGGTGCCCGCCTCGACGTCGAGGTGCTCGCAGAACCGGGCGTGGAATTCCACGGCCCGCGCGTACTTGCCCAATCCGTCGAGCGACTGGATGTAGAGCCGGGCGAAGTTCTCGTCCAGCCGGTGCTCGCGGGTCAGCCGACCGGCTTCGCCCATCACCTCGACGTGTTCGCCGAGTTGGAGCTGGCTGTCCAGCAGCACGTGCTGGGCGGCGAGCCGGTCGAAGAGCTCCATCTGATCACGGCAATGCTCGGCCCACGGTCCGTCGAGTTCCTGCAACGGTCGGCCCTGCCAGAGGTCCAGTGCCTCGCGGAGGAGAATTTTCGCCGAGCGGTGGTCGTTCCGTGCCGCCGCTTCCCGGCCTTGTTCCGCTAATGTGCGGAAACGGTGGTAGTCGACCATCCCGGGTGCGAGCACCAATCGGTACCCGTCTCCGTCCTTCACTATCCGCCCGTCCGAACCCGACCGGTTCAGCACCCCGCGCAGGCGGCTGATCAGGGGTTGGAGCTTGCCCCGCACGTCATCGGGAGCACCCGCCCGCCACAGCGCGCCCGCGATCCGGTCGAGCGGCACCACGCGCCCGGTGTAGTACAACAGCAATGCCAGCAGGCCCCGTTGTTTCGTCGGTCCCAGCGTGAAATCATTCCCGTCGATGTGTAATCGCGTCTTCCCGAGGATCTTGAATTCCACCAGCGTCTCCCTTCGCCGGCGTCCGCCGTTTAACACAGTGTGGGGCACTGGTCGGACAGTCGCAGCCGCCCGGCGGGTATTGCTCCAATTCGGGGACCGGCGGGCGTCGATCGGCGGTGCAAGCGAACTGCAAGTTACCCGGCAAACACGGGTCGGAGCCTTGTCCCACGGAAGTGGGAGGGGGAACCGCGTGGTGGACGTCGAATGGTTGCGGGCACCGGTCGGGATCGATGCGTCCCGTTGGGTCACCAGGCGCCGGTGTCGACAGGTGCTGGCCGTGGTGCACACCGTCGCCGGTGGTCGGCGGGTGCTGGAGGCGGTGGAGGTGATCGAATCCGACCCACGGGTGCAGATCACGTTCTGCCGGGCCCCGGACGCGTTCTCGTCGGGCGTGGACGAGTTCCTGCGGGGGACGCGCGGCGTGGTGCTGCCCTGGGAGCAGGCCACCCGGGAGAGGTTCGACCTGGCGCTGGCCGCGTCGCACGGGTCGGTGCACCTGCTGCACGCGCCGCTCTTGCTGGTGCCGCACGGCGCGGACTGCGGCGACTCGGGGTCCGCCGGCGGGTCGTCGCAGGTCTGCGACCCGGCCGCACCGGACGGGGAGGTGGTGGCGGGCGACCTGTGGTACGACCGGATGGTCGCGAGCCTGCCCCGGCGGCCGGACTACCGCGCGGCGCTGGGCGTGTCGCCGCAGGAGCGGTTGGTGGTGGTCGCGTCGACGTGGGGACCGGATTCGCTGCTCGCGCGGTTCGAGGACCTGGTGCCGAGACTGCTCGACGAGCTCTCGGGGCACGGCGTGCGCGTCGCCTCGTTGGTGCACCCGGCCGCGTGGTCGGCGCACGGCGTGCGCCAGGTCCGGGCGTGGCTCGCCGACTGCCGGGACGCCGGGCTGATCCTCGTCGAACCGGAGGTCGACTGGCGGGTCGCGGTGGTCGCGGCGGACCACGTGATCGCCGATCACGGCTCGGTCGGGGTGTACTCGGCCGCGCTCGGCACGCCGGTGCTGCTCGCGGGTCCGGCGGCGGACGTGCGGACGTGCGCGGCGCTCGGGGACGGGTCGGCGCGGGAACTGCTGCGCCGGCACGCGCCCCGGCTCACGTCGGACCGGTCGGTGGTGGCGCAGTTGGAGGACGCCGCACGGGGTGCGGGCGCGTTGGCCGAGCGCGTCCGGGACAGCCTGGCCGCCCGCCCCGGGCGGGCCGCGATCGAGTTGCGGCGGGCCGCGTACCGGCTGCTCCACCTGCTGGAACCGAGGCGGTACCGGCCCCCGGTCCCCGTGCCGGTGAGTGGTTCGCCGTCGGCGTGAGCCCAGGGACCTCCCGGACAGCATCCATTGTGGACGGTCGTGCTGTCCGGGTCAGGCCGCCTGGTCCGGATCGCGGCCGAGCAGCGCCAGGACGCGGTTCCAGCCGGTCGAGTCGGCCGCGACCGGGAGGACCGGGGCGAACGCCGCGCCGGGAACGGTGCGCAGCGGGCCGTCCGGGACCAGTTCGGCCTGCTGGAGCGCGGCGGTGACGAGTTCGTCGTCGTAGTCGGTCCGGTCGCCGAGCGCGACCGCGACGTCCCAGCCATGCACGAGGGTGTCGATCAGGTGGAAGCCGACCACGGCGCGCAGCGGGAACCGGCGGCCCTCGAACTCGGCCAGCGGCACCGGGCGGTCGGGGTCGGCGGCGGCGAACGCGGCGGTCACGGCGGCGAGGCCGGCCTCGTGCGCGCGGGTCGACGGGGCGCGGGGCCGGAACGCGTCCTCGCCGACGTCGGCCGACGCGGCGGCGGCGAAGCCGTGGTCCTGGCCGATCATGTGCGCCAGCAGCGCTTTCAGGTCCCAGCCCGCGCACGGTGTCGGGCGGTCCAGGTCGGCGGGCCGGATGCCCGCCACGATCGGCCGGATCGCGGCCAGGGAGCGGCGGTGGAGTTCCAGAATAGTCTGCACCTGCTTACTATCTTCTCCGGTAGATAGTTGGTCAAGCGGTATCGTCCTGCCGGTGACCGGACAGCGCCACGACCTCGGGGCGTCGTTCGCCCGGCTGACCAGGGCGATGATCGACGCCGAAACGCCGGTCCTCGACGCGCACGGCGTGGACATGTGGGAGTACGTCGTCCTCGGCGCTCTGGAGTCCGGAGCCGCGCCCACCCAGGTCGAACTGGCGGCGGCGGTGCGGCGGGACAAGACCCGGCTGATCCCGATCCTCGACCGGCTGGAGGCGCGCGGACTGCTCAGCCGCACGCCCGACCCGGCCGACCGACGCAACCGCGTGGTGGCGCTGACCGACGACGGACGTGCGGTGCTCGCCGCGTGCCGCCACGACGTGCGCGCGGTGGAAGCCGACTTCCTGGCGTCGGTGCCGGCGGCGAAGCGACGGGTGTTCGTCGAGGTGCTGGACGAGCTCGCGGAGCGGGCGTCAGCCGGCTGACCGCCGGAAGAGCAGGAAGTGGTCGTCGATGCCGAGGTCGGCGAACGCGGCCGGCTCGGCCACGATCGGCTCGGCCACGACCCGGCGGTAGCCGTACCGCGCGAGCAGCGGGGTGGCGTCGCGCTGGCTGTTGTCCGCCTCACGGCTCAGAACGCGCTCCCGGGTGTTCGAGATCACGAACAGGGCGGGCACCTCGTGCCCCGCCAGCCACTCCAGCCACGCCCGGATCGCCGCGTGCGGCATCTCGGAGAAGCTGTGGATGTTGACGGCCAGGTCGATCCTCTTGCCGGCCAACGAGTCCAGCTCGTCCAACGGCACCACGGCCACGCGCTCGGACACGCCCCGGTGGTCGAGGTAGTAGGAGCAGACGAACGTGGACTCGGGCACCGCGTCCACGCAGTAGTAGCGGTCCAGGCCCGGCACCGCCTCCGCGACCCGGTGGCCCAGCCGCCCGTACCCCGCGCCGATGTCCAGCACGGTCACGCCGGTCCGGTCGAACAGGTTCCAGGCCCGGTCCAGGAAACCGATCTCATTGACCGATTCGAGCAGGTCCCGGCTGATCAGCCGGCGTCTCCGGTAGTCGACCGCCCAGCAGCCGAAACCGCCGTCCTCGGCCACCAGCTCCAGCAGGCCGCGCGCGTCGCGCGGTGCCAGGTAGTCGGCGTAGCGGGTGAAGCTCGCCTCCAGGCCGCCGGTGAAGTTCGAGAGCTGCCGCAGGTAGCAGTTGTCGCCCCGGAAGTAGCGCAGGTCCAGGTCGGAGCGGAAGGAGTGCGCCCACTGCGAGTGCGCGTTGACCGGTGAACCGTGCTCCCGGTAGCGCCGGACCAGGTCGAGCAGAATCGGGTTGTCCCAGCGGAGGTGGTCGACCGCGCCGGGTGGCAGGGGTGCGCGGGGGTCGAAGTCACCGCGCCGCCGGTCCATTCCCATGGGGTACTCCCTGTTTTCGGCAGCAACTATTCCACGGCTGTCGGAATTATTCCCGGTGGGCGGATTCGACTCGGTCGCCTGATTCCCCGGTAGTCGTGGCGGTGCCCCCCGGAACGCCTCTGTCCGTGATACCCGATAATGAGCCGATGTCAACCGTCGTGGCATTCCACGCCCACCCCGACGATGAGGTGCTGCTGACCGGCGGCACGCTGGCGCGGGCGGCGGCGGAAGGGCACCGGGTGGTCGTCGTGGTGGCCACCGACCACATGGGAGCGGCCGGGGCGAGCTCCACCCGGATCGGGGAGCTGCGGTCCAGCGCGGCGGTGCTCGGGGTGCACCGGGTCGAGCACCTGGGCTACGCGGGCAGCGGCCACGGGCCGGTCCTGCTGCCCGACCCGCCGGGGCGGCAGCGGTTCGTCCGGGCCGCCACCGAGGAGGCCGCCGGGCGGCTCGCCGAGATCCTCCGGGCCGAGCGCGCCGACCTGCTGCTCAGCTACGACCCCTGCGGTGGCTACGGCCACCGTGACCACGTGAAGGTCCACGAAGTGGGCAAACGCGCCGCCGAACTGGCCGGCGTGGCCACCGTGCTGGAGGCGACCATGCCCCGTGACGTGGTCGTCCGCCTGGTGCGGGCGGTGCGCGCGCTGCGCATCCCGTTCCGCTTCGACGCCGACGCGCTCCAGGCCGCGTACAGCGCGAGTTCCGCCATCACCCACCGCGTCGACGTCCGGCGGTTCGCCCGGCAGAAGCAGGCGGCGCTGGCCGCGCACCGCTCCGAGGTCACCGGAGGCGGTCGGATCGCGCCGCTGCTGCGGGTGCTCGTCCGGCTCCCGCCACGGGTGTTCGGCGCGCTGCTCGGCCGTGAGTGGTTCGTCGACCCGACCCGCCCACCGGCGGCCCGCCGGGCCACGGACATTTTCCAGCGCTGATCCCCCCGAGCCCTTCCGTCGAATGCGCCGAGGACATTCGTCCTCTTCGGACGAACCGCCGGTCGGCACCGCCGCGCCGGTCGACTTCCGGACTCGCCCGGTCACGGGTCAGGGCCCCTGAAGTCGTGGCGATATGTCGGTCTCCGCGCTAGCGTGGATCGGGAACACCATGTTGGACGGCGCCGGGCTACCGCTTGCGGTAATGCGTGCATTCGGCGTGCCAAAGATATGGGGGGGAAGTTGTTCGAAGGTACCGAAATCATCGGAAGACCTGGTGCCGTGCGCTTTGCCGGCAATGACCCGGTGCGGCCGGCCGCCGGTCCGGACGGGGCGGCGGCCGTGCGGGTGCCGGTCCACCTGCTGCGCGTCGGGCAGTCGCCCCGGCGCGGGGGCGAAGACCCGGAGCACGTCCAGTTGCTCGCGGAGACCGAGGGGGAGTTGCCGCCGATCACGGTGTTGAAGTCGAGCATGGAGGTGGTCGACGGCGCGCACCGGCTCAGCGCGGCGCGGCTGCGCGGGGACCGGACCATCCCGGTCCGCTTCTTCGACGGCGACCCGGCGGACGCGTTCGTCCACTCGGTGCGGGTCAACGTCCGGCACGGGTTGCCGCTCTCACAGGCCGACCGCACCGCCGCGGCGGCGCGGATCATCGCCTCCCACCCGGACTGGTCGGACCGGAAGGTGGCGGCGATCAGCGGCCTGTCGTCCAAGGTCGTCGCGTCGCTGCGGAGGTCCGGGCCGGACCGCGGCGACCTGCCGGCCCGGGTCGGGCTGGACGGCAAGTCCCGGCCGCTCGACCCGGTGCAGGGGCGCGAGCGCGCCGCGGCGTTGATCACGTCGCGGCCCGGGGCGTCGCTGCGCGAGATCGCCGCCGCCGCGGGGATCGGGCTGGGCACCGCCAAGGACGTGCGCGACCGGTTGCGCCGGGGGCAGGACGTGGTTCCCCCGAAGCTCCGGGGCGTCCGGGTGCCCGTGCCGCGATCCGACGGGCTCGCCGCCGTGCGCGCCCTCGCCCCGGCGGACCACGCGGTCGACGAGCGCTTCAACGAGTTGTTCGAGGAGTTGTGCAAGGACCCGGCCTTGCGCTTCAGCGAGGTCGGGCGGACGCTGCTGAGGTTGCTCGGCGCGCACCGCATCGACGAAGCGGAGTGGTCGCGCTTCGTGGAGAGCGTCCCGGCGCACTGCGGGGACGGGCTGGTGCGGGCGGCGGGCGAGTGCGCCCGGATGTGGGCCCGGTTCGGCCACGGGCTGGCGGGCCGCGCGCAGCCGGCGGAAGTGGACGTGCGGCGACCCGCCGGGTGGTGACGGTCCGGTGAACGGCGGTCGTGGTGGCGTTCAACTGGGCATGACGCGCAGTTGAACGCCACCGCGCCCGGCCGGTAGTGCAGACGGTTCACCCGGCCGACCGCCGTGCCGGACACCGGCGCGGCCCGGCGACCGGGATCGGCTCGCACCCAGGGGGATGTGCATGACCGACGGAGTTTTCCTGCCGACCTTGTGCGGCACCGGATCGGACGTCCTGATCGGCGTCGTGGACTTCATCCACCAGGCCGTCGTGAAATCCGTCTGGACGCCGGAGCGGATCCGCCGGGTGTACGCCCGGCGGACCGTCCGGCAGATCCTGGCGGACGGGGACACGCTGGCTTTCGGGCCCTGCCCGGACCGGACCCTGGTGGCCTGCGCGATTTTGCACCGGCACGGGATTCGGCCGGTGGTCGTCTACCACGAGCGGCGGGTTCCGGGTTTCGGCCCGTCGACCGCGCACCTGGCCCTGGAGGTCGAGGTGGGCGGCGCGGACTACACGGTGGATTTCGGCAGCCACGAAACCCGGTTGGTGCCGGGCGGTTACACCTACGACCCGGCGATCGAGGAGACGATCCTCTTGAAGCGGTTGGAAATCCCGGTCGGCGCGGACGCGCTGACGACGATCACCCCCGGCGAGGTCATGGCGGCGGTGGCCACCGAGCGCATCCAGGTCGACCGGAAGTTCGAGTACTACGAGAAGCAGGCGGAACGGTACCGGGGTCGGGTTCCCGAGGAGCGGCTGGCGCTCGACGTCAAGCACAGCATCCACCGCGAACTCTGACCGTGCGGACCGACGACGGAAGAGGTGGCGGTGGCGGAGGTCGTCTACGAGGTCGACGACTTGGTGAAGTACTACCGGGGCCGGGCCGAACCGGCGACGGACCACGTCTCGCTCGACATCGGGCGCGGGGAGATCTTCGGCATCCTCGGCGACAACGGCGCGGGGAAGAGCACCCTGGTCCGGCAGCTCGTGAACCTGCTGCGGCCCACCTCGGGCGTGATCCGGCTGTTCGGCGAGCCGGTCGACCGGGACCCGGTGCGGGTGGCCAGGACGGTCGGGTACATGCCGCAGAGCAGCGCGGCGCTCAACCGGCTGACCGTGGCCGAGGCCCTCTACTTCGTGGCCCACCTGCGCGGGCTGACCCGGCGGGACGCGGTCCGCGAGCGGGACGCGGCGCTGGAGACGTGGCGGCTGGGCGGTATCCGGGGCACGTCGAGCTCCCGGCTGTCGGGCGGGCAGCGCAGGCTGCTGCAACTCGCGATCGCCATGGCCGGCCGGCTGCCGGTGGTGGTGCTCGACGAGCCGACCAACGACCTGGACCCGGTGAACCGCAAGCACGTGTGGGAGGTGCTGCGGGCGGTCAACGCCGAGCACGGGACCACGATCATCTTCATCACGCACGACGCGATCGAGGCGGAGCGGATCGTGCAGCGGGTCGGGATCATGCGCGGCGGCTCGTTCACCGCGATCGGGCCGCCGGCCGAGCTCAAGCGCGTGCTGCGCAACCGGATGCGGCTGGAGGTCGGCTTCCCCGGCGGCCGGCTGCCGGAGCTGCCCGCAGACCTGGTCTACCGCCGGACGTCCGAGGACGCCCTGGTGGCGACCGTGGACGCGGCGCGGGTCCCGTCGCTGCTGGCCGAGCTCGGCCCGGTCGACGCCCTCGATTTCAGACTCTATTCGGCGACACTGGAAGATTTGTACCTGCACTATGCGAATGGACACCAAGAGACCGACGCTCATTGACCAATTCGTCGACCTGGGCCTGATGCAGCTCTCGAACTGGCGCTGGTCCTGGCGCGGCATGGTGGTCACCGGGATGGTGACGCCGTTGTTGAGCGCACTGGCGATGGGGGCGCTGGCGAAGGGCAGCGGCCCGGCCGCGATCGCCCACGTGCTGACCGGCAGCATCGTCCTGGCGCTGATGTTCGAGAACCAGAACAAGGTGGCGCAGAACTTCTCCTTCATGAAGCAGGTGGGTACGCTCGACTTCCTGGCGACGTTGCCGGTGCACCGCTTCATGGTGATCGTGGCGACGGTCCTGGCGTTCTTCGTGCTCTCCCTGCCGGCGCTCGTGGTGACCGTGGTCGCCGGTTCGGCGCTGCTCGGGGTGACGCTGAGCGTGAGCCCGCTGGTGGTGCTCGTGATTCCGCTCTGCGTGTTGTCGCTGGCCGGTATCGGTGCGTTCATCGGGATCACCGCGCGAACTCCCGAGGAAGCCGGCTCGCTGACGTTGATGGCGACGATCCTGATGCTGTTCGCCGGACCGGTGGTGCTGCCGCCGGACCGGCTGCCGGAATGGCTGTTGCGGCTGAGCGACTTCAGCCCGAGCAGCTATGCGGCGGACGCGGTGCGCCAGGTGCTGATCGGTCCGGTGACCGGACGGCTCTGGCTGGACGCGGGGGTGCTCGCCGCACTCGCCGCGCTGGCCCTGTGGTTCACCGGTTTCAAGATGCAGTGGAAATCCGCCTGAGGTCCGCCGGGTCGTCCGGTTCGTCGGAGGCGTGGTCGCGGACCCGTGCGCACGATGAGGAGCAGTGATGTCGGAGACGTCCACCGAAGAGGCCGTACCGGTCCAGGTCCAGCTCGCCGTGCGCGTGCTGTTCGGCGACGAGTTCCTGGACCGCGCGGACCGGCGCTTCCTCCGGTCCTTCCAGGGCGACCCGGCCCGGTGGGGGCGGCTGATGCTGGACACCTGGGCGGTGATCAGCGGTGTGGTGGACGACGTGCCCGCACCCCGCGCTGCCCTGCCCGAACGGCCCGCGCCCGCGCCGCCGCCGGCCGCCGTCGGGCAGCCCCGGACCGAGCCACCGCCCACCGCACCCGCACCCGCACCCGTCACCGCGCCGCCGGCCGGGTCGGCGGCGACGGGAACCGTTGCGGCGCAGGCGGGAGCGGCCACGTCGATCGACTTCTTCGACCCGGACGACGAGCCGGACGAGCCGGCACCGGCCGGGCGCGATGTCGGCCAGGTCAAGCAGCGCCTGGTGGAGGTGATCGCGGAGGCGAGCGGCTACCCGCCGGAGGTCCTGGACGAGGACCTGGACCTGGAGGTGGACCTGGGCATCGACTCGGTCAAGCAGGTCCACGCCGTGGCGCGAATCCGGGAGGAGTACGGCCTCACCATGGACGAGGACTTCCAGATCGGCGACTACGCCACGATCGGCAAGCTCGCCGGCTACGTCGCCGACCGCGTCTCCTCGGCGGGATAGCCGGTGCGCACCGACTTGCCCGGGTTCGCCGACCGGGTGGCGCTGGTCACGGGCAGCAGCCGGGGGATCGGTCGCGGCATCGCCGAGCTGTTCGGCGGGCAGGGCGCGCGGGTGGTGGTCAACTCGGCCGGCAGCCCCGTCGACGGACGCCTGGTGGCGCGGTCGATCCGGGAGGCGGGCGGCCGGGCGGTCTACGTCCGCGCCGACGTCGGGCTGGAGGAGCACGTCGCCGAGCTGGCCGCGCTGGTGCGGGAGCGGTTCGGCCGCCTGGACGTCCTGGTGCACTGCGCCGCCGGCGGTGCGGCGTCGCCGATCGCCGAGGCGGGGTACGACAAGTTCGAGCGCGCGATGCGGATCAACTCCTACTCGCTGATCGCGCTGGCGCGGCACCTGGGTCCGCTGATGCCCCGTGGCGGCAAGGTCCTCTACCTGAGCAGCATGGGCTCGATCATGGCGACGCCCGGCGGCTACGGCCTGGTCGGTGCGGCGAAGGCGGCCTCCGAGGCGCTGGTGCGCTCGCTGGCCCACGAGTTCGCCGACCGGGGCATCTCGGTGAACGCGCTGCGGACGACCGCCGTGCGCACCCTGTCGTTGCGCTACTTCGCCACCGCCGACGCCTTCCTCAAGATCGCGCGGGAGGAGGCCCCGATGGGCGCGCCGCCGCTGCTGAAGGTGGCGGAGACCGCGCTCCTGCTGTGCACGCCCGCGGCCGACTACGTCACCGGTCAGGTGGTGAACGTGGACGGCGGGTGGCTGAGCAGCCTGCACCGGCCGGACCTGTTCGGCCCGCTCCACCGCGCCGGCGGCGGACACCGGGCGTCGACCACACCGAAGGGGGAGCGATGACCGCGGAGCCCGTTGCCGTGGTGGCGGCCGAGTGCGTGTTGCCCGGCGCGGCGGACCTGGCGCAGTTCCACCGCAACATCGGGGACTCCGTCTCCTCGATCCGGGAGGCGGACGACGCCTTCTGGCGCGGCGCGGAGGTGTTCGACCGCGCCGCCGGGGGCCGCGCCAACACCTCCTACAGCAACATCGGCGGCTTCCTGGACACCTGGGAGTTCGACCGGACGCCGTTCCGCATCGCGCCCAAGGTGCTGGACCGGATGGACCCGGTGCACCTGCTGGGCATGGAGCTGGCCCGCCGGGTCGTCGACCGGTGCGAGCGGGACGCATCCCTGCCGCGCGCGGCGACGGCGGTCCTGGTGGCCAACGTCGACGGCGGGGTGACCAGCCGGATCAGCGCGGTCGCGCACACCCTCAGCCACCAGTGGGAGCAGGCCGTGCGGCACCGCCGGGGCGAGCTCGCCGACGTGCTCGCCGAGTACGGCGAGCGGTACCGGGAGCTGTTCCCGGACAAGCGCGAGGACCTCGGGCTCAACGGCGAGTCCGAGACGCTCGGCGGCCGGATCGCCAACTACTTCGACCTGCGCGGCACCCACTACGGCATCGACGCGGCGTGCGCGAGCTCGCTCGCCGCGGTGCACGCCGCGTGCCAGGGGCTGGAGCAGCGCGAGTTCGACGCCGCGCTGGTCCTCGCGGTCGGGATGCTGTCGCCGGACCTGTTCGTCGGGAACTCCGAGTCGCGCACGCTGTCCCGGACCGGCAGCTTCCCGTTCGGGGCGCGCGCGGACGGCCTGGTGCCCGGCGAGGGCGGGGTGCTGGTGGCGCTGGTGCGCCTGGCGGACGCCCGCCGCGACGGCCGGCGGGTGCTCGGCGTCATCCGCGGCATCGGGTACAGCTCCAACGGCCGCACCACGTCCACGTGGTCGGTGTCGGCCGAGGCGGAGGCGAGGGCGATCCGCAAGGCGTTCGAGGGCGTGGCGTTCGGCCCGGGTGACGTCGACTACGTCGAGGCGCACGGCACGTCCACGGCCGTCGGGGACGGCGTGGAGATCGCGGCGATGCTCGACACCTACGGCTCCGTGCCCCGGTCGTACCCGCTGCCGTACGGCTCGGCGAAGAGCATGGTCGGGCACACCGTCGAGAGCGCGGGCCTGGTCGGGATGCTGCGCGCGATGTTCCTGTTCCAACAGGGGAAACTGCCGCCCACGGTCGGTGTCGGCGAGCCGCGCCCCGAGGCGGTGGCGGCCGGGGACCGGTTGCGGCTCCAGCGGGACGTCGCGGCGGTGCGCCGGGTCGAGGGCCGGCCGCTGCGCGTCGGGGTGAGCGCGTTCGGCTACGGCGGCATCAACTACCACCTGCTCTTCGAGCAGGACGACGGCGCGCCCGCGCCCGCGACCACCCGGCCGAGGCGGGAGCCGGTGGCCGTGGTGGCGATGGAGGCGGTCGCGCCCGACGCGCACGACCTGGAGTCGTTCTGGCGCAACCTGGAGGCGGGGGTGGCCCGCAGCCGCGACCTGCGCGAGGTCGTGCCCGGGTTCGACCTCTTCTGGTCCGACCCGGCGCTGCGCAGGGCGACCACCTACCTGGACCGGGTGGCGACGGCGGAGGTGCCGCGCCGGCTGGACAACCGGAGGTTCCGCATCCTGCCCAACCAGGTGCCGGGCCTCACCGACGAGCTGCTGCTGCTGATCGCCTGCGCCGGCAACCTGGCCACCGCCCTCGACACCGCGTTGGCCAAGGTGGACCGCGAGCGCGCGGGGTGCGTGATCGGCCACCTGCTCGACTCCGACCGGCAGTTCGAGCTCCAGGCGTCCATCCGGTTCGTGCCGTGGCTGCGCGGGCTGCGGAAGCTGGCCCGGCAGCGCGGTGTCGACGCGCCGTGGCGCGAGCTGCGGGACGAGCTGTGGCACGACCCGGCGTTGCGGCTGCGGGTGGTCGACCAGGACACCACGGTCTCCGGGTTCGGCTCGACCCTCGCGTCCAGCCTCGCCACGGCGTTCGACCTGCGCGGCAAGAGCTACGGGGTGCGGGCGGCGTGCGCGACCGGCCTCACCGCGCTCTCGCTGGCCGCGCAGGAGCTGCGGGCCGGGACGCTGGACTTCGTGCTGTGCGGCGCGGTCTGCGGCGGCGTGGGCCTGGTGAACCACACGATGCTCGCGGCGATCCGGGCGTTGAGCGCCCAGGCGGTCGGCCGGCCCTACGACGCGGACGGCGACGGGTTCATCATCGGCGCGGGCGCGGGCCTGGTCGCGCTCAAGCGGCTGGCCGACGCCGAGCGCGACGGCGACCAGGTGCTCGCCGTGCTGCGCGAGGTGTCCGGCAGCAGCGACGGCAAGGGGCGCAGCCTGCTCGCGCCCAGCGCCGAGGGGCGCGCGCTGGCGATGCGGCGCACCTACGAGCTGTCCGGGATCGACCCGTCGACGGTGAGCTACGTGGAGGGGCACGGCGCGGCGACCGCGCTGGGGGACAGGTCCGAGGTCGAGGCGCTGGCCGGGACGCTCGGCAACCGCGAGACCGTCTACCTGGGCAGCGTGAAGGGCAACGTCGGGCACCAGAAGGCGGCGGCCGGCATGACGGCGGTCATCAAGACGATCCTGTGCCTGCGCCACCGGACGCTGGTGCCGACGCCGGGCTTCCGGACCCCGCACCGCGCGCTCCGGCTCGACCAGCGCCGCTTCGAGGTGCTCAGCGAGTCCCGGCCGTGGCCGGCGGCCGGGGACGCGCCCCGGCGCGCGGCGGTGAACGCCTTCGGCCTGGCCGGCATCAACTACCACGCGATCCTGGAGGAGTACCTCCCGCCGGCGGTCGCGTCGCTGTGGTCGGCGGACGACCCGGGCGGGCTCGCGGACGACCTCGCGGCCTTCGCCGAGGGCGGTCCGCCGCCGTCGGAGGTCGACGAGTCCCTGCCGCACCGGATGGCGGTCGCGGGGGACGCGGCGGCGGCCCGGCGGGCGGCGCGGCTGCACCTGGCGGCCACCGCCGCCGGCCGGCCGCCGCGCTGGGAGGCCGCCGGCGTACACGTCGCGGGCGGCCCGCCCGGCGGCGTGTGCTTCCTCTACCCCGGCCAGGGCAGCCAGTACCACGGGATGCTGCGGTCGGCGGGCGCGCTGGTCCCCGGCGTGGCCGAGGTGGTGGCCGAGGCGGCGGCGGCGCTCGCGGACGACGTGCCCGACCTCGTGGACGCGTTCTGGCGGTCCGACGAGGAGCGCGGCACCCGCTGGCTCGCGGCCACCGAGCACTGCCAGGTCGCGACGCTGCTGGTGAGCAAGGTGCTGGAGGACTGGCTCGCCGCCCGGGGCGTGCGGCCGGACCTGCGCCTGGGCCACAGCTTCGGCGAGCTGAGCGCGCTGCACGCGGCCGGGTCGCTGTCGTTCGCCGACGCGCTGCGCACGGCGCACCACCGGGGCCGGTTCGCCGCCGGGGTGCGCGGGCGGGGGCGCGGGCAGGCGATGGCCGTCCTGTTCACGTCGGCTGCGCGGGTGGCGGAGCTGATCGGGACCGACCACCCGGACGTGGTGGTGGCCAACCGGAACGGCCCCGGCCAGACCGTCGTCGCGGGCTACGCCGACGCGGTGGGCCGGGTCCTGGGCCGGGCGGCGCTCGACGGGGTCGACGGCCGGCCGCTGCCCATCGAGCGCGCCTTCCACTCGCCGCTCGCGCGGGACGCGGTGCCGGACTACCGCCACCACCTCGGCGGCGTGCCGGTGCGCGGGCCGCGCGGACCGGTCTACGAGACGCTGACGTCGCGGCCCTACCCCGACGCGGCGGACGCCGACCGGGTGCGGGACAGCCTGGCGCGGCAGTTCGTCGCACCGGTCGACTTCCAGGCGATGGTCGAGGACGCCTACGGCCGGGGCGCGCGCACGTTCGTCGAGGTCGGCCCGAAGCGGGCGCTGACCGGGCTGGTCGCGGAACTGCTCGCCGACCGCCCGGACGTCCGCACGGTGTCCCTCGTGCACCCCAAGGGCGGCGAGGCGGCGCACCTGCGCCGGGCCTGGGCCCAGCTCTGGGTACTGGGTCTCGCCGACCGGCCGGCCGGCCGGCCCCGGCGACCCGCCCCGCCCGCCGCCGTCGGCGCGGGCTGAGAGGAGTGTCCACTGTGTACGGATTGGTGCCCGTGCCGGTTCCCGGCGACCGCCCGCCCGCCCGACGGGGCTTCCCCGGCCGGCGGGTGCTCGTGGTGTCCGACGGGAGCGGTCTCGCCCCCGAGGTCACGGCCCTGCTGGCGGCCGACGGCGTCGAGGTGGACGCCGTGTCGGTGCGGGAGGCCACCCCGGCGCACAGCCCCGTCCGCTGGGGCCGCGAGGTGACCGCCGAGGAGCTGGCCCGGCGGGTGGCCGAGGGGAGCGGCCCCGACTGGGTGTTCTTCCTGACCGGCTACACCGCCCGCGCCCGCCCCGCCGACCCGCTCTCACCCGTCGACGGCCTGTACGCCCAGGGCCTCGCGCGGGCGCTGTTCGCCGTCCTCACGCCGTTGGGCCGGCGGTGGAAGGACCGCACGGGCGTCGGGTTCGCGGTGGTGACCCGGTCGGACGGCCGCTTCGGCAGCTCCGGCGCGCGCACCGTCGACCCGCTGATCGGGGTGCTGCACGGGGTGACCCGCGCGGTGCGCGGCGAGCTGCCCGGGGTCCGCACGGTGGTGCTCGACGTGCCGCCGTCGCTGCCCCCGGGCGCGGTCGCCGACCGGCTGCTCGACCTGGCCGCCGACGACCGGCGGGGCCACGTCGAGTCCGGCTGGACCGGCGAGGAGGAGACGACCACCGTGCTGACCCCCGCGTACGGGCGGCCGGCCGACCTGCCCGGCGCGGACCGGCCGCTGCCGCTCGACGGCGACAGCCTCGTGCTGGCCACCGGCGGTGCGCGCGGCGTGACCGCCGAGGTGGTGCTCTCCCTGGCGTCCCGGGTGCCGTGCCGCTACCTGCTGGTCGGCGCGTCGCCGCTGGTCGACGTGCGCGCCGCGCTGGGCACCTCGGACCGCGACTACCTGCTGACCATGTCCGCCGAGGAGCTCGACGGCCACCGGCTGCGCCAGTTCCGGGCCATGCGGGAGCACGACCCGGCGCTGACCCCGGCGGTGTTCGAGCGGCACTGGCGCAAGATCGCCCACTCGCTGGAGTCGCTGCGCACCGTGGCCCGGGTGCGGGAGCTGGGCGCGCGGGCCGAGTACGTCCCGCTCGACCTCACCGACGCGTACGCGACCCGCCGGTTCTGCCAGGAGCTGCTGGCCGGTCCGGGCGCGCCGACCGCGCTGCTGCACGGCGCGGGCGTGGAGCACAGCAGGGCGCTGGGCGACAAGACCGCGGAGTCCTGGCGGCGGACGTTCGCGGTCAAGGTCAACGGCCTGTACAACCTCAGCCCGCTGCTGGGCGACGCGACCCGGCTGGTCCTGCTGTTCGGCTCGGCCGCCGCCACGTTCGGCAACGCGGGCCAGGTCGACTACTCCGGGGCCAACGAGTTCTTCACGGTCCTGGCCCACCGGCTCGCGGTCGAGCTGCCCGCCGCGCGGGTCCGCTCGGTGGCCTGGCCCGCGTGGGACGAGGTGGGGCTGGCGGTCCGGTCGTCCTCCCGGCTCGCGCTCGAACACCGGGGGGTCGGGTTCATGGGGGTGGCCGAGGGCGTGGCGTGGGCGGAAGCCCTGCTGCGCAGCCCGGCGCACGTGCCGCAGGTGACCATCGGGTACGAGGACCTGCCCGCCGAGTTCACCGCCACCCGCCGGATCGCGCCGGCGCGATCCGCCGGGTCCACCGGGTTCCGCCTGGTCGACGCGGTCGCCGAGGCCGCGCCCGGCCACTGGGAGGCGCGGTGGACCTACCTGCCCGACCTCGACCGGGCGTTCGCCGACCACCGGGTGGGCAACTCGGCGCGGCTGCCGGTGGCCGCCTTCGTGGAGCTGGTCTGCCAGGCCGTCGGGGTCGTGCACCGGGAGGACAGCGGTTTCACCATCCGGGACCTGCGGGTGCGGCAGCCGCTGGTGCCGGCCGCCGACCGCCGCCGGCCGGTGCGGATCACGGTCGACCGGACCGGTCCGCGCACCCTGCGGGTCGTGGTGCGCAGCTCGGCGGTCCTGCCGGACGGCACGTGGGTGCCCCGGTCCCTGGAGCACGCCCGCGCGGAGGTGGACCTGACCCCGGTGCCGGCGCACCCGGACATCGCCGTGTCCGGCGGCCTGTGGCCGGTCCCGATCACCGGTGGCCTCGACCTGGCCGCGATCGGGATCTCCTACGGGCCCGCGTTCCAGGGCCTGGGGCGGTGCCTCGGCGACGAGGCCGGCGTGCGGCACGTCGAGCTGCGCGCCCAGCGGGGGTGGAACGCCGACGCGCGCGGCCGGTCGTACTTCAACATCGGGCTGCTCGACCTCGCCCTCCAGGCGCTGGCCGCGAAGACCGCGCCGCCGCCCGGCGGCCTGCCCACCGCGATCGCCGAGCTGGTCGTGCGGGCCGGGCTCGGCGACGCGCGGGCCGAGGGCTGGGCGGTGCTCGACGCGCTCGACCCGGCGCTGGACGTCACGGTGACCGACTCGTTCGGCAGCGTCCTGGTCGAGGTGCGCGGGCTGGAGCTGACGCCGCCGGCGCGCACCGCCGGGTGACCGGCGGACCAGCAGGGATTGGCATTGTCGTCGCACACCAGGGGGAGCCGAAGGTGAAGAACGTCCTCGTGATCGGCGTCGGTCCGCACGCGCGCCGCAACCACATCCCCGTGCTGCGGGAGGGGCGGTCGGTCGGGCAGGTCGGCGCGATCGTCGGCGTCGACGTCCCGGCGGCGGCGGAGGCGATCGCGGCGTTCAACGCCGCCTTCCCCGCCGACCTGGTGCCGGTGAGCTACGTGGAGCCCTTCGACCCCGCCGCGCGGACCGTGCCGGGCGCGGTGCGCGCGGTGCTCGACGGGCTGGTGGCCGCACACCGGATCGACGCGGTGATCGTGTCCACCGAGCCGTCCTTCCACGTGGCCTACGCGAACTGGGCGCTGGACCGGGAGCTGAGCCTGCTGATCGACAAGCCGCCGAGCGTCCGGGTGGACTGCTCGACCGATCCGGACCGGGCGGCCGGCATGATCACCGACTTCGAGGACCTGGTGCACCGCTACGAACGGGTGCGCCGGCGCAACCCGGGCACGTTCGTCGGCGTCCAGTGCCAGCGCCGCTACCACCCGGCGTTCCGGGCCATGAAGCGGATGGTGGCCGACGTCGCGGAGCTGACCAACTGCCCGGTCACCTCCGTCCAGTCCTTCCACAGCGACGGCCAGTGGCGGATGCCCGCCGAGCTGGTCGACCTGGAGTACCACTCGTTCGACCGCGGCTACGGGAAGGGCGCGCACTCCGGCTACCACTTCTTCGACGTGGTCCCGTGGCTGCTGGAGGCCGCCGAGACCGAGGGCAAGGAGCTCGACGAGGTCGAGGTCTACGCGAACGTCACCCGGCCCGCGGACTTCCTGCGCCAGCTCGACCTCGCGGACTACGAGCGCAACTTCCCCGGCTACGCCCGGCTGAACCGGTACACCGAGGCCGACCTGGCCGCCGCCACGGCGTCCTTCGGCGAGGTCGACGCGTTCATCTCGATGGGGTTCAAGAGCGCCGGCCGGACGATGACGCTGGCCAGCGTCAACCTCCTGCACAACGGCTACTCGCAGCGCGGGTGGCCGGTGTCCGACGGCGTGGACCTGTACAAGGGCAACGGGCGGGTGCGGCACGAGACGCACATCGTCGAGCAGGGACCGTTCCAGGCCATCCACTTCCACTCGCTCCAGTCCCACGACGACGGTCCCGACGGCGGCGGGTCGCCGGGCGTCGGCGGTCGCGGGCACGTGGAGGTGCACGTGTTCCGCAACAGCGCTTTCCACCGCCGGTGGACCGCGTTCGAGACGTTGGACTACGAGGCGCTGACCGACCGGAGCGGGTCCGTGGCGCGGGAACCCACGCAGGGGTCGGCGCGGCGGTGGGCGGTGGCGGAGTTCCTGGAGTACCTCAACGGCCTGCGCGGGCGCGGGGAGATGTCCTCCGAGCTCACCACGCACCGGCGCGGCACCACGTTGATGGCCGGGACCTACCTGTCCGCCGCACGGCGGTGGCGCGGCGAGCACCCGGTGGCGGCGCTGGACTTCCGGGCGCGGACCGCCGTCGACGAGCCGGCGGTGGGGGTGTGCGGGTGAGCGGCGGGGTCGTCCCCAGACTGTCCGCAGAGGACGCCCAGGCGGTGGGGGTGCTGCGGGGACTGGGCTACCGGGTCGCCGACATCCAGTCCATCGCCACCCGGCAGGACGCGTTCGCGGTCCGGGTCGGCGCGCGCCGCGACGAGCCGGCGGACGGGCTGCGGTTCACCTCGCGCACCGTCGAACTGGGCGACGGCGCGTTCACCAACTCGTTCGAACTGCACGTCGACCTCGACCGGTGCGCGGTCGAGGCGGCGAGCAGCGCGACGGGCTTCCACCTGCGGGACGTGGTCGATCCGCCGACTGTGCTCGCCGCCGTGAGCGGGTCGTTCTCGTTCATCTCCGACGACCCCGGCTACCAGCCGCTGGAGCCGTGCCTGGACTTCTGCTGCCGGGCCGGCGCGGTGGTCAGCCTGCCCACCGCGACCAAACCGGCGTTCGTGGTGCACGGCGGGGTGCCCGCCGTGCGGCCGTTGCGCGCGACCGGCGTGCTCTCGGTGGGCGGGCGGCGGTTCGACTGGATCGGGTCCAAGCTCGTGCCGGGCGGGCTGCCGCGCCGGCCGGGGGAGCTGGTGGTGTTCGGGGCGGCGAACTGCCGCGTGCTGTACGCGGCGTCCGAGCGCACCGGGTTCCTCCGGTTCGTCGACCGGGCGGGCAACACCACCCCGGCGACGCCCGCGGCGGTGGACTTCGTGGTGTCCCCGACCTCCGAGGGCCACGCGGTGACCGGCGTGCACCGGGGCGGCCGGGCGGACCTGTTCGCGGGCGCGTACGTGCTGCGCGGCCACGCCGCCCTCGCCGACGCCGTGCGCGTCGGCGACCCGGTGCGGGTGTCCGCAGTGGACGATCTGGACGTGGCCGGACTCTCGTCCGGGGTGTCGGTCGGCCCGTCGGTGGCCGACGCGGCGGCGGGGTCCGTCGACGCCTATGACGACTGCCTCGGCGTGTCCCCGTTCCGCGACGTCCGCTACGGCCGGACGCTGATCGGGCTCAGCGGGCGGCGGCTGGTGCTCCGGGTGTTCGACGGCGCGCCGCTGGCCTCGGCGTTCCAGGGCGTCACCCCGGTCGAGGTGGCGGCGGTCCTGCACGCCGAGGGGGTCGAGCCCGGCGCGGTGCACCACCTCGACGGCGGCCAGTCCTCCAAGATCGCGCTCGCCCGGCCCGGCGCGGTCGAGGTGGTCGGCAGCCTGCACTACCTGGAGTGGCCGCCGTCCCCGGAGACGCCCTTCCGCTGGCGCGGCCTGGAAGGACGGCTGCTGCGAAGCTGCTTCGCGGTGACGAGGAAGGCGGGCGGCGCATGACCGCAGGGGCGAACCCCGGGCCGGGGCGGCAGGTCCGCGTCGCGGCGCACCAGCCCGGTTACCACCGGCACCTGTACTACTACCGCAAGATGGCCGCCGCTGACGTGTTCGTCTCGCTGGACAACGTGCAGTTCGTCGCCCGCGACTGGCAGAACCGCCAGGAGTTCCACCACGACGGCCGTCGTCGCTGGCTCTCCGTGCCGGTCAACCGAGGCCGGGAGCAGTTGCGGCACAAGCGGATCGTCGACCACGCGGCGGTGCGCCGGCACTGGGCGCTGATCCGGTCGATCTACCGGGGCACGCCGCACTTCGCCGACTACGAGGAGCGGTTGCACGCGATCTACCACCAGGACTGGGAATTCCTCCGGGACCTGTGCGACGCGCTGACGTCCGTGGTGCGCGACGCGCTGGGCATCGCCACGCCGTACGTGCACGGGGCCACCCTGGTCCCGGAACCCCGCAACGCCAAGGGCGCGCTGCTGGCCGACTTGGCGCGCGGCGCGGCCGAGCGGGTGGGCGCGGCGGGTGCGCGGATCACCTACCTCGCGTGCGCCGCACCGCTCCAGGCCGACCACTACCTGCTGCGGCCGGGTCCGGAAGGGGCCCGGACGGAGGGTGACGTCCTGGCCGACCAGGGCGTGGAGCTGGGCGTGTTCGACTACCGCCACCCCGTCTACCCGCAGCACCAACTGCCTCCCGGGCACCCGTTCGAGGCCGAGCTCTCGGCGTTCGACCTGCTGTTCAACGCCGGTCCGGCGGCGCGCGCGGTGTTCTCCGGCGCGGCGCGGGCCGGAGCCCGGGACAGTCGGAGGTGACGGCCCCGCCGGTGGCGCGGGCACCGGCGGTGGCCGCCGAACCGGTCGCGTGGGTGCCGGTGGTGGCCGTGGCGGTGGTGCTCGGCGCGGTGCTGGCCCTCGGCGCGGGCGTGTTCCCGCTCGGCGGCGACGAGCTGTACTTCCTCGTCGCCGGTCGGCACCCGGCCTGGGGTTACGTCGACCAGCCGCCGCTCACGCCGTTGCTCGCCCGCCTGATGGACTCGCTGTTTCCCGGCTCGCCCGCCGGACTGCGGCTGCCGGTGACGCTGCTGACCCCGGGCGCGGCGGTGGTGGCCGCGCTGACTGCGCGCGAGCTGGGCGGCGGGGCGCGGGCGCAGACCCTGACCGCCGCGGTCTTCGCGACCTGCCCGATCCTGCTCGGCAACAGCCACCGCCTGATCACCGACAGCGTCGACCTGCCGCTGTGGGTGGTGATCACGTGGCTGCTCGCCCGGTGGGTGCGGCTGCGCGCGGACCGGCTGTGGCCGGTGATGGGCGCGGTGACCGGGCTCGCGGTGCAGAACAAGTACCTCGTGCTCGCGTTCTGGGCCGTGGCGCTGGTGGCGCTGGCGGTGGTCGGCCCGCGCGCGGTGTTCCGCCGCCGGTGGCCGTGGCTCGGCGGGCTGGTCGCCGCGGTGGCGCTGCTGCCGGGGCTGTGGTGGCAGTCCCGGCACGGCTGGCCGCAGTGGGAGATGGGGTCGGTGATCGCGGCCGAGGTCGCGGAGACCGGCGGGCGGCTCCTGCTGGGGCCGCTGGTGCTCGTCGCGGCCGGGCTGGTCGGCAGCGCGCTGGCGGTGTCCGGCGCGTGGTGGCTCACCCGGTCCGCCGACCACCGGTTCCTGGGGTGGGCGGTCGTGGGGTTGGCGGCGGTGGTGCTGGTCGCCGGGCTGCGGCGGGACTACCTGATCGGCGTGCTCCCGCTGTGCTGGGCGATGGCGGCGGTCCAGGTCGAGCGCGGCACGACCGCGCGCTGGTGGCGGTGGGTGCCCACGTGGCCCGCGCTGGCGTTGTCGGTTCTGGTGCTGCTGCGCGGGATCGTGCCGATCGAGGGCGAGTGGGCCGGTGGCGTCGACCGGTACCTGCTGCCGATGCCGGACCACCGCGACTGGTCGGGCCTGGCCGTCGCGGTGTCCGAGGTGCACCGCGGGCTGTCCCCGGCGGAACGCGACGGCGCGGTGGTGGTCGCGGGCGACTACTGGCGGGCGAGCGCCCTGGCGGTCTTCGGCCCGGCGCACGACCTGCCGCCGGTCTACGGCGACATGCGCGGCTCCTGGGACTTCGGCCCGCCACCCGAGGACGCCCGGACGGTGATCTACGTCGGCGCGGTGCCGCACGAACTGGCCGAGCGGTGCGGCGCTCTGCGGCCGGCGGGCGAGCACGTGGACCGGGTCACCCCGGCGGTGGTCGGCGACGTGCCGCCGACCCCGCTGGCGGTGTGCTCCGCGCGGACCGGGACCTGGGCCGAGCTGTGGCCACGGCTGCGGCACCTGGAGCTGCGCGCGCCCGGACCGCGCGGGACACGTTGAACGCTGTCCGGCCGGCCGGACAGCGTGTGAGGATGGCGATTCCCCGGCCGGAGATCACCCAGTGTCGTGGGGGGCGGAATGCGCATCACGGACATGATCCCGCGGCACGACCGGTTGCCGCTGCCCCGGGCGGTCCTGGGCGGGCTGGTGGCCTCGTGCGCCGAGCACGTGGGCGACGTGCGCCGGGTGGCCGAGGTCTTCGGCGGCTCGGTCAGCCACGTCTACCGGGTTTTCGGGGAGCGCGGCAGCGCGATCCTGAAGGTGCGCGGGCGCTCTTTCTCCCGGATACCCGGGATAACCACCGATCCGTCCCTGATCCGGTACGAGAGGAAAGCGTTGCGGATCTTCCGCTCGGCCGCGCCCCACGTGTTCCCCGACGTGCTCGCGTTCCACCGGGAGCACCACGCGCTGGTCCTGGAGGACGTCTTCCCCGGCGGACGCACGTTCGAAGACGCACTGCGGACGGCCCCGGCGACCCGTGCCGACGCGGCGCTGCTCGGCGCGACCATCGGCCTGGTGCACCGCGAGACCGCGCACGTCGACGAGGCGATCCGCGAGGACGACGACCTCGCGTTCCGGGACCAGACCCTGTGGTTCTGCCTGGAGAGCAGCGGTCACCCGGCGCTGGCGCGGACCGCCGCGCAGTACCGGGCCCGGTCGCGGCGCACCCTCGTGCTGGGCGACGCCGCGCCGAAGAACACCAGCCTCGCCGCCGGCCGGATCACCCTGTGCGACCTGGACAACGCGCACCTGGGCAGCCACCACTACGACGTCGGGTACGTCGCGGCGCACCTGGTCCTGCACCACCTGCCCGACCCCGACCTGGCCGAGGGGCTGGTGCGCGCGTTCCGCGACGGGTACGCGCGGAGCCACCCGGCCGTCGACCCGGACGACCCGATCGTGCTCCGCACGCTGCTCGGCGTGTGCCTGTACCGCCTGGTGAACGACACCGTCCCGTACCGCCTGGCGCTGAGCCCCGAACGACGACGAGAGGTGTACGCGGTGGTGTACCGCCTGCTGGACGACCCCGGACCGACCCTGTCGAAGGTGACGGCCGCGCTGAAGGAGGTCCGCTAGGTGCTGGTCGCGACGACGGACATCAGGGACCTCATGGTGCGCGCGTGCCGGCGCGCCGCCGTGCCGGACGAGCACGTCGACCTCGTGGTGGACCACTACCTCGAAGGTGAGTTGCGCGGCAAGACCTCGCACGGCGTGGCGAAGTTCTGCTTCGAGGCGCAGTACTTCGCACACCGCCGGGGCACGCCGTTCGTGACCCGCGAGCACGGCGCGGTGGCCGTGGTCGACGGCAACCGCGAGGTCGGCCCGGTCAGCGCCGCCTACGCGGTCGACCTCGCGGTGGACCGGGCCCGCCGGTTCGGCGTCGGCCTGGTCGGGGTGGTCAACACCCAGCGCTACGGCATCCTCGCCACCTGGGCCGAGCGGATCGCCCGCAACGACCTGGTGGGCGTCGTGATGAACACCTCCACCGCGGACAGCACGGTGCTGGGCGCGCGCACGCCGTTCCTCGGCGTCAACCCGCTCGGCTACGCGTTCCCCACCGCCGGCGAACCGCTCGTGGTCGACATGTCGACCACGCTGGCGTCGATGGGCCACCTGTGGGAGGCCCGGCGCGGCAGCGAGGTGCTGCGCGACGACTGCTTCGTCGACGCCGACGGCGAGTTCACCGGCGACCCGCACGCCGCCGCGGCGGCCGTGGTCTTCGGCGGCCACAAGGGTTTCGCGCTGTCGCTGCTCATCCAGGTGCTGACCGGGTCGCTGTTCGGGTTCCCGATGAGCACGGAGGTCGACTCGACCTGGACCACCGGCTACGCGTTCCTGGCGATGGACCCGTCCGCGGGCGGCCCGCCGGAGGAGTTCCGCGCCGCCAACTCGCGGCTGGTCGAGGTGATGGCGGCGGTGTCCACCCGCGACGGCGGCCGGCTGCGGCTGTTCGGGGAGTCCTCGGCCGGGCACCGCGCCCGGGTGGTCGCGAGCGGCCGGGTCGACCTGGCCGAGCCGGTCTACCGCAGGTTGCGGGAGCGCGCCGCAGGGGTGACGCCGTGACACCGCCGGGGGAGCGGACCGCGCTGGTCGTCGTCGCCCACCCGGACGACGCCGAGATCGCCATGGGGATGAAGATCCGCTGGTACGCCGACCACGGCGTGGACGTGCACGTGCACTGCCTGTCGCAGGGCTTCCGCAACGGCGACCGGCGCACCGCGCTCCTCCGGGTCGAGGAGGCCAGGGCGGCCGGCGAGGTGCTCGGCGTGCGCGAGTACACGTTCTCCGACGTGCCGGACAACGGTTTCGTCGACCACCGCCGGGCCGTCAACGCCGAGCTGTTCCGGCTCATGGAGGCCGTCCGGCCCGACGTCGTCTACACGCACTACCCGCAGGACCAGCACCTCGACCACCGGATCACGGCCGAGGAGGTGCTGGTCGCCGCGCTGCGCGAAGCGGCCGACATCCGGCTCTTCCGCTCCCCCTACAGCGTGGACTTCACACCGACCGCGTTCTTCCTGGGCGACGCGGAGCTGATGGCCGCCAAGATGGCCGCCCTGCGCTGCTTCACCTCCCAACCGCAGTGGGACCTGGCCGTCTTCGAGCAGCTCGCCGCGGTCGCCCACCGCCAGCACGTCCACCACCGGGTCCTGGAACGGGCGGAGGCGGCGGGCGGGCCCTCTCCGGCGTACGCGGAGATGTTCGTGATCCGACGGCTGATCGAGATCGACCGAGTCCGAGGTGGGGTGCAGGCACGATGACGCTCAGGTTCCACTGGTTCCTCCCGACCGCCAGCGACGGCAGGTCCCTGGTGGTGGGCA
Organism: Actinosynnema sp. NPDC023587; assembly: GCF_040640215.1. Lineage (NCBI taxonomy): Bacteria > Bacillati > Actinomycetota > Actinomycetes > Pseudonocardiales > Pseudonocardiaceae > Actinosynnema > Actinosynnema sp. NPDC023587. The sequence goes on along the minus strand of NZ_JBFABG010000003.1, from coordinate 500,229 downwards.
CGCACGGCACGCGGGGTCCGGCGGGCGGCGGACCCGCACCCGGGCAGGGCGGCGCGAACCGGTTCCGGCCACCCGACATCGAGTACCTCGCGCAGATCGCCCGCGCCGCCGAGGGCCTGGGCTTCGAGGCGGTGCTCACCCCGACCGGCACCTGGTGCGAGGACGCCTGGCTGGTCACCGCGGCGTTGCTGCGGGAGACCCGGAGGCTGAAGTTCCTGGTCGCGTTCCGGCCCGGCTCCACCTCGCCGACGCTGGCCGCCCAGATGGCGTCGACCTACCAGCGGGTCTCCGGCGGCCGGCTGGTGCTCAACGTGGTGACCGGCGGCGAGCGGGACGAGCAGGCCAGGTTCGGCGACCACCTCGATAAGGACCGGCGCTACGCGCGCACCGACGAGTTCCTGACCGTGGTGCGCGGCGCGTGGAGCGGCACGCCGTTCGACTTCACCGGCGAGTTCTACGACGTGCGCGGCGCGACCGTGCTGGAACCGCCGTCGCCGGTGCCGGACCTGTACTTCGGCGGTTCGTCCCCGGCCGCCGGGCCGGTCGCGGCGCGCCACGTGCAGACCTACCTGACCTGGGGCGAACCGCCCGCCCAGGTGGCCGCGAAGCTGGACTGGGTGCGCGGGCTCGCCGCCGCCGAAGGGCGTGAACTGCGCTGCGGCATCCGGTTCCACGTGGTCGCCCGCGACACGTCCGCCGAGGCGTGGACGGCGGCGGCCCGGCTGCTGGACGGGCTGGACCCGGCGCAGGTGGCCGGGGCGCAGCGGGTGCTGGCCGCGAGCGAGTCCACCAGCCAGGCCCGGATGCGGGCGTTGCACGCGGGGTTCCGGACCAGCGGGCGCAGCCGCGACCTGGAGGTGTACCCCAACGTGTGGTCCGGGGTGGGGCTGGTGCGCGGCGGCGCGGGCACCGCCCTGGTGGGCAGCCACCAGGAGGTCGCCGACCGGATCGAGGAGTACGCCGCGCTCGGCATCGAGGAGTTCGTCCTGTCCGGCTTCCCGCACCTGGAGGAGGCGTACTGGGTCGGCGAAGGCGTGCTGCCGGAGCTGCGCCGGCGCGGCGTGGCGGCACGGCTGCGCACGGCCGGGTGACCGGCGTGCCCCCGGTGGAGATCGCGCTGAACCTCAACGCCCGCACCGCGGCCGACGCCGTGCGGTGGGCCTCGATCGCGCAGGAGCACGGCGCGTCCCGGATCGGCGTCTGGGACTCGCCGGCCGTGGTCCCGGACTGCTGGACGACGCTGGGCGTGGTGTCGCAGCACGTCACCGCGACGCCGTTGGGCGTGACGGTCACCAACCCGGTGACCCGGCACCCGGTGGTGACCGCGAGCGCCGCCGCCACGCTCGCCGAGGTCGCGCCCGGCGGGGCCTTCCTCGGCATCGGCACCGGCGACAGCGGCGTCCGCAACCTGGGCGGCCGGGCGTCGACGTTGGCCGGGCTGGGCGAGTACGTCCGGTGCGTGCGCGACCTGCTGGCCCGTGGGCACGCGCGCTGGCGCGGCGCGGAGGTGCGGCTGGACCGCGTGCCGGACACCCCCGTGCCGGTCTACGTCTCCGCGCACGGCACGAGGTCGTTGGAGCTCGCCGCCGAGACGGGGGACGGCGTCATCGTCGGGCTCGGCCTCAGCGAGGACGTGGTGGCCGGGGTGACCGCGACCGTCGCGCGGGTGTGCGACCGCGTCGGCCGCGACCCGGCGGACCTCGGGCTGTGGTGGAACACCGGCAGCATCACCGTCGACACCGACCCGGACCGCGCGGTCGCGGCGGGCGGCTGGCTCGTCGCGTCGCTGGCGCACCACTTCACGCTGTCCGGCACGGCGACGAAGATGATCCCGCCGGAACACCGGGCCGGCATCGAGCGGCTGGGCGCGGAGTACGACCTGTCCCGGCACGGCCGGCAGCCGGTCGAGCTGCGCGAGCGCTACCTCGCGGCGGCCGTGGAGTTCGGCGTGTGGGACTACCTGGCGGACCGGTTCCTGGTGCTCGGCACCCGGGAGCAGGTCCGCCGCCGGCTGGAGCTGCTGCGGGCGCGCGGCGTGCACCGGCTGGAGGTGGGCACCGGTGTCGCCGGGATCGACGGCGTGGTGCCGGTGCTGGACCTGGTGCGGTCGGCCGGGGGCTGACCGGTCAGACCCACCGGCCGCGTGCCCCGGCGACCACGAAACCGGGGCCGAACCCCAGCACCAGGCCCTCGGACCGGTGGGCCGGGGGATCGGCGTGGGTGCGGCGCAGGACGTCCAGGACGGCGTTGCCGCCGAGGTTCCCGTTCTCCGCCAGGGACGCCGTCGAGTGCCGGGCGTCCTCCGGGCGCAGACCCAGGCCGGCGGCGGTCTCGGTGATGACCCGGGGCCCGCCGGGGTGCAGCACCGCGAACGAGGGACGCCAGTCGCCCAACGTCGCCAGCAGGTGGGGCAGCACGTCGCGGGCGGCGGTGAGCGCCTCCTTGGTGGAGTCGAAGTGCAGACCGGATTCGTCGAGCCGGCCCCGGTAGCGCTCCAGCGAGTCCGGCAGCACGAATTCGACGGTGGACTCGATCGCGAACCCGGGTCCGACCGGTTCGCCGGTCACCACGCACGCGCCCGCGGAGTCGCCGAACAACGCCTTGTAGATCATGCTCTCGATGGTGCCCTCGCGCCGGTGGTAGATCGTCGACAGCACCTCGGCGACCACGACCAGGACCGTCGCGCCGGGGTTGGCCCGCAGGTGTTCCGCCGCCCGCACCAACGCCTGCGCGCCGCCCGCGCAGGCCAGCGTGGCCATCGGGATACGTGCCACGTCCGGGCGCAGGCCCAGCGCGTCGACCAGGTGGACGTCCAACTGCGGCACGGCCCACGACGTGGTGTGGCTGGTGATCACCGCGTCCACCTCGTGGGCGGCGGTGCCGGTGGACCGCAGCGCGCCACGCGCCGCCTCCGCCGCCATCGCGAGCGCGTCGCCGAACGCGTCGGCCACCCGCCGGGTCACCCCGCGGTCGGCCACCGCCTCGGCGAACGGCCGGGTGAAGTACCGGGTCTCCACCCCCGCGCCGCGGATCACCCGCAGCGCGACCGGCAACCGGGGGTGGTCGGGGTGGTGCGCCCGGACGTCCGCGACTATCCCGGCGGTCTCGACCCGGTTGGCCGGCAGCACGACAACCGGTTCGGCAACGTAGGCGGTCACAATTCCCCCAGGGTCGTCGGGAGCGGCAGCGTAGCCCCGGCGCGATCCGCCGGAACAGCGTTCGACCTCTCGATCACCACTTTCCTGCCCCGCCTTTCCGGGCCCGCTTTCCGGGACGTGTTCCGAGCGGCTCGCAGAGGTGTTCCGGTTGACGGGTTGACCGTGTTCCCCGGTGCCGCGACGATCGAATTCAGGACATTTCCCGGGGAATTCAGGTGCGAATCCGAGGAGTCGATGTGAACGGTGTCGTGGCGCGTGCCGGAAACCGGGCGCGACGACGTGCGGGCGGCGTGTTCCCGGCACTGGCGGCGGTGCTGCTCGCCCTCGCGGGCCTGGCCGCCGCCCCGACCGCGACGGCACGGCAGGCCGCACCGGACTTCCTGTGGCACTTCGCGAGCCGCCCCGACCTGCTCGCGCCGAAGTTCGACCTGCGGACCACCGGCGCGACCGCGCCCGGCCACCTGTTCCTCGGCCCCAAGACCGACACCGCGGCGTGGCCGCCGATCGCGACCCGGGGCGGACCGGAGATCCTCGACGGGACCGGGCAGCCGGTCTGGTTCCACCCGCGCGGCGACGGGAACCTGGTGCGCACCGCCGCGTTCGAGCGCCAGGAGTACCGGGGGCGACCGGTGCTGACCTGGTGGGAGGGCGTGCCGGTGCAGTTGGAGCCGATCGGCAACCCGGCGTTCGGCAAGTGGGTCGTGATGGACCAGTCCTACCAGGTGATCGCCGAGGTCCACCCCGGCAACGGGTTGCGGTTCGCGGACCTGCACGACATGCGGATCACCCCGCAGGGCACCGCGCTGCTGCTCGTCTACCGGCCGGTGCCCGGCGTGGTCGACGGCCGGCCGCAGGTGCTGATGGAGAACACCGTGCAGGAGGTGGAGATCGGCACCGGCCGGGTGCTCATGCAGTGGGACGGGCTGGACCACGTGGACCTCGCGGAGTCCTACTTCGGGCTGCCCGACAACCCGCTCACGCCCTACCAGTACCTGCACCTGAACTCGCTGTTCCTCGACCACGACGGCGACGTCCTGGTGAGCTCCCGGCACACCGGCACCGTGTACAAGATCGACCGCGCGTCGGGTGCCGTGGTGTGGCGGCTGGGCGGGAAGAACAGCGACTTCGCGTTCGGTCCCGGCGCGGCGTTCTCCTGGCAGCACGACGTCGCCCGCGAGCCGGACGGCACCCTCTCCCTGTTCGACAACGCCGCGCCGTCCACCGGGTCCGGCGGGCCGGTGGTGTCCCGAGGTCTGGTGCTGTCGCTGGACGAGGCGCGCGGGACCGCCTCGGTGGTGCGCTCCGACCCGAGCCCCGAGAGGCTGCTGACCGGCACCCAGGGCAGCACCCAGGTCCTGCCCGGCGGCCACCTGCTCGTCGGGTGGGGCGGCTCGGGCCGGTTCACCGAGTTCGGCCCGGACGGCTCGGTGGTCCTGGCGGGCGCGTTCGCCAAGCCCGGCATGAACTCCTACCGGGCGCAGCGGTTCCCGTGGGTCGGCAGACCGCTGGATCCGCCGGCCGTGGCGGCCCGCGCCGGTACCGGCGGCACGACCGTGTACGCCAGTTGGAACGGCGCTACCGAGGTGGCGTCGTGGCGGGTGCTCGCCGGCGTGGACGGGCAGGAGCCGCGCCCCGTCACCGTCGCGCCGAGGAGCGGTTTCGAGACCGCCGTCCCGATCCCGCGCGCCGAGCGGGTGGCCGTGCAGGCGCTCGACACCGCCGGGAACGTCCTGGGCACCTCGCCGACCGTGCGCGTGGGCTGACGAGGAGGTGGGTCCGATGACCGGAACGCCGACCACCGACGACCACGCGCTCGCCGCGCGGCTCGCGGGCGACGCCGGCCGCGTGCTGACCGGGTTGCGCGCGGACCTGGGCTTCGCGGACCCCGGGCACCTGCGGGCGTCCGGGGACCGGCGGGCGCACGAGTTCCTCGTGGCCGCCCTCGGCCGGGAACGGCCGGGGGACGCGGTGCTGTCCGAGGAAGGCGCGGCCGACCCGCGCCGGCTCGACGCGGACCGGGTGTGGATCGTCGACCCCCTGGACGGTTCGCGCGAGTACGCCGAACCCGGGAGGACCGACTGGGCGGTGCACGTCGCGCTGTGGGAACGCGGCGCGCTGGTGGCCGGCGCGGTCGCCGTGCCCGCCCGCGACCTCGTGCTCACCACGGCCGACCCGCCACGCCCCCGGCCGGACCGGGCCACCTCGTCCCGCTTGCGCCTCGCGGTCAGCCGCACCCGCCCGCCCGAGCTGACCACCCGGCTGGCGGAGGCACTGGGCGCGCGGGTCGTGCCGATGGGCTCGGCGGGCGTGAAGATCGCGGCCGTGCTGCTCGGCGAGGCGGACGCCTACGTGCACGCCGGCGGGCAGCACGAGTGGGACTCCGCCGCACCGGTGGCGGTCGCCGTGGCGGCCGGCTGCCACGCCTCGCGGACGGACGGGTCGCCCCTGGTCTACAACCGCGCCGGTGCCTGGCTGCCGGACCTGGTCGTGTGCCGACCCGGGCACCGGTCCCGCCTGCTGGCCGCGATCCACGCCACCACCCACCCCACCCCCTCCGAGAAGAGGACCCCGTGAAGGTCATCGGTGTCGGCTTCGGACGAACGGGCACGCTGTCGGTGAAGGCGGCGCTCGAAGAACTCGGCTTCGGCCCGTGCTACCACATGGTCACCGCCGTGGAGCGCCCCGAGCACCTGCGCCTGTGGAACGCCGCGCACCGGGGCGACCGGGTCGACTGGGACCAGGTCTTCGCCGGCTTCGAGTCCACCGTGGACTGGCCGGCCTGCGACTTCCGGCCGGAGCTGGTCGAGCGCTACCCGGACGCCAAGGTCGTGCTGACCGTGCGCGACCCGGAGCGCTGGTACGACAGCTTCGCGGACACGCTCGTTCCACTGTGGACGGAAGACTCGGCGGTCGCGGCCACCGCGCCCGAGCGGTACCGGGAGTACTTCCGGCTCGTCCGCGGCATCGCGACCCGCACGTTCGGCGGGCGGCTGGAGGACAAGGCACACGTGGTGGAGGTGTACCGGCGGCACAACGACGAGGTGCGCGCCGCCGTGCCCGCCGACCGGCTGCTCGTGCACGAGGTGAAGGACGGCTGGGAGCCGCTGTGCCGGTTCCTCGGCGTCCCGGTGCCGACCGGCCGGGAGTTCCCGCACCTCAACGACCGGGCGAGCTACCACGCGATGGTCGAGCGCCTGCTGACCGGATGAGCACGCCGGTACCGCCGTTCGCCCGGCTGCCGGTGCTGCTCGTCGGCGGTGCGTCGGCGGTCCTGCTGATCCTCACCAGCGGCGGCTACGGGTCGGCCGGCGACGAGCTGTACTTCGTCGTCGCGGGCCGCCACCCGGCCTGGAGCTACGCGGACCAACCACCGCTCGTGCCGCTGCTGGCCCGGCTGATGACGTCCGTCGACGCGGAGTCGTGGGTGGTGCTGCGCCTGCCCGTCAGCCTGGCCATCCCCTCGGCCGCCGTCGTCACGGCGCTGCTGACGCGCGAGTTCGGCGGCGGTGCGCGGTCGCAAGTGCTCGCGGCAGGCGTGTTCCTGCTGTCGCCGCACGTGCTCAGCGACAGCCACACCCTGACCAAGGCTCCCCTCGGGTTGGCCCTGAGCACGGTCTCGGTGTGGCTGCTGGTCCGGTGGGCCAGGACGGGGGACGACCGGCTGTGGCCGGCGATCGGTGTCGCGGTCGCGCTCGCGCTCCAGGCGAACTCCGTGTTCGCGGCGTTCTGGGTGATCGTCGTGGCGGTGTTGGCCGTGATCGGCCCCCGGAAGGCGTTCCGCTCCCCGTGGCTGTGGGCGGGAGCGGCGACCCCGGTGCTCACGGCCGTGCCGGGGCTGGTCTGGCAGGCGGCGCACGGGTGGCCGCAGCTCGGCATGGCGGGCGCGATCAGCGCCGAGGGGTCGGCGGTGGGCGGGCCGCTGCTGTTCGTGCCCCTGGTGCTGGCGACCGCCGGCGTGGTCGGGGCCGTGCTGCTGGTCGTCGGGCTCCGGTGGCTGGTGCGCGGCGACCACCCGTACCGGTTCATCGGGTACGCGGTCGTCGTGCTGGCGCTGGCCGTGTGGTCGGCCGGTGGACGTCGGGACTACCTGGCGGACTCGGCCTTCGCGGTCTGCTGGGCGGCGGCCGTGGCGGAAGTGGGGCGCGGGGGAGCGGCGGCGTGGTGGCGGTGGGTGCCGACGTGGCCGGTGCTCGCGCTGACGGCGGCGTTCCTGGTGCGCGGAATCGTGCCGGTCGGCGTCGACTGGACCGGCGGCGCGGACCGGTACTTCGTCGTCCTGCACGACAAGGACTGGCGCGGAATGGCGGCAGCGGTGGCCGAGGCGTACCGAACAGCACCACCGGGCCCGAAGGCGTTGATCGCCGGCGACTACCGCCGGGCGGCGGCACTGGACCGCTACCGGACCGAGTTCTCGTTGCCGCCCGTGTACGGGGACATGAGGGGCTACTGGCACTTCGGCCGGCCGCCGGAGGTGCGCACGGTGGTGTACGTGGGCGTGGTGCCGGACCTCCTGCGCGCCCACTGCGGTCGGCTGGAACTGCTGACGTCCTACCGCGATCCCGGCGCGGACCCGGTGGACAACCGGGACGCGGTCGCCGACGTGACCCTGTGCCAGGACCTGACCGTGCCGATGGCCGACCTGTGGCCCCGGTTGTACCACCTGGACAACCGCCTACCCGGCTGACCGCCGCGCTTTTCCGGAAGGGGCAGAACGATGCGGAACGTCACCTGGCACTCGTCCACCGCGGACCGTCCGGGAAAAGGAGCGACGGTGTGGTTCACCGGCCTGTCGGCGTCGGGAAAGTCGAGCGCGGCGGTAGAGGTGGAACGGCTCCTCGTCGCCCAAGCCAGACCGGCATACCTGCTGGACGGCGACAACCTGCGCCACGGCTTGAACGGAGACTTGGGCTTCGGCGCGGAGGACAGGGCGGAAAACGTCCGAAGGGTGGGCGAGGTGGCAAAACTCTTCGCAGACGCGGGCCTGATCGCGGTGGTGGCCGCGATCAGTCCTTACCGGGCAGGCCGAGACGCGGCCCGTGAGATTCACGAGAAGGCGGGCCTGCGGTTCTACGAGATCTTCGTGGACACCCCGCTGGAGCTATGCGCCACCCGAGACCCGAAGGGTCTGTACGCAAAAGCCCGCATGGGAACACTGGTGGGCCTCAGCGGCGTGGACGACCCGTACGAACGGCCCGAGCATCCCGACCTGGTACTGAGGCCAGAAGACGGCGACCCGATCACCCAAGCACGCCTGGTCGTGCGACTGCTCGGACGCTGATCCTCCGGCGTTGCCACGGCCTTCTGCGTCCAACTAACACGCCGGTCGAGAGGCTTTAGGCGAAGAGGCGGCGCATGAGCTGTGGATGTCAGGCAAGTGATCCGGGTTTAAGGCAAGGGCAAGATCGTGAAATGGGGGACGACGGATGGGCTTGCCGGGCCGATCTTCCCCGGTTCGACGGGCACGGTCCGGGAGGCAGCGAACGTCAGCAACCGAGCGTGGAAGCCTTATTGAGAGTGCGGATGTGCATCGGCCGTGAGGTGCCCCGAAGTAGGGGTAAGTGGGGGCTTTGCACACAAAAGCAAAAGGCCCCGGTCAATGACCTGGGCCTTTGGTGCGCCGCCAGGGACTCGAACCCCGAACCCGCTGATTAAGAGTCGACGGGCTTTTCTATCGCCGATTATCGGGATGAATCGCAGATAGCTGTTTTCGCAGGTCAGGCGACGTGGGGAGCGTCGCAAGGTGTCGGAAGTAGGTGGGCACAAGCGGAACGGCCGGTCTCCCACCGGTCCCCCTCGGCCGGGCGTTCGTGGACTGCGGTCCTGACCGCCCGGCCGAGTTGCGACTACTCGTCGGGCCGGTGCCCCACCTGGCGGGAGCGCCGCTCGGCAACCTCGGCCTCGGCCTGCTCCAACAGCGTGAGCTCTTCCGGGCCGCCATGCTGACGCACCTGCCGCCGGATGTGGTCGTTGATGTCCTCGGCCCGCGTGCGCCCGAGGTCCTTGCACACGGTGTCGTACGCCTTCCAGAGTCCGTCTGCCACGCGCACCTGACGTGGCTTGGTCGAGTCGCCCATGTGGTGACCTCCCTTCTGTAGCTACGCAGATTCTCGCACGAAACCCCTTGTGTAGCTACGTAGGGGTATGAGACTGTGTAGCTACACAGCGAGCGACCAGCACGGAGGCACCAAATGGACACCACTCCCAAGATCACGAAGTGCCTTCGTTGTGGCCGCAAGCTCACCTCGGCGCGCTCGATCGCCGCGAACTACGGCCGCACCTGCAAGGCGCGGATCGCGACCGCAGTGAAGACGGCCGACCTCGCCGAGTACAAGCCGGCGCAGGTCGCCAAGGCCGTTGAGGTCATCGAGCTGGGCGGCATCGTGCGCACCTCCCCCGCGCACTTCGCCGCAGTGAGCACGGACGGCACGACCTCCTACCAGGTCGACCAGGCCGCGCACACCTGCACCTGCAAGGCCGGCGAGCGCGGCATCCGCTGCTACCACCTGGCGGCGGCGGACATCCTCACCGCCGCCACGCTCCCCACCCGCACCACCACTCCCCCCGCCAGCAAGACGGCCCCCGACGGTGCTGTGAACACCGCCGAGGGCCTAGACGAACGCCCCATGGAGGCATCCGCCATGCCGCAGATCGTAGCCCCGAACACCGTCCCTGCTTGGTCCTCCGCGTTGAGCGCGACGCAGCGCGTCACCATCGTTCTGTCGGACTCGAACGTCTTCGAGGAAGTCGACTCCGCCTCGATCTGGGACGTAAAGAGGGGCATCGTGTGGTTGTCGACCGACCTGCTCGGCGACGACGCGGAGATCGACGGCGTCATCGGCCGCGCGCTCACCGCGATCTTCAACCGTCACCGTCCCAAGCTGACGGTGGTCGGTGAGCCTACGCCGGAACACCCGGCCGTGCGGGCGGTGGTCACGACGAGCCCCGGGACGCCCGCCAAGCGCCCGCGGTTGCGCCTGGCGTCGGCACCGACGTTGCCCGCGCCGTGCCTGCCTGACTGCGAGTACGCCAACGACCGGGCGGGTGACGACGTCGGCGGTGACCACCTGTGCAGCGCCACCGTGGACGTCGTGCCGCTGGCCGCTGGTCACCGCCTGGCGGTGTCCGTTGACCGCTACCAGGCCACCACGGGCGGCGGCGAGGTCCAGCCCGCCAACGTGGCGCTCAGCCACATCGACCGAGAGCAGAAGTCGACCGGCGAGCCGCGAGAGATGACTCCGGCGCAGGCGCGGGCGCTCGCCGCTCGCTTGCTGGAAGCGGCGGACCTCGCCGAGCAGACCAACAGCGAGCAGGACGCGACGCGCCGCACGGCCTGACCGCGCACCAGAACGGCCCCCACCATGTTGGTGGGGGCCGTCCTGCGCTGGCCGGGTGTTTCATGAGCGACCACAGAGCGCGCCGTCCGGGGATCTCCCCCGACACCATGCCCGACCACGCCAGCCTGCCGACCGGGTGTCACAGGAACTTCAGCGCCGAGCAGCACGACGACGGGTGCGCCGGCGGTAGGCCACGAGGTCCAGCCGGACAGGCCGCGCGCGCACCGGAACCGGCGGTTCGTCGGCTACGGCGAGACGTCGCTGAGCAGCACGCGGCCGGCGCTGCGACTCGTACAGCGCGTGGGCCTCGCGGCAGTCCGGGCACCGGCACGACCACTTCGCGTAGCGCGAGTTGGTGCCATGCTCCGGCGCGGCACCCGGCAACTCGTAGCCGAACTCCTTGGCCACCGCCTTCCGGTCGGTGAAGTCCAGCCCGCCCCAGATCCCCCAGCGCTCGCCGCGCTCCAGCGCACCCAGTGCGCACGCGAGCCGGACCGGGCACGCCGCGCAGATCACCCGGCAAGCCAACTCGGCAACCTCACGCTCGGCCTTCAACGGCCGTGAGAACGGGTCAGCCGCGCCGGGGTGGACCCAGGACAGTTCGGGGAAGGCGCGGCAGATACCGGCCTCGTGCCAGTCGGGCACCTCGCGCGGCACCAGCCGGCGCGGTGCTGCGATGGCGACGGTCAACGGAGCCCTCCAGTTCAGCAGAGTTGCGGGGTGGTGCCTGCTGGCCGAGCGGCGGCGGGGACACACGCCCGGCTAGTACTGGTTGGTGGTGGTTGCTGCGGGGTCAGAGGTGACCCGTGATGCGCTGGTGATCACGAGTTCCGGCGGATCAACTCGCGCAGGTCGACACGCCCGTCGGGGCTGGTCGAGTCGGTCAGGTCCCCGAGCGCGGTCAACTCGGTGTTCGAGTAGTAGGTGACGAAGTCACGCGGGTACTCGGACAGGACGCGGTAGAGGGTGGCGCCCACGAACGGGCCAACCCGCATGGGCCGGTAGACCTCCTTGCCGACGCTGACGCACTCGCCGCGCATGGTGTGCGACAGCACGTCGGGGCCGCGGCGCTCCTCGTGCACTTGGTGGATACCGGCCGCGCTCATGAGGTCGGACCATCGGGCCACGCGCTGGTTGTGGGCGCTGAACGCCTCGCACAAGCCCTTCAGCGCGGCCTCGTAGACGTCGAGGGCGGCGAGCAGTTCCGAGGTCCCGTGCATGTCGTCAGCGGCCTCGGCGCGGATGCGCTCGACGATCTCGGCATGTCGGGCGGACTGCCGCTGCTCGCGCAACTCCGCTTGGCGACGCTCGGCGGCGACAAGCAGGAGGGCGGCGTGCTCGGCGGCGGCGCGCAGCTCGGCCAGGCGCGCGGGCGTGATCTTGTCCGCCTTCACCTTGGCCGCGCCGGCGGGCAGTTCACCGCGGAGCGTCATCTCCGCGAGCCTGACCGCATCGGCTGCCGCGTCGGCCTCGGCCTGTGCGTCGGTGACGATCGCGTCGACTTCGTCCTCCGTCATCGCGAGTACGTCGAGCGTGGACACGTTGGCTCCTCTATGTCGGGCGGGTGTTCATGCGGCGGGCCTGCTCGGCGCTCACCGCGTCGGACGGAATGACCCAGTCGCGTCCGGCGCGTTCGGCACCGGGGAGCAACCCGGCAGCGGCGAGCCTGCGCACCCGGCGTGCGGACACGCCGAGCTCGGCGGCGGCTTGTTCGCTGGTCACACCACAGATGATCTGCGCGCGGTGTCACTGAGGTTCCGCGTGCGGAACCCTGAGTGCGGCGGACTACCGCCGTTCTAGTTGGCCGATCCGGTTGGCCAGCGAGCGAAATGCTCGATCGTCCTGGAGCCGGCCGCGGATGTCCACGGTCGCCGCACGCGGCACCACGCGCACCAGAGGCTGTCCGGGCGACCTGTCGACGGTGATCTCCACCTCGCGCACGACGGCCGAGACCTTGAGCCCGGTGCCGAACCCGACCTCGCCGAGCACCCGGTCGCCGAGCCGGTAGCCGACGCCGTAGGTGAGCCGGTCGGTGTCGCGCGGCACCAGATCGACCAACTCGACCGGGCCCGTCTCGGCGAGCCGCTTGTCGGCGGCGGCCTGGAGCTCCGCGCCGCCGTCTCCGGCGCTGGCGGCGCGTGCGTCGGTGAACGCCTCGACCCGCCGCCACGCGCTGGCGGCGGCGGCGTTGTTCGCCGCCCGGAACGCGCGCGCGTCCTCCTCGCCCCGGCCGCCCGCGACGACGTAGGTGGCGGTGGGCGCGCGGCGTTCGTAGCGCAGGGACGCGAGGTTGCCCAGCGCGAGGCTGAACCGGGCTGTGCCGGTGCGGTCGATGATCGGTGCGATGCCGAGGGTGCGCTGACCGCTGGTGGTCGACGTGACCGTGACCGCGAGCCCGGCCCGGTCGGCGAGCGGCGCGATGAGATCGAGCAGCGGGTCGAACCTCGCCTTGGCGGTGACGGCACCGCCTGCGGCGGGGTCTGCGATGTCGGTGTCGAACGATGGCGTGATCCGGTCCGTGATCGCGAGGTGCCCGGCGTTGTAGGCGATGTAGCCCAGGACGACCGTGCTGGCCTGCCCAGTGCGCACGTCGTACGCCTGCGCGTCCTGGTCCGTGGCCACCGACGTCGGATCGGGGTACGCGAGGCGCTCGGCGAGCACGGTCATGTCGTCGGGGCCGGCGAGCGTGACCAGCGGGACCCTGCCGCCGGACCGGTCCCTGCCGATGCTGACCTCGTGGTGGTCGACATAGCCGCCGAGCGGATGCGGCCCCCCGGTGAACGCCAGCCGCCACCCGCCCTCCAACATCTCCAACGGCACCGCGGACAGCGGCGCGGTCAGCGACCAGCGCCCGACCGCCAGGTGCCGCGGCACGAGAGTGGCGGTGCGGTAGGCGATCGGCCGGCGGCGGGCCCCGCCGGGGTCGATCGGGTAAGCGGCTGGCATCAGAGCCCCCACGGTTCACCCGCCCCGTACTGCACCTGAGCGTCGTGCAGGACGTCGCGCAACTGGGCCGCCGTCGGCAGGGACCGGACCGCGTTCATCGTGATGTTGTAGTTGACCGTTCGGCCCCCGTTCCCGCGCCCACTCGCGCTGTCCAGGCCTGCACTGCCGGACCGACTCGTCACGACCTCGGCGGCGGCTGCGGGCAGGCGCAGCATCGGCATCGGCACCGCTGCGAGCGCCGAGTCCGGCATCCGCACGTCACCACCCGCAGCCGCGTTGATGGCCTCCAGCCACGGGCCCCACTTCTGGGCGGCCTTGCGCGTGACGACGAACTCGCCCGTCGTGGTCGGGGTGAGCTTGCTGTCCACGTCCGGACCGCCACCGGGAATCCAGCCGCCCTTGTTCCTGCCGCCGGATATCCAGTCGGGCGCAACCTTTTCGTCGGTGCGCGTCAACAGGTTGATGTAGACGAACTTGTCCTCCATCTGCTGCTTGTTGATGGCGCTGATCACGTCGGACGCCAGGTCCTTCGCCTCGATCTTGATGGTTTTGCCGCCTGGCAGGCTGATCACGGCTTGGCCGGTCGATGTGATCGACCGTGTCGCGCCGATCGCGGACAAACTGCTGTCGTCCATGTTCGCGACCATGGTTTGCAGCGACTGCGGCAGCGGCCCGGACATGGACGCGGCGAGCTGGAGCGCAGCGCCGTTGGAGGCGTTCACCGCAGCGGTCTGCGCCTCGACGCTGTCCTTGTTCTCGTGGTGCGCGGCGGCTTCCTGGCCGGCGGCGTTGATGATGGCGAGCATGGACCGCTCGATGTTCTGGTTGGCTTGGTCGAGCTCGATGGTGCTGGCCGTGCCGGACTTCTGGAGTTCGCCGAGCTGCTGTTGCGCGGCGGCGAGTTGGGTGTGCGCGGCGCGGAGGTTCAGGCCACTGCCCGCCAGGCCGAGCGCTGCGGCCTGCTGCTCGATCATCCGGTCCGTGTGGGACTTGGTCGCGTCGGCAGCCTGGAACTGGGCGTCTTTCAACGCCTGCTGCGCGGCCGTCAGCCGGACAGACGCGTCGGCTGCCTCCCGAGAGGCCGGGCCGTGCTGCTCGACCGCGCGCGAGTGGTCGGCAGCGGCGGCGGTCGCGTCGAGCTGGGCGCGCTGGAGGGTGGTCATCGACGCGCGCTGCTGGTCGATCGCCTCCCGGGCATCGTCCATTGTGGGCACGAGGAAATGCCCGATCACCTGCCCGAGGGCGTTACCGCTGTTCTGTAGATAGGCGGCATCCACCGCGTTTTGGCGCAACTTCTCGCCGGTCGTCGCCGCTGCGTTACCGCCCGCCATCAACCCGGACGCGAGCTGGTCGGTCGACCCGTAGAGCTGGTCGGTGACCGCCAGCAGCCCGAGCAGCGCGCCACCCGCGATCGCACCGTACGGGCCGATGTCGCCGAGCGCCCGACCCAACCCGCGGGTCGCGCCGGCCAGTTTGGTGCCGCCCGCGCTGGCGGACTCCATCCGGCCACCGAGCCTGCCGACCCCGTCTCCCACAGCGCCCAGGATCGCCGCGCCGGCCCGGTAGGACAGCAGGATGCCGCCGATCGTGCCCAGCGCGGGCGCGAGCGGGCCGAGCAGGTCCAGCAGCCGGGAGACGACACCGAGCACAGTGGACGCCGACGACGTGACCGAGGGCAACGCGCCCTCGCCGAGACCGATCGCGGCATCGGTGGTCTGGTCGACGATCCCGACGAACTGCGACCACGGGCCCGCGCCCTGTTGCGCGAGCATCGCGGCGAGCCGCCCGCTGGAGCCGAGCAGGTCTTCGATCAGCCGCCCCATGTCGCCCGCCGCGCGCCCGGCGGCAGGCGCTTCCTGCGAGACCTCGCGCAGGAACGCCGAGAGCCCCCGGCCGCTCCGGTCGAGCAGTGCGTTCAGCCCCGCCACGGCGGGGGCGCTGGTGCGAGCGGCCTCCAGCAGACCAGGCCCGAGCTGCACGGCCAAGCGCACCAGGCCGTCGGTCAGCAGCGCCACCGACGGGCCGCCCTCGTCCGCCGCCCGCCGCAGGACCGGCGCGAGCATCCGGAGCCCGGTCACTGCCTTGCCCGCCGCGTCAACGAGTTCCCCGCGCAGCGGTTCGGCGACCTGCTTGACGGTGGACAGGCCCTCGCTCTTGAGGTTCCCGAAAGCGTCGCTCACCTGCTGGTCGGTCTTGAGCGCGGCGGCAGCGAGCGCCACGAGCGCCACGGCGACGAGCCCGATGCCACCCGCGGCGAGCACGCCACCCGCGCCGCCCGCCACGCCCATCCCTACCAGCGTCGCCGTGAAGCGACCTACCTTGCGGTCTGCCTGTTCGACCTGGTCCGTGGCCTTGTCGGCAGCCGCCGCTGCCCGTGCGCGGGCCTTTTCCTCGGCGTCGATGGCGTCGATGGTGCGCAGCCGGGCCACGACAGCGGCACGCGAGGCAGCCGCGACCCGCTGCTCGGCTGCCTCGACCCGCGCCGCCGGGGCGTCCGCGTCGAGTCGTACGTCGGCCAGCGCACGCTCGGCGGCTCGCGCACGCTCGGCGGCCTGCTGCTCGGCGGCCCGTGCTGCGGTGATCCGCACCGATCCGGAGGCTGCCGCCTCTGCGGCCTTGCCCTGTTCTGCGGCGAATGCTGCTGCCGCCTCTGCGGCCTGCGTTTTCGCGGCAGACAGACCTTCGGCCGCCGCTGCCGCGTCCCGCTCCTTGCGTGCGGCGTCTTCGGCGGCTGCGCCGGCCTGTTGGTGAGCGGCTGCCAGGTCTCGTGTGAGGTCGGCGACCTCGCGTTCGCCCGCCGCGACTCCGCGTAGCGCTTCGGCCAGTCGTTCCTCGGCCGCGACGATCCGGTCGGCCGCCGCACCGTTGTTGCGCAGTGCGTCGAGGGCTGCTTGTGCGGTGCGGACTCGGCCGAGCGCGGTCTCCTGCGCCCCGGCGGATTTCGCCAGCCGCGCGTCCAGCGCGCTGATGTTTTTCTGTACCTTGGCGTCGAGGCTCGCGCTGGCTGCCTCGGCGGTGGCCACTGCCCGCGCGAACGGGCGCGCGTCGGCGTCGAGTTTGGGCTTCTGCGCCTCGACGTCCTGCTTGAGCCCCTTGGCGTCGGCGCGCACCTCTTTGGACTGTGCCTTGTAGCCGCTGGTGTCCAGCGTGACGATGCCCCGGATGTGGCCGACCGTGGTGCTCACGGTGGTGAGCGTGCTACCGGGGTGTCACGTGCCGGCCTTACGGGGACGCTGGGGTGTCCGGCTAGTCGTCGTCGGACAGGCGAGCGTCCCGGAGCTGCGCCCGGAGGTTGTCGAGGTCCCAGCGGAGGTGACCGCCCGGCGTGACGAGTGCGGGCTTCACCAGTCCGGCTTTGGCCCACCGCTGGAGCGTGGTCGCGTTTACGCCCAGGTCGCGAGCGGCCACACCAGTGGGCACGAGAGCCATAACGGCAGCGTGCACCGCGTTTGTCCGCGTTACCGGGCTGGTGCAGGGTTGACACCCGATTAGGTCCAGATGTGGTGATTGCAGCGTTTGCAGGGTTACCGTGTCATCGTGACCAGCCGTGACCAGGCGCAGCCTCCCCCCGTCGAGGCCCGCCACACCATCACCGTGACGTTGACGGCCCGCGAGATCGCTGCCGTCAGGGGTGTGGCGTTCGTCGTCACGTCGCCCGACGATCGAGACCACCGGGTCAACTTCGCTGAGGCCGCGCTGAAGCGGTTCCAGCAGGCCGTTCGGGACCAGCGCCCGTAGGGCTCGCGTGACGGTTCTGGTCACCTGGTGGTTGTGGACTGATGAGTCCGTGGTCCATGCGTTCCCTCGTGTCCAGTTTGGACAGCCACGCGGGGTCTTGGTGACGATGTGCGGACGTGTGGTGTTCGCGTGGCTGGTCGAACGCGATGACTCGGGACCGAAGTGCCTGGCGTGCCGGTTGAGGGTCGGTCCTGACGGGTGACAGCGCGGCGCGAGGCTGGCCCCGGTTGGAGTGCGGCGGTGCGTGCGGGATGCGGAAGACCCCCGATGTCAAGATCACCGGGGGTCTTCCGCGTTCTCCTGTGTGCCTCGCGGCGGCGGTCCTGCTCTGCTCTCGTGCACGTGGTGCTCCCTGCTGCTGGTCGGCGTGCCCCGGAGTCGGGCGGGTTCCTCCGTGCCCGGTGGAGTAGCCGAGCGGGTTGACCTCCACCGCCAGCGTGCTGGCGCGGTGTCACGCACTTGGTGCCCGGCGAGCCGGCACCGGCCCCCGCCACCGGTCGGCGCGTGTACCCCTCATGTCGAGGGGAAAGGCCACTCCCAGCCCGGGGCCATGATCCCCGGCCGGTAGGTGATCAGCCCGGACGCGTATCGGGAGTCCAGCGCGATCCGGCCGCTGTACTTCGAGCTCGGCGCGTAGGCGCTGCGGGGTAGGTGGTCGTTGGAGTCCAAGCAGCCGTAGGCGGCGGCGGTCGCGACGTTGGTGTCCGTGACGCCGTCCGGGCCGACGATGGCGAAGTGCTGCGGGGTGATGAACCAGTGGTGCGCGGGGTCGAGCAGCGGCGTGGTGTCCACGCTGAACGTCAGGGCGATCATGTGGCCGTTCTCGCTCGGCTTCGCGCACTGCGCGTCGACCTCGATGCGGTCGAGCGTGAACCATGCGCGCATGTCGGTGTTGTTGTTGCCGATCCCTGCTCGCTCTCCCACCCGTTTGACCAGTAGCCCGCGAGCCGAGCGCGGCGAGCCCGTCGACGTGCTCGACGGGCTGCCCGTCGTGGTGGTGCTGGAGGTGGCTGACGGGGTGCTCGTCGCGGGTGCCGGTTCGGCGGTCGGCGTGGACGTGCACGCGGCGGACAGGGCGACGACGGCGGCTAAGGCCGCGAGGGTGGCTCGGCGCATACTGGTCGGTCGCCGGAACGACCGATCGTGTTACGACACCAAGGCGTCTCACTTCCGATAAGTCCCGCTTATCGGAAGTCAGAAGCCGCCTTATCGGAAGCCGGAAAGCCGCCGACGCCGCACGCTTGCGGTGACGGACCACCGGTACCCGGTCAGACTCCGATCATGGCGTATGAGCGGTCCGCTGACCGGGTGGGGAAGACGGCGGGAGAGGTCGGGGACCTCGGCGGGTTCGTCTGGCTCGCGCCGGACGGCACCGCCTGGCGGCTGTACAACTCGCACCCCGTCGAGCTGACGCCCATGGTCTATGACCAGGGCACCGGGCAGTACCGTTCCGACCGCGACGCGCCTCACCGCGAGATCTCGCGGGACGAGTTCGAAGCGCAGTACCGCGTGGCCCCGACCGAACCGCTACGCGATCCGCGCATCACGCACCTGGGCGAACTGGTGGAACGGTTGCTGGACGACTACCAAGCCGCGACCGGGCGGCCGTCTTCGCTCGCAGAGGAGATCGGCCCCGCGCTCGACGCCGTGCGCGGCATACCGGAAGAGGCTGCGCGCCGCAGGTTCTCCGCTGCCGAGCAGGCCGGACGCCACGGGTTCGAGCGCGGACGGCGACGCCGAGGCTGACAAGCCGACGTGGTCAACGACCGGTGCTCGGCACCGGTTGTCCCGGCCAGGCGAACAGGGACCAGATCCCTGTTCTGAATGCAAAAGACCGGGCTGGCCGGTGCCTGGTACCGGTCAGCCCGCACACGGGAGCGCCGGCGACCCGTCACTAGTAGTGACGGGTGGACGCGGCCCGCATTGGTCTGGTCGTTCACGGCCGGAAGTTGTTGCGCCGCCGATCCGGACGCGTCGAACTGTGAGGGATTGGTCTGCTCGTCCGCTGCGGGTGCCGGGTCGGCCGCACGCTCGACCTCGTGAGCTTCACCCA
This sequence comes from Actinosynnema sp. NPDC023587, assembly GCF_040640215.1. Lineage (NCBI taxonomy): Bacteria > Bacillati > Actinomycetota > Actinomycetes > Pseudonocardiales > Pseudonocardiaceae > Actinosynnema > Actinosynnema sp. NPDC023587. The sequence continues at coordinate 481,000 of NZ_JBFABG010000003.1, read as the reverse complement.
GGCTGAAGTTCCGAACGCGAACGCCGCGCTGCCCCCGGAAGGGGGCTGCAACCTTAGTTGCACGTGAGCACTGGGGACTCTTCGCAGGTCAGAAGGTCTAAACTTCGGACGCTCACCACGAGCGCGGGCGCTGCGGGTTCCGTCGCGATCCACGACGGAACCCCGGACGCTCATCACGGCGCGAGCGCTGGCAACTGTTGGTCAGAGCCCAACAGTTGCCCATGCGCTCACCCCCACGTGCGCGAGCGCTGGACCAGCAACCGCTGTAGCCGCTGGCGCTGCCGGTCCGCCTCAGCCAGCGCCGCGCCGAGCTCGCTCGGCAACTCGTACAGGCCGGACCGCGAGCCGCGCCGGCGGTGCCGACGGTTCTCGCCCACCAGGTTCAGCAGCTCGAAGTCCAGCGGGAACGGGTCCACCCCCGCCGGAGTGAACGCGCGAGCGAGCCACGCGATTTGCTGTCGGCTCGGCCGGTGCTCCCCGCGTTCCAGCCGGCCGACCGTGCGCGCGTCGCAACCGACCACCTCGGCCAGCCGACGCTGCGACCAACCGTGCTCGGCCCTCAGCGCCCGCACACGCGCGCCGAACCCGCCCGCCAACTTCTCCCGCACCTCGGCCGGCAACGGCCCGCTCCGCTCCCACCGGGGCTGTACCCGCGCCACGTCACGCGCGCGACCCTCGGACGTCCGGTGCGCGTTCATCGTTCGGTGGGTGGGTCGAGGAGCGCGGTGGTCTCCTGGTGGATGGCGTCGAAGATGTAGATGGGGTTGAGGCGGGCGAGGCCGGTGATGGTCTGCTCGATGGCGGGTTCGTCGCGGTGGAGGAGTTCGAGGCGGCGGAGTTCCTGGATCGCGCCGCCGATGATGTTCGCGATGGTGAAGTCCACAAGGGACATCGCTTTGAAGGCGTCGCAGTGGACGCCGTATGCGGCGGCGAGCTGGGTGTGTCGCTCCTCTTCGGTGAGGGTGTCGAAGAGGCGGGCGGCCTCGGTTTCGTCGGGGGGCGGGGTGGTGGTCATGCCGTGCTCCGTTCGTGGTTGCGCTGGCACATGGGGCAGAGGAGACGGCCGGTGTCGGTGCGGCGGTGCTGGCCTCCGGGGTTGCCGTGGATGCAGTCGGTGCCGGTGCGGGCTTGAGCGAGCTCGGCGGCGATGACGGCGGCCTGGTCGGCTTGGCGGACGGCGGCGAGTTGAGCGTCAAGGTCGCCCTGCTGGTGGCACTTGCGGAGATAGGCCAGGGGTGAGCGGATGTCCGGTCGGGTGGTGCTGATGTTGTGGAGGAGGAGTTCGATCTCGCGTTCGGTCGCGCCGACCTCGCTGGCGAGCTGAGCGACGGAGGTGACGCCTTGAGGAGTCTTTGGTACTTCTGACCCCTTTGATCTGTGGCTCAGCGTGAGCCCAGCGGGGGTGCTGCGTGAGCCCAGCGCTGGGCTCTGTGTGACCCCTGGCTGGGCTCTGTGTGAGCCCAGTTCGGGGGTTGCTGGGCTCTGTGTGAGCCCAGCAGGAATGGTGAGCGTGTACCGGGTCCGCGCCTTCAGCGTCCGGGCTGCCGCCACGGTGGGCTTGTGGCGCACCAGCCAGCCGCCGGAGTCGAGCACGATCAACATGCGTTTGACGGTTGCCTCGCTGGCCCCGGTCTCGATGGCGAGTTCCGAGAGCGACGGCGTGAACTGCTCGGTGATCTCCAGGCCGCCGCGGCTGGTGTGGGTGGCCAGGATGAGCGCGACAAGCCGGGCGAGCGGTGGAAGATCCGACGCCCGCACGGCCCGTTCGTAGTCGAACCGCGTACTCACGCGGCCTGCTCCCGACGTAGCGCCTCGGCGCAGATGGCGACCAGGTCTGCACGCTCCTGCGCGTCGTTGATCTGCCCGTAGCCGTCGAGGTAGGGCGGCACGTAGCCGTTCCAGTGCTGGTGCAGGAAGCCGGCATCCTGCAACGCCTTGCGGAGGTCCTCGTGCCGCACGACGCGCTCGCGCCGCTCCTGAGCGATGCGGCGGGCCTCTTCCTGTACCGCCTTGAGCTTGCGGTCAGCCAGCACAGCGGCGGACCGGCGGTCACCGGGTCGGGTAGCGCCGCGCATACGCGGGAGCACCCATGGCTCAGGGGTCGGTGGCGCGATGCGCTCCGTGCCCCGGTCGCGGTGGTAGGTGACGGTCGAGCGCTGTGCACCGGATGCTCCCTGCGGTGCATACTGGCTGTGGTCAGGTCGCGCCGGGTAGGTGCCCGGCGTCTCTGGCGAAGCGGGTCCTGTGGTGTCGTGGGGCCCGTTTTCGCTGTTCACGGTCGCGGTCATGCTGTGCTCTGCCTTCGCTGCGGGGAAGGTGGCACCGGGCGGGTGGTCAGGTCCGCTGATCGGTGGGGCGCGGGTGACGGATGGACAGGTCAGGCTGCGGGCTGCGCGTCGACTGGCTCGACCCGGAGGTAGGCGAGCAGTTCGGCGGTTGACGCCCTGTAGCGGTTGCCGACCTTTCGCAGCGGGACGGGGAACTGCCCTGCTCGCGCGAGTTCGCGCCCCTTGGTCTCGCCGATGCCGACGGCGCGGCAGGCGGTCACGAGGTTGACGACGGTGGGCAGCGCGAGCAGTTCTCGGCGCGTCATGGTGGCCATCTAGACAGACCTCCAGGTGATGGACTCATGATCCATTCTGCGATTCGACAAATCCAGTGAAGATGGATCGGTCCTGACTGCGACAGGTTATGCGCCCTGCTGGCGAGGTGCAAGGCGACGCGCTACTTTGACGCCATGGACTTTGTGGCCTGGTCGGCCAGCGACATGATCGCGGAACAGATCCACAAGCGCAGGAAGGCCGCTGGCCTCACTAGAGCTCAGCTCGCCGAGCTGTGCGCAGCCGTTGGTGGACCATCGCTGTCCCCGACCGTGATCGGCTACATCGAGACCGGCCGGCGGGACGCAGACGGCAGGCGGCGGCGTGAAGTGGCAGTAGATGAACTGCTGATCTTCGCGAAGGCGTTCGAGGTCTCGCCTCTGCTGCTGCTGTTCCCTTTGGACGAGGTTGGCGAGCGCACCATCGGCGTGCTGCCGGGCCGCGAACTGCCGATGTGGCTTGCAGCGAAGTGGTTCACCGGAGAAGGTCCGCTCGGTCACCGGAACCCTGAGGACGGGCGGTGGTACGTCGATACCGACGAGTTCGAGACGTGGCAGCGGAACAACTCGCCGCTCGACCTGCGCCGCGAGCACGACTACCAGGTGAAGCGGTGGAACGACGCGAAGGGTGACGCCGAGTGGTACCGGTCGGTCGCCGAGACGGCCTCGACCTCAGCGCAGCGTGAGACCGCGCTGGCGGCTGCTGACGCGATGGAGAGTGAGGCCCGAAATCTGGAGGACCGGCTGCGCGAGACGCGGCGGGAGATGAAGCGCAGCGGCCTAACCCCGCCCGAGTTGAACGACGTGCTCAAGTACGTGGACGAGGAGGTCAGAAGGTGAGAGGCGACAACACCTATAAGCGGTGCAAGTGCCGCACCGACGAGGGGAAGGAACTCGGCGCGAAGTGCCCGAAGCTGCGCCGAGCTGACGGAGCGTGGAACCCCAGGCACGGCGTGTGGTACTTCCGGTTGGAGGTGCCGGCCGCTGACGGCCAGGCGCGCAAGGTGATGAAGCGCGGCGGTTACGACAGCCGCGACGACGCGGCCGAGGCGCGCGACGCCGTCGTGAACCTCCTGAGCATCCCGGAGAAGGGGCCGAACGGCGCGGCCGACCGCGCTGCGGTCCTGACCCTGGTCGAGGAGACCCTGCGCCAACGGAAGCCGCTGCCGGACTACGACGAGGTCCGGCGGCGCGTGAGGACCGGCCAGCGGCTCGACAAGGTGCCGACCGTGGCCGAGTGGCTGACCTCGTGGCTTGCCGGGCGGCGAACCATCAAGTCGGCCACGTACCGGTCCTACGAGTCCCACGTCCGCCTGTACCTGGTGCCGCACCTCGGCGCGGTGCCGCTGGACCGGCTGCGGGTCGCGCACGTGGCGGACATGTTCGCGGCGATCGCTGCGGAGAACGAGCGGCTGGCCGAGGTGCGCGCGGACGGAACCGACGAGGAACGCGCGGCCGTCAAGGGCCGGCGCGCGGTCGGCGCGGCGAGTCAGCAGCGAATCCGGGCGACGTTGCGCAAGGCGCTGAACGACGCCGCGCGCGAGGTGGAGATCACGGTCAACCCGGCCGCGCTGGTGGAGATCGCCAGCGGGAAGCGCCCCAAGGCGATCGTGTGGACGCCCGAGCGCGTCGAGGTGTGGCGGGCGAACCGGGCACGCCGCGTCGAGGCCGTTGCCGAGCTGGGCGACGCGCGGCGGTGCGGGGACCGGTACGCCGCAGAGAACCTGCGGCGCGAGGTCGACCACCTCGACGCCACCGAACGGCCGTCGCGGGTGATGGTGTGGACGGCAGTGCAGACCGGCCGGTTCCTCGACTACGCCACCCGTGACCGGCTGTACGCCCTGTACCACCTGGTGGCCTTCCGGGGCTTGCGCCGCGGTGAGGCGTGCGGCATCCGGTGGTCGGACACCGACCTTGACGCGGGCACGATCGAGGTGGCCGAGCAGTTGGTGCAACTCGGGTGGGAGGTCGAGGCCGGCACGCCCAAGAGTGATTCCGGTGCCCGCACGGTCCACCTCGACGCCGAGTCGGTCAAGGAGCTGCGGGTGTGGCGGAAGACCCAGCTCGCCGAGCGGATGCGGTGGGGGCCGGCGTGGACGGACTCCGGGCGGATCTTCACCCGCGAGGACGGGGCCGAGCTGCACCCGGCGTCGGTGACTGACGGGTTCGCCGTGCTGCTGGCGCTGGCCGGCCTACCGCCGATCCGGCTGCACGACCTCCGGCACGGCGCGGCCACGCTGGCGCTCTCGGCCGGGGTGGACATCAAGGTGGTTCAGGAGTTGTTGGGCCACTCGTCGAGTCAGATCACCCGCGACACCTATACGAGCGTGGTGCCGGAGCTGGCGCGCGAGGCTGCCGAAAAGACTGCGGCTTTGGTCCCCCGTGGAAAGGCCACCGGGACAGATGGTCTCCCTTTGGTCTCCCATACCCAGAAATGAAACAGGCGGTCCCCTATGAATTCCGGGAAACCGCCTGATCAGGTGTGGTGCGCCGCCAGGGACTCGAACCCCGAACCCGCTGATTAAGAGTCAGCTGCTCTGCCAGTTGAGCTAGCGGCGCGTGTCGGGCTTCGGCTTGCTCCGTCCGACGTGGAGAACATTAGCACAGCGTCCTACGCGGCTCCCAATCGCCTGGTCAGGCCGGGTGCGGGACGCTGTCCCAGGGGGAACTTCGCGTGGGTAACGATCCAGCATCCTGGGCAACGTCGTCAACCCTCGGGGCGTCACCTTGTCAGGGGACACCAAAGAGATGAATCGGTGTCCTGGGGAGTGATCGGAGGCTTGGCATGACGGTCGGCAGGGGGGCGCGGAGAGCGCTGGGGGCTGTCGCGGTCGGTGTGGTCGCGGTGTTGATCGCGTCCTGTTCTTCCGGGGGTGGTGCTGCCGCGGGGGACGGTGGCTCAATCGTCGGCGGGGGGACGACGTCCTCGTCGACACCTCCGCCCAAGCCCGTTTCGTTGAGCCTGGGGCCCGCCGACCAGGCGGTCGACGTGGCTCCGGGTGCTCCCGTGGTCGCCACCGCGGCGGACGGGAAGATCACCCAGGTCGCGTTGACCAACCCCGAGGGCAAGGCGGTGGCGGGGCAGGTCTCGTCCGACGGCACGCAGTGGACCAACAGCGAGGTGCTCGGGTACGCCAAGACCTACACGCTCGCGGTGACGGGGCAGGGTGCCGACGGGCAGCCGGTCAGCAGGACCTCCACCTTCACCACCGTGAAGCCCCGGACGTTGACCTACCTCTCGGTCAACCCGATGGACGGCACGACCGTGGGCGTCGGGCAGCCGCTCGCGTTCTACTTCGACGAGCCGATCGCGGACAAGGCCGCCGCCGAGGCGATGATCTCGATCACCACCCAGCCCGCGGTGGCCGGCGCGTTCTACTGGTTCGACGAGAAGCAGGTGCACTGGCGTCCGCAGAACTACTGGGCGGCCGGCACCAAGATCTCCATCAGCGCCAAGATCTACGGCAAGAACCTCGGCAACGGCGTGTACGGCGAGGAAGACCGCGTGATCAACACCACGATCGGCGACGCCGTGGTCCACGAGGCCGACGGCGGCTCGCACCAGGTCGTCACCAAGATCAACGGTCAGGTCGCCCGCACCATGCCGACCTCGATGGGCAACGCGGCCAACCCGACCCCCACCGGCACCTACGTGCTGACGGAGAAGCACGACCACATGGTCATGGACTCCCGCACGTACGGCCTGGCGCTCGACGCCGGCGGCTACGTCACCCCGGTCGACTGGGCGACGCGCATGTCCAACAGCGGCATCTTCTTCCACAGCGCCCCGTGGTCGGTCGGCGACCAGGGCAACCGGAACGTGAGCCACGGGTGCCTGAACCTCTCGCCGGAGAACGCGAAGTGGGTGTTCGACCTCTCCAAGCCCGGTGACGTCGTGGTGGTCACGAACTCCGGCGGCCCGCCGCTGGAGTCGTGGGACGGCTTCGGCGACTGGCAGATCCCGTGGGACCAGTGGGTGCGGGGGAACCGCTAGCCACCGAAGAGCCGCCGGCCGGCGGAGAGCCGCCAGGCACCGAAGAGCCGCCGGCCACCGGGGAACCGGCGGCCGGCGGAGAGCCGGTAAGAGCAGCCGCTACAGGTCCGTGACACGGCCCGCCGCCACTTCCAGGCGGCGGGTCGTTTTCACGTGGTCGAGCATCCGCCGGTCGTGGGTGACCAGCAGCAGCGTCCCGGGGTAGGACTCCAGCGCCGATTCGAGCTGTTCGATCGCCACCAGGTCCAGGTGGTTCGTGGGCTCGTCGAGCACCAGCAGGTTGACGCCCCTGGCCTGGAGCAGGGCCAGCGCCGCCCTGGTGCGCTCGCCGGGCGACAGGGACGCCGCCTGCCGCAGCACGTGCGCGGCCTTGAGCCCGAACTTCGCCAGCAGCGTCCGCACGTCGGCGGGCACCATGTCCGGCACTGCGTCCTGGAACGCGTCCACCAGCGCCTGATCGCCGAGGAACAGGCCGCGGGCCTGGTCGATCTCGCCCACGACGACGCCCGGCCCGAGCGACGACGACCCGGCCGCCAGGTCGACCCGCCCCAGCAGGGCGGCCAGGAGGGTGGACTTGCCCGCCCCGTTGGCCCCGGTGATGGCGACGCGGTCGGCCCAGTCGACCTGGAGGTCCACCGGGCCGAGGGTGAACGCGCCGCGCGTCACGACCGCGCCGCGCAGGACCGCGACCACCGCGCCGGCCCGGGGCGCGGCGGCGATCTCCATCCGCAGGTCCCACTCCTTGCGGGGTTCCTCGACGACGTCGAGGCGTTCGATGAGGCGTTCGGTCTGGCGCGCCTTGGACGCCTGCTTCTCGGTCGCCTCGGTGCGGAACTTGCGCCCCACCTTGTCGTTGTCGCTCGCTTTGCGCCGGGCGTTCTTGACGCCCTTCTCCATCCACGCCCGCTGCGCGCGGGCGCGTTCTTCCAGCGAGGACTTCGTGCCGGCGAACTCCTCGTAGTCCTCCCGGGCGTGCCGGCGGGCGATCTCCCGCTCTTCCAGGTACGACTCGTAGCCGCCGCCGTAGGCGCGCACCTGCTGCTGGGCAAGGTCGAGCTCGACCACCCGGGTCACCGTCCGGGCCAGGAACTCCCGGTCGTGGGACACCAGCACGGTCCCGGCGCGCAGGCCCGTGACGAACGCCTCCAGCCGGGCCAGGCCGTCCAGGTCCAGGTCGTTGGTCGGCTCGTCGAGCAGGAACACGTCGTACCGGCTGAGCAGCAGCGACGCCATGCCGGCGCGGGCCGCCTGACCGCCGGACAGGGACGTCATCGGCTGGTCCAGGCCGACCGTGAGCCCGAGGTCGGCGGTGATCTCCCCGGCCCGTTCGGGCAGGTCCGCGCCGCCGAGCGCGAGCCAGCGCTCCAACGCGTCGGAGTACCCGTCGTCGGTGCCCCGGGCGAGCAGCTCGGTCGCCCGGTCGAGCTCGGCCTGTGCCGCGGCGACGCCGGTCCGGCGGGCCAGGAAGTCCCGCACGGTCTCGCCGGGGCGGCGCTCGGGCTCCTGCGGCAGGTGCCCGACGGTCGCGGTCACGGGGGAGAGGCGGATCACACCGCTCTCGGCCGGGACGAGACCCGCGAGGGTGCGCAGGAGGGTGGACTTGCCCGCGCCGTTCACGCCGACCAGCCCGATGACGTCGCCCGGTGCGACGACCAGGTCCAGGCCGGAGAACAGCACGCGGTCCCCGTGCCCGGCGGCCAGGTCCTTCGCGACGAGTGTGGCGCTCATGGCGGAAAACTCCCCGTGGTTCACGGAAAACGCCCCCCGACCGGACGGCCAGGGGGCGTTTCGCTTGGGGTGAGTGACGGGACTTGAACCCGCGACACCTGGGATCACAACCCAGTGCTCTGCCGACTGAGCTACACCCACCAAGACCGGTCGACCCGGCGGCAGAAGCATACAGTGCCGGACCGCCAGGTCTGAAATCGACCCTATTCTCCCCGGTCGGCGGCCAGCAGGGCGCTCGCCACGGCCTGCGCCTGCTCGGTCGACGGGCCGGGCTGCGGCACGAACGCGGTCCGGCGGTAGTAGGCCAGCTCCCGGATGGACTCCCGGATGTCGGCCAGCGCCCGGTGCGCCAGGCCCTTCTCCGGCTGGGCGTAGTAGATCCTCGGGTACCAGCGCCGGCACAGCTCCTTGATCGACGACACGTCGACCATCCGGTAGTGCAGGTGGGCGTCGAGCGCGGGCATGTCCCGGGCGATGAACCCCCGGTCGGTCGCGATCGAGTTGCCCGCGAGCGGCGCGGTGCGCGGGTCGGGCACCCACTCCTTGAGGTAGGCGAGCACCTGCGCCTCGGCCTCCTCCAGCGTCACGGCGGACCGCCGCACCTCGTCGGTGAGCCCGGACTTGGCGTGCATCGCCATGACGACTTCCGGCATCGAGCCGAGCGCCGTGTCGTCGGCGTGGATCACCACGTCGACCCCCTCGCCGAGCACGGTCAAGTCCGCGTCGGTCACCAGCGCCGCGATCTCGATCAGAGCGTCTTTGCCCAAGTCGAGCCCGGTCATCTCGCAGTCGATCCACACCAAGCGATCCATCACCCGCGCGAGCCTAGTCGTCGGATCGTCCGACGCCGCCTCCGCTTCGGGTGGCGGGTCCTACCAATCTCATCACGCTCCGCGCGAGGACGGCTCAGACCGGTATCGCGGCCTGGTCGCCGGTGAACCCGGAGGCCAGGGGCGGCGACACGTCCTTCGGCGAGCCGAGTGGACGGGCGGGGCGCGCCGACACCGGTCGCGCGCCCCGCAGTCCCTTGTGGACACCATCGGTCCGAACGCGATCCGGCGGGCGGAGGTGCTCGGGACGCGGCGGTGAAGTCGGTCTTCCGGTCAGCCGCGAGCGCGCTGAGGCGCGGGATCACCCGCAGGGACTTCCGGCAGGGCCGCTGGGCGGCGGACCTTCGTGGACAGGAACGCCGCGCCGATGCTCAACACCCCCGCCGCGTACCAGGCGGGCGCGTAATCGCCGAAGTGGTCGCGGGTGAGGCCGGCGGCCGTGGCGGCGAGGGCCGCGCCGATCTGGTGGGACGCGAACACCCAGCCGAACACGATCGGGGCCGACAGGCCGAACACCTCGCGGCACAGGGCGACGGTCGGCGGCACGGTCGCGACCCAGTCCAGGCCGTAGAAGATGATGAACACCAGCATGCTCGGGTGCACCGAGTCCTGGAACAGTTGCGGCAGCACGAGAAGCGACGCGCCGCGCAGCGCGTAGTACGTCGCCAGCAGGATGCGCGGGTCCACCCGGTCGGTCAGCCAGCCGGACAGGATCGTGCCCGCGATGTCGAACAGACCGACCAGCGCGAGCAGGCCCGCCGCCGTGGTCGTGGGCATCCCGTGGTCGTGCGCGGCGGGGATGAAGTGCGTGCCGACCAGGCCGTTGGTGGTGGCACCGCAGATCGCGAAACCGCCTGCCAGGAACCAGAACGGGCCGGTGCGCGCGGCCGACGTGAGCGCGGTGATCGCGCGCTTGGCGACACCGGCGACCGGCACCGGGCGCGGCACGACCTCGGTCCCGCCGTACGGCGGCACGCCGAGGTCGGCGGGGTACTCGCGGAGGAAGAAGAGCACCAGCGGCACGACGGCGAGCGCCGCGACGGACACCACGACCGACGCCGAGCGCCACCCCGACGATTCCGCCAGGGACGCCACGACGGGCAGGAACACCAGTTGGCCGGTCGCGCCGCCGGCCGTGAGCACGCCGGTGACCAGGCCGCGCTGCGCGACGAACCACCGGCCGGTGATGGTCGCGACGAACGCCAGCGCCATCGAGCCGGTGCCCAGGCCGACCAGCACGCCCCAGAACAGCACCAACTGCCAGCTCGTGGTCATGAACACGGTCAGCCCGCTGCCGATCGCGACCAGGGTCAGCGCGCACGCGACCACCTTGCGCACGCCGAACCGCTCCATCAGCGCGGCGGCGAACGGCGCGGTCAGGCCGAACAGCAGGAGGTTCACCGAGACGGCCAGCCCGATCGTGCCGGTGGACCAGCCGAATTCCGCCTGGAGGGGTTCGATCAGCGCCCCGGGCGTCGCCCGGAACCCGGCGGCCCCGATCAGCGCGACGAAGCTGACGCCCGCGACCACCCATGCCCATCTGCTTCGAATCACGACAGGAGCGTGCTCGACGCCCCCGAGGTCGGACCAGTGGCCTGACGGTCATCATGTGCAAGAATCCGGCCATGACGCACCAGGTGGCGGTACTGGCGCTGGACCACGTCGTCGGCTTCGACCTGGGCACCCCGCCGCAGATCTTCAACGCCGCCCGCGCGGACGACGACGCGCGCTTCTACCGGGTGCGGGTGTGCACGCCCGGAGCGCGCCCGGTGCGCAGTTCGGCGCAGTTCACCATCACTCCCGACCACGGCCTGGAGCTGCTCGCCGAGGCCGATACCGTGCTCGTCGCCGGTGTGCACCACGGCGCGCGCGTGCTGGAGGACGGCACGATCGAGGACAGCGTCCGGGACGCCCTGCGCGCCGCCTCGGCACGGGGTGCGCGGGTGGTCTCGATCTGCACGGGGGCGTTCGTGCTCGCGGCGGCGGGACTGCTGGACGGCCGCAAGGCGACCACGCACTGGATGCACGCCGACAACTTCCGCCGGCTGTTCCCCGCCGTCGACCTCGATCCCGACGTGCTGTTCGTGGACGACGGCGACGTGCTCACGTCGGCCGGTGTCGGGGCGGGCGTCGACCTGTGCCTGCACCTGGTGCGCAACGACCTCGGCGCGGAGATCGCCAACAGCGCGGCCCGGCGGTGCGTGGTGCCGCCGTGGCGGCCGGGCGGTCAGTCGCAGTTCATCGTGCGCCCGGTGCCCGACGTCGTGGACGCGTCCACCGCGCCCGCCCGCGCGTACGCGTTGGCGCACCTGGACGAACCGCTGGAGCTGCGCGCGCTGGCCGGGCACGTGCGGATGAGCGTGCGGACGTTCACCCGGCGGTTCCGGGAGGAGACCGGGATCAGCCCGGGAAAGTGGATCACCCAGCAGCGGGTCGAACGCGCGCGGCACCTGCTGGAGACCACGCGGCTCGGGATCGACCAGGTGGCCCGCCACGCCGGTTTCGGCACCGGCGCGGCGCTGCGGCAGCAGATGAGCGCGCTGGTCGGGGTGTCGCCCAGCGCGTACCGGACGACGTTCCACAAGGTGGGGTGACCCGACCCGACCCGGGCGCGGGTGACCGGAACCCGCGCCCGGCTCACCGCTCCAGGAACGGCCGCAGCAGGTCCGGCACCGCCTCCTCGGCCAGCGCCAGCCCCTCGGCCTCGCCCACGTCCACCACCTGGTAGGCCCCGTCACCCGCCGCGGTGGTCGCGGCGATCGTCACCAGTCCGGCCCGGCGCTGGAAGAACGACCGCGACACCTGCCAGCCGATGATGCCGGTGCGCTGGAGCGCGAACGTCTCCCGCACCGCCGAACCCCGCCGGGCGACCAGGTACCGGTCGGTCAGCGCGTGGCCCAGCGAGCGGTACCGGTCCCAGCCCAGCAGCGCCGAGAACGGCACCAGCGCCAAGGCCACCTGCCACGTCCAAGCCGGCGCGAAGAACGCCAAACCGGCCGCGAGCACCAGCAGCGGCACCACGGCGCGCACCATCCGGCGGCGGAACGCGGCGGCCGGGTGCCGGCGCAGCGGGGTCGCCGTCGGCGGCGGCGTCTGGCGCAGCACCTCCGCCGTCACCCGGTGCGCCTCGGCGACCGGCGCGGGCGGCAGCAGCAGGTTGCTCTCGCCCTTGCGGCCCAGCCCGGTCGTCACGGTCTTGGCGTGCGCGCCGCGACCGGCCCTGAGCAACAGCGGTTCGGCGATCTCCACGCCGCGAAGCCGTTGCTCGGCAACGGAAACCGACCGGGTGGTCAGCAAGCCGCGACGCACCCGGACGGTGTCGTCGGGCTCGCGGGTCAGCCGGTAGCCCCAGAACTGCACCACGTACACGATGACGGACCCGAACCCGGCGATCACCAGCACCACGCCCGCCACCAGCCCCGCGGTCAACCCGACCGGCTGGTCCACCACCCAGTGCGCGGCGTCGGTGAGCGGCCCGAGGACCTCCACCTCCAGTTCGCGCGCGAAGTTCGCCGTCAGGCCGAACAGCGCGCCGACGGCGACCAGTCCGGACAGCGTCAGCGGCGCGAACCGCAGCCACCGCGCGTCCCAGACCGACAGCTCGACCCCGGTGCGCTCCTCGGCGGGCTCGTCGGCACCGGCGGACTCGGGCACCACCTGCGTGAGCAGCAGGACGCGCAGTCGTTCCGCCTCGGCCGACGACACCGCGTCGAGCGTCAGCCCGTCCTCGCCCGGCTGGTCGCGCTGACCGGTGCCCACCCGGATCGCGGACAGCCCGAACAGCCGGTGGCCGAGCTTCGCGGTCAGGTCCACGGTCCGGATCCGGTCCCGGGGCACGGCCAGGCGCTTGCGCACCAGCAGACCGGTGTTGATCTCCACCTGGTCGGCGGTGATCCGGTACCGGGTGGTGATCCAGCGCAGCAGCCCGAACAGCACGATCGCGACGATCACGCCGACGCCGGCCAAGACGCGCCAGGTCTCGCCCTTGCCCAGCACGAGCAGGCCGACGAACACCGGCACCAGCCCGATGATCTCGTTCAACGGCCGGACGACCAGCATCCGCACGTCCAGCCGGTGCCAGTCGGGGACCGGTTCGACGAACTCGGGGGCGGCGGGGAACTCGGGGGCGGCGGGCGGCTCGGGAGGCAGGTCCGGTGTCACGTCGCGTCCCCCGGCGTGGCCTGCGTGGTGCTGGTCAGCTCGTCGGCCAGCCGCACCGCGTCGGCGTGGTCCAGGCCCTCGATCAGCACCGGGCCGGCTGCGGACGCCGTCGTCACGGTCACCGTCGACAGGCCCAGGAGCTGCTGCAACGGGCCGCGCTTGGTGTCGACGGTCTGGATTCGGGACACCGGCGCGATGCGCCACTCCTGGTTCAGCCAGCCCGCCAGCGTGTACACCGCCTCCGGCGTGGCCTCCCAGCGGTGCACCCGGTACCGCCAGCGCGGCATGACCAGGGTGTGCGCCGCGCCGACCGCCAGCGTCGCCACCACCGCCACGACCTGCCACGGCGAGCGGGCGAACACCAGCGCCACGAGCTGCGGCACCAGCAGCACCGCCCACCCGATCAGGGCGTTCAACGTCCACAGGGTGATCGACTTGCGGCTCACGCGGTGCCGCGGCGCACGCAGGCGCAACTGATCGGTGCTCACCGGGTCCACAATGCCCCAAGGCCGGACCCGCGCGGACGCGGACCCGGCCCCGGGGGCGCGTGACCTACGGCGCGACGTACGGCGGCATGAAGATGTCCGTCGAGGTGCCTTCACGCTGCACGTCCGCGCTCGCGGGTGCGGCCAGGACGACGCCGAGCCCGGCGCAGAGGGCCACGACGGCGAAGATCCTGCGGATCGCGTTGACAACCATCGTCAAGCTCCATTCGTTGGTAGCGGCCTGGAGGAGGGCGACGACCGGGTCGTCGCCGGGTGGCCGGCCGGGCCGGCGCGTGGTTCGGCGCTCGGCTGCGCGCGGCACGTCGGCGGCGTCGGACGCCGTCCGGCCGGTGCCCGGCCGGGTGAGTGCCGCGGTGGGGTGAGCCGGAGACGCCGCTCGGGGCGGCGGACGGGCCGCGCGCCGGCCGTCCGCCCGGTGCCGGAGGTGGCCGGGGCGCGGCCGTGCGGCGGGGCGGGCGCTCGTCGCCACAGGGCGACCTCTCGCGGGCTCCAGGGCCCACCGACCACCCGCATCGCACTACCGCCGCTTCGCCAGGGGACGCAGGGACAAGCGTCCGAGCGGAGCATGACACACAGGTGTCGTCCGGCTCATCACCCAGTTCTGTCGCACCGAAATAGGCAAAACCCCCGAGCGGGACGTTCCGGTTGTCGTGAACGTCCCACCATCGGCGGCAGCGGGACGGCCGTTCGTCGGGTTGCGCGTCTCAGCCCGTGGAATTGTCGACGAGGTCCACCCACCACACCGCGGCCCCCGCGCGGTCCCGCACGCCGATGGTCCGGTAGATCCGCTGGAGGTGGTTCTGGACCGTCTTCGGCGAGAGTTCCAACTCCTGCGCGATGGCCGTCGTGCTCGCCCCGCCGGCGACCCGCCGCAGCACCTCGATGCCGCGCCTGGTCAGCCCCGCCGCCAACGCCCGCGCGATCCGCCGGTTCACCTGCTCGGCCGAGGACGACGTGCGCAGCGGCGGTTCGTGCCGGGGCGCGCGGACCACCGTGTTCTCCCGGCGCGGCTCGAACCGGTGGTGCGCCAACTGCTCCACCAGTCGCGCGGACAGGTCGTGCTCGCGCATCCGCAGCAGGTCGCGGCCTTCCTGGAGCTCCCACAGCCGGTACTGGTCGAGCTGGGCGCGGGAGTGGCGCAGCGCGACGCCGAGCTGCCCGGCCCGCTCGTGCGCGACGCTCAGCGCGCCGTGCGCCCGCACCGCCACCTCGCGCGCCAGGCAGCTCATGGCGAGCTCGGCGGCCTGGGTGAGCTGCCGGATCTGGTCGACCGGTCGCCCCCGCGCGCCGTTCACCCGGGCCCGCGCCATCAGCAGCTCGGCCCGCAGCACCGGCCGTTCCCGCCCGGCCAGGAGCTGGTCGGCCCGCCGGCAGGAGCGCAGCGCGCGGTCCAGCTCGCCCAGGTCCAGCCGGACGTGCGCGAGCAGCAGGTTCACCCGCGCCATCCGCACCGGCTCGTCGAGGTTCTTCCACTTGTCCCGGACCTGCGCGCACAGCGCTTCGGCCCGCCGCAGCTTGCGCACGCACGGCTCGCCGTCCGGGCTGCACCGGGTCGCCTCGGCCCGGATCATGCAGTGCTCGTGGTACTGGGTGCGCATCAGCGCCGCCTGCTCGAACAGGATGGAGCCGATCAGCTCGGCGTCCCCGGTCAGCTCGGCCAGCCCCAGCGCCCGCGCCAACGAGTGCAGCGACCGTTCCCGCGAGTCCAGCCGCAGCTCCACCACGGCCCGCGAGAAGCTGCACCACGCCTGGAGCAGCACGTGCCGGTTGGCGGAGGCGATCTGCTGCACCCGGTCGATGGTGTCCAGCGCGCCCGGCAGCAGCCCGCGCTTGCCCAGGGCCACCGACTGGGCCAGCACGCCCTGCGCGACGCCCTCCGCGTCGTCCAGCCAGGAGAACGCCGCCACCGCCTTCTCGGCGAACTCCATCGCGTCCCCGGGGCGGCCCTCGTCCAGGGCCATCCGCGCCTCGCGCAGGTTCGTCATCGCGGTGGCGCGAGGATCGGCCGCTCGCTGAACGGGAATCGTCATCCGGTCCACCAGCCCCCTCGAAGGCCGAAGGATACCCACCCGGGCCCGTGGGGGGAACGGGCCGGTGCCACCGCCCGGTGGACTCCGGAACCCGTTGCGGCACCACGGGAATCACGAACAGCGCGGATCAGTTCTCCGGCGTCCCCGACGCGTTCACCACCGCGTCGCGCAGCGCGGCCCGCAACCGTCCCACTTCCAGGGGCGTCAGCACGGCGGCCTCGCCCGGCGGCACGCTGACCACCACGTGCCCCTGGCTGACGAACACGGTCATGTCACGGCGACGGGATGCGATGTCGCGACAGGAGATCTGCCACTCCTGGCCTGTACCCACGGCGCTGAACCTCCAGCTTTCTCGTCACGGGTGCTCGGACCGACCCGGGCGCTCGCGGGAGTGAGACGCACGCGGGTCGGTGCCATGACGGGAGGACCCGCCGGACGACCGTGCCGAGCTGGCGACAGCGTCGCACGGAGTCATCGCTCCGGTCAGCTAGACGGGTGAAAAAGGGCTGAACCGCAACGGATCGTGATAATCGACTCGGCCCCTTCGAGGGTGTGCCGCTCGGCACCGCCGACGGGCCGAAACGCTGGTACGAGCGGGACTTCTCGCGAATCGCGCTCCGTCGAACGCCGTCCGGGCGTCGCGGTCACCGAGTTCCACCTCGGCGAACGGGTGATCACGAACGTCGCCGGAACGACCCGTTCGTACCAGCGCCGGTCCTGGTCACCCGCGCCGCTCCCGGACCTCGCCTAGAGGCAGGAACCGGTGTCCGGTCGGTGGTCGCACAGGATCAACCGCTGCAACAACGCCCGCAGGACGCGCGCTTCGGCCGGTTCCAGGACGGCGGTGAACTCGGCCTCGACCCGCACGTGGAGCTGCTCCACCTCGGTCTGGACCGCGCGCCCCCGTTCGGTGATCACCGGCACCCGGACCCGCCGGTCGGCGGGGTCGGGCTCGCGCACGACCAGCCCGGCCCGCTCCAGCCGGTCGAGCTCGGCGGTCAACGTCGTCTTGTCCAGCCCCAGCGCCTGGCCGAGCGCGAGTTGCGTGCGCCGGAACTCCTCGCTGACCAGCGCGCTCAGCACGAGCTGCCCGCGAGTGGTCACGCCGTGCCGCGCCGCCGCCTCCTGCGCGAGCGAGCCCAGCTTCTGCGCGGCCCGGTGCAGCAACCAGTTCAGGTCCGACCGGGTCACGCAACCGGGGTCGGCGGGCGCGTCCATGACCCGAATCCTACGCCGGCGGCAAGAACTTCCGAAATGAGAACATCTTGACTCGGAACGACTCGACCAATATGTTCTTGAATAAGAACTTCTCAGGAGGGAACACCATGGGACTGCTGCACATCGACTCCAGCGTGCGCACCGGGGGCTCGGTCTCCCGCGAGGTCACCGCGGCTTTCGCGACCGCGTGGCGGGAGGCCCACCCGGACGCCGGCTACACCTACCGCGACCTGGCCGCCCGACCGCTCCCGCACCTCGACGGGATCGCGATCGACGCCCGCCGGACCACCGACCGGCACGAGGTGGAACGGGAGCTGGTGGCCGAGCTGACCGCCGCCGACACCGTGCTGATCGGCGCGCCGATGTACAACTTCGCGCTGCCCTCGACGGTGAAGGCCTGGCTGGACTGGGTCCTCGTGCCCGAGCTGTTCGCGGACGAGGAGACCGGCGTCGGCGCGCTCTCCGCGAAGCGCTTCGTCGTCGTCACCGCCCGGGGCGGCTCGTACGCGCCCGGCACCCCGCGCCACGACGCCGACTTCCAGGAGCCCTACCTCAGGTTCGTGCTCGGCCGGCTGGGCGTGGACCGGGCCCTGGAGTTCGTCCACACCGAACTGACCCTCGCGCACTCCGCGCCGAACCTCGCGCAGTTGCGCGACAAGGCTGACGAGTCGCGCGAAGACGCCCACCGCGCGGTCCGCGAGCTGGCGCTCGCCTGACCGCCGCTCCCCGGTCGGGTGCCGCCGACGTCGCAGGTCACCTGATCGGGTTCCGGGTCCGCGCTGTCACACTGGGCGGGCGCAGTCCCCGGAGGTGCGGATGTCCGAGCCCATTGCCGCCGTCGTGGTCCGGGCGGCGGAGCTCACGGCCCGCGGCTTTCCGGCGCGGGCCATCGAGCTGCTGCGGCCCGCGCTGGCGGCCCACCCCCGGCACGCCGAGGCGTGGTGCCGCCTGGCCGCCGCGCACCTGGACGTCGGGCAGCCCGACCCCGCCCTGGACGCCGCCAAGCGCGCGCTCGTGCTGGACGGCGACCACGCGTGGGCGCAGCGACTGGCCGCGTTGGCGCTGAGCGAACTCGGGCGGCACCCGGAGGCCGTGGTGGCGGCCCGGGAGTGCGTGCGCCGCAAGCCCGGCGACTGGCGCTGCCACGTGGTGCTGGCCGAGGTGCTCTCGGCCTCGCCGGACACCAGGCGCGAGGCGGTGGAGGTCGGGCAGGAGGCCGCCCGGCTCGCGCCGACCGAGGCGCGCGCCTTCCAGGTGCTCGGCGACGCCGCGCTGCGGGTCCGGGACTGGGGCACGGCCGAATGGGCGTACCGGGGCGCGCTGCGGCTCGACCCCGCCGACGAGGACGTCCGCGCCAACCTGGCCACCGTGCGGCGCAAGCGCGCCGCCGCACCCGCGCCGCCCGCGGGCGACGCGTTGACCGCCGCGCACGCGCTGGTCTGGCCCGCACTGTCCCGCCTGGCCGTGCTGCTGGTCGCGGGCGGGATGCTGTTGCTGCTGGCCGGGATGCCGAAGCCGACGCCGTTGCTCGGGTGGTTCTCCGGGGTGCTGGTCGTGGGTGTCTGCGCGATCGTGCTCCAGTTGCTCGTGCGCGCCCGGCGCGGCGTGCGGCGGGCGCTGTTCGCGCTGCCCCGGCACCGGCCGAAGGTGGCGGCGGCCGGGACGATGTTCGCGCTGTCCGCGCTGGTGCTCGCCGGGTGGACGGTCGCGCTGCTGCTCGGCGCGACCACCATGCAGCCGCTGGTGATCGCGTGGCTGTGCGCGCTGGTCGGCGGATCCGTCGTCGTGCTGGGCCGGGGCCGCTAACCTGGGCGTGGAGAGGAGGGCCGGCCGCGATGCGACTCATGCTGCTCCTGGCGTTGATCGCCGGTTTCGTCGTCGTCGGCCCCGCCCACCGCGACCCGGTGGACCTGATCTCCGTCTCGTCCACCGCCGACGCCGCGCACCTGCCCGGCACGGCGGCCCGCGTCACCGCGCACCCCGTGCAGCAGCAGGGCCACCTGGGCCAGCCGCTGGACGGCGTGCAGCCGCCCGTGCACGTCCCACCCGCGCCCCGCCCCGCCGAGGACGTCCTCGACCCGACCCACCGCGCGCCCGAGCGCACCGGCCAGGCACCCCTCGGCGAACGCGCGCCGCCCGCAGACCTCCGGTAGTCCGGCTCACCCGCACCCCGACCCCGGAGGTCACCTCGCCATGCCGCGCTCCTCAGCGCGGCGGGAACTCCTCACCCGAGGGCTGTTGTCCCTCGGCGTTCTCGTCGCGTCCGCGTTCATCCTGCTCACCAGCCAGCCGCGCCTCGGTCTCGACCTGCGCGGCGGCACCCAGATCGTGCTGGAAACCCCGTCCGAGGCCACGGCCGACAACACCGACCGGGCGCTGGAGGTGCTGCGCCGCCGGATCGACGAACTCGGCGTCGCGGAACCCGTCCTGGCGCGCTCCGGCGACCACCGGATCGTCGTGGAACTGCCCGGCGTGCAGGACCCGGCCGAGGCCATCGACGTGCTCGGCCGCACCGCGCAGCTCGCCGTGCGACCCGTCACCGGACCCGGTGACGTGCCCACCGGCGACGCCGGCGACCTGGTCGCGCTCGGCCCCGTCGCGATGACCGGCGACGGCATCAAGGGCGCACAGGCGTCACCCAACCAGCAGGGCGCGGGCTGGCTGGTCACCGTGGAGTTCCAGGGTGACGCGCCGGCCACCTGGCAGCGGGTGACCGGTGAAGCCGCCTGCTTCGCACCCGGCGACCCGCAGCGGCGGGTGGCGTTCGTGCTCGACGGTGAGGTCGTGTCCGCGCCGCAGGTCGACCCGTCCGTGCCCTGCCGGACCGGGATGATCGGCACCAGCACCCAGATCACCGGCAAGTTCGCCCAGGCCGAGGCCCAGGAGCTCGCGCTGGTCATCCGGTCCGGCGCACTGCCGGTCCCGGTCGAGGTGGTCGAGCAGCGGACCGTCGGCCCGACGCTCGGCGCGGAGGCCATCGAGGCCAGCAGCCGGGCCGCCGTCGTCGGCGTCGCGCTGACCGGGCTGTTCCTGATCTTCGTCTACCGGCTGGCCGGGCTGATCGCGGTGCTCGCGCTGGTCGGGTACGCGGGCCTGTCCTACGCGGCGCTGCTCGCGATCGGGGCGACGCTGACCTTGCCGGGCCTGGCCGGGTTCGTGCTCGCGATCGGCATGGCGGTGGACGCGAACGTGCTGGTCTTCGAGCGGTCCCGGGAGGAGTACGCCCGCCGCAAACGCTTGCCGCGATCCGTGGACCAGGGCTTCAAGGGCGCGTTCAGCGCCGTCGCCGACTCGAACGTGACCACCCTGCTCGCGGCCGGGCTGCTGTTCTGGCTGGCCACCGGGCCGGTCAAGGGGTTCGGCGTCACGCTGTCCATCGGTGTGATCGCGTCGCTGTTCAGCGCCCTGGTGCTGACCCGCGTGCTGCTGCGACTGGCCATGCCGCTGCTGGAGCGGCGACCGGCGTGGAGCGGCCTGCACGACCTCGGCCGGGTGCGGACGTGGCTGACCGGTCGCGGCATCCGGTTGTTCCAGCGGCCCCGGCGCTGGCTGCTCGCCGCCGGTGCGGTGCTGCTCGTGGCGCTGGCCGGGCTGTTCGTGCGCGGTCTGGAGCTGGGCGTCGAGTTCACCGGCGGCCGGATGATCGACTACACCGCGTCCGCCGTGGACGCGGGCGCGGTGCGCGCCGAGCTCGCCGCGGCGGGCTTCGGCGACGCGGTCGTCGCGACCTCCGGCGACACCGGCGTGTCCGTGCGCACCGGTCCGATCGACGAGGCGGCGGCGGCCCGCGTCGCCGCCGCCGTGGACCGGGCCACCGGCGGGGCGACGCAGGTCAGCAACGAGTTGATCGGGCCCAGCCTGGGTGCCGAACTGCGGCGCAATGCGGTGATCGCGCTGGCCATCGCCGTCGCCGCGCAACTGGCGTACCTGGCGGTGCGGTTCGACTGGCGGCTCGGCCTGGCCACCGTGGTCGCGCTGGTCACCGACGTCGTCGTGCTGGTCGGCGCGTTCGCGTGGATGGGCAAGACCGCCGACGGCGTGTTCCTGGCCGCGCTGCTGACCGTCATCGGGTACTCGGTCAACGACTCGGTGGTGGTGTTCGACCGGGTGCGCGAACTGCGCAAGACGCGGCAGAAGGACCCGTACGCGGACGTGGTCGGGTCGGCCGTGCTGCAAACCGTGCCGCGCACGGTGAACACGGGGATCGGCGTGCTGTTCGTGCTCGCCGCGCTGCTCGTGCTCGGTGACGGGTCGCTCGCCGACTTCGCCACCGCGCTGCTGGTCGGCGTCGTGGCCGGGACCATCTCCACGATGTTGACGGCGGCACCGGTGGCGATCGCCTTGCACCACCGCGCCCGGGGCCGCCGATGAGCACGGGCCACGCGCTG
The DNA here is from genome assembly GCF_040640215.1 of Actinosynnema sp. NPDC023587. Taxonomy (NCBI): domain Bacteria; kingdom Bacillati; phylum Actinomycetota; class Actinomycetes; order Pseudonocardiales; family Pseudonocardiaceae; genus Actinosynnema; species Actinosynnema sp. NPDC023587. The sequence goes on along the minus strand of NZ_JBFABG010000003.1, from coordinate 459,546 downwards.
CTCGCGGTCGGCGGGACGTTCCCGGCGGCTTAACCGTTCGGAGGTGGTGCAGCGCGCGGAGGGTGGCCTCGATCGAGCGATGGGACGAGGCCACCGATCGGCTGCGTCGACTCCGGGAACCGCCGTCGAGGCCGGGACTTCGAGGCAGCGCTCCGGTTCCGGGTCCTGGAAGTCGCCCGGCTGCGCGTGATTGCGGCGGCGGGCGCGCGGGCGGAGCATGACCCGCACAGGACGGCCGCTGTGGAGGACGGATGACGGGCTTCGCTGCCTACCAGAACGAGATCTACCTTCAAGGACTGGCGGGCACCCTGCCGCCGTTCACCACCGACCCCGAGGGGCTGGAGGCGTCGGCCCGGGAGCGGCTCGGGCCCGGACCGTTCTGGTACGTCGCGGGTGCGGCCGGGGGCGGGAGCACGGCTCGGGCCAACCGGGAGGCGTTCGACCGGTGGCGGATCGTGCCGCGAATGCTCACCGACGCCACCCGGCGGCACCTCGGGGTGTCGGTGCTCGGGACGCCGGCACCCGCTCCGGTCCTCCTCGCGCCGCTGGGGGTCCAGTCGATCCTGCACCCCGAGGGCGAGCTCGCGACCGCCCGCGCGGCGGCCGAGCTCGGGGTGCCGTTCGTGCTCTCCACGGCCTCCTCGCACACGATCGAGGACGTCGCCGAGGCCGCCGGTGACGCGGCGCGCTGGTTCCAGCTCTACTGGCCCGACGACCCGGACGTCTGCGCGAGCATCCTCGACCGCGCCCGGAACTCCGGCTACCGGGTCCTCGTGGTCACGCTGGACACCTGGACGCTCGCCTGGCGACCGCACGACCTCGACCAGGCCTACCTGCCGTTCCTGCGCGGCGTGGGCACGGCGATCCCGTTCTCCGACCCGGCGTTCCGCGCGGGGCTCGCGGCCCCGCCCGAGGACGACCTGCCGAAGGCGATCCTGCGCTGGGTGCGGCTGTTCACCGGCACCGACAGGTCCTGGGACCAGTTGTCCTTCCTGCGCGAGCACTGGGACGGACCGATCGTGCTCAAGGGCGTCCAGCACCCCGACGACGCGCGCAAGGCCGTCGACGCGGGCGTCCAGGGCATCGTCGTGTCCAACCACGGCGGACGCCAGGTCGACGGCGCGGTCGGCTCGCTGGACGTGCTGCCGGACATCGCCGACGCCGTGGGGGAGCAGGTCGAGGTGCTGTTCGACTCCGGCATCCGCTGCGGCGCGGACATCGTGAAGGCCCTCGCCCTCGGCGCGAAGGCGGTGCTGGTGGGACGGCCCTTCGCCTACGGGCTCGCGCACGGCGGGCAGGTCGGCGTGCGGCACGTGCTGCGCGGCCTGCTCGCCGACTTCGAGCTGACCTTGGCGCTGTCCGGGCACCGCAGCCCGGCCGAGCTCAGCCGCGAGGCGCTGCGTCCCCGCTGAGCTGCCGCAACCGGCTCTGCAAGGTGGCGAAGTCGGCGGGCTGCACGGTGATCCACGGGGTCCCGTCGCCACTCGTCGACTTCGCCGACACGTACCGGCCGGTGGTCGTGTCGAAGAACGTCAGCGGCGCGGTGCAGCGCTGCTTGCGGCCGAACCGGTCGCGGTGGGCGGCGTACAACTGGCCGCCGCCGGTCCGCTGCTCGGCGAGCAGCCTGCGAACGGTCTGGGCTTCCGCGACGTGCGCGCCGGTGGGCCTGCTGGACTGGAGGAACGAGCCGCCGTCCTCGTCGTTGAACCGGGGGCGGTGCGGCTTGTCCTCCAGCGCGTCCACGGGCAGCGACAGCACGCCGCCCCGGCCCGGTTTCGCCTCCGGCAGCGCCGACACCAACGACTGCACGGCGTCCTGCGCGCGCACCGGCTCCAGCACGAAGTGCTTGTCCGGCCGGAGGACCACGCGCAGCGCGTCGTCCCCGGACCGCACCACGAGCGCGGTGCGCGTGCCACCGCCGTCCTGGTTGAAGAACGCGTAGTACTCCGTGCCGGCGTCGGCGATCAGCCGCAGCGACGTCGCCAGGTCGGCGTGCACCTGCCGGCCGCGCGCCAGGCCGAGCCGCTCCAGCTCGGTCCACGCCCCGCGCGCCAGGTCCGCCAGCCCGCCCACGTCGCCCTCGGCCACGCGCTCCTCGTCGAAGTCGACGTCGGTCAGCAGCGCGTTGTGCAACGTCGGCAGGCCCTCGGCCTGCCACGCGGTGTAGAGCGCGACGACGGGGATCGTCACCTTGGTGCGCAGCACAGTGCCCCTCACTCCCCGATGACCGGCGGGGCCACCATCGTGCCGTCGTCGAAGAGGTCGTCCGCGCCCTGGAGGTACGAGGCGGACTTGTGCTCGGTGTCCTCGTCGCCCTGGCCCTTGCCGGCCCCCGCACCGCCCATGCCACCCATGCCGCCCATGCCCGCACCGGCACCGCCGCGACCGGCCGCACCGGCACCGCCGGGTCCGGCACCGCCACCGCTGCCGCCGGGACCGAAGCCGCGCTCGCCGGGCATCGCGCCGGACGTGCCGCCGGGCCCGAAACCGCCGGGACCGAAGCCCCCCGGGCCGGGCAGGCCGGGCATCCGCCCGCCGGGACCGCCGCCGCCACCGGGACCGCCGCCGGGGATGCCGCCCGTGCCGCCGCGCCCGCTACCGGAACCGCCACCGGGACCACCGGGACCGGACGCGCCGGGCACCCGCACGGGCGGCCGGTTCGGGTTGGCGGGCGGGGTGGGGTGGCGGGGCAGGTTCGGGTTGTTCGGATTCCGGGGGTTGCGGGGGTCGTTCGGGTTGCGCGGGTCGTAGGGCAGGCGCGGGTCGAACAGCGGGAACCTCGGGTCGCCGGGCGGCGGGGGCTGGACGCGCGGCGGGTCGACGGTGGCCGGCGGCAACGTCGGCCGGTCCGGCACGTCGACCGACGACGTCCGCGTGGTGCCGTCGTCACGGCCGGGCGGCACGGTCGGCTCGCCCCACTGCTTCTTCGTGCCGTCGTCGCCGTCACCGCCGTCACCGCCGGGCGGGTCGTCGTCGTCCGGGCCCTTGGGCTTCACCGGGCGCGGTTCCCACGGCAGGAGCGGCGGCGGTTCGACGATCGGCGGGTCGATCCCGTCGTCGATGCCCGCGCCGATCTCGTCCGGGGACTGGAACGTCGGCATCGACGCGCCGGCCGCGTTCGCCGCCGTGCCGTAGGCGCTGAGCACCCGCACGTTCCGGGAGTTGACCTCCTGGCTCTTCTCCACCGCGTCGTCGTAGTCGGTGTCCCACGGGACGCCGTCGTTGTACCAGGGCTTGTCCGGCACGGCGACGGGCTTCTCCACCGAGTCGCGGGCCAGCCGGAACGAGTCGCTGATCTCCGACGTGCTCGCGCCCGCCGACCGGGCGCTGCTCCCGGCCGCCTCCGACCAACTGGCCAGCGGCGAGGTCGACGCGCGGGCCTGGTCGCCCGCCGCGCCCTCCCAGGACGCGCCCGAGTCCCGCACCGCCTTGTTGATCAGGTAGGCCACGTCGACGTGGTCCCGGTTGACCTGCTCCCAGTCGCGCTGGGCGGAGTCGGTGGTCCGCTCGGGGCCGGTGCCCTCCCGGAACCAGCCGTAGATCTTGTCCGCGCCGATCCCCATCTGGAGCAGCGCGAAGCCACCGAGGTCCATGTCCACGTCGCCGGCAGGAGCCATCGCTACCCCTTCAGGTTCCCGACGATCGTCGTGGCCACCCGCTCGGTGGTGCCACAGGCGTTGTCGTCGTTGAGCTTGTCGTTCTTGCCGATGTTGCCCTGGACGAGGACGGCTTCCTCGTCGGAGGTGCCGAACGCGGTGCTGCAATTCCGCTTGCCGTCGGCGCTGTCGTACGAGATCGCGGGCCGGCCGGCGATCGTGGTCTCCCTGGCCGTCGCGAAACCGGCCTTCGTGTTGCTGATCAGGTCCTCGATCGAGGTGCCCTCGACCAGGAACGTGATCTCGAAGGTCGAGTTCGCCAGCACGTCCTTGCCCTGGTAGGTGCAACTCGGGCCCTGCGAGCCGGTCAACTCGGGCTTCGCCTCGCGGAACGTGGTCAGCGCGGACTGCTGGGCCTGGGTCAGGATGGTGCACGGGCTCGTCAGGTACTCCTGGATGTCCAGGCCCGAGCCGCCGCCGGCCGGCTTGCCGGAACTCGTCGTGGCACCGGCCCCCGTGGTCGCGTCCGGTGCCCGGGTCGGGGTGCCCGTGGTCGACGTGCAGGCGGCGAGGGCCGTGACGGCCACTCCCGCCACCAGGACCGCGCGGAAAGTGCGAATCAACGAATTCAGCCCTTCGGCTTCAGTGCGTCGGCGGCTGCCGAGTCCGTGGCCCGGTACTCGTCCAGCGCCTGCTGGATGTTCGAGATCGTTTTTTCCAGCGTCTGCTGCGCCTTCAGGTTGGCCCAGCCGTAGCCGCCTTCCTCGTCACCCGCGGTCTTGCGCAGGGTGAGCGTGGCGACTCCGCTGTAGACGTCCTTCCCCGGCGAGTTCGCGGCGGCGATCCGCTCGGCCGTCCGCTTCGTTTCGAGGAGCTTCTCCAGCGCCTCTTTCAAGCCGTCGATCAGCCGTTGTGCCTCGCCCGGCTCGACGAAGAACGTGGTCCGCGTGGACACGAAACCCGCGCCGGGCCCCTTCGCGACCGTGTCGGCCACGAACCCCAGCTTCCCGCCACCGCCCCCGGCATCCAGCATCGCTCGCGCCCCCTCACGCCAGTCGGGGATCAATGATGGCACGGCGATCGGAGCACGTCCGGTGGTTCAGCGCGTTTCCCCCGGCCGGGGACGATGTCCGTTTCGTTCAAGACCGGCGGGTCGGGCGGTGCCTAAGGTCGGAACATGATCGAAGCAGCGAGGTCCTTCGTCTGGCACCACGCCCGCGTGCTGGAGCAGCGGCGGTTCTCCTTCCTGTTCGACGGCGGTCCGGCGGAGCCCGTGGTGACCGCGATCGCGGCGTACCGGAACGACGACGGCGGATTCGGGCACGCCCTGGAGCCGGACGGGCGCGGACCGTCCAGCCAGCCGCTGCACACCTACACCGCGGTGAAGCTGGGCCACGAGGTGGGCGACGACCGGTTCGCGGCCGGTGCCGCCGACTTCCTGGCCGGCGTCGCCAACCCCGACGGCGGGGTGCCGAACTGCCTGGCCACCTCCCGGGACCACCCGCGAGCGCCGTGGTGGCAGGTCGCCGAGGACAGCGACCTGCTGATGACCGCCCTCGCGGCGGGCGTCCTGCACGAAGCCGGCGTCGAGCACCCGTGGCTGGACCGGGCCACCGGGTACTGCTGGCGGCGGATCGACGAGCTGGCCGGGTCGCACCCCTACGAGATCGGCGCGTGCGTCCAGTTCCTCCAGCACGTCCCGGACCGCGCGCGGGCCGGGGCGGCGGCGGCGCGGCTGGGTGCCCTGGTGCGCGCGAAGGGCTTGGTGGACCTGGGCGACGGGCAGCGGACCGAGGGGTACGCGGCGGGGGAGACGCACAAGCCGCACCACTACGCGGCCACGCCGGACAGCGTCGCGCGGCCGTGGTTCAGCGACGCGGAGATGTCCCGCGACCTGGACGAGCTGGCGGCGGCCCGGCAGGACGACGGCGGCTGGACGTTCCCGTGGCCGGCGTGGACCCCGGTCACCGAGTTCGAGTGGCGGCCGATCGTGACGATCGAGGCGCTGCTGACGCTGCGCGCCTACGGCCGGATGAGCTGACCCAGCGGCACGCCGGCGAGGTCCTTCACCTCGCGGGACAGGTGCGCCTGGTCGGCGTAGCCCGTGCGGTGGGCGATCTCGGCGAACGGCACGCCCGTCCACGCCAGCTTCACCGCCCGGTCGAACCTCAGCACGCGGTGCAGCGTCTTCGGGCCGTAGCCGAACGCGTGCAGGCTGCGGCGGTGCAGTTGCCGGGTGCTCAGGCCCAGGTCGTCGGCGAGCCCGGCGACCGGCGCGGCGGTCACCGACGCGGCGATCGCGCCGGCCAGCGGGTCGGGCGGGGCGGCGCGCAGGCGGTGCCGGGCGGCGTCCGCGAGCACCGCGCCCGGGTCGTCCGCGCCGGCCAGGGCGTCCTCCAGCGCCGCCAGGTCGTCCCACAGCTCGGCCAGCGGCACCCGCTGGTCGCGCAGCACGTGCGCCGGGACGCCGAGCGCGGCCGGCCCGACGCCCGGCCCGAACCGGACGCCGACCACCCGGCCGGGACCCAGCTCGGTGACGTGGCCGACGGTGTCCGGGCCGGCCACGAACAACCCGCCGTCCGGGTACCGGATGATGTCGGTGCGGCCGTCCGGCACGACCCGGCCCGACGACGGGTGGTCCGACGTGCGCTCCCACACGCAGTCCAGGCCGGCGGCGGGGCGCTCCCGGTAGGTGCTCACGGCCGGGCCGGGGTCGCGCGGGCGTTGCCCGGCTCCCGGCCGAGCCGGACGTCGACCTCGCCACCCGGACGCCACACACCACTGCCGCCGCACGCGTCGTAGCCGCCGGTGGGTCCGCAGAACTGCGCCATCACCACCCACAGGCCCAGGCTCGCCGCGCGGCCCATCTGCTGCGCGATCCGCCCTTCGGCACCGGTGGCGTACAGGGCGCTCACCACGTACACGTCCGCGCCGCCGGCCGACACCTCGTCCGCGTGCGCCGGCACGGCGGCGTCGTAGCAGATCGCGAGCCCGAGCAGCAGGCCGTCCACCTCCAGCAGCAGGTGGTGACCGCCCGGTGTGAACAGGTCGGACTCGGGGCCGTGCAGGTGGCGCTTCCCGTAGTGGCCCAGGGTGTCGCCGTCCGGTCCGATCACGACGGTCGCGATGAGCGTGCCGGCCGGGGTGGACAGCGGCGCGCCGACGAGCGCGAACGCGTCGTGCGCCGCGCACGCCTCGCGGATCGGCGACCAGCGGGGGTCGTCCTCGGTGAGCGCCGCGCCGGGGTCGAGCCGGTAGCCGGTGAGGGAGAGCTCGGGGAACACGCAGACCCGTGCGCCGGCCTCGCCGATCAGCCGGGCGTGGTCGACGGCGTTGGCGTCGAGCCCCGGGCGCGGGGTGGTCTGGATCGCGGCTACCCGCACGGCACCAGCCTAACGGGGGTGCGGTCCTCAGGGCGCGAACCGCACCCGGTCCAGGCTCACGTAGGCGGCCGGCTGACCGCTGGTGAAGGTGAGGTGCACGTCGTGCGTCCCGGTGGTGCCGGCGATGTTCGCGGGCACCGTCCGCCACGACTGCCAACCGCCCGTGCCGGCGATGGCGAAGCTGCCCACCGGGGCCGCCGTCGGGCTGTCCAGGCGGATCTCGACCAGACCGCTGACGCCGCCCGTCGCGCCGGACGCCACCCGGGCGAGGAACTGGCCGGCGGTGCCGGTGCCGAAGCGGACGTCCGCGAAGCGCAGCGAGTCGCCGTTCTTCAGTTTGCCGACGGCCTGGCCGCCCCCGGTGACGTCCTCCAGGACACCGCCGGAGCGCGCGGTCGCCTGCTCGGCCTCGATCTCGGCGTACGCGTCCCACCCCGTGCCGCCGGCCGTCCAGACGCCCACGTAGTCGACCAGCATCGAGTGGCCGGGAACCGTTGCGGGAGTGGGGGTCCGACCGGCCAGCGCGTCCGGGAACGCACCGCCGACGGCGAGGTTGAGCAGCACGAAGTAGCCGGCGTGCGAGGTCATGGCGTGCCAGGTGCCCGCGCCGATCTGGTTCTCGTTGACGCGGTGGAACTGCCGGCCGTCGACGTACCAGCGGAACTGCCGAGGGCTGACGCCCTCGTCCCACTCGAAGCGGTAGGTGTGGAACGCCGACTGGCAGGACGTGCCGGGGCACGCGCGGCTCCCGCCCAGGCCGGACGCCTCGCGGCACGGGCCGCCGGGGTTGACGCCGCAGTGCAGCACGCCCCAGACGGAGTCGAGGCCGTTGACGTTCTCCATGACGTCGAACTCGCCGATGGCGGGCCAGTTCCAGTAGTTGCCGCGGAAGGGGGAGCCGAGGGCCCAGAACGCGGGCCAGTAGCCGAGCGCGGCCTGGCCGGTGACGTTCGGCAGCCGGATGCGGCCCTCGATGGCGAGCTTGCCGCCGGCGGGCGGGCGGAAGTCGGCGCGGCGGGTCTCGACGCGGGAGGACGTCCAGTTGCCCGCGCCGTCGCGGAGCGCGGTGATGCGGAGGTTGCCGCTGCCGTCGAGGCCGATGTTGCCCGGGGCGTCGGTGTAGCGCTGGACCTCGCCGGTGCCCCAGTTCGCGGGACCGCCGGGGTAGCCGTGGCCGAGGTCGGGAATCCAGTTCGCGGCGGCGGGCGGGCTGTTCGCCGGCCCGGTGAAGTCGTCGCTCCAGCGCAGCGCCCAGCCGGGCGGGGTGGGCGGGAGCGAGGCGTCGGCCGGGGTGCCGGCGACGACGGCGGCCGGAACGGCGGCGAGCAGGGCGGCGGCGGTGGCGAGCACGCGCCGCGATCGGCTGGGTGCCATGCGCGGGTGACCTCCTGTCACGGGTCCTGCGCGGTGACGCTGCGGACAGTTCATGAGAGCGATCCCACGCCGGGGACTCAAGCGCCCGAAGGGACGAATGCCGCCGTCGGGGCCGGTTTCCGCTCGTCCGGCCGGCTCATCCTCCGGCGCACCGGGCCGGGTGGCACGGGCGACGGGCCGTCGAGGAGGCGGCTACTTCGCGTCGGCGTAGCTGTCGACCGGGGTGGCGTTGATCGGGAAGCGGACCGGGGTGTCGCCGAAGACCAGCCGGGAGGCTTCGGCACCGGCGGCGGTGATCTCGGCGCACACGACGTCCGCCACCTCGGCCGGGCTGTGCACCAGGACCTCGTCGTGCTGGAAGAACACCAGGTGCGCGGCCGGCGCGGACTGGTGCAGCCGCCGCCGCAGCGCGCCCAGCAGGGCCGCCGTCCAGTCGGCGGCGCTGGCCTGCACCACGAAGTTGCGGGTGAAGCGGCCCCACTCGCGGGCCACCCGGCGGGACTGGCGGGCGGCGTCCTCGCCCTCGTCGGCGTTGCCGGTCGTCTCGTGCCACGCCTGCGACGGCGGCGGGCTGGTGCGGCCCAGCCTCGACCGGACCACGCGGCCCTGCTCGCCGGCGGTCGCGGCGGCCTCCACGTAGCCGACGGCGTCCGGGAACCTGCGGCGCAGCACGGCCAGCAGCGGGCCCGCCTCGCCGCTGGTGCCGCCGTACATCGCGGACAGCATGGCGATCTTGGCGCGGCCCCGGTCGCCGTCGAACGCGTCCGCCGCGACGTTCGTGTACAGGTCGTCGTCGCCGGAGACCTCGATCAGCCGCCGGTCGCCGGACAGCGCCGCCAGCACGCGCGGTTCGAGCTGGGACGCGTCGGCGGCCACCAACCGCCAGCCCGGGTCCGCCAGCACGGCGCGCCGCAGCGTGCGCGGGATCTGCAACCCCGCACCGCCCCGGGTCGCCCACCGCCCGGACACCACGCCGCCCACCACGTAGTCGGCCCGGAACCTCCCGCCCGACACCCACTGGTCCAGCCACGACCAGCCGTGCGCGACCCACAGCCGGGCCAGTTCCTTGTACTCCAGCAGCGGTGCCACGGCCGGGTGGTCCACGTCCTTGAGCACCCGCGCCCGCGCCGACGGGATCTCGATGCCCTCCCGCCCGAACGCGCGCACGATGCCCGGCGGGTGGTCCGGGTTCACCGCGCGACCGCCGAACGCCGCCGTGATCCGGTCCGCCAGCTCGGCCAGCCGGCCCGGCCGGGCCCCGCCGGCCGGACGCGGGCCCAGCAGCTCCACCAGCAGGTTCTCGTGCACGTCCGCCCGCCACGGCAACCCGGCGTGGGTCATCTCGGCGGCGGCCAGGGCGCTCGCGGACTCGGCGGCGAACAGCAGCCGCAGGCGGTCGGCGTGCGGGAGGCCGGCCACCACCCGCCGGTGCTCGGCGTGCACGGCCACGACCGCCGCCAACGGGTCCTCCGCGCCGGGCAGGGGCCCGCGCTCGGGCTCGAACAGCGTCGGCCGGGTGTCGCGCTTGCGCGGGCCGTGGTCCTCCGGCACGGGCAGGCCGCGCAGCCGCGCCACGGCCGCGCCCAGCTCCCGGGGCTCCCGGTGCCTGCCCTGGTGGGCCAGCAGCAGGGCTTCCACGTGGTGGAGGTCGAGGCAGCGCTCGACCCGCACGCCGCGCGCCAGCAGGTCGGGGTAGACCTCGGCGGTGGCGGGCCACAGCCAGCGCGGGCGGGCGCGCTCCAGCTCGGCCACCGTCGCCGCCAGGTCGGCCGTCTCCACCACCGGGCCCTCAGGCACCCCGGCGTCGGAGAGCAGCCGGACCTGACCGGCGTTCTCCGCGTGTGACACCAGGGCCGCGAGCACACCGTGAATTGTGCACCGGGGGTACGACAGTCCCGGACCGGTCGGCCGCGACGCGGCGTCCGGACCTGCCGGTCCGGGGCGGTGGCGTTCTCCCCGACCCCGGGGACCGGTGCGCGGGGACACCCATTCGTGGCACGGGTTGGCGGGCAGTATGTGCGCCGTGGAACGGATCCTGTCCCCCGGCGAGCTGCTGGACGCCCGGCACGAGGTGGCACCCTTCCACGGGCGGGTCCGCGAGTCGGCGGCGGTGGCGCGGTGGCGGGACGGGGCCGAGCCGGCGTCGCTCCTGCTGCTGCACGGCCCGTCCGGCGTGGGCAAGACCCGGTTGGCCGGCCTGTTCGCGGACCGCGCGGTCCGGGTGGTGGACGACGCGGAGCTGCTGCCGTGGCCGGAGCTGTCCCGGCTGCTCCAGGAGCCGGTCGGGCGGGCGCGGGTGCTGCTGGTGGCGCGCGAGGCCGGCTGGTGGTGGTCGGCGGTGCGCCAGCGCGCGGGCGACCTCGACTACGCCGCGGCGGACCTGGCGCTGACGCCGTGCCCGGACCAGCACGCCGCGTCGTTCGCGTCGGCGTGCGACCGCTTCGCCGACTTCCTCGGCCGCCCGCGCCCCACCGCGCCGCCGCCGGCCGCCGACACCTTCCACGACCTGCACCTGGCCGCGCTCGCCGCAGTGCTCGGCCGGCCCGCCGACGACCCGGTCGACCTGGTGCGCCGGCTGTCCGACGCCGACCCGGCCGGGCCCACCACCCGCCGGCTGGCGGAGGACGTGCTGGCGGTGACCCTGCTGGACGACCGGATCGAACCCGAGCGCACCCCCGACGCCCTGGAAACCCTGCTGCGCGTCGCCCGCCGCCGACCGCACGCCCTGCGCCGCGCCGAGGAGCTGTTCGCCGCCGAACCGGAGCTGGTCGCGCTCGTGGGCGCGGTGCCGCTGACCGTCCTGGCCGAGCGCCCGGAGCCGGCGAAGGCCATCGCGCGCCAGGTGTTCCACGACCCCCGCTTCCACGGCGACGTGCTGCCCGCCGTGCTCACCCGCACCCTGCTGCGGGACCGCGCGCCGCTCGCGGCGAAGCCGGAACTGGCCGAGCTGCACGGGATGCTGGGCGCGCGGGCCGCGCTCGCCGGGCTGCGCGAGGAGGCGGTGGAGGCCGCCCATGCCGAGGTCGCGCTGTACCGGGAGCTGGTCGACGAGGAGCCGGGGGAGTACCGCCCGGCGTTGGCGGACGCGGTGGGGGACCTGGCTCTGCGGCTGGTCGCGGTGGGCCGCCAGGGCGCGGCGCTGGCCGCGTCGGAGGAGGCCGTGGAGCTGTGCCGGGAGGTCGCCGACGACGACGAGGAGTGCACGCCGCAGCTCGCCGCCGCGCTGGACCGGCTCGGCCTGCGGCACGCCGCGCTGGGCCGCCGGAACGAGGCGCTGGGCGCGGTGAGCAAGGCCGCGCTGCTCTACCAGGAGCTGCACCGGCTGCACCCGGCGCTGTTCGGGCTGGACTTCGCGAAGGTCACCCACCACCTCGCGGTCCGGCTGTTCGACGTGGACCGGCAGGTCGAGGCCGGGGACGCGGCCCAGTGGGCGGTGCTGCGGTGGCGGCAGGTCGCGGACGCGGACCCGCGCTACGAAGCCGAGTTCGCCCGCACGCTGACCTCCGTCGCGGCGCTGCTGTCGACGTTCGGGCTGCCCGAGGAGGCCGCGTCGGCGGCCCGCGAGGCGATCACCGTGCTGCGCCGGCTGGCGGCGGCGAACCCGCGCGACTTCGAACCGGCGCTGGCCGCCGCGCTGGCGCACCTGGGCGCGCTGCTGCACCGGCTGGGCCGGACGGCCGACGCGCTGGCCGCGTCCCGGGAGGCGGTCGGCGTGTGGCGGCGGGTGGACGACGCGGGTCTCGCGGCGGCGCTGGGGGAGCAGAGCGACCTGCTGCCGGGTCCGGCCCGGGTCGCGGTCGCCGAGGAGGCGGTGGAACTGCTGCACCCCTTGGTGATCCGGTCCCCGGTGCACCACCAGGTGGACTTCGCGGTGGCCCGGTCGCGGCTGGCGCGGCTGCTGCTCGACGAGGGCCGGGACGGCGAGGCGCGGCGGATCGCGGACGAGGAGCTGGCCGTCGGCCGGCGGCTGCCGCGCCGGCTCCTGGTGACCGGCGGCGGCCGGCTCGCCGCGGCGTGGCAGGCGTTGGCCGACGCGCTGACCGCCGCCGGGCACGGTGGGCCGGCGCTGGGGTTCGCGGTGCGGGCCGCCGGGCTGTGGCGGGACCTGGTCGGTCGGCACCGGGGCGCGTCGCTGGGCTACCCGCTGGCCGTGCACCGGGAAGCGGAACTGCTGCGCGACCACGGGAGCCCGGAGGCGCTGCCCCGCGCCCGGCAGGCGGTGCTGGCGTGGCGGCTGACCCGGACACCGGACGAGCTGGCGGCCGAACTCCGCTACGCCGAGAGCCTCTCGCTCTACGCGCGGTTGTGCGCGGAGGCGGGGGAGGAGCTGGACCGGGCGCTGGCGGCGGCGCACCACGCGGTGCTGGTGCTGCGCGACGGGCGGGCCGCGCCGGACCGGTTCGCGCACGGCGTGCGGGCGGTGGAAGCCGTGGTCCGGGCGCACCCCGACCCGGGAGCCGCGCGCGCCCGGACCCGGGCGATGGTCGCCCGGGACTGGCCGTCCTCGTGACACCTGTCAGGTCCCGGCGTCCGACCCGCCGGTCCGGGCCCGGTGCGGACGTCGCGATCCACACCGAACCCGGTGTCGTGCTCCTAGCCCTTGGTGAGCATGGCGCGCAGGAAGAACGCCACGTTCGCCGGGCGCTCCGCCAGCCGCCGCATGAAGTAGCCGTACCACTCGTCGCCGTAGGGCACGTAGACCCGCATCCGGTTGCCGTCGGCGGCCAGCCGGCGCTGCTCGTCGGGCCGGATGCCGTAGAGCATCTGGAACTCGTAGCTGTCCTTCGACCGCGCCGACGCCAGGTCGGCGGCGATCGCGATCAGCCGGGGGTCGTGCGAGGCGACCATCGGGTAGCCGTCGCCCGCCATCAGCACCTTCAGGCAGCGCACGTACGACAGGTCGACGTCCCCCTTGTCCTGGAACGCGACCGAGGCCGGCTCCTGGTACGCGCCCTTGCACAGCCGGACCCGCGACCCGGCATGCGCCAGGTCCCGGCAGTCCTGCTCGGTGCGCTTGAGGTACGCCTGGAGCACCGCGCCGACCCACGGGAAGTCCACCCGCAGTTGGCGCAGGATGCCCAGCGTCGAGTCGGTCGTGGTGTGGTCCTCCATGTCGAGGGTGACCGTGGTGCCCACGACACCTGCGGCGGAGCAGATCTTCCGCGCGTTCTCCAGGGCGATCTTCTCGCCGTCGACGGGCAGGAACTGGCCCACCGCGGACAGCTTGACCGACACCTCGGCCCGGTCCGCGTAGCCCGCGTCCTGCAAGCGGCCCAACAGCGTCAGGTACGCGTCGACGGTGGCGGCGGCCTGCGCCGCGTCCCGGGTGTCCTCGCCGAGGTGGTCGAGGGTGACCAGGCGGCCGTCGGCCAGCACCTCGCCGGTGGTGGCGATCGCGGCGGTCACGTCGTCGCCGGAGATGAAGCGCTTGACGACCGGCCGGGTCAGCGGCGTGCGTTCGACGAGCCCGCGGATGGCCCCGGATCGCGAGGCGGCGAGCAGTGTGGAGCGGAGCATGGTCACCCCTGGTGCGGGTAGCGGTGGGAGGTCGGAGCCGCGAAGGTCTCCTTGATGGACCGGGGGCTCACCCAGCGCAGCAGGTTGTGCACCGAGCCCGCCTTGTCGTTGGTGCCCGACGCCCGGCCGCCGCCGAACGGCTGCTGCCCGACGACCGCACCGGTCGGCTTGTCGTTGACGTAGAAGTTGCCCGCGGCGAACCGGAGCTCGTTCTGGGCGTGCGCGACGGCCGCGCGGTCCCGGGCGATGATCGCGCCGGTCAGGGCGTACGGGGCCGCGCTCTCCATCTGCTTGAGCACGGTGTCGTAGTCGGCGTCGTCGAACACGTGCACGGCCAGCACCGGGCCGAAGTACTCGGTGGTGAACACCTCGTGCGACGGGTCCGAACCCAGGAGCACGGTCGGGCGCACGAAGAAGCCCTCGGAGTCGTCGGCGGTGCCGCCGGCCGCGACCTCCAGCTTCGCGTCGCCCTTCGCGGCCTCCAGCACGCCGGACAGCTTGTCGAAGGAACGCCGGTCGATGACCGCGCCCATGAAGTTCGACAGGTCGGTGACGTCGCCCACGGTCAGCGACTCGACATCGGCCAGGAAGGCGTCCTTGACCCGGTTCCACACCGAGCGCGGCACGTACGCGCGGGACGCGGCGGAGCACTTCTGGCCCTGGTACTCGAACGCGCCGCGGACCAGCGCCGTGCGCAGCACGTCGACGTCGGCCGACGGGTGCGCCAGCACGAAGTCCTTGCCGCCGGTCTCGCCGACCACGCGCGGGTAGGAGCGGTAGCCGGCGATGTTCGCGCCGACCTGGCCCCACAGGTGCTGGAAGGTCCGCGTCGAACCGGTGAAGTGGATGCCGGCCAGGTCCGGGTGCGCCAGCGCGACCTCGGAGACCGCCAGGCCGTCACCGGGCAGCAGGTTGATCACGCCCGGCGGGAGGCCGGCCTCTTCGAGCAGCCGCATGGTCAGGTGCGCGGCGACGCTCTGCGTGGGCGAGGGCTTCCACAGCACCACGTTGCCCATCAGGGCCGGCGCGGTGGGCAGGTTGCCCGCGATGGCGGTGAAGTTGAACGGCGTGACCGCGTAGACGAAGCCCTCCAGCGGGCGGTGGTCCGTGCGGTTCCACACGCCGGGCGAGGACTGCGGCTGCTCGGCGGTCAACTGCCGGCCGAAGGCCACGTTGAACCGCCAGAAGTCGATCAGCTCGCAGGCCGAGTCGATCTCCGCCTGGATCGCGGTCTTGGACTGGCCGAGCATGGTGGCCGCGTTCAGGGTCTGCCGCCACGGGCCGGCCAGCAGGTCGGCGGCCTTGAGCAGGATCGCCGCGCGGTCGTCGAAGGACAGCGCGCGCCACGCCGGGGCGGCCTGCCGGGCCGCCGCGACGGCGTCCCGGGTGTCCTGGGCGGTCGCGCCGTGCAGCGTGCCGAGGACGGCGCGGTGGTTGTGCGGCTGGACGACGTCGAAGCGCT
Source organism: Actinosynnema sp. NPDC023587 (assembly GCF_040640215.1). Lineage (NCBI taxonomy): Bacteria > Bacillati > Actinomycetota > Actinomycetes > Pseudonocardiales > Pseudonocardiaceae > Actinosynnema > Actinosynnema sp. NPDC023587. The sequence goes on along the minus strand of NZ_JBFABG010000003.1, from coordinate 444,214 downwards.
CGCCACCGCCGGTCCGCTGCTCGCCGCCGATCGTCAGGGTCAGGTCGACGGGCTCCTTGGCCAGTTCGGCCAGCTTCGCCTGCAACTGCGCGCGCTCGGGGGAGCCGGGGGCGTAGTTCAGGATGGGCTCGTTCACCGGCGCGGGGACCCTGGTCACGGCATCCACAAAGAAGCTCCTTCGCCACTGAAGACTGTGTCGCTTCACCGTAGGACTACCGAGCGTGCACGCAGTTGTCCGCCCGTCTAGGCTTGCGCACCCGCCGTTGTTCGCGCGGACAACCGTGCGGCCGGTCGGCTGCCGTCCGAAAGGAGGGGGCGGGTGAGTCTGCGGCAGGTGTTGATCGCTCTCGGTGACCCCCTGGTGGAGATCCAGGTCGCGCCGCACGGCCTGGAGGTCGACGTCCACGACGTGGTGATCCTCGACCCCGACGACGTGCCCGACGTGCGGCCCGGCGACCTCGCGCTGATCATCGGCGCACGCGGGCGGGGAGCGTTGTCACTGGTCAGAGCGGCCGGGCAGGGTGGTGCGGCGGCCGTGGCGGTCAAGGTCGACACGCCCTCGCCGATGCTGCGCCAAGCCGCGGCGGACGCGGGCGTGGCCCTGCTCGCGGTGCGCCCCGAGGTGCGCTGGGAACACCTCGAAGCGCTGGTCAGAGGCGTGGTGAGCAGTGCGCGGCTGACCGCCGACGCGGGCGTGGGCGAGGTGCTCGGCGACCTGTTCGCGCTGGCCCAGACGATCGCCGCGCTGACCGGCGGGATCGTCAGCATCGAGGACACCGCGAGCCGGGTGCTCGCCTACTCCCGGTCGTCGGACGAGGTGGACGAGCTGCGCCGGCTGTCCATCCTGGGCCGCCAGGGCCCCGAGCCGTACCTGAAGATGCTCCGCGAGTGGGGCGTCTACCAGCGCCTGCGCTCCGGCGAGGAGGTCGTGCGGATCGACGAGCGGCCCGAGCTCGGCATCCGGCGGCGGATCGCGGTCGGCATCCACGCGGGCAGCCAACCGCTGGGCACGATCTGGGTGCAGGAGGGCACGACCCCGCTGACCGAGCGGTCCGAACGCGCGCTGCTCGGCGCGGCCCGGGTCACCGCGCTGCACCTGGTCCAGCAGCGCGAGCCGTCCGCCGCGTTCCGGGAGAACCTGCTGGGCTCCCTGCTGGACGGCCGGATGGACGCCGCCTCCGTCGCCGAGCAGATCGGCGCGGACCCGGGCAAGCCCGCCGCCGTCGTCGTGTTCGCCCTGCGGGGCCAGGAGAGCGCGGACCGCACCCAGCACGAGTTGCGGCGCACCGAGATGACCGGCCTGATCTCCGTGCACGCCGCCGCCTACCGGCGCAGCGCACTGGTCACCCAGTCCGCCGGGCGCACCTACGTGCTGCTGCCCGACCTGCCGCCGACCGCGCCGCTGCTGGCCCTGACCAAGGAGATCGTGGCCGCCGCGCGCAAGCACATGGGGCTGCGCGTGCAGGGCGCGATCGGCTCGACGGTGCCCACCGCGGACGAGGTGATGGTGTCCCGCACCGAGGCCGACCGGGTGCTCGACGCGATGGCCCGCGACCTCGACACCGACGTCGCCACGCTCGCCGACGTCCGGTCGCGGGTGCTGATCAGCGAGACGCTGGCGCTGCTCGGCGAGCACCCGCGCATCCGGGACCCCCGGCTGGCGAAGCTCGACCCGGAACTCGCGCGCTCCCTCTTGGCCTACCTGGACGCCTTCGGCGACGTGCGCACCGCCGCGAGCGGTCTGCACGTGCACCCGAACACCTTGCGCTACCGGGTCCGCCGGGCCGCTGAGCTGGGCGGTTTCGACCTCGAAGATCCACTGCTCCGCCTGTTCGCCCAGTTGCAACTCAGGCTGACCTGAACTCGCCACCGCGCGCCCCTTACGCTTTCCGCGTGAACCCCGATGCGTCGCCCAGGCGCGGCAGTGACTTCGCCGAGTTGTCCAGATCGGTCAAGCAGGCCGGCCTGCTCGACCGCCGGATCGGCTTCTACGTGTTGTGCCTGGTCGGAGGCGTCGCCGCACTGGTGGCGACCATCACCGCGATGGTAGTGGTCGGTGACTCGTGGTGGCAGTTGGCCCTGGCGGTCCTGCTCGCCGTCGTGTTCACCCAGCTCGCGTTCCTCGGCCACGACGCCGGCCACCGGCAGATGTTCGCGACCAACAAGGTCAACGGCGCGGTCGGCCTGGTGCTGGGGAACCTGTTCGTCGGCGTCGGCTTCGGCTGGTGGATGGGCAAGCACAACCGCCACCACGCCAACCCCAACCACGAGGACGAGGACCCCGACGTCGACATCTCCGTGCTCGCGTTCAGCGCCGAGCAGGCGCAGCGCAAGCGCGGGTTCTTCCGCTGGGTGGTCAAGCACCAGGCGTACCTGTTCTTCCCCCTGCTGCTGCTCGAAGGCTTCAGCCTGCACTTCATCAGCGCCGCCGCCGCCGTGCGCCGCGAGGTGCGCGGGTGGCAGTTGGAGCTGGTGCTGATGGCCCTGCACGTCGTGGGCTACCTCGGCCTGGTCTTCACGATCATGTCCCCCGGCAAGGCCCTCGCGTTCATCGCCGTGCACCAGGGCCTGTTCGGCGTCTACATGGGGTGCTCGTTCGCGCCCAACCACAAGGGGATGCCGGTGCTCACCGCCGGCCACCAGCTCGACTTCCTGCGCAAGCAGGTCCTGACGTCCCGCAACGTGACCGGCGGCTGGTTCAACGACATCCTGCTGGGCGGTCTGAACTACCAGATCGAGCACCACCTGTTCCCCAACATGCCGCGACCGCACCTGCGCCGGGCGCAGGTGCTGGTCCGCGACTTCTGCCAGGAGAAGTCGATCTCCTACGCGGAATGCGGGCTGCTCACCTCGTACGGGCACGTGCTGACGTACCTGCACGAGACGGGAGCCGAATTGCGCGATGCAGACAGGCTCGCTCCAGCAGCGTCCAAGTAGTCGTGGTCAGCAGGTAGATCCCGGCGGCCAGCGGCAGCACGGCGGCGACGACCACCGTGCCGAACGGCAGCAGCCGCAGGACCTTCGCGAACGGCGGCTGCGGCCCACCGGTCCGCGCCGCCAGGGCCGCCTGCCAGCGGGACGTCGCGAACGCGACCGCGGTCAGCACGGCGAACAAGGTCAGGAAGACCGCGTGGTGCTCGAACACGCCGAACCAGTGCGCGCCCAGCGAGGTGCCGAACACGGTGCCGTCCAGCAGCGGGTTCGGCGTGCTGACCAGGCGGTACATCACCATGAAGAACGGTGCCTGGACCAGCGCGGGCAGACAGCCCGCGAACATCGAGGTGCCGTTCTCCCGGTAGAGCTCCACGGACTTCTGCTGGAGCACGCGCGGGTCCTTGCCGTACTTCTCCTGGAGCGCGCGCACCTCCGGCGCGAGCGCGGCCCGAGCCTTCTCGCCGCGCACGGCGGCACGGCTGAGCGGATGCATGAGCAGTCGGACGAGAGCGGTGAAGGCGACGATGGCGAGGGCGGGCGTGGTGACGCCGGCCAGGGCTGAGCCCAGGTCGTAGAACACGGGGGTACTCCGTTTGCACGAGCGGGAACGGGGGACGTCAGGCGCTCAGGCCGAGTCCCGGTGCTCGTGGACGGGGACGCCCGGCGGCGTCGGGGTCGCGCAACCGCAGGAAAGCCGTCTTGAGGGCTTTCTCGCGCAAGGAGAGGGACCGCACCCACGCGGGGGCGCGCTGCGCGGTGGGCGCGGCGGAGAGCAGCAGCAGGACCACGGCGACGGCCGTGACGACCGCCAGCAGGTCGGCCGGCGAGTGCAGCAGGGTGAGCGCGAACAGGCCCGGCAGGTAGAGCGCGAGCAGCACCTGCAACCTGGCCATGTCCACCTCCCCCGGTTTCCTCAGTCGAGACTACCCACCAGAGCGGGTTTCGTGGGGTGGTCGTAGCGCACCGTTACGTCGGCTCGGGGTTCGTAGCCGTCGTAGGCGGGCAGCGTCCACGCGTCCTCGGGCGCGGTCTGGCGGGCCAGCGCGGCCCGCGACAGCCACAGGTGCACGGTCAGCTCGGCCGGCAGCCACTTGTCCAGCAGCAGGGTCCCGTCCAGCAGGAGCACGCCGCCCTCGGGCAGGGTCGTGTAGTCGGCCCGGCTGGCGCGGTCGGCGGCGGCGTCCCACAGCGACGGCAGCACCCGGCCGGTGCCGCCGGGCTCCAGCGGGTCCAGCACCTCGCGGAGCAGCCCGCCGGTGTCCAGCCAGCCGTCCCGGAACGAGTCCGGGTCGGTGCGGCCGAACTCCAGGCGGACCGAGGCGGGGCGCAGGAAGTCGGCGGCGGACACGCGCAGCACCGGACGGCCACGGGCCCGCAGCGGCTCCACGAGGGCATCGGCGAGCTCGCCCGGCCGGGCCGGCGGCGCGCCGTCGACCAGGACGCGCGTCCACGCCGCGCGCGGACCGCCGATCCTCTCGACCAGTTCGGCGACCAGGGCCTGCGGGGTCAGCGGGTGGACCTTCACGGCAGCGGGTAGTCCTCCCAGCCCGCCGGCAGGTCCGGCGCGGGCAGGTCCGGGTCTGCTGTGAACCCCGACCACGCCGGGTCCCACCAGGTCGTGCCGCCGTCCAGCATCGCCTCGATCTCCTTGCCGGTGCGGCGGATCGCGTCGCCCTGCTCGGCGGTGTACTTGCCCTCGGCCACCTGGAGCTCGAACTCCTCGCGGTCCCGGTCGGACCAGGGGCCGTCCACCGGCACCCAGTAGTCCAGCTCGTGGTCGACGGAGTAGGCGTCGCCGGGGCGGTGGAGCTGGAGCTTGCCGTGGCCGTTCCACCGCGTGCGGCCCAGGGTCTGCCAGTGGTGCGGGAAGGGGTGCGGCGGGAAGCCGAACCGGGTGCCGGGGACGGTGAAGACGGCCAGCAGGTCCGGCCCGTCCGCGACCACCCTGGTCGGCGTGACCGCCCACGGCCGGCCGTGCAGCACTTCCCGGCGCAACGCCACGTCTCCCGGCGCGAAGAACCCCATGCCGGCCAGCCTAGGGGGCGGCCGGCCGTGCTGCCCCCGAAGGCTGTGGGCGGTTCTGCCGGCGGGGGCTCTTCCCGGCACCCGCCCGGCGCGGGGGAGGCGACTCGCCGGTCGCCTCCCCTCCGTCCAACCCCGGACGGCCGTGCTACTTCCAGGGCACCTGCGGCGAGGGGTAGAAGTTCACGCCCTGCGCCTTCCACCGCGGTCCCTGCGCGGCCAGGCGTTCCCTGAACTTCGCCCAGTCGTGGGTCGACCACGGCGACCAGCCCAGTTCCGCGATCGCCGGCAGCCTCGGGAACGCCATCTGCTCCAGATCCGCCGAGGTCGCCAGCGTCTCCGTCCACAGTGGAGCCTCGACGCCGCGCACCGCCGACTCCGGCAGGTCCTGGACGTACGCGCCGGGGTTCCAGTCGTAGGCGTCCTCGACGTCGGTGTACCCCGCCCACTTCAACCCGAGCTTGGTGTTCGCGTCGTACTTCATGTCCAGGTACGCCTTCGTCGCGGGCGAGAGCACGATCCGGTTGCCGCGCGCGGCGGCGGCGACCATGTCCGGCGCGACGGTCTTGGTGCCCCAGAACTGCGGCACCGCCGACGCGGCCGGCGCGGCCTTCACGAACTCGTGCCAGCCCGACGCGGTCTTGCCGTGCTTCTTCACCAGCGGAAGGACCCTGTCCATGAACGCGATGAAGTCCGGGTCCGTCGTGGCCAGCGCCTCGTCGCCGCCGATGTGGAGGTACTTGCCGGGCGTCAGCGCCGCGACCTCGCGCAGCACGTCGTCCACGAACTTGTAGGTGATGTCCTTGTCGATGCACAGCGAGCTGAAACCGACCTCGATGCCCGTGTACAGCGGAGGGGCGACGCCGTCGCAGTTCAGCTCGGCGTAGGAGGCCAGCGCGGCGTTGGTGTGGCCCGGGATGTCGATCTCCGGGATCACCTCGATGTGCCGGGAGGCGGCGTAGGCCACCAGGTCGCGGTACTGGTCCTGGGTGTAGAAACCGCCCGGACCGCCGCCGACCTCGGTGCTGCCGCCGTGCGCGGTCAGCCGGGGCCAGCTCTTGATCTCCAGTCGCCAGCCCTGGTCGTCGGTCAGGTGCAGGTGCAGCCGGTTGACCTTGTACTGGGCGATCTGGTCGATGTAGCGCTTCACCTCGTCCACGGAGAAGAAGTGCCGCGCCACGTCGAGCATCGCGCCACGGTGCTCGTAGCGCGGGTAGTCCAGGACGCGGACACCGGCGGCGTGCCACGGACCGCGCTGCCTGGTCTTCGACTCGACCTTCGCGGGCAGGAGCTGGCGGAACGTCTGCACGCCCGCGAACAGCCCGGCCGCGGTCCGCGCCCGGACCACCACCCCGCGCCCGGTCACGTCGAGCTGGTAGCCCTCCTTGCCGACGCGGTGGTCCGCGCCGGTCAGCAGGAGCGAGATCCCACGGCCCGACGCGCCGGGCACCACCGGCAGGCGGTAGCCGGTGGACGGCCGCAGCACGCCCGCCAGGTACTCGCCGACCTGCTTGGCGTCCCGTGAACCGGGCTGGGTGTAGATGCGCGTGTCACCACTCAGCGAGTAGGTCACGCCCGGCTTGGGCGCGACCTTCACCGGCGCGGGCACGATGCTGGGGTGTACTGGACTGGGGTGCACTGAATTGGGGTGCACTGGCTGCTCCGGAGCTGCCGAGTCGGCGACGGCGGTGCCCGCCGCTCCCAGGAGGAGCAGGGCGGCGAGCGCCGGGCCGAGCAGGTGCCGGCCGGCTCGGCTGGTCGGTTTCCCTCTTCGAGGCACGGACATCCTCCTGAAAATCGGTGTGGATCACCCGTGCGGCGGCTCCGATCACCGTTTCAGCCGTGCCCCGAAAGTGTCAAGGTCCAGACCAATCAGACAAACTTCGGCTTGCCGAGGTCCCGCCACACTGCCGGGAAGTGCTCCTCCACCCGGGCGGCCTTGGCCTCTTCCGCCCCGTAGAGCAGGCCGAACGTGAACCCGTTTTCGCCCTCCCGGTACGCCTGGCCACCGAGTTCGCGCAGCACCGGACGGGCCACCACGCTGTCCTGGTGATCACCCAACAGCGTCTGGAGGTTCTTCAGGCGCTTGCGGTACTTCTTGGCCTTCGCGCCGAACAACGGCTCGACCGTCTCCACCGCGTAGCGCAACCGCTTGGCCGCCTTGCGGGACTCGTGCAGCGACTCGTCGTCGTGCGCGTTCTCCGCGTGCCCGGCGAGCCGCTTGTAGGACTTCCGCACGAACTGCGGCAGCACCGCCTTCGCCTTGCCCGCCGCCAACGGGGTCAACGGCGGATCGGCGATCAACGCGTCCACGGCGTCCAACAGGTCGAAGTACCGGCGGCTGTTCATCACCGTCGTGGCCGACTCGTGCGCGCTCGTCTCCATCGGCGCGAAGTGCCGGGTGAGCAGCGCGGACACCGGACCGAGCACCAGGCTGTCGTCCAACTTCGCCACGTTCGCCTCGTAGCCGGCGCGCATCACCTCCGCGTCCCGCGCCTCACCCAGGACACCCGCGAACCACTTCAACTCGTCGGTCAACGCCCTGGTCCGGTCGCGGTCGACCACCTTGCCGAACGCCTGGAGCGCGCTGCGCATCCGACGGGTCGCCACGCGCATCTGGTGCACGGCGTCGTCCTCCTTGCGGCGCACCCTCGGGTCGTGGTGCTTGAGGGCCTCCACCTGCTCGCGCAAGTACGCCAACACCACGTCACCGGCGGACTTCCCCCGCTCGGGCACCGGCGGCTTCGGCGTGATCCGACCCGCGAGCAGCCGGGTCAACTTGGCCGACGACGTCGACCGGGTGATCCCGACCTCGGCCAGCCGGCCCTCCACCAGGTCCAGCATCGCCCGGTCGCCGCGCTCGCCCAGCTCCACCTCGATCTCGCGCCAGGTGTCCACCGACTTCTCCGCCACGTCCTGCGCGGACACCAGGTCCTCCACCACCTCGACCAGCAGCTTGCCGCGCTCGTCCACGAGCTGCCAGCGCTGCCGCGTGGTCCGGATGCGCGCGACCGGCGTCAGCGCGTCGCCCCGCGCGTGCACCTGGACCAGCGAACCGAGCTCCTTGGGCGGGTGCTTCGCGGCTCGCCCGGCCGGCAACCGGACCTCCTCGCGGGTGTCCTCGGCCACCGGCAGCTTCAGGTGCCAGCCCGCGTCGTCACCCCCGACCCGCCGGCGCAGCGTCAGGCCCGCACGGGCCAACCGCAGGTCGGCGGTGTCGTAGTAGACCGCCTCCAGTTGCTGCTCCTCGGGACCTGCCGCAGCGGCGACACCCGGCAGATCGGCCAGTTCCGGCAGCGCGACGCCGGTCGGGGCCTCGTACTTTCGTTCCGTCTCGTGCACCGATGTCGACATGTACCAGGCATACACCGCAAGCTGGATGTTTACGCTAGGTAACTGTGGGTGATGGGCCGTTGACCTGGCCGGGGGTTTGTTGCGGACCGTCCGCGTGGTTTTCCCGGCGCGCACCCGGCGAGCGGCGTTCCGTGGGGTTGGCTGGATCGCGTGCCCACGGAGAAAGAGCGGCTCGACGCGGTCGAACCGACCGTCGCCGATTTGGTCCACCGGACCCAGTTGCTGACCGCCGAGCTGGAGCGGGTCAGCGCGCGGCTGCTGGTCCTGGAACGGCGGCTGTCCGGCGCGGGAGCCGGCCCGGACGAGGACTTCGACGCCGTGGACGGCGAGATCGGCGACATCGTGGCCGCCCTGCGCGCGGCGTGGGACGCCGAGCAGGAGGTGCTGGCCGACTCGGTGCGGTTCGAGCTGAGCCAGGAGGTCAGCGAGCACGACGGGCTCAAGGAGCGCCGGGACGCCGCCCGCGCCCACCTCGCGTCCGGGCGGATGCCCAGGTTCGAGCGCGATGCCCTGGAGCACGAGGTGCACCAGTTGGACTGGAAGATCGGCTCCGCCGAAGCGGGAGCACTCGACGCCGCGGCCCGCCTGGAAGCCGACGCGGCGGCAGCCGAGGACGCCCGGAGGCAGGAGGCCATCCTCGCCGGCGAGAAGGCCCGCGAGGAGATCTGGGACGCGGCGACCCGACGCCTGGAACGAGCCCTGGCCGCCGACACCAGGCTCCCGGTGTGGTTCCGGGTAGGCATGGGCGAAATCCCCAGCCCGGACCCCAACCCCTGGGTGCGCGCCGCCACCGGCCTCATCGCCTACCGCCTGGAGTACGGCGTCACGACCGCGGTGGACCCCCTGGGCGACCCACCCACCGCCGGCTCCGGCTCAGCGGCCTGGGTCCGCCGCACCGAGGTGCACACGGACCTGGTAGACCAACTCCACACCCTGCGCCCGTAACCCCCGGTGGCCCGGGGCCCGCCGGCCCCGCCCCCCATGGCGATCATCACCCCACCCGGACCGCGATCATCACCTCGGGCAGACCGCGATCATCGCGGCCAACGCGTCATGCTCGGCCTGGTCGACGGTCAACCCGTAGGTGCTCTTCACCGTGACCCAGTTGGCGGCGTAGGTGCACCAGTAAGTCTCCACCGGCGGTTTCCACTTGGCCGGATCCTGATCACCCTTGGACCGGTTGCTCGTGGCGGACACCGCCACGAGCTGGATGCCGTCCAAGTCGTTGGCGAACTTCTGCCGCTGCTCATCGGTCCACTTGTCCGCCCCGGACCGCCACGCCTCGGCCAGCGGCACCGTGTGGTCGATGTCCAGCTTCCCCGCGTCCGTGATGGTCACGCCGTCGTACGCGCTGACCCACGTGCCCGCAGTGGCCTTGCAATCCTTGTCGCTGCGGACATCCGCACCCTGCCGCTGCAACACGACTTCGCGGGTGTCGCACGAGTTGCCCTGCCCGCTCCAGTGCGGGAAGCGGTCCCGGCTGTACCCGGCCATCTTGCCCTCGGACGCGATCTTCAGACCCGCCAACAACGGGGCCGGGTCCTGGGCGGGCGGGGTACCGGGCGGTTGCGCGGCGGTCGTCGTGGGCTGGGATGGGGTTGTCGAATCCTGGTAGCGGGTCAGGTAGTAGCCGATCACCATCAGCAGGATCAACACCGCCACGCTTGCCCATGTTGTCGTCCGCTTCCGGCTCATGGGCACCAATGATCAGCGATCGCCATCACGACGTGACTACCGGGTGGCAAGGATCGGGACAACAGCAGGGCGCAGGCCCACGGCGGGTGGTGCGGATCAGCACGGCCGACGGGAGTGCTGATCAGGACAACGGGACTGGCTGGCTCGGGCCACTGGCGGCGTGGTGGGGAAGTCGGCGTGGTGCGGTGTCGTGGCGGGAAGTGCGGAGCGGGAGAGCGGGACGGGAAGAGCGAGGCAGTAGGAGCAGGGCGGGAGGAGCAGGACAGTAGAAGCGGTGCAGTAGGAGCGGAGCGGTAGGAGCGGTGCGGTGCGGCAGGATCGGAGGGTCTATTCCTTTGTGTGGCGGGTTGGCGGGGTTCGCGGGGTTCCAAAATCAAACCGAGTATCGAGAACAGTGTTTTCGTACGTTCTCCCCGTGCATTCCCGGGAACTTCACCTGTTGGAGGGGCGTGTGGCGCAAAAGGCAGGGCGGGTGTGCGGTTCCCTTGGCAAGTATAGGAGTTCTGGTCGTGAAATGGGTGCGCCCACGCCATGTCAACGGCGTGGGCGCGTCCCGCACAGCTCGATCAGGGGCGGTTCGTGAGGTAGCCGCCCATGGTCTGGAAGTACTCCGTCGCGCCCAGTTCGCGGCCGTCCTCGGTGCGGACCCGCTTCACCAGCAGTGCGTGGTTCCGGCCACGGCGGGAGTCCGCTCCCGCGACGATCGCCACGCCGTCGCCCTCGCGGTAGAAGATCCGGCCCGGCGTGCCGCCGTAGCGGGCCTCCGACACCTCGGCTTCCACGATCTCCAGTCGCGTGCCCTTGTGGAACGTGAACGCGCTCGGGTACGGCGCGCACTGCGCGCGCACCAACCTGTCGAGTTCGTCCGCCTGCCACGTCCAGTCGATGCGCAGGTCCTCCTCCGCGCGCTTGTGGAAGAAGCTGGCCTTCGACCGGTCCTGCTTGGTGAAGTCGGTGCGGCCCTTGGCGATCTCGGCCAGGCCGTCGACGGTGATCGGGCCGAACAGCTCCAGCGTCTTGTGGAACAGGTCGGCGGTCGTGTCGCGCGGCCCGACCGGGACGGCGCGCTGGATCACGATGTCGCCCGCGTCCAACGTCTCGTCCATCATGTGCGCGGTGACCCCCACCTCCTTCTCGTCGTTGATCAAGGCCCAGATCAACGGCGAGAAACCGGCGTAGGCGGGCAGCAGCGAGTCGTGCACGTTCAGCGTGCCGCGCTTGGGCAGCGTGAAGATGTGCGGCGGGATCCACGTGCGCCAGTTGGTGGCCACGATGACGTCCGGCTCGACCTCCTTGAGCCGCTGGAACAACTCGTCGTCGTCCGGCCGGTTGCGGATGATCGTCTCGACGCCGTGCTCGGCGGCCAGGTCCGCCACCGAGTCGCTCCAGATCCGCTCGTACGCGTGGTCGCTCTGCGGGTGGGTCACCACCAGCACCACCTCGTGCTCGGAGTCCAGCAGCGCTCGGAGCGTGCGGTGGCCCCAGGTCTGGTAGCCGAACATGACGACCCGCATGGGGCTCCTCCAGGGTTTTAGGCTTGCCTAAGTTACCCGACCCTAACCTAAGTCGGCGGCCCGGTCGCCGGTCTGGCCCGCACCGGGTGCGTCCGGGTGCGGCCGGGTCGGCAGGACCGCCGGTGGCCACGGAGGCGGCTCGCCGCCCGGATGTCGCCGGGGTGCGCGGGAAGTCACCCGTGAGGTCGAATCGGAACAGTCGGGAAAACCCTGGTTCGATGATCTGAATCGAATTTCGGAAGCACCTCTCATATCGCGTTGTGTGGTAGTCATCAATAACGAAATCCCCGCCCGGAGAACCGAGGAGAACTCGTGTCCGAGATCGCGCAGAGGAAAGCAGGAGCATGGTGACCAATCGCGTCGAACGACCGTGGGCACCCGGCCCGAACGTGCCATTCGACTACATCTTGGCCAGCCCGGCCGGTGTCAACCACCTGGCCTTCGACCACCGGAACGGCACCTGGCACCGGCTCTACGAGAACAGTTCCGCCGAACCCCTGCACGTCGGCCAGGCCATCCTGCTCCGGCCGAGTGACGTCGATTCGATCCTGACCTTCAGCCTGTCCTGGTGCCTGGGCGCGGGGCACGGCACACCGCGCTCCGAAGAACTCGTCGACGAACTGGCGAAATCCGTCGGGGTACTGGTCCGGCACCTCGCCGAACGCGCGGGCGTGCCCAAGGCGTGACGCGTATCCCGGTTCGCCGCAGCCAACTAGCCTGCGGGAGTGATCCTTGATCTGAAGGTGGTCGGCGGTCGGTTCGGCACGCTGGACCCCGCCCGGCCCGGGGCCGCCGTCCTCGGGGTGTGGGGCGGGCGGATCGTCGGCCTGGACGAGGACGTGGCCGACCTGCCCGCGCGGCGCGTGGTGGACCTGGGCGGGGCGGTGGCGCTGCCGGGTTTCGTGGACGCGCACAACCACCTGGCGTGGGCCGGCCGGGCGTCCCGGACGCCGGACGTCTCCGGGTGCACGACCGTGACGCAGGTGCTGGACCTGCTGGCCGACGCGCCGCGTGCGGCGTGGCTGGAGGTCGTCGGGTACGACCACCGCGCGCTGGACCGGCCGCTCACCGCACGCGACCTGGACGTCGTCGGACCTCGCGTCTACGTGCAGGACCTGTCCGGGCACGCGTGCGTGGTGAGCAGTGACGTGCTGGCCGACCTGCCCGCGTCGGTGGTCGTGCCGCGCGATGCCGCCGGTGTGCCCACCGGGTTCCTCGCCGAACGGGCGCAGTCGGCGGCGCGCGCGATGATGCTGCCGTACTCGATCGCCGACATCGCGGCGGACGTGCGGCGGGGCGCGGAGCAGTGCTTGCGCGAAGGCGTGGTGCTCGCGGCCGAAGCGGGTGTGGGCGAGGGTCTGATCGGCAGCAGCCCGCTGGAGATCGCGGCGTACCAACAGGAACCGCTGCCGATCCGGGTGCAACTGATGGTGTCGTCGGGCGAGTTGCGGGACGTGCGCGCGCACGCGGAGGACGGCGTGCGGCGCGCGCTGCCGTTGGGGCTGCGGACCGGTCTGGGTGACGAGTGGCTCTCGATCGGGGCGCTGAAGCTGTGGACCGACGGGGGGATGATCGCCCGGACGGCCGCGCTGACCGAGCCCTACGTCGGCGGGTACGGCGTCGGGCAGTTGCAGGACGAACCGGACGTGATGCGCGCCGCGATCCTCGACGGGCACGCCGCCGGGTGGCAGCTCGCCGTGCACGCGATCGGCGACCGCGCGGTGGACTTCGCGCTGGACGCGTTGGCCGAGGCGGGGGCCCTGCTGCCCCGCCCGGACGCCCGGCACCGGATCGAGCACTGCGGGCTGGTGCGGCCCGACCAGGTGGACCGGATCGCCGAGCTGGGCGTGATCCCGGTGGTCCAGCCGACGTTCCTGTGGGCCTACGGCGACGACTACTCGACGATCATGGGCCCCGAGCGCGCGCCGTGGCTGTACCGGGGGCGGGCGTTCCTGGACCGGGGGGTGGTGGTCGCGGGCAGCTCGGACCGGCCGGTGGCGGACGGCAACCCGCTGCGGGCCGTGCAGTTCATGGTCGAACGGCGGTCGCGCACCGGGCTCGCCGTCGGGCCGGACGAGGCCGTGTCCGTGACCGAGGCGCTGCACGCGTACACCGCCGGTGCGGCGTACGCGTGCCGGCGTGAGGACGTGCTCGGCTCGCTCACCCCGGGCAAGCTGGCCGACTTCGTCGTGCTGGACGACGACCCGCGCACCTGCGAGGTCTCCCGGATCGGCGACATCGGCGTGTCGGCGACCGTCGTCGGCGGTGAGTTCCGGCACGACCCGGCCGGGTTCGCGAGTTGAACCCGGCCCGGACCGCCGGGCTCAGGCGCTCATCCGCCAGTGCACCACGTACCCGGCCGCCTCGGCCGCGATCAGGGCGTCCAGCTTGGCCAGGTTCGTCCGCTTGGCCATCTTGAACGCCCGCCCGCGCCGCGCGTCGAGCAGCAGTGGTGTCGCGCCGGGCAGCGTGTCGGCGGTGGTCTGCTGGAGGATGCGCAGCCCGACGTTCGCCGCCTCCTGGGTCATCACGGCCTCCTTGGTGTACACCAGCACGGCCGCCGTCGACCCGTCCGGCAGTCGGAGCCCCAGGTGGGGCCGCACGCGCAGGCTCAGCTCACCCGCCGACCACCGGGCGGCCCGGACGGGCACGCCGGTCGCCCGCGTCCCGCGCAGCCACGGGAGGAAGCCCTCGCGCAGCTCCTCGAACGCCCGGGGCTGCCCGTTGCGGTCCGCCGCCTGCACCGCGACCTCCAGCTCCGCGTCCGGGTCGGTGGAGTTCGCCGCGCGGCGCATGGCCTCCCGCATGGGGTTGTAGAACCCGCTCACCCACGGGTCGACGCCCAGGTAGACCTCGCGCTGCTCGGCCACGATGCTGATCCGCCCGCGCTGACCGCTCATCACGTACTCGGTGAAGGACAACGCGGTGACGCTGACCGGTTCCACGACCACGACAGGCTCCCCTCGTCGTATCGAACTCGTGTTCGAATTCTACCCGTCGGGTACGACATTCCGGGGCTGCGCGCGGACCTTTCCGAGCAGCGGACCGAGGTCCGGATCGGCCGCCACCTCGGCGAAGATCGCGACCAGCGTCTCCTCGTAGAACGGGCCCGCGCTCCGGTACACCTCGCGCCCGGCGGGCGTGATGCTGCTGAACACCCCGCGCCGGTCGGTCTCGCAGATCTCCCGGGTGGTCAGGCCGGACTGCTCCAGCCGGGCCACCAGGCGGCTGACCGAGCTCTGGTTCAGGCCCACCACCTCGGTCAGCTCCTGCATCCGCAGGTGGCCTTCCGGCGACTCGTGCAGCGCGCCGAGCGCGGTGAACTCCGACATCCCGAAGTGGAACTTCCGCTGGAGCGCGCGCTCCAGGCTCGCGTTGATCCGGTTGTGCAGCGCGCGCAGGCCGGACCAGGTGGCGCGGACGGACAAGACGACCCTCCCGGTACGCAGGCGTGGGTCTACATCGTAGGGCGGGTCGCCGCTGACCAGCAGGAGCGCGCTCAGCGCCCCTCGAACGACAACGCCCACGTCCCGCAACGCCAGACCGGCCGCCGTGGGCCGTCGAACCCGGATGCGCGTCGGTACCGCCCCGGAGGTCCGAGGCGGTACCGATCGTGCGTGAACCCGTCGTCAGGACGTCAGAACTGCAACGCCCACGAATCCAGCGTGCCCGTGTCGGACTGGTAGGCGTCGTACACGCGCAGCTTCCACACGCCGTTGGCCACCTGCGCGGCGGCGTTCACCGGGTAGGCGGCCACGATGTCGTCCGCCGAGTCGTTGGACGTGTCCTTCAGCAGGTACGTCGTCCCGTCCGGGCCGACGAGGTGCAGCCGCACGTCACCCCGGTAGGTGTGCTTGATGTTCACCTCGACCTTGAGCGCGGACGGCGCGTTGCCGGCGATCCCGGACACCGTGATCGGCGACTCCGCCGTGGCCAGGTCCCGCACCGGGAAGTCGGCGGCGTTCTCGAAGCGCTTGCCCGGACCGGGGCCGGGACCACCGTCGTCGTTGTCGATCAGGCTCGCGATCTCGTTGTGCACCAGCGAGATCCGGGTTCCCCAGTTCGGGCACCCGCCGAGGTGGTGCAGCGCGATCACCTTGTGCGACGACGCGGCCAGCACCGGCGAGCCGGAGTTGCCGCCCGAACTGTCGCACCGGTAGCCGGTGTTCACGCCGGACGCGACGACGTCGATCTTGCAGTACGCGCCGCCGTCGCTCTCCTCGTACAGCGACAGCCGCTTGGGCTTGATGTCGCCGTGGCCGGGGAGGTAGATGCGCTCGCCCGCCTTGGGCTCGCGCACGTCCAGGTAGAGCGTGCCGAAGGACTTGATCGAGTCGAAGTTGTTCACCGAGAACAACGCGTAGTCCAGCGCGCTCAGCGGGCTGGACTTGACCAGCTCCAGGCCGCTGACCTTCGTGCCGGGCTTCGGGTTGTTCCCGCCGCAGGTCGAGCACTGGTAGTCGAACTGGAACTCGCTGGCCCGCAGGTCCGCCGCGCTCTCCATGCAGTGGAAGTTGGTGAGCATCCGGTTGGTGTTGCCCACCCGCCACGCCGTGCAGTGGCCCAGGCCGTTGAGCAACTGGCGCGCGACCGCGCCGGACCGGGCGTACTCGGTGGGATGGTTGGTCTGGTAGCAGACCACGTCGCGGCGGGCGTCCGCGCCGCAGACGCTGAACGTGCCGGGGTTGGCCGCAGCGGCTTCGGTGGAGGTGAAGCCCCGGTAGTAGCTGTCGATCCGGACGCCGAACCCGTGCCGGGTCAGGGTGTCCGCGTTCCGGCGGTCCATCGCGGCGTGCAGGGTCACCACGGCGGTGTCGCCGTCGACGGACATCGCGGCGAAGCCCGGCCGGCCGTGCACGGTGTGCGGGGAGTCGCCGGGGAACGCGGTCGTGGTGGGGTTGCCGCGATAGGTGTGGACCTCGCGCCCGGACGGGTCGGCGACGGTGACCCGGTCGCCGGGAGCCAGTTTGAACGCCGCGAAGTGCACCTTGACGTAGCTGGAGCCGGGCTCGGTCAGGACCACCTGCCAGGAACGGCCGGTGGGCGCGTAGCGCAGGGTCGCGTTGCTGGTTTTGAGTTCACCCGCCTTGGTGACGTGCTCGTTCACCGCGGATCGCGGCGTTTGGACGGGTTCGGCCTGCGCGGTGATCGCGGCCGGTACGGGTGTGGCCAACGCCAGTGCAGCCGCCATCGGCAGTAGCAGGGACCGGATGGACAAGGCGCACCTCCTTGGAAAGGTCGTTTCCGGGGTGGCGGCGGGGTCCGACCCGACCTCTGTGGAGGCCGGGCCGGACCCGTACGGTCGCACGACCAGGGGCCGGTATCCAGCCGTCGGAAGTCTCGAAATCACCCGGTCAGGTGTGGTTGATCGACAGCCGCCGACGGACGGGACGACATGACTGCGGGTTCCCGCCGACCCGCGAAGACGGACACCGACTCCCCGCCACCCCACACCCGATCGGACTGCCGGCGGAACGCCGCTCGCGAGCCGGAGCACCGTGCGGCGGATTCGCGCCGGTCGTCGTCCTGCGGCACCGGTCGTATGCTCTCCCGCGTCGACGCGATGAGGAGGGGCTCCATGTCCGAATCGAGGAACCGGCATGGTCTTGGCCAGTGAGAACGCCGCCAAGCTCGCGGTGCTCATCGACGCGGACAACGCCAGGCCCACCATCGCCGAGGCGCTGCTGGCCGAGGTCGCGAAGTACGGCACGGCGCACGTCAAACGCGCCTACGGCGACTGGACCGGCACGAACCTGAAGGGCTGGAAGGACCGGCTGCTCGCCCAGTCGATCCAGCCGGTGCAGCAGTTCGCGTACGTCACCGGCAAGAACGCCACCGACGCGGCGATGGTCATCGACGCGATGGACCTGCTGTACACGGGGCGGTTCGACGGGTTCTGCATCGTTTCCAGCGACAGCGACTTCACCCGTCTTGCCTCACGCCTGCGCGAATCCGGGCTGACGGTGTACGGCTTCGGCGAACGCAAGACCCCGAAACCGTTCGTGGCGGCCTGCGACAAGTTCGTCTACATCGAGAACCTGACCCACCCGGACAGCGCCGTAGTGGCCACCGACGCGGCCCTCACCCCGCCCACCCGGACCCCCGCTGAGCAGCTCGTCGAGGACACGGCCCTGCTGAACCAACTGGGCAACGCCGTCGAGGCGGCCTCCGACGACGACGGCTGGGCCCCGCTGGCCACCGTGGGTCACATCATCACCAAGCAACACCCGGACTTCGACTCCCGGAACTACGGCTACGGGAAGCTCAGCGACCTGATGGCCGCGACCACGATGTTCGAGTCGGAACGCCGCAGTCCCGGCGACGGCAAGCCGGGCGTCGTCTACGTGCGGGACAAGCGCCCACACGACGGCAAGAAGCCCGAAGACGCCTGAACTGTCCTGTTCAAGCTCCGCACCGGTCCCGAGCCCGGTACCCATATCGGCGGGGCGCACCCGGTGCCCACGTGGAGGGCACGAAAACCAGTCTCCCGGCGTGAACTGCGGATTTCTGCGACGGTGGGTGCTGTGCGTTGCCGCCAGGGCGGCAAAGATGGTGACTGATGGTCACCGTACGATGGCTGTGTGTCAATCAAGGACGCAACCGCGCAACTTGACGCGGTGTTGGACAAGATCGACGCCGCGCGCGCGTTGTTGAACCTGGCGGCGGACTTGATCGACGAGGCAACCGCGTTCTTCGGGGCGGCTGTGGCCGGCACAGTCGCCTCCGACGCGCTACAGGCATTGGCATGGTTCGGTGAGGCACAGCAGGGCATAGGGTCCTCGTTCGCAGCCCTGACTGCCGCTGAAGACGCCATACGGGCCTATCGAACGCAGTTGGTAGGCGAACCCATTGCGACCGGTCCCATGGTGGGCGAGACGAGCCCACGGGAAAACCGGTCGCGGTCGTCTGGGGAACCGTCAACCGTCCCGATTGCGGTGACGCCGGAACGTGTCGAGGAACTACGGCGACAACTGCCGCCTCCGGTCGTATCGAGCGCCGGACAGAAAACGCACGGCCGGTGGATCGACCCAAACGGCAACGTCCATCAGGAGGTGAGCGGAAAAGACGAGAAGTCGGAGGAAGCACTGCGTTTCTTCGAGGAAGAGATGAAGTCACGTCGTATTCCTGTCACCGTCGTGGATGTGGAAATAAAGTTGGCCGTTCACATGCGACAGCAGGCCATGAAATCGGTCACTCTGGTAATAAACAACCCCCCTTGTCGTGGTCCGATGGGTTGCAGTGCGCTTATTCCTGTGGTTCTTCCGCCGGGATATACAATGACTGTGCACGGTCCCGATGGATTCCGGCAAGAGTACAAAGGAGGCGGAACGTCGAAGTGGGTTCCCTAGATGTGTATTACCTGTTCGAGCATGATGAAAATCCCATCGTGCTGACGACGGCGGAAGAGGTCGACGCGCTGATCGATCGTGTGCGCTCGGATTCGCCACCGCAAGCGCCGATACTGATGGATGTCCATCTGTCGGAAGATCCGTACGCGCAAGGGTTGGACATAGGCGTATCGGGTGGTCACGGTGTGGTCCGCTACTCCGGTCGGAATTGGCCGCGCGGTGTTGTCAGCGTGAATGACGGCGAGCCTGCCGATGGCAAAGAACGGTCGTACTTCTACATGGGACATTGGCGAGGTTTCCCAGCGAATTCGGAGATCCCGTTGGATCTGGTACGGGCGGCGGTCAAAGAATTTATGGCGACCGACGGGGCGCGTCCGGAGTGCATCTGTTGGCAGGCCACCTCCTGGCCCGCTGGCCAGTAAGAGCCGCGCTGAGTAGCAGGTCTCGCCGCTCTCTTGCGCGATGGAGGTCTTGAGGAACAGCGTCTGCCGGGCCAGGTCGAGGGAAGCGGCGCACGGTTCGCCACGTCGTGCCCGTGCCCGTGCCCGCAGGAATATGCCCCACGAGCCGCCGTGGAACGCGCCGTTGACGATCGAGAGCCGCCGCAGTGCGGCGAGCACTGCATCAGGATCGCGTCGAACGAGTCGAGCGTCCCGCCGTCGAGCTGCTTGCCGATCTGCAAGTGCCCGAGCAGCGGTCGGATGTGGAGCCGGATGTCGCGGCGGTAGCCGATGGTCGTGGTGCGCTCGACCACCCGGACGAGGGACTTGGTCCGGCCCCGATCGGCCCCACGTTCCGGGTCCGATGTCGTGCGGCATCCTCGCACCGCTGCTTGGTCTTCTTGCGAGCCTTGGCACCGCTCGCGGAGCCAGTGAGTGCCAGTCGGCTCCACGTGTGGCTCCACGCGAGCCGGCGAAGACCTACTTCAAGAATCCCCCTGACCTGTCCTTGCAGGTCAGGGGGCCGTCAAGCCAGTGCCCCCGGCAGGATTCGAACCTGCGACCTCGGGATTAGAAGTCCCTCGCTCTCTCCACTGAGCTACGGAGGCTGGAGGGGCTGTGACCACGCGCTGTAGCAGCGTAGCCGCCCCACCGGACACATCGTCCGGAAGACGTGGACCGTTTCCGTCCAGGCACCGGAAGAGTGATCAAGTAGGCCAAAAAGTGATGTGGATCACGTTAGACGAGCGGTCGAGTCGCGTTCCACGAGGGAAACCGGGAGCCTGGTCGGCTCTCCGGGTCTGCCTCCGACGAGGAGGCGAAGGGCCAGTGCGCCCGCTCTGCGGCCTTTTTCGCTCAGAGGTTGACGCACAGTAGTCAACGGCGGCTCCGCGTGCTCGGCCTCCGGCACGTCGTCGAACCCGACCACGGACACGTCCGAGGGAATTCGGAGGCCCAGGTCACGCACCGCTTGGAGCGCGCCGAACGCCAGCTCGTCCGAAGCGCACAGCAGCGCCGTGGGGCGGGGTGTCAGCGACAGCAGCTCACGTGCCCCCGAACGGCCCATCGCCCGGTTGCTCCCGGCGCACTCCCATACCGGGGCGGCACCCACCACGTCCCGGTACCCGACGAGCCGGTCGCGGATCACCCGGTACGCGCCGTCCCGCCCGCCCAGGAAGCCCGCGCGCAGCCCGAACGTCAGAATTCCGAACCGCCGGTGCCCCAGCTCCCACAGGTGCGCCGCCGCCATCCGCGCCCCGCCCACGTCGTCCACCTCGACGCGCGCGGTGTCGGGCAGGACCGGCTGGTCGATCACCACCAGCGGCAGGCCGCGAGCCCGGACGACGGTCAGCGCCGGCGCGTCGTCGGGCAGCGAGTACGCCACCACCACGTCCGCCTGCGCCCGAGCCACGGTCGAGGGGCGCGGCCCGCCGTCGACCCCTCCGGGCATCAGCACAAGGCAGTGGTCGTGGCCGTCGACGGTGGACGCGAGCCCGTCGAGCACGATCGACACCGCGGGATCGGAGAACGCCGCCGACAATGGCTGGCCGAGCATGAACCCGACCGCCGCGCTGTGCCGCGTGGCGAGGCTGCGCGCGATCGGGTCGGGGCCCGCGTACCCGATGGACGCCGCGATCTCCAAGATCCGTTCGCGCAGGGAGGCCGAGAGCTGATCGGGCCGGTTGTACGCGTTGGAGACCGTCGCGCGCGACACCCCGACCGCGCTGGCCACGGTGTCGAGGGTCGGCTTGCGGGGGCGGTCCACGTGACGAGGTTAACCAGCGAACCCGGTGGAGGTTCTGAAGCGCTTCAGTCAGACTCGGCCCATGCGCCTCGCGGTTTTCACAGTGTTCCTCTTCAACGGGGCGCTGTTCTTGTCCTGGGCTGCCCGGATGCCGACGCTGGCCGCACAGGTCGGCGCGAACGAGGCGACCCTCGGCCTGGCGCTGCTCGGCTCCAGCATCGGCCTCGCCCTCACCGCGCCCTTCGCGGCGCGGCTCTGCGCGACGGTCGGCGCGCGCCGGCTGGTCGTGATCGGCGCGATCGTCACGGTGCTGGCCGTGCCCGCCCTCTCGCTCGCCGGCTCACCGCTGCACCTCGGCCTGAACCTGTTCGTGCTGGGCGGCTGCGGCGCGGCGCTGGACGTCGGCATGAACGTCGCCGCGGTCGCCGCCTCCCGCGCGCTGGACCGCCCCCTGATGCCCCAGTTCCACGCCGGCTTCAGCGTCGGCGGCCTGGTGGGCTCCCTGGGCGCGGCGGCGGCCTCGGCGGCCGGCTGGGGCCTGCGCACGCACCTCGTGGTCGTCGCGGTGATCGGCGCGGTGGCGATGGCGTCCGTGGTCCGCTCGGTGCCCGGCGCGACCGGCGAGACGGCCGGCGGGCGCGGCGCGGACCGCTCCGTGCTGCGCCGCCCGCTGCTGTGGCTGCTCGCGGGCATCACCGTGCTCTCCGCGATCGCCGAGGGCGCGTCGGCGGACTGGTCGACGCTGTTCTTCGTCCGCGAGCGGAACCTCACCGAGGCGGTCGCCGCCGCGGCCTACGCGGGCTTCTCCATCGCGATGGTGGTCGCGCGCCTGGTCGGCGAGCCGGTCCAGCGCCGGCTGGGCCCGTACCGGCTGCTCGGCGCGGGCGCGGTGGTCGCGGCGGCCGGGATCGGGTTGACCGTGCTGGTGGAGGCACCGGCGGCGGGGTTCGCGGGCTTCGCGCTGGCCGGGCTCGGGCTGGCGTTCTGCTTCCCGGTGGTGATGGACCTGGCGGGTGACGCGGGCAAGCGCCCGGACGGCACCGGCGGCGAACGCGAGATCGGCCTGGTGACGACCGTCGCCTACACCGGCTTCCTGATCGGCCCGCCGGCCATGGGCGCGATCGCGCACGCCAGCTCGTTGACCGTCGCGCTGGGCGTCATCGCGCTGGTCATCGCCTTGATCGTGCCCACGGTGTGGCTGGCGGACAAGGCCCGCGCCCGTGAGCTCAGCCGGGAGGCAGCCGGTTCAGCGCGGCCTTGACCAGCGGTTGGAGCGTCGCGACCATCTGCTCGCCCTTGCCGCCGACCAACGTCATCGCGACCAGGATGCTGCGGTTGGGGTTCACCGCGGTCGTCGTGGTGCACACCATCGCGTTGCCGTCCTGCTCGCACGACACCCACGACGAGTGCCCCTCCACGAGGACCTCACGCCCCTTGGGCTGCCGCTGCCGCACGTGCTCGTACTTCTGGTAGAGCGCCGTGACGACGCTCGCGCCGTCGAACACGAACTGGCACGACTCCTGGATCTGGTCGTCGCGGCGCGCGGGTTCGCGGGTCAACGCGCCGACCGGCTTCAGGTCGTCGGCGCTGAGCAGCTTGCACGGGTCCACGCCCGCCACGGACCGCTGTTCGCCGATCTTCGGCACCCCATCGGACGCGGCCGATGGGGTGGTACTGGCGCTCGCGGGTGTGACGCCGGCCTCGGGCAACGGGTCGCCGTTGATCGTGTAACTGCACCCCGAGAGCACGAGGGCGGCGAGGGCCGGCACGACCCACGTGCGAGAGCTGGTCACGAAGCGCAACCGTAGTCGGTGTGATCAGGGCACGTCCGGCGGTTGGTGGTCGCGTTGCCGTGCCGCCTACGCTCGACCCCGTGCCCATCGACGCCCCTGCCCGCTCCACGCGCACTGGTCTGATCCCGTTGCTGCTCGTCGGCACGGCGATAGCCGCGCTGCTGGCCGCCGGACTGGCCGCCGTGACCGGCGGCGACACCTCAGGTCTGCTCGTGGTCCGCGTGGTCACCGAATCCGCCGCCGTCGTGACGATCGGCTCCCTGCTGCTGGCCGCCTTCCTGGTGCCGTCGCAGCGGAACGGGACGCTGGCCGCCGACGGCTACGCCGCGCTGCGCACGGCCGGCTGGGCGGCTCTGGTGTGGACGTTCGGCGCGGTCGCATCGGTCCCGTTCACCGCGGCCGACGCGCTCGGCCAGCCGGTCCGGGCGCTGCTGAAGCCGTCCGTGCTGTTCACCGTCGCGGGAATCCTGGAGCAGACCAAGGCGTGGATGGTCACGGCGGTGATCGTGGCGCTGCTGGCGCTGGGCTGTCGGCTGGCGCTGTCCTGGGGCTGGACCACGGCGCTGTTCTTCCTGTCCGTCTTCGCGCTGGTGCCGGTCGCCGTGACGGGGCACTCCTCCGGCGGCGGCTCGCACGACGTGGCCACCAACAGCCTGCTGTACCACCTGATCGCGGCGGCGCTGTGGGTCGGCGGGCTCATCGCGCTGCTCGCGCACGGCCGGCGTGGTGGGGCACACCTCGACCTGGCCACCACCAGGTTCTCCCGCCTCGCCCTGGTGTGCTGGATCGTGATGGCCCTCTCGGGCGTGCTGAACGCGTGGGTGCGGCTGCCGCTGGACCAGCTCTTCACCAGTGACTACGGGCTTCTCGTCGTGGGTAAGACGGTCGCGTTGATCGCGCTGGGCGTGTTCGGCTGGTTCCAGCGGCAGAAGAGCGTCCGGCAGGTCGTGGAGACCGGTTCGGGCCGGTCACTGCTGAGGCTCGCGGGCGTGGAAGTGCTGCTGATGTTCCTCACCATCGGCCTGGCCGCCGCGCTGAGCCGCACGCCGCCGCCGACCGAGGGGCGCGTGGTCCCCAGCACGACGGAACTGCGCATCGGCTACGACCTGTTCGGCGCGCCCACGCTGACCCGTCTGCTGTTCGACTGGCGGTTCGACCTCATCTTCGGCACCGCCGCGATCGCGTTGGCCGTCCTCTACGTGCTCGGCGTGCTGCGGTTGCGGCGCAGGGGCGACAAGTGGCCCGTGGGCCGCACGGTCGCGTGGCTCGCGGGCTGCTTCACGGTCCTGTTCGCCACCTCGTCCGGGCTCGGCCGGTACGCCCCCGCGATGTTCAGCATCCACATGGAGAGCCACATGCTGCTCTCCATGCTCGCCCCGATCCTGCTGGTGTTGGGCGGTCCGGTCACGCTGGCGCTGCGCGCGCTGCCCCCGGCGGGCAAGGACAACCCGGCCGGGCCTCGCGAGTGGATCCTCGCGTTCGTGCACTCGCCGGTGACCAAGATCCTGACGAACCCGTTCGTCGCGCTGGCGCTGTTCGTGGGGTCGTTCTACGGCCTGTACTTCTCCGGGCTGTTCGACTGGGCGTTGGACTTCCACTGGGCGCACCTGGCGATGAACGCCCACTTCATCCTGGTCGGCTACATCTTCTACTGGCCGGTGATCGGCATCGACCCCGCGCCGAACCGGCTGCCGCCGTTGGGCCGCCTGGGCCTGCTGTTCGCGTCCATCCCGTTCCACGCGTTCTTCGGCATCGTGCTGATGAGCTCGCAGACCGTGATCGGGGAGAACTTCTACCGGTCGTTGGCGCTGCCGTGGGTGACGTCGCAGTTGGAGGACCAGCGTCTGGGCGGCGGTATCGCGTGGGCGGCGGGCGAGGTGCCGTTGATCGTGGTGATGGTGGCGCTCTTGGTGCAGTGGGCCCGGTCGGACGACCGGGACGCGCGCCGGTCGGACCGCAAGGCCGATGCGGACGGCGACGCGGACCTGGCGGCCTACAACGCGATGCTGAGCAAGATGTCCAAACGGGAATGACGGCGTACTCGCCCGCTTGACGTCGTGGACGTGCGCGCCCGCGTGGAGGAGTGTCTTACAGGGGACGCCGGAACCCGCGCACCGCGAACACCCAGCCGATCGCCGCGAGCACCGCGCTGGTCCCCAACGCGGCCGGCACGCCGGTCACCGGGTGCGACAGGGCCAGCGCCCGCGCCGCGTCCACGGCGTAGGTGAGCGGGTTGACGTTCGCCACCGCCTGGAGCCAGCCGGGCAGCCCGGACACCGGCACGTACGCGCTCGAAGCGAACATCAGCGGGAACATCGCCAGGAAGCCCACGGTCTGCATCAGCTCGGCGTTGCGCAGCCAACTCGCGACGGCCAGGAAGATCCAGCCCAGGCCCCAGCCCACGGCCAGGGACAGGGCGAGCGCGCCGGCCACCCCGGCGATGCCGCCGGCCGGCGAGAAGCCGAAGATCGTCACCGCGAGCACCAGCATCAGCACCAGTTGCGCGGCCGTGCGGACCAGGTCGGACAGGCTGCGCGCGACCAGCACCGCTCCCAGTCGGATCGGCAGCGAGCGGAACCGGGCCAGCACGCCGTTCTTCATGTCGGTGACCAGCCCCACGCCCGCTTGCAGCGCGGATTGCATGGCCGTGTTGACCAGGATCGCGGGCATCAGGAAGTCGATGTAGGAGACGTCGGTGGGGAAGCCGGGCGTGTTCGTGATGCCGGCGAAGATCTGGCTGAACAGGGTGAGCATGATCAGCGGTTGCAGGACGCTGAACACGACCATCCGGGGGTCGCTGACCAGGGTGCGCAGCGAGCGCTGGGTCAGCACGAGCACCTGTGTGCCGAAATCCGTTCCGCGCCAGCGGGTGGGCGGTGCGGCGAGGGTGGCGGTCATCCGGGGTTCTCCTGTTCAGGCCGCGTGTGCTGCGAGCGTGAGGTAGACGTCGTCGAGGGTCGGTTCGCCCAGCGCCAGCTCGATGGCCTCCAGACCGACCTCGTCCAGCGCGCGGACCACGACGGCCAGTTCGCGCGACGACGTGACGGGCGCGGTGAGCGTGCTCGGCGCGGGCACGGGGTGCAGCCCGGCGCGTTCCAGGGCTTCCTGCGCCCTGGGCAGGTCGGCGGGGTCGGCCAGGGTGACCGTCACGGTCCGCTGACCCACCTGGGCCTTGAGCTCGGCGCTGGTGCCCGAGGCGACCACCCGGCCCTGGGCGAGCACCGTGATGGAGTCGGCGAGCCGGTCCGCCTCGTCCAGGTACTGGGTGGTCAGCAGGACCGTGGTGCCGTCGGTGACCAGGCGTTCCACGATCTCCCACAGGCCGAGCCGAGCGGCCGGGTCCAGGCCCGTGGTCGGCTCGTCCAGGAAGATCACCTCGGGGTGGCCGACGAGGCTCGCGGCCAGGTCCAGGCGTCGCCGCAGCCCGCCCGAGTAGGTGCGCGAGGGGCGCTTGGCGGCGTCGGTGAGGTCGAACAGCTCCAGCAGCTCGGTGCCGCGCTGCCGCGCCTCGCGCCTGCTCGCGCCGAGCAGGCGGGCGATGAGGACCAGGTTGTCCAGGCCCGACAGGCTCTCGTCCACGGCGGCGAACTGGCCGGTCAGGCCGATCCGGCTGCGCACCTGGTGGGCCTGGCGCACCACGTCGAACCCGGCGACCGAGGCGGTGCCGCGATCGGGCGGCAGCAGGGTCGTGAGCACGTTGACCAGCGTGGTCTTCCCCGCGCCGTTGTGGCCGAGCAGCCCGAGCACGGTCCCCCTGGGCACGGCGATGCTCACCCCGTCCAGGGCTTTCTGCGCGCCGAACGCCTTTTCGACGTCGGACGCTTCGATCACCAGGTCGTTCACCGTTCCTCCCTCAGTACGCCGTGCAGGTAGAGCTCCACGAGTTGGTCGGTGTCCGCGGTGGTGTCGCCGAAGCCCTCGCCGTGCATCCGGTTGGTGAACACCAGGCCCAGCAGCAGGCGCGCGGCCAGCTCCGGGGCGACGCGCAACCGGTGCGCGTCGGGCTTGAACAGGTCCGCGACGCGCTCCGAGATCAGTTGCATCTCGACGGGCGGGCCCTTGCGCTCGCCGTGCTCGTGGTCCGGGTCGTAGCCGGACTCGCGCAGGACGCCCATGAGCTTCCACATCCGGTCCAGGTAGCCGGAGACCGCGCTGATCGCCCACGACAGGCGGTCGGCGAGCTGGGCGACCTGGCGGGCTTCGGCGAGCACGGTCAGCTCGCCGTCGACCGCGAGCACCGAGCGGACGCACGTCGCGATCAGTTCCCGCTTGTCCTTGAACGCCCGGAAGACCGTGCCCTCGGCGATGCCCGCGGCCTGGGCGATCTGGCTGGTGGTGACGTTCGCGCCCTGCGTGAGCAGGAGCGGGACGGTGGCGGCGACGATGGCTTCGCGGCGGTCCTCGACGCTCATCGCCGGGGCGCGCTTGCGACGTCGGACGGAGTTCTCCGGCATGGGCCGAGCGTATGAGTGAGTCCTCACTCATGTCAAGGAGTGAGGACTCACTCAGTACTTGTCCACAGCCCTGGCATCCCTGTCCACAAATTCGAGAGCGCGCTTTCCCCGCAGCTCACAGCCCGGCAGCCTGGACACCGGAGATCAACCCCAGGAGGCGCGGAAATGGCTTACAACGACACGCGGATCACGGTGTGCGGCATCGTCGCGAGCAAGATCGCCCACTCGAAGGTCGGCACCGGCTTCAGTCGCGCCGGGTTCCGGATCCACAGCCAGGAGCAGCGCTTCGACCGGGGCAAGGAGGACTGGACAGCGGGCCCGCACATGTTCCTGATGGTCACCTGCTGGCGTGAGCTGGCGGACAACGTGCACGCGTCGCTGAACCGGGGGGACCCGGTGGTGGTGCACGGCAGGGTGCGGGTCAGGGAGTTCACCGAGAACGGGCGGACCAGCCAGGTCGTCGACATCGAGGCCAGCGCCGTCGGCCCCGACCTGGCGTCCTGCACCGCCCACCCCGTCCACGACCCCGACCCCGCCGGCGCGGTCGTCGTCGCGCCCCGGAACGAGGACGAACTCCCCCTCGCCTTCGCCGGCGTCTCCCTCAACCGCCCCGCCTCCCGCCCGCCGCCCGGAACCGGCCCGCCGGCGGAACCCCCGGCGTCACCGGAGCCGGCGCGGTCCCGAGATCCGGACCCCTCGCCGGGCTCCGGTGGTCCAGCCGGGTTGGGCCGTCCACCCACCGACCACCGGGCCCCCGCGACGCAATGTCGGGAGGTGTCGCAGACGTCCTCCTGACCGCTCGCGCGGCCTCCCCCGCTTCGCGACGGGCCGAGCGACCGGCGCACCGGGCGGTGGGGGCGACAGCCGTAGCGCCGCCGCACCGAAACCGTCGTCGCAGGTCACAGCCTTCCGTGTCGCACCGCAGTCGGCACGGGAGACAGGGCAGTCGTTCGGCCGCGCGATCCCAAGCCGCTGGAGTAGCGGAAGGGGGCCGTTCCGGTAACGCAGGGGAGTGGGTTGGGACAACCGAAGTGTGATCCTGGGCCGTTCGGGGCATGAATGGTCGAAAGCGATCGACGCGCGGAGCCGGCACGGAGAATGCGCGTCGAGTGTCGTCGTCACGAGCATCGAGGGGGGAGGTCGTGGGCAGCCGCTGAAGCGGTACCCCGTTCAGGCATGAGGGCTTGACACCGCAGGAGTTCACGTAGTCGACCGGATTCGCTGGTCACAGCGTCACGCCCGCGCGGCACCGACGCGCTGTGACAGGAGTGGGTGACCCCCGTCCGCGTTAACTCTGTGTTGTGTCGACCGTCGTTGCCGGCGTCCGAGGTACTCGCCCGATCGGCACCGCTCTACGATCGCGGGCATGGCCGAGTTCATCTACACCATGAAAAAGGTGCGCAAGGCGCACGGGGACAAGGTCATCCTCGATGACGTCACCATCATGTTCTACCCCGGCGCGAAGATCGGCGTCGTCGGTCCCAACGGAGCCGGCAAGTCGAGCGTGCTGAAGATCATGGCGGGCCTGGACACACCGGGCAACGGCGAGGCGTACCTGTCGCCTGGTGCCACAGTCGGCATCCTCCAGCAGGAGCCGCCGCTCAACGAGGACAAGACCGTCCTGGGCAACGTCCAGGAGGGGCTCGGGGAAATCAAGGTCAAGCTCGACCGCTACAACGAGGTCGCCGAGAAGCTCGCGGTCGACTACTCCGACGAGTTGATCGAGGAGATGGGGCAGCTCCAGGAAGAACTGGACCACGCGAACGCGTGGGACCTCGACTCCCAGCTCGAACAGGCGATGGACGCCCTGCGCTGCCCCGCGCCCGACGCCGACGTCAAGACCCTCTCCGGTGGCGAGCGCCGCCGGGTCGCGTTGTGCAAGCTCCTGCTCAGCAAGCCGGACCTGCTGCTGCTCGACGAACCCACCAACCACCTGGACGCGGAGAGCGTCCTGTGGCTGGAGCAGCACCTGGCCCAGTACCCCGGCGCTGTCCTGGCGGTCACCCACGACCGGTACTTCCTGGACAACCTCGCCGAGTGGATTCTGGAGCTGGACCGGGGCCGGGCGCACCCCTACGAGGGCAACTACTCCACCTACCTGGAGAAGAAGGCCGAGCGCCTCGCGGTGCAGGGCAAGAAGGACCAGCGGCTCCAGAAGCGCCTCAAGGACGAGCTGGACTGGGTCCGGTCGGGTGCCAAGGCCCGCCAGGCCAAGTCCAAGGCCCGCCTGGACCGCTACGAGGAGATGGCGACCGAGGCGGAGAAGACCCGCAAGCTCGACTTCGAGGAGATCCAGATCCCGCCGGGCCCGCGTCTGGGCAGCGTCGTGGTCGAGGTCGAGAAGCTCAAGAAGGGCTTCGGCGACCGGGTGCTGATCGACGGCCTGTCGTTCAGCCTGCCGCGCAACGGCATCGTCGGCGTGATCGGTCCGAACGGCGTCGGCAAGACGACCCTGTTCAAGACCATCGTCGGGCTGGAGGAGCCGGACGCCGGCGAGGTGAAGGTGGGCGAGACGGTCAAGCTGTCCTACGTCGACCAGAACCGCGCGGGCATCGACCCGAAGAAGAACGTGTGGGAGGTCGTCTCCGGCGGCCTGGACTACATCCACGTCGGCAACGTCGAGATGCCGTCGCGGGCCTACGTCAGCGCGTTCGGCTTCAAGGGACCGGACCAGCAGAAGCCGGCGGGCGTGCTGTCCGGCGGCGAGCGCAACCGGCTCAACCTGGCGCTCACCCTCAAGCAGGGCGGCAACCTGATCCTGCTCGACGAGCCGACGAACGACCTCGACGTCGAGACCCTCGGCTCGCTGGAGAACGCCCTGGAGCAGTTCCCCGGTTGCGCCGTGGTCATCTCGCACGACCGGTGGTTCCTCGACCGCGTCGCCACGCACATCCTGGCGTGGGAGGGCACGGCCGAGAACCCGTCGAAGTGGTACTGGTTCGAGGGCAACTTCGACGGCTACGAGAAGAACAAGGTGGAGCGTCTGGGCGCGGAGGCCGCCAGGCCGCACCGCGTCACCTACCGCAAGCTCACACGAGACTGAGCAGCGACGTCGTGGCGGCGAGGGGCGAGGCGCAGGCGGACGCCGAGGTGAGCACGCTGGTCGTGCCCGCCTGGCGGCTGCGTTGGCGGGCACCGGAGCTGGCTCTGGTGCTGGGCGAGCGCGCGGTTGCGCTCGCCTCCACCCGCCGTGACGAGGTCGACCGGTTGCGCGCGGAGTCCCTGGTGGTCTTCGCGAGCAACCGGATGGGCCGGGGCGTCAAGACCGCCGACCGGGCGCTGGACGCCCTGAAGGCGGCCGAGGCGGAAGCGGAGCACGAGACGGCGTGGCGTCTGCGGGTGGAACTGGCCGACAGCGCCAGGTCCGTGGGCGCGCCGTTGACCGGGTTCGCGGCCGTCCGCCCCGTTCTCGAAGCGCAGGACGTCCCGGACGCCCTGCGTGCCTCGGCACTCGTGCAGGCCAGCGAGTGCCTGGTCTCGGTGGGGCGCGGCAACGCGCTCACCGAGGCGTTGGCCGAGGCCGATCAGCTCTACTCGACCGACCCCGTGCTGGACCACGACACTGCCCTGTTGCTGCGCGGGCTGCTCCGCGCGGCGGCGGCGGCCCAGCACCGGCGCTGGGGTGATCCGGAAGCGGCGATCACCGCCGGCCGCGAAGGGCTCGGCCTGCTCGACCAGCTCACCGACCAGGCGTCCGACAGCGGCCAGGTGCGCGGCGGGCTGACCGTCGAACTGGTCTGCGCCCTGATGGACGCGGGCAAGCCCGCCGAGGCGTCCGAGACCGGCACCCCGTTCCTGGACCGCCCCGTGCGCGCGCCGTCGGCGTCCTCCACCGGTTGGTTGAGGTTGGCCCTGGCGACCAGGGTCCACCTGCCCGCCGGTCGCGTCGACCAGGCCCGCGACATGCTCCGCGACGCGGCCGACAACGCCGAGCGCCACCAGCTCGACACCCTGCTCGCGGAGAGCCTGCTGGCGCTCGCGCACGTGCACGAGGTGTCCGGCGACCTGACCGAGGCGCTGGCCGACCTCCGCTCCGCGCACGCCGCCGAACGCCGTCGGGCCCGCGCCGTCTACGCCGTGCGCGCCAGGCTGGCCGCCGAGTTCTCCGGCGTGCACCGCCAGCCGACCGGCCAGCACGACCAGCTCGCCGCCCTGCTGCGCCGGTCGAAGCCGAGCACCACCACCCCCGAACCCAGCCTGACCCCGGAGCTCAAGCAGCAGCTCCGCCAGTGGCGGCCGGCGCAGGTCCACCGGGCCGACGGCCTGCGCGTCAAACGCTCCCGCAGGGCGGCCGAGGACATGACGGTCGAGGGCATCTCCGCCGCCCGCGCCCACGCCGCCGACCGCTGGCGCTTGGTCCAGCCCTTCGGCGACACCACGCCACCCCCGCCACAGCCGCCCGCAGCCGCCGCAGGCAATCCCGACCACGCCCCCGACCTCCCGACCGCCCGCACCCCGGAAAGCCCGGCAGGCCGCGCCCCGATGACCCGCTCTCCGGCAACCGACCCGACAGCCGACCCGACAGGCGACCCGGCAGCGAGCCCCCCGAACCAGACGGCCAACCAGCCCGCAGAGCAAACCGCTGTGCAGCCCACTCCACCCACCCCGTCGTCGCCCATCCCGTCGTCACGGCCGGCGTTCCCGCAATCGGCCGACTTGGACGCGGCGGTGTTCGGGCGTCCGGAGCACGCGCGGAGCGGCGAGGCGCGTCCGATCCTCGGTCGGCCGCGCGAACAGACCCGCTTCGAACAGACTTACCTCGAAAGGACCTTCCCGCCGCCGCGCTCCCAGTCCGCTCCCCCCACGTTCCCGCCGCCGCACCACGTCGCGCCGGAGTCGGCGGATGTGCCCCGGCAAGCTCCGGCGGTCCCGCCGCAGTCGGCCGTCGAGCAGGGATTGCCGCCATCGCCCCAGACCGGCCCGGAGAAGAACGAGGGCGGGCTGGCCAGGGCATTCCAGCCGGTGCACCCGGATTCGCCGCGCGCCGCGCACGCCGCCTCGGCGCAGATGTCGGCGACCGATCCCGGAATCCACTCCACGGAATGCGATCCGCAACCGCCGTCGAGCATTTCCCCGCTCGACACTTCCGCGCCAGACTCTTCTGCGCCGAACTCTTCCGCGCCGGACGCTTCCACTCCGGAAGAATCCGCTCCTGACACACCCCACACCGATGACGCACCTGTGACCGCTCCGGTCGCTTCCGTGACGGGTTCGGTCGACGGGCCGGCGCACGATGATGTCGACCGGTCCGCCGGTGGCGAGCGCAGCGTGTCCGCTGCCGGGCTGATCGCGGCGGCGGGTGCGGTGCGCAGCGGACGTCGGCGGGCGGCTCGCGAAGCAGCGGGGGAGCCCCCCGAGAACACCGCCGAACCAGTCGTCGTTCCGGAGAGCTCGGACGGCGGGAGCGTCCTTGAAACGCTCAAAGCCGCCGGTCTGCTGGACTCCCAGCGCGCCGGCGGACGGCGTCGCGCGCGCGACGCCGGAGACACCGACAGCACGTTGGCCAACGACACCTTGGCCAACGACACCTTGGCCAACGACACCGAGGCAGAGGACCACTCCGAGCCGGACAGCCCCACCTCGGGTACTCCCGAACCGGACATCTCGGCACCCGGCAGCACGGTGCCCGGCACCTCGGCACCCGGCACCTCGGCACCCGGCACCTCCGCGCCTGGGACCTCCGCACCTGAGATTTCCGCGCCCGATGCGTCGGCCGATCAAAGCGGTGGTGGGCTTACTGCCGACAGCGTGGCCCAGTCGCAGGCCGACACGGTGTCGTGGCGGGTCGAAGCGCCGCCCCGGCTTCGGGACGAGCTGCCTCTCCGGACGCGCGACGAGGCGTTTTCGCGCCTTCGGGACGAGGTCCCCTTCACCTCCCAGGAGGAGGTGACGTCGATCGACATGTTCGACTCCCCGACGATGGTGCAGCCCGCGATCCGGGACGACGACGACCCGCCGATCGGCCTGGGTGCCGCGTTCGTGAAGGGCCCGGTGATCCCGACCGCGCGGGTGCCCGACCCGCCGGACTACCCGAACCTCGCCCCGCCGACGTCGCCCGGCCCCTTCCCCGACCCGGTGCCGGCCGCGCCCGAGCCCGACCAGGTGCCGCCAGTCCCGATCCCGGACCCCGTGCCGACGCCTCAACCGAAGTCCGACCCGGTGCCCACGCCGGACCCGGTGCCCACGCCCCAGCCGACACCCTTGCCGGAGCCGACGCCTCAGCCGCCGCCCCTGCCTCAGCCGACGCCCCTGCCGGGGCCGGAGCCGACGCGCCGCCCCTCGCCCCCATCGCCGCCGGACCCGAGCCCGGTGCCGCACCAACGTTTCGACCTGCCCGAACCTCCATCCGAGGCAGTGCCGGGATCTCCGCTCGAATCGGCCGGTTCGCCGGACACGCCGGGCATGCCGGTCGGGCCGGAGACGTTGAGCAGGCCGGAGACGCTGGGCCGGCCCGGGGCGCTCGGACCACCGGAACTGCTGCCGTCGCCGGGCCCGTTCGACCTGGCCGGCGGGTCGTCGTACCGGTCGCACTCGTCGCCTGGGGGGTTCGCGGTCGCGCCGCACGCTCCTGCGCCGGGTCCGAGGGCCGAGCCGACGTCCGCGCCGACGTACGCACCGACACCCGAACCGACGTCTGCACCGACGCTCGAACCGACACCGGGTTCTCTGCCCGACCAGGCCCCCGTCACCGCTCCGCTGCCCGCCCCGAGCACGCCGGCCAGCCCGAGCGCGCCGCTTATCCCGAGCGCGCTGCCCACCCCGCTGAGCCCGTCCGGTTTCCTCGGTCACGCCGACGTCGAGGACGACGACCCGGCTCCGGCCGACCCGACTCCGGTCCCGTCGTCTCCGGTCATTCCGGGGCAGTCCGCCGATGTGCTGTCCCCCGCTACTCTGAATGCCGGTATCCCGACCGCCGATGTGCCGTCCCCCGGGTCTGCCGAGGCCGGTGACCAACCGGCGGGCGAGGAGCCGTTCGTCACATCCGTCATCGTCGGCGGTCGGTCGATCGAACTGCCGCCGTTGGTCGAGCCGCCCCCGCCGAGCGAGTCGCCCAGTGCCACGCGCGCGTCCCGGCGGCCCAAGAGCGACCTGAGCCTGGCCGAACTGCTCGCCGAGGCGCTGGTGGCCTACGAGGTGGGCCGGCGCGAGGACGAGGCGACGAAAGGCGAGGCCGACGACTTCGCCGACGAGGTCGAGAGCACTGTCCCGATCGTTCCGGTGGGTCCGCCGGAAACCGACTCGGAGACCACCGCGCCCATCCGGCGGGTGACCGGCGAGGCACCTCGGTGGACGTTGCCCGAAAGCTGAGAAATGATTTGAGGTTTTACCGAGGTTTCCCGCCGTACCAAAGGCGGGACGCCAAAAATAGTCGTGTCGCGGTGAATTTTCCACTTTCCGGCAAGTGGCTCGATTCAGTGCGCGGGGTTGCTCCGACAGGGTGCCGCGCGTCTGGTTAGGTGGAGGCCGGACCCGGCACACAGAGGTGCCGGATAGCGTGGAGTCGCCTGAACATGACCTCGACTGGAGTCCCGTCCCGATCGGAGCTCGCCACCAGCCACGACGCCGGTGCAGGCCGCACGGCCAGTCCGGAACAAGCTCGTGACGAATTGATCGAACGGGCCGCCGCCAACGCCCCCGAGCTGGCCGACCTGATCCGCCTGTACTACCGCCACGTCTCTGCCGAGGAAGTCGACGACGACGACCCGGTGGACCTGGTGGGCGCGGTCCGCTCGAACTACCAGCTCGCCGAGACCCGGGTACCGGGCCGGCCGGTGGTGCGCATCCTCAACCCGACCCGCGTGCACGACGGCTGGCGCTGCCCGGCGACCGTCGTGCAGGTGGTCACCGACGACATGCCCTACCTCGTGGACTCGGTCGCGTCCGAGCTGACCCGGGGCGGCGTGCAGGTGCAACGGGTGGTCCACCCGATAGTCGTGGTGCGCCGGGACCCGGTGACCGGCGTGCTGAACGAGGTCCTGCCCACGGCCGACCCGGCCGACCCGCCGGCGGACGCGATGGCCGAGTCCTGGATGTACATCGAGGTCGACCTCCTCACCGACCCGGACCGGGCGCGCGAGCTGGAGACCAAGCTGCACACCGTCCTCAACGACGTCCGCGAGGTCGTCGAGGACACCCGCAAGATGACCGACACGGCCCTCCAGCTCGCCGAGCAGCTCCAGTCCTCCCCGCCGCCGCTGAACCCGGCCGAGGTGGGCGACGGCGCGCGGCTGCTGCGCTGGCTGGCCGCCGACCACTTCACCTTCCTCGGCTACCGCCAGTACGAGCTGGTCCGGGACGACCCGGCGACCGGCGGCGAACCCGCCCTGCGCGCGGTGCTGGCCAGTGGGCTGGGCGTGCTCAGGCAGGACAGCCTCGCGGCGCGCAGCCTGACCGCCGGGCCGGACGCGGGCGCGCAGGCCCTCTCGCCCGAGCTCCTGGTGCTGACCCAGGCCAGCGCCCAGTCCAGCGTGCACCGCTCGGTCTACCCGTACTACGTGGGCGTCAAGACGTTCGACGCCGAGGGCAACGTGACCGGTGAGCACCGGTTCCTCGGCGTGTTCTCCACGACCGCCCTGCACGAGGACGTGCTGGACATCCCGGCCATCGAGCGCCGGGTGCGGGACGTCATCCACCGCGCCGGCTTCCCGCTGCACTCGTACTCGGGGCAGCGGATGCTGGAGGTGATCCAGGACTACCCGCGCACCGAGCTGTTCTCGGTCGACACCGAGACGCTCTACCAGAACGTCACGGGCGTGATCGCGCTCGCCGAGCGCCGCCGGCTGCGGCTGTTCCTGCGCCGCGACCCGTACGGCCGGTTCTTCTCCTGCCTGGTCTACCTGCCGCGCGACCGCTACACCACGACCTCCCGGTTGGCCATGCAGGAAGTCCTGATCGCCGAGCTGGGCGGCCTGAACCTGGAGTACAGCGCGCGCGTCGGCGAGTCCGCGCTGGCCCGGGTGCACTTCACCGTGCACACCGACCCGAATCGGCACTTCGACGTCGAGCCGGACACCGGCTACGTCCAGCAGTTGCTGGCCGAGGCGGTCCGCTCCTGGGACGACCGCATGGTGGAAGCCCTGCTGGACGGCGACACCGATGGCCAGGGCCTCGGCACGGAATCCTCCTCCGAGCAGGGCCAGCGGTTCGCCGCGGCCTTCCCGGAGGCGTACAAGGAAGATTTCACGGCCGCCGAGGGGCTGGTCGACTTCCGCCGCATCGAGTCGCTGGCCCAGGGCGACCTGGCGATGCAGTTCTACGTGCCGCGCGACGCCGAGCCCGGCGAGCGCCGGTTCAAGCTGTTCCTCGCGGGTGAGCGCCTGACGCTGTCCGACGTGCTGCCGATGCTCCAGCGCATGGGCGTGGTCGTGGTGGACGAGCGCCCCTACGAACTCGTGCGCGACGACGGCACGGAGTGCTGGATCTACGACTTCGGCCTGCGCATCGACCAGTCGACGCTGGACGAGCTGTCCCAGGACGACTTGGAGCTGGTGCGAACCCGGTTCCAGGACGCGTTCGCGGCGGCTTGGCGCGGCGAGGCCGAGGTGGACGGTTTCAACACGCTGGTGCTCAAGGCCGGCGTGAGCTGGCAGCAGGCCGCGATGCTGCGCGCCTACGCCAAGTACCTGCGCCAGGCCGGCACCCCGTACAGCCAGGACTACATCGAGGACGCCGTCCTCGCGCACACCGAGGTCGCCAAGGCCCTGGTGCGGCTGTTCGAGGCGCGGTTCGACCCGGCGCTGGAGGACGCGCAGCGCGCCGGCCGCACGGACGGGCTGGCCGCGGAGATCACCGCGCTGATCGACGACGTGACCAGCCTGGACGCGGACCGCATCCTGCGCAGCCTGCTCACGCTCGTGCAGGCCACGCTGCGCACGAACTACTTCGTCCGCGACGCCGACGGCGGCCCGCGCCCGTACCTGGCCGTGAAGCTGGACCCGCGGGCGATCCCGGACCTGCCGCAGCCGCGACCGCGGTTCGAGATCTTCGTCTACTCGCCGCGGATCGAGGGCGTGCACCTGCGCTTCGGGCCGGTCGCGCGCGGCGGGTTGCGCTGGTCCGACCGGCGCGAGGACTTCCGCACCGAGATCCTGGGCCTGGTCAAGGCGCAGGCGGTGAAGAACGCCGTGATCGTGCCGGTGGGCGCGAAGGGCGGCTTCGTGCTGAAGAAGCCGCCGGTGCCGACCGGTGACCCGGGGCTGGACCGCGAGGCGTTCCTGGCCGAGGGCATCGCCTGCTACCGGCAGTTCATCTCGGGCCTGCTGGACCTGACCGACAACCTCAGCTCCGGCACGGTCGTCCCCGCGCCGCAGGTGGTGCGGCACGACGGCGACGACAGCTACCTGGTGGTGGCGGCGGACAAGGGCACGGCGTCGTTCTCCGACATCGCCAACGAGGTGTCCAAGTCCTACGGCTTCTGGCTGGGCGACGCGTTCGCCTCCGGCGGTTCGGTGGGCTACGACCACAAGGCCATGGGCATCACCGCCAAGGGCGCGTGGGAGAGCGTGAAGCGGCACTTCCGGGAGCTGGGCACGGACACCCAGACCGAGGAGTTCACCGTCGTCGGCGTCGGCGACATGTCCGGTGACGTGTTCGGCAACGGCATGCTGCTCTCCGAGCACATCCGCTTGGTGGCCGCGTTCGACCACCGGCACATCTTCATCGACCCGGACCCGACCGCCGCGCCGTCGTTCGCCGAGCGCAGGCGGCTGTTCGAGCTGCCGCGCTCCTCGTGGGACGACTACGACCGCTCGCTGATCAGCGCGGGCGGCGGGGTGTGGTCGAGGGCGGCCAAGTCCATCCCGGTCAGCCCGCAGGCGCGGGAAGCGCTCGGGCTGCCCGAGGACGTGGTGAAGCTGTCGCCGCAGGAGCTGATGAAGGCCGTCCTGCTCGCGCCGGTCGACCTGCT
Source organism: Actinosynnema sp. NPDC023587 (assembly GCF_040640215.1). NCBI lineage: Bacteria > Bacillati > Actinomycetota > Actinomycetes > Pseudonocardiales > Pseudonocardiaceae > Actinosynnema > Actinosynnema sp. NPDC023587. Next base: position 406,009 of record NZ_JBFABG010000003.1, on the reverse strand, counting down.
GTGGAACGGCGGCATCGGCACATACGTGAAGGCGGGCGTCGAGTCGCACGGCGAGGTGGGCGACAAGGCCAACGACGCGATCCGGGTCAACGGTGCCGACCTGCGCGTCAAGGTCGTCGGCGAGGGCGGCAACCTGGGGCTGACCCAGCGCGGCCGGATCGAGTTCGCCCGGACCGGCGGCAAGGTCAACACCGACGCGCTGGACAACTCGGCGGGCGTGGACTGCTCCGACCACGAGGTCAACATCAAGATCCTGCTCGACCAGTTGGTCCGGGACGGCGAGCTGGGCCAGGACCAGCGCACCGAGCTGCTCGGCCAGATGACCGGCGAGGTCGGCGAGCTGGTCCTCGCCGACAACTACTCGCAGAACTCGGTGCTGGGCGTGTCCCGCGCCCACGCCGCGCCGATGCTCTCGGTGCACGCCCGCCTGGTCGCGGACCTGGAGCAGCGCGGCGTGCTGGACCGGGCGCTGGAGGCGCTGCCGAGCGTCGCCGAGTTCAAGGCGCTGGAGAAGGCGGGCGACGGCCTGACCTCGCCGGAGCTGGCGACCCTGCTCGCGCACGTGAAGCTGGCGCTGAAGGAGGAAGTGCTCGCGGGTGACCTGCCGGCCATCGACGTGATGGCCCGCAAGCTGCCCGACTACTTCCCCAGCGAGCTGCGCGACCGGTTCGCCGAGTCGATCGCCGGCCACCCGCTGTCCCGCGAGATCATCACCACGGTGCTGGTCAACGAGGTCGTCGACGGTGGCGGCGTGTCTTACGCGTTCCGGCTGGCCGAGGAGATCAGCGCGTCCGCCACGGACGCCGTGCGGGCTTACACGATCGTGACCGCGATCTACGACCTGCCGTCGCTGTGGCGCGACATCCGCGCGCTGGACAACGTGATCCCGACCGACGTCCAGGACGACATGGTCCTGGAGACCCGTCGCCTGCTGGACCGGGCGTCGCGGTGGCTGCTCACCAACCGCCCGCAGCCGCTGGCGGTCGGCTCGACCATCAGCCGGTTCGCCGGTGTGGTGGCCGAGTTGTCACCCCGGGCCCTGGACCTGTTGCAGGGCCGGGAGAAGGAGTCGGTGGTCGCGCACGTCGAGCGGCTGGTCGAGTCCGGGGTGCCGGTGGAGCTGGCGCGCCGGATCGCGGTGCTGCTGTTCAGCTACGGACTGCTGGACGTGACCGAGGTGGCGGAACTCGCCGAGCGCGAGGAGGGCCACGGCGTCGGCCCGGAGCGCACGCACCCGGAGACGGCGGAGCTGTACTTCGCGCTGTCGGAGCACCTGGACATGGACCGGATGCTCAGCTCGGTCAGCGGCCTGGAACGCGGCAACCGCTGGCACGCGCTGGCCCGCCTGGCGCTGCGCGACGACTTCTACTCGTCGCTGCGCTCGATCACGGTCGACGTGCTGCGCTCCAGCGAGCCGGGCGAGTCGGCGGCGGACAAGATCGCGGCGTGGGAGCAGACGAACGCCTCCCGCCTCGGTCGGGCCCGCGCGGCCCTCGCCGAGATCAACCGGGTGACGCGCCTGGACCTGGCCACCCTCTCGGTGGCCGCCCGCCAGGTCCGCAGCATGATCCGCTGAGCCCTGGGGGCCGGGCCTCCTACGAGGCCTGGCCCCCTCCGGCACGGGGCACCGACGTGCCTCCGGACACCGCCGCGTGGTCCACCGGCCGTAAAGTCATCCGATGTGACCGCACGGCCGAGTGACACCGCCACCCGGACGGGGGTGAGCGAGGCGACGGGCAGCCGGGTGGTCAACGGCACGCCGGGCGTCCCGCCCGCCACCAGCCGCTACGGTCCGCACGTGCCGCGCGACGTGTCCGTGGCCGGGTTCGGCGGCGGGTCCCGGTGACTGCCTCCGACCTCGCCCCGTCCGACGTGCTCGCCCGCCGGATGCGCGCCCAACGCCTGTCCCACCCCACGAGCGACCTGACCGACCTGCTCGACTCCGTGTTCGCCCTCCAGGCGCAGGACGTCCCCGCCCTCAGGCTCGCCGCCCGCGCGCGCGGCGTCGAGGACCTCGACGGCCGGGTCGTGCGCACCTGGGCCATGCGCGGCACCCTGCACCTGATCGCCCGGGACGACCTCTGGGTGCTGGAGCTGCTCAAGCCGTCGGTCCTGGCCTCCACCAGGAACCGCCGCGACCAGCTCGGCCTCACCGACGACCTGTGCGAGCGCGGCGTGCGCGCGCTGTGCGAGGTGCTGACCGAGCCCCTGACCCGCGCCGAGGTCGTCGAGCGCCTGGCCGAGGTCGGCCTCCCCCTCGACCCCGGCTCCCAGGCCCCCGCGCACCTGCTCCTGTACGCGGCCGTGTCGGGCTTCCTGTGCCGGGGACTGGACGACCGGTACCGCCTGCTGGACGACGTCCCGCCGGCGGACAGGACCGTCGACGACCTCTGGCGGCGCTACCGGCGGGCCTACGGCCCGGCCACCGTCGCGGACTTCGCGGCGTGGAGCGGCCTGCCCAAGCGGCAGCTCCGCGACCTGCCGGAGATCCTCGCCGAACGCGCCGACCCCGACCGCACGGTCCGCATGCTGGGCCACTTCGACCCGTACCTGCTCGGCTACCGGGACCGCTCGCTCGCCCTGGCCCCGGAGTTCGCGCCGCGCGTCCAGACCGGCGGCGGGTTCCTCACCCCGCACGTCGTCGTGGCCGGCGAGGTCGTCGCCACCTGGCGCAAGACCCCGACCGGCTTCGCGGTGTCGCCCTTCGACGAGCGTCCCGACCTGCGGGAAGAGGCGGAACGCGTGGCCCGGTTCCTCGGTACGGGTGCCGCCTTAACCTGGCGGTAGCACGCGGATAGGGTCAACGCCACCGGAAGCTACCTCAGGAGGCGCGTTCAAGTTGGGTGTGTTCGTCACGGGTGTGCGTCCGCGCTGGTCGGATATGGACGCGTTCGGCCACGTCAACCACGCCAACACGGTGACCCTGCTGGAGGAGGCCCGGATAGACCTCCTGTTCACCGAGGCCGCCCGGCACGGCGTGCCGGACATGGCGCACGGCGTCGTGGTGGCCCGTCTGACGGTGGACTACCTGGTGCCGCTGGTGTTCACCGGTGACGAGGTCGTGGTGGAGATGTCCGTGCGGGAACTGAAGTCGGCTTCCTTCACGTTGGACTACTCGGTGCGCAACGGGCGGCGTGAGGGAAGTCCCGTGGTGGCCACCGCGGAGACCCTGATGGTGCCCTACAACCTGACGGCCGGACGACCGCGCCGTCTCCTCGAAGCCGAACGCGACTTTCTCGCGGGCTGGCGTGCCGGAGGTAACGGTGCCTGAGCTGGTGCTCGCAGATCCCGCCGAGCGGGACGACCTGGGTGCGTTCGTCGCCCGCGCCGTACGCCTGGACGCGCAGAGCGTCGTGCGGTTGCGCAACCGCCCCGACGGAGACCAGTTGGACGCCTGGGTGGCCACGCCGTTCGACACCCTGGCCACCCGGACCGTCGCCGGCCGCACCACCCCCGCCGACGTCACCGTGTCCGGCGGCGACCTGCTCACCGGCCTGGCCGTGGTGCGCAGCGACACCGTCGACCCGGGCCCCGCCCGCGACCTGATGTGGCGCTCGGCCCTGCCGCCGGTCGAGGGCTGGCTCCCGGTCGACCGCCTGCCCGGCAACGTCGTGGCCGAGCTGGCGGAACAGGGCGTGACCCTGGCCCGCGAGAACACCGGCCCGCAGGGCACCCCGCCCGCTTCGCTGCTGGACCAGACCGTGCTCACGGTCAGCGGCTCGGGACTGGACGTGAAGGTCCCCCTGCGCTGCCTGTTCGCCCTGTCCGGCATGGGCTTCCTGGGCGGCGACGACGTCCGCGTCACCGCCACCGACTCGTGGCTGCGCATCGACGCCCGCTACGGCGCGGTGGTCCGCCGCCGCCACTCGATGCTCCCGCTCCTGGTCTGACGGCGGAGCGGGCCCCGAACGGTCGCGTTCGGGGCTCTCCGCCTCAGACCAGCCAGACCGCCGTGTCCGGGGGTAGCTGGTTGCCGTCCATGGGCCCGCTGGAGAGCAGGATCTCACCGGGCGGCAGGGGCACCGGCCCACCCGAGGTGTTGAGGGCGCAGATGAGCCCGCCGCCCTTGCGCCGGAAGGCGAAGCAGCCGGCCGGCGCGCCGTACCACTCGACCTCGTCACCGGAGATCGACGGGTGCGACTTCCGCAGCTCCACCGCGTGCCGGTAGAGCGACAGCATCGACTCCGGGTCCTCCAACTGGGACTCCACCGTCAACCCCGCCCACTCGTTCGGCTGGGGCAGCCACGTGGTCACGCCCTGCGAGAAGCCGAACGGCGGCGTGTCGCCCTCCCAGGGCAGCGGGACGCGGCACCCGTCCCGGCCGCGCTCGGTGTGGCCGGACCGCAGCCAGGTCGGGTCCTGCAACGCCCAGTCCGGCAGCTCCACGTTGGGCAAGCCGAGCTCTTCGCCGTTGTACAGGTAGACCACGCCGGGTAGGGCGAGCTCCACCAACGCCATGGCACGCGCCCGCTGGACGCCCAGCGGACCACCGCCGTAACGGCTCACGTGCCGTACGACGTCGTGGTTGGACAACGTCCACGTGGCCGGCGTGCCGTAAGGCGTCACAGCGGCCAACGAGTGGTCGATCGCCGCCCGCACCGCGTCCGCGTCGAACGGTGCCTCTACCAGCCGGAAGTTGAAGCCCAGGTGCAGCTCGTCGGGCCGGATGTAGCGGGCGAAGCGCTCGTCCTCCTTGACCCAGATCTCACCCACGGCCATCCGGCCCGGGTACTCGTCGACGACCTTGCGGATCATCCGGTGCACGTCGTGCACGGCGTCGTTGTCGAACCGGGGGTCGACCGAGTTGTCGTGCAAGGTGCCCGGACCGTGCGCGGCGCGCGAATCCATGTTCGGCAACCCGTAGGGCTTCGCCATCCCGTGCGCCACGTCGATCCGGAACCCGTCGACCCCCCGGTCCAGCCAGAACCGCAGGGTCCGGGTCAGGTCGGCGGGGACCTCGGGGTGGTCCCAGTTCAGGTCGGGCTGCTCGGGCGCGAACAGGTGCAGGTACCACTGGCCGTCGGCCACGCGGGTCCACGCCGGCCCACCGAACACGCTGGTCCAGTTGTTGGGCGGCTGGGACCCGTCGTACCCCTGCCCGTCGCGGAAGAAGTACCGGTCGCGCTCGGCGCTGCCCGGAGCCGACCGCAGCGCGGCCTGGAACCAGGCGTGCCGGTCGCTGGTGTGGTTGGGGACGAGGTCGACGGTGACGCGGATGTTGTGCTGGTGGGCCTCCTCGACCAGGCGGTCGAACGCGGCCAGGTCACCGAACAGCGGGTCGACGTCGCGGGGGTCGGCCACGTCGTAGCCGTGGTCGGCCATGGGCGAGGTGTAGAAGGGCGTCAACCAGAGCGCGTCGACGCCGAGCAGTTCGAGGTAGCCGAGCCGGGACCTGATGCCTTCCAGGTCGCCTACCCCGTCCCCGTCGGAGTCGGCGAACGACCGGACGTAGACCTGGTAGAAGACGGCGTCACGCCACCAGGCGGAGACGTCGGCGATCTCTGGTCGGAGGTCGGAGGATCGTCGCACGAGATGTCATCCTGCCACCCGCGACGCCGAACCCGCCCCCGTTCGGGTGATCAACAATCACACCCAGGCATTCATGAGGCTGTTCGCGGCCATCTCCAGGTACGCCCAAAGCTGGTCACGGTGGGCCGGCGTGATGTCCGCCTCGTCCACGGCGACGCGCATGCAGCGCAACCACGCGTCCCGCTCAATGGGACCGATCACGAACGGTGCGTGACGCATCCGGAGCCGAGGGTGGCCGCGCTGGTCGGAGTAGGTGTGCGGGCCGCCCCAGTACTGCATGAGGAACAGCCGGAACCGCTCTTCGGCGGGCCCGAGGTCCTCCTCGGGGTACAGCGGCCGGAGCACCGGATCGTCGGCCACCAACTCGTAGAACCGCGCGACGATCTTGTGGAACGTCTCGTACCCGCCCACCGCTTCGTAGAAGTTCTCCGCGCTGCTCACCCCACCATCCTGCCACCGACCCACACCGCACACACCCACGGCCGCGCGCGGCGAACCCCCACCCGCCACAGCACACCCAACGCGTCGTGTCGTCCTCGGCGGCTCGGCCGTCCGACGAGGACGCCCTCCGGCTCTTGCGCCCCCGACGCCCGGTTCCGGAACGCCCGCCGCGCCCGCGTCCGGCCAGGTTCCAGGTTCGCACCGCGCGGGAAACCCCAAAACCGCAGGTCAGGGCCGTGTGGTCAGGTCGGGCGTGGCCTCCGGCCCCCGACACCAGTATCCCAGCACCCACCGACAATCAGGACGCGTCGACGTCGGCTCACCTGGTCGCGCCGGACGTACCGAGTGCGCCGGACGTACCGAGTGCGCCGGCGGTGCCGTCCGTCACGACTTCAGGGAGATTCCCGCTTCGTCCAACGCCGGCATCAGCTTCGCCCTCAGGGCGCGCTGCACGGCCCACTGCCGCCCGGGTCGGACCTTCACCGTCACGCGCACGGTGATCCCCTCGGGCGTGATCTTCTCCACACCGAGCACCTGCGCCTTGTCGATGACGTCCTTCTCCAGCGACTCCTCCGCCACCGCCGCCTCGGCGGCCGTCTTCAGCACGTCGGTGACCGAGACCAGGTTCGCCCCGTAGGCCAGCGGCAGGTCCACCACCGCGACGGCGAAACCCTGGGAGGAGTTGCCCACCCGCAGGATCTCGCCGTTGCGGACGTACCAGACCGTGCCGTTCGTGTCGCGGATCGTGGTGATCCGCAGGCCCACCGACTCGACCGTTCCGGTCGCCGGGCCGAGGTCCACCACGTCGCCCACGCCGTACTGGTCCTCCAGCATCATGAACATGCCGGACAAGAAGTCCTTGACCAGGTTCTGCGCGCCGAAACCGACCGCCACACCGAGGATGCCGGCCGAGGTCAGGATCGGTGCCGGGTTTATCCCGAGCTCGGTCAGCACCTGGATGAACGCGATGCCGAACACCACGATCGTGGTGACCGACTTGAGGACCGAGCCGATGGTCTTCGCGCGCTGCTCGCGCCGCTCGGACACCAGGACGCCGAGTGCCTGGGGCGCGCGTTCCCGCAGCGGCCGGAGCAGCTTGGGCTTGCGCTCCTCGGACGAGCCCCTGGTCAGCCGATCGATCAGCCGCCGCAGCAGGAACCGGAGCACCACGGCGATCAACACCGTCAGTACGATCCGCAACGCGCCTTCGGCGATCTTCGGCCCGTTGGTCACCCACCAATCGACCGCGAGCGTCGACTCCACATCCACCGACCCATTCCTCCTCCGCACGTCAGACGAACTCCAACCCGGTCGCACCGGCCAGGAAGGTCAACTGGTCCACGGCCAGCCCCACCGATCGGCTCACCGACCGTCCCGCGTGCCCCACCTCGGTCTCCCGGCGCAGCAGCACGGGGTGCTTCGTCGGATCGCTCACCGTCGCGTGCTGCAACGCGGCGCACATCTTGCGGGCGTGGTTGGGGTCCACGCGGCTGTCCGACTCGAACACCGTGAACAGCACCGAAGGGTACTCAACCTCCGGGCGCACCCGGTGGTACGGGGAGTAGGACAGCAGCCAGGCGAGCTCTTCGGGCACCGCCGCGCTGCCGTACTCCTCCGCCCACAGCCTCCCCAACAGGAAGTTCTCGTACCGCACCATGTCCAGCAGTGGTGCCGAGCACACCACGGCCCGGTACAGCTCGGGTTTCTGGGTCAGCGCCGCGCCGACGAGCAGGCCGCCGTTGGACCCGCCCATGATCGAAAGCTGTTGCGGCGTGGTCCAGCCGTCCGCGATCAGCCGCTCGGCCGCCGCGTGGAAGTCGTCGAACACGTTCTGCTTGCGGTCGCGCGTGCCGGCCCGGTGCCACTGCTCGCCTTCCTCGTCACCGCCGCGCAGCGACGCGTGCACCCAGACACCGCCCGCCTCGACCCACGCCAGCGCGGTCGCGCTGTACCCCGGGCCCCGGCCGACCGCGAAGCCGCCGTACCCGGTCAGCAGCGCGGGCCTGGGCAGGTCGGGGTGCTGTTCGCCGGACACCACGAACATCCGGACCGTCGTGCCGTCGCCGGACTCGTAGGCGATCTGCTGGGTCGTCACCGCCGGCAGCACGGCCGAGCCGGGCGCGGCGGCGTGCAGCTCGGTCTCCCTGCGGGACAACGAGAACCGGTACACCGACAGCGGCGTGGTGAAGTCCGAGAACCCGAACCACAGCACGTCCCGCCCGGTGTCCGTGGCCTTGTCCACAGTGGACCAGCCGTGCAGCGAGCCGGTTCCGGGCAACGGGATCTCCCCGAGGTGCCCGCCCGACTCCGGGTCGTGCAGGTGCAGTTCGGACACCGCGTGCCGGGTGCGCAGCAGCACCAGCGCACCGTCCAACCAGGTCGCGCCGTCCAGCACGGAGTCCGGCTGCTCCGGCACCAGCTCGGTCCAGTCCGTCGGCGTGGCGGGGTCCGCCACGCACAGCCGGAAGCGCGGCGCGTCCAGGCTGGTCCGCAGGTAGAGGCGACCTTCCTCGACCCACGCCGAGCACTGCACGCCCGCGTCGGTCAGGACCACCGGGCGCAGTTCACCCGTCCCGTGCAGGTCCGCGATCCACACCGAGTCGCGGCGCACCGTGCCGGGCGCGCCGTTCACGATCAGCCACCGACCGTCGTCGGTGACCGACAGCCCGTAGTAGTAGGTGTGGTCCAGTCCGTCGCCGTGCACGTTCACGTCCGTCGCCGGGTCGGTGCCGACCCGGTGCCGCCACACGCGGCGGTGGAACTGCCGCTCGTCCTCGGGCACCAGCTCGGGGTCCACGCGTCGCACGTAGAAGAACTCCTCACCGCCCGGCAGCCAGCCGACGGGGGAGTACCGGCACCGGTCGATGGGGCCTTCCACCACCTCGCCGGTGGTGACGTCGAGCACGTGCAGGAGCGAGTGCTCGTCGCCGCCCACCGACACCTGGTAGGCGAGCCGGTCGCCCTCCACGGACGGTGACCAGCGGTCCAGTGTGGTCCGCCCGGACGGGTCGAGTTCGGTCACGTCGAGCAACACCCGCTCGGTGCCGCCTTCGAGCACGTAGAGCACCGGGTAGTCCTGGTCCGGTCCGCGCCGGGTGTAGAACGCCCGGCCGGCGCGCCACACGGGCGTACCCACGGAGCCGGTGCGCATCAGCTCGGTCAGCCGCCCGCCGAGCGCGGCACGCCCGGGGAGCGCGTCGAGCCAGGAGCGGGCCAGCGCGTCCTGGCGGCCCGACCACTCGGTCGTGCGCGGGTCGGCCGGGTCCTCCAGCCAGCGGTACGGGTCCGCCACCGGATGTCCGTGCAGGTGCTCGACCAGGTCGAGGCGTTCCGCGGCCGGGTAGGTGATCGTCGCAGGCAGGGCTGTGGGAGAGGGGTCCGTCACCCCGCCGAGCGTAGCGCCCGTAGTGAAAACCATGTCCGATAGGGCCGAGTTCACCCAAGTTTCGACCCCGGGCCCCGGACGCGTGACATATCACGCGTGATTTTTAGGGGCGATCTGTGGTCTGCTATGTCTGAACCGGTGGAGGTGGTCGCGTGCCAGACCGACAACCCACCCCGATCGACGCCCTGGTGAGCACCAGGATCGCGTCGTCGGTCCCGTCCGGCCAAAAACAGCCCGTCGTGCACGCGATGCACGCGGTGGTCGACGGGGAGGGAGCCGGTCCGGCCCCCGTGGTGTTGCCCTGGGGAAGACGGAAAGTCCTGCTGCTGAACGCCACCTTCGAGCCGTTGACCGCGCTGCCGCTGCGGCGCGCGGTGGTCCTGGTGGTGTGCGGCAAGGCGGAGGTGGTGCACGGCGACCCGGCGGGTGCCGTCGTCCACTCGTCGACGGCCGAGGTCGTGGTGCCGTCGGTGATCAGGTTGAGCAGGTACGTGCGGGTGCCGTACCGGGGCCGGGTGCCCCTGACCCGCGCCGGTCTCATGCACCGGGACCGGTACCGGTGCGCGTACTGCGGCGGTCGCGCCGAAACGATCGACCACGTGGTGCCGCGCTCCCGTGGCGGGCCCCACACCTGGCAGAACTGCGTGGCCTGCTGCGCGAAGTGCAACCACCGCAAGGCCGACAAGCTGCTGTCCGAACTGGGCTGGCGAATCCGGGTCGTGCCGAACGCGCCGCGCGGGCCGCACTGGCGGCTGCTGGCGGGCGTGACCGAGGCCGACCCCCTGTGGCTGCCCTACCTGGGCGAGCCGGCGGCGTAGATCACCCGGCCAGGGCGAACTCGTCCTGCGCCGTGATCCGCACGCTGTCGCGCGCCGTGATGCGCACCGAGTCCCGCGCGGTGATCCGGACCGAGTCGCGCGCGGTGATGCGCACGCTGTCCCTGGCGGTGATGCGCACCGAGTCGTGAGCCGTGATGCGCACGGAGTCGTGAGCCGTGATGCGCACTGAGTCCCGCGCGGTGATGCGCACGCTGTCCCGTGCCGTGATCCGGACCGAGCCCAGCGCGGTGATCCGGACCGACCCCCGCGCGGTGATCCGCACGGAGTCACGCGCCGTGATCCGCACGGAGTCCGCAGCGGTGATGCGGACCGAGTCGCGGTTCGTGATCCGGACCGAACCGAGCAACGCCGTGATCCGGACGGAGGCGCGCGCGGTGATCCGGACGGAGTCGTGGGCCGTGATCCGAACGGAGTCGTGCAGCGCGGCACGCGCCAGGGTGGAGGTCGTCACGGAGCGCTGAACAGGTGCAACTGCTTCGTCCGTTCGGGTGTACGACGAACGAGTGAGGGTGGGGGCCTGGATGCGGTTCACGGTGTACATGTCGTGTCCTCCGAGACTCAGGGGGCGGGAATTAGTATCCGGAAAGGGATGCGCAAGACCCGTACAGGTGAAAAGCTAGAAGCCGAGTGGGCGGAGGACAAGACGCCAAACCGGCCGCCATTCGCCTCCTTCCGGGGGAAGGCCGAACGGGTGTACTCACTGCGACAGTAGAACCGTTCGGTTACTACTTTCGGCAACTATGGACACCGTGCGTAGCGTGAGGTCTGGTCGAGGGTCGTCCGGATCACAGACGGGGCGTCGCGCGTGGGCAGATCGATCGGCGTCAAGGGCGTCCGAACCGCGGATTTCCGCCTGCTGACAGGCGCTTGGATCACGTCGTTGGTGGGCGACGGCGTGCGCACCGTGGCGCTCCCGCTGTACACCGCGGTGAGCACCAGGAGCCCTCTCGCGGCGTCCGCCGTGGCGGTCGCGGTCGTGCTCCCGTGGCTGGTGGTAGCGCTCCCGGCAGGGGTGCTGGTGGACCGCTGGAAGCCCCGCCTCGTGGTCGGCACCGCCCATGCGTTCAGGGCGGTCGTGACCGGGCTCCTCGCCTGGGCCGTGGTCGCGGACAGCGCGTCCGTCGCCGTGCTGTGCGCCGCCGGCTTCGTGCTCACCGGTGCGGAGACCTTCGCCGACTCCGCGTCCCAGGTGCTCCTCGTCGAACTCTCCGGACCCGACGACCTGGAGGAGGCCAACGGCCGGTTCGTCACCGCCGAGACCCTCGGCATGGACCTCGCGGGCCCGCTCGCGGCGAGCCTGCTGTTCTGGTGGCACCCGGCGGCGTGCTTCGCGCTCGACGCCCTGACCTTCGTCGTCGCCGCGCTCTTCGTGATCCGGCTGCCCGAGGTGGACCGTCCGGAGCACGCCGCTCCCGGCACTTTGCGGTCTCAACTGGTGGAGGGCGCGGGCACCCTGTTCCGAATCCGCGGTTTGCGGGTCCTGGTGCTCGCGGTCGGTGTCACGGCGGTGTGCGCGGCCGGCGTGAACGCCATGCTCGCGCTCTACTCGATCAACGTCCTCGGCCTGCCCGAGCAGTTCGTGCCGTGGCTGGTGGTGGTGATGGCGCTGGGCGCGCTGGTCGGCGCGCGGCTGAGCCCCCGGCTGGCACCCCGGCTGGGCGTCGCGCCGGTGATGGTGGGCGCGCTGGCCCTGCTGGGCGTGGCGTTCGCGGTGTTCGGGGCGGTGCCGCTGCTGCCCGTCGCGATCGGCGCGGTGTTCTTCTTCGGGCTCGCGTCGGCCGGCTGGAACGTGCTGTCGGCGACCCGCCGGCAGCGCCTCACGCCCAAGCCGCTGATGGGCCGGGTGACGAGCGCGTACCGCGTGCTGGCCTGGGGGCTGTCACCGATCGGGGCGGGTCTGGCCGGTCCGCTGGCCGCCGGCACGTCGCTCGGGACGGTGTACCTGGTGGCGGGCGGGGTGGTCGTGCTGACCGCCGTGGCGCTCGCACGCCCCCTCGCCCGGACGTGACGGGGTCGATCGGTTACCGTAACCGCCGTGACCATCGTGGAGACCGTGCTCGTCTTCGCGCTGATCCCGCTGGCCATCTACGGCGTGATCACGCTACTGACGCTGAGGCCGAAGGCCACCCGCATCGCGCGGTACCGCCCGGGCCAGGAATGGGGCTACGCCCCGGTGTGGTGGAGCGCCAACCCCGGCGGCCTGCCCGCCGACCACCACGCCGAGACCGCCCCGGTCTCGGGCCGGACCGCCCGGGGAGGCGCACGTGGCAACTGGTGAGATCGCCGAGGTCGACCCGGCCACCCTGGACGTGGGCGCGGCCGTGACCACCAGCGGCCGGGTGTCGGTCGCGAAGATGTACCGGCCGCACCCGCCCACCCTGCCGTTCACCCCGGTCCAGCTCGCGTCGCTGGACGAGGCGATCACCGTCGCCAGCCGCACCACGGGCCTGGACTTCAGCGTGTACCTGGGCGAACTCGGCTCCGACACCCGCGCGCGGGCCGAGGAGCTGCACGCCGCCACCACGCGCCCGGCGCACGCGGTGCTGCTGGCCGTGTCGCCGGGTGAGCGCGTGGTCGAGGTGGTGACCGGCGAGGAGTCCCACCGCCGGCTCCCCGATCGCGGTGCGAAGCTCGCGGTCATGGGCATGGTGGCGTCCTTCAAGGAGGGCGACCTGGCCGGTGGCCTGCTGAGCGGTCTCCGGATGCTCACCGACCAGGCCGGGCACGCGCCCCGCGCCTGACACCGTCCACGAAGGCCGCGTCCCCTCGTCGGGGGCGCGGCCTTCGTCGTTCCCGGGGTGGCGCGCCCGAAGCGCGGGCGTCGGGACCCCGAAGTCCCGGACACGGCGAAGGCCGCGCCCCACCAGGGGACGCGGCCTCCGCACCGTCCGATCAGGACCGGTCGAACTCCTGCGCGGCCAGGGCGCGCACGATGCCCGCCCGGCCTTCCGACACCAGTCGCCGCAGCGCGGGCGGGCGTTCCTCCGCCAGCCACGCGTCCGCCGCCGTCACGGTGTCGCGCGCGATCGACCACGACGGGAACAGCCCGACCACCACGGACTGCGCCCGCTCGCTGGACCTGCGGTCCCACACGTCCGCCACGTCCGCGAAGTACCGCTCCACGAACGGCTGGAGCAGTGCCTTCTGGCCGTAGTGGTGGATGCCCGCGATGACCGCCTCGCTGACCGCGTTCGGCAGCTCGTCGTCGTGCACCGCCCGGTCCCACGCCTCGGTCTTCGCCTCGACCGTCGGCCGCAGCGCGCGGGCCGACTCGGCCCGCCGCCGACCGGTCGCGGTCGGGTCGCGCCGCTCCTCGGCGTCGATCTCGTCCGGACCCGCCGCGCCGTGCGCCACCAGCGCCTGCAACAGCCGCCAGCGCAGGTCGGTGTCCACGTCCAGGCCCGGCAGCACGTCGGTGCCCTCGTACCAGCCCCGGACCACGGTCACGCCCTCGGCGTCGAGCACCGAGCCCGCGAGCGAGTTCACGAACGCGAGCTGGTGGTCCGACCCCGCCTCGGCGGCCCGCGCCAGCTCCAGCGTCTTGGCCACGAACCGCCGCCAGCCCTCGTCGCGCCACGTGGTGTCCGCGTAGGACGACAGCGCGGTCTGCGCCTGGAGCAGCAGCCGCTGCACCACGCCGACCTCGGTCTCCGCGTGCAGCCCGCCCAGCACCAGGTTCACGAAGTCGCGCGCCTTGAGCTCCGCCTCGCGGGTCATCTCCCACGCGGCCGACCAGCACAGCGTGCGCGGCAGCGGCTCGGCGATGTCGGCGATGTGGTCCACCAGGGACGCCAGCGAGTGCTCGTCCAGCCGCATCGTGCAGTAGGTCAGGTCGTCGTCGTTGACCAGCACCAGCTTGCCGCGCGGCACGCCGATCAGGTCGGGCACCTCGGTGCGCTCGCCGTCCACGTCGAGTTCGACCCGGTGCGTGCGGACCAGCTTGCCGTCCGGGCCCGAGTCGTACACGCCGATCGCCAGCCGGTGCGTGCGCAGCTCGCCCGCGCCCGGCCGGGCACCGCCCTGGAGCACGGCGAAGTCGGTGAACTTCCCGGACGCGTCCACGGAGTACTTGGGGCGCAGCAGGTTCAGGCCGGTGGTCTCCAGCCACTGCGCGCTCCACCAGGACAGGTCGCGGCCGGAGGCCTCCTCCAGCGCGCCCAGCAGGTCGGCCAGCGTGGCGTTGCCCCAGGCGTGCTTGGCGAAGTACACCCGCAGGCCGGCCAGGAAGTTGTCCAGGCCCACGTACGAGACGAGCTGCTTGAGGACCGACGCGCCCTTGGCGTAGGTGATGCCGTCGAAGTTGACCTCGACCGCCTGGAGGTCCGGGATGTCCGAGGCGACCGGGTGCGTGGAGGGCAACTGGTCCTGCCGGTACGCCCAGGACTTCTCGATCTTGGCGAACGTCGTCCACGCCTGCCGGTACTCGGTGGCCTCGGCCTGCGCCAGCACCGACGCCCAGGTGGCGAACGACTCGTTCAGCCACAGGTCGTCCCACCAGCGCATGGTGACCAGGTCGCCGAACCACATGTGCGCCATCTCGTGCAGCACGGTTTCCGCGCGCCGCTCGTACATGTAGCGCGTGACCCGGCTGCGGAAGACGTAGTCCTCCAGGAACGTGACGCAGCCCGCGTTCTCCATCGCGCCCGCGTTGAACTCCGGCACGAAGCACTGGTCGTACTTGCCGAACGGGTACTTCACGCCGAACGCCTTGTGGTAGAACCCGAAACCCTGCTTGGTCTCGGTGAACAGCCGCTCGTGGTCCATGTGCGGTGCCAGCGACGCGCGGCAGTAGATGCCCAGCGGGATCGTGGTCCCACCATCGGTGAACTCGTCGCGCCACTCCGCGTACGGACCGGCCACCAACGCCACCAAATAGGTGGAAATCGGCTTGGTGCGGGCGAAGACGTGCTTGTCCGCGCCGCCCTCGGCGTCCACAGTGGACTCGATCGGGGCGTTGGAGACGACCTTCCAGTCCGCCGGGGCGGTCACCGTCAGGTCGTAGACCGACTTGAGGTCGGGCTGGTCGAAGCAGGCGAACATGCGCTTGGCGTCGGCGGTCTCGAACTGCGAGTACAGGTACACGCCGCCGTCGACCGGGTCGACGAACCGGTGCAGGCCCTCGCCGGTGTTCATGTACCGGCAGTCGGCCTCGACCGTGAGCTCGTTCACCTCGGCCAGGCCGGTCAGCCGCAGGCCGTCGTCCTCGCGGTAGTCGGAGACGTCGAGCTCGACCCCGTTCAGCACCGCGCGGTGCACGGTGGCGGCCACGATGTCGATCCACGACGACGCGCCCGGCGTCCGGCTGCGGAAGGCCACCGTGGTGGTGGAGCGGAACGTGTCCGCGCCCGGCTTGCCGCCACCGTCGGTGAGGTCCAGCTCGATCTGGTAGGAGTCGACTTCCAGCAGCACAGCCCGCTGCTGCGCCTGGTCGCGGGTCAGGTTGGGTGCCGCCACTGGTCACCTCGTCTGCCGGCGCGCTCGTGGTCTCGCGCCGACCTCGTCGGAACGGGGAAGGTGTCGTGTCGGTGAACACGACAGTCGCATCCAATCACGTGGGACGGCGTTAGGTGGACTCCGTCCGAGGGAAGAGTCCGGGAGCGCCTGTGGTTGGCACAGGTGGACACCGCCGTGGCACCGCGCTGGACGGCCCGCCTGAGCACGAGGAGCACCGCACCATGAGCACCAAGGTCGACTTCTACTTCGATCCGGTCTGCCCGTTCGCCTGGATCACCTCGCGGTGGATCCTGGAGGTGGAGCGGCAGCGCGACCTGGACCTGGACTTCCGGGTGATGAGCCTCTCGGTGCTCAACGAGAACCGGGACCTGGACGGCGGCTACCGCGACCTGCTGGACCGGGCGTGGGGCCCGGTGCGGGTGGCCATCGCCGCCGCGCGCCACCACGGCGAGGGCGTGCTCCGCGACCTGTACACCGCGATGGGCACGCGCATCCACAACGGGGGCCTCAAGGACTACGACGAGGTCGTCAAGCTGGCCCTGGAGGAGGTCGGGTTGCCCGCCGCGCTGGCCGAGGCGGCGCACTCGACCGAGTACGACGAGGAGCTGCGCGCCAGCCACCACCGCGGCATGGACCCGGTCGGCGAGGACGTCGGCACGCCCACGATCCACATCGACGGCGTGGCGTTCTTCGGTCCGGTGCTGACCCGCATCCCGCGCGGCGAGGACGCGGTGAAGGTGTTCGACGGCGCGGTGGCGCTGGCGTCCTACCCGTACTTCTTCGAGCTCAAGCGCACCCGGGCGGACGAGCTCGACTTCTCGTGAGCCACTGTTTGTGACACTCTGAGGGATAGATAGCCCCAGAGTGTCACAACATCCGGGAGTCTGCTCATGATCGAGGTCGTCAACCCGACCACCGAAGAGGTCGTCGGCACGGTCCGCGCGGGCACGCCCGGTGACGTGGACGCCACCGTCACCAGGGCCGCCACCGCCTTCCCGGCCTGGGCCGCGACCCCGGTCGAGGAGCGCGCGGCGATCGCCCGGCGGGTCGCCGAGGGCCTCGCCGCGCGGGTGGACGAGTTCGCCACCACCATGACCACCGAGATGGGCACGCCGATCACCTTCGCGAGGAAGGTGCAGGTCCCGAACCCGGTCGGGATCGCCCACGGCGTCGCCGACGCGCTGGAGGCGGGCTACTTCGCCGACGCCGAGATCGGCAACTCGCTGATCCTGCGCGAGCCGGTCGGCGTGGTCGCCGCGATCACGCCGTGGAACTTCCCGCTCCAGCAGGTGGTCGCCAAGGTCGTGCCCGCCCTCGCGGCGGGCAACACCGTCGTGCTCAAGCCCAGCGAGCTCGCCCCGCTCACCGCCGACCTGTTCGCCGAGGTGCTCGCCGGGGCCGGCGTGCCGCCCGGTGTGTTCGGGCTGGTCCACGGCACCGGGTCGGTGGTCGGCGAGGCGCTCGCGGTCCACCCCGTGGTGGACGCGGTGTCGTTCACCGGGTCGACCCGCGCCGGGCGGCGGGTGTCCGCGCTGGCCGCCGAGACGGTCAAGCGGGTGGCGCTGGAACTCGGCGGCAAGTCCGCCAACGTGGTGCTCGACGACGCCGACCTGGTCCGCGCGGTGAAGATCGGCGTGGCGAACGCGTTCATGAACAACGGCCAGGCGTGCAGCGCGTGGACCCGCCTGCTGGTGCCCGCCGACCGGCACGACGAAGCGGTGGAGATCGCGGTGGCCGCCGCCGCGAAGTACGTGCCGGGCGACCCGGCCGACCCCGCGACCCGCATCGGCCCGGCGGTGTCCGCCGCGCAGCGCGATCGTGTCGTCGCCTTCATCCGCAGCGGTGTCGAGGAGGGTGCCTCGCTCGCCCTGGGCGGCCCGGACGCGCCCACCGGGCGCGGGTTCCACGTCGCGCCGACCGTGTTCGGCAACGTGCGGCCGGGCATGGCCATTGCCCAGGAGGAGATCTTCGGGCCGGTGCTGTCGGTGCTGCCCTACACCGACCAGGACGACGCCGTGCGGATCGCCAACTCCACGATCTACGGGCTGGGCGGCGCGGTGTTCTCTGCCGACCCGGAGCGCGCCCTGGCCGTGGCCAAGCGCTTGCGCACCGGCCAGGTGGACATCAACGGCGCGGCGTTCAACACCGCCGCCCCGTTCGGCGGCTACCGGCAGTCCGGCAACGGCCGGGAGTTCGGCAGGTTCGGGCTCGACGAGTTCACCGAGGTGAAGTCGGTCCAGCGGTAACGGGGTCGACCGGGGTCCGGCCCGGCCCTGCCTCGCCCCCCGGCGCGGGTCCGCACCGCCCGGCGCTACACCTCGATGAGCGCGGGCGGCTCGCCCAGCGACTCCGACCGGCCCGCCGCCCACCGGTCCGCCGACCACGCCGCCGCCAGCGCGTCCAGCACGTCGTCCACCGACGGGCCGGCCGGCAGGTCCGCCAGCACCTCCGGCACGTCGACGAAGGCCCGCAGCGCGATCAGCCGCTGCGCCACCCCGCGCGCCGACCGCTTCGAGTCCACCACCCGGGGGTCCAGCACCCGGAACGTGGTCTCGGGGTGCACCTCCAGCACGGTCGCCGGCAGCTCCCGCCGCCACTCCCGGATCTTCGGCACGAGGTGCCACGCCTGCTTGCTGATCGCCTTGCCGTGCGCGGCCCGCGACACCGCGCACGCCTCGGCGTAGGTCACGCAGTCCAGCACGGCCTCGACCGGCGCGAAGAACATCGAGGACCGGGCCGCGCCGAGCAGCTCCCGCGCCCGCACGTCGCACGCCCGGTAACCCGTGACCGGCGGGCGCAACGGCATGTCGACCCCGACCGCGACGCACCCGGCGGTCAGCTCGACCACCTCGTCCGCCGACCCGGCCCGGTGCCACCGCACGTCCGCCCGGGAGGCCACCACCGCCACCACCCACCCGCCGGGCGTGCCGTCGACCCCGGCGATCACGCTCGCAGCACCCCGTCCACCAGACGCGGCACGGCGGTGCTCACGTCGACCCGGGAGGCCAGCGCCACGTCCGCGCCGTGCCCGCTCGCGATCAGCTCCCGCCCGGACACGCACCCGGCCAGCACGTCGTCCACCGACGACCGCGCGAACAGCTCCGCCGCCACGGCCGCCTCGACCGACGCCGCCCCGTACCCGAGCAGCGACGCCAGCACCGCGCCCGCGCCGAGCAGGTCCTCCACGGCCGGCCTCAGCGGTCCCCGGTGCCCGTGGGTCGGGCTGTTGACGTGCACGCCCCACCGCTCGCCCGCCGCGACCACGCCGATCGGCCCGCCACGGGCCAGGTCGCGGGCGGCGGTGGCGACGGCGCGGGCGTTGCGCAGGCACCCGGCCAGCACCAGCGACCCGGTGGCCGCCGCCAGGTCGCACAACGTCGCCCCGTTGGGGGAGGGCAGCTCCAGTTCGGTACCCGCCGGCAGTTCCACCAGCGACGACGGCCGCAGCGTCCACGAGGGGTCGGCGGGCCGGGCCGCGTGCTCCCGGTCCGCCCAGCGCACCGGCCGCACCGAGCCGCCGCGCCCGACGACGATGTCGACCGCCGTGCTGAACGACAGCACGTCCACGACCACCACCACGGCGCACAGCCCGCCCAGCGCGGCGACGCCTTCGTCGCCCCATTCCAGCCGGAGTTGGCATCCCTCTTGACCGAACACCCGCGCAAGGATGGCAGACTTCCCGGACGTGCGCGTTTACCTGGGATCCGACCATGCGGGCTTCGAGTTGAAGGCCCACCTCGCGAAGCACCTGTCCGAAGCCGGCCACGACGTGGTCGACGTCGGTCCGGCGGTGTACGACGCCGAGGACGACTACCCCCCGTTCTGCATCGAGGCGGCCCGCCGCGCGGTGGCCGACGAGGGCAGCCTGGGGGTGGTGATCGGCGGCTCCGGCAACGGCGAGCAGATCGCCGCCAACAAGGTGCCCGGCGCGCGGGCCGCGCTGGCCTACAGCGTGGAGACCGCCCAGTTGGCGCGTGAGCACAACAACGCGCAGTTGATCGGCGTCGGCGCGCGGA
Organism: Actinosynnema sp. NPDC023587; assembly: GCF_040640215.1. Taxonomy (NCBI): domain Bacteria; kingdom Bacillati; phylum Actinomycetota; class Actinomycetes; order Pseudonocardiales; family Pseudonocardiaceae; genus Actinosynnema; species Actinosynnema sp. NPDC023587. The sequence continues at coordinate 386,345 of NZ_JBFABG010000003.1, read as the reverse complement.
TGCACTCCGCCGAGGAGGCGACCGCGATCGTCGAGGCGTTCCTGGCCACCCCGTTCTCCGACCAGCCCCGGCACGCCCGTCGGATCGCGATCCTGAGCGACTACGAGCGGACCGGAGAGGCCCCGGAACTGCCCCGGTGATCCGACGGCTGCTGTTCGAGGACCTGGCCGGGACCTTCGCGCCCGATCCGGAGGCGGTCATCGACGCCGCCGCGACGGACCCCCGGTACCTGGAGCGGGTGCCGGGGCTGCTCGCCCTGCTGACCGCCGCCGGGACCGAGCGCTACCACCGCTTCCTGGCGGTGCAGGCGCTCGCGTCCTGGGGGTGCGGCGCGGTCTACCCGGTGGTGGCGGCCACCGCCGAGGCCGGACGCCGCTCGCCGTGGCTGGGCGTGGTCCGCGACCTGGCCGGCCGCGACCGGACGTTCCCGGAGCTGGCGGGCGCGGTGGCCGAGGGCCGGCGGCACACCGCGGGCACCGCCGCCGAACCCGCCCGGGTCGCGGCGCTGACGGCGTTGGTCGCGCTGGGCGACGAGCTGTTCTTCGACTGGCAGCTCGCCTACGCGGCGGACCGGCCGGAAGCCGCCGACGCGCTGGCCGAGGTGGTCGACCGGGGCCTGGACCGGACGGACGAGGCCGACTTCGACCGCGTGCTCCAGCTCGCCGGCCTGTGCGCCGTGCTCGGCCGGCACGACCACGCCCGCGCCGTGCCGCTCGCGGAACGGCTGCTGCGCGGGGACAGCCGGCTGACCGTGCGCGTGCACCTGCGACCGGTGGTGGCGATCGGTGCCTGAAGGACACACCCTGCACCGGCTCGCCCGGCTGCACCAGCGCCGGTACGCGGGCGCGGTCGTCGAGGTCACCAGCCCGCAGGGCCGGTTCGACCCGTCCACTGTGGACGGCCGGGTGCTGGTGCGCGCCGAAGCGCACGGCAAGCACCTGCTCCACCACTACGGCCCGGACGCCACCGTGCACGTCCACCTCGGCCTCTACGGCACGTTCAGCGAGTTCCCGCGCCCGGTCCTCGACCCGGTCGGCCAGGTGCGGATGCGCCTGGTCGGCCCGACCCACTGGACCGACCTGCGCGGCCCCACCCGGTGCGAGGTGCTCACCGCCGGCGAGGTGGCCGCACTGCACGCCCGGCTGGGCCCGGACCCGCTGCGCCGCGACGCCGAGCCGGGCCGGGTGTTCGACCGGATCGCCCGGTCCCGCCAGTCCATCGGCGTGCTGCTGATGGACCAGCGGGTCATCGCGGGCGTCGGCAACGTCTACCGGGCCGAGGTGCTGTTCCGCCACGGCCTGCACCCGCTGACCCCGGGCAACCGGGTCGACCGCGCGCTGTGGGACCTGATCTGGGCGGACCTGGTGCTGCTGATGCGCGACGGCGTGAAGGTCGGCCGCATCGACACCGTGCGCCCCGAGCACCTGCCCGCCGCCACCGGCCGCGCCCCGCGCCGGGACCGGCACGGCGGCGAGGTCTACGTGTACCGGCGGACCGGCCTGCCGTGCCTGGTGTGCGGCACCCCCGTGGCGATGGCCGACCTCGCCGGCCGCAACCTCTACTGGTGCCCCCGCTGCCAGCCGGAGTGACCCGGCACCCCGATCGCCCCGGTGCGGGAACCGCGCGCCGCTCTCCCCGTCCAAGCTAACGGAACCCGGTCCGCGAACGATCAGCCGGCAGGAGAAGGGGGCGTGGGGTGACCGATCCCGTGTTCGGCGGCGACGAAGTCCGCACGGAGCAGGAAATCGCCCGGTGGGTGGCGGGTGTGACGGCGAAAGCCGAGCAGTACCAGGAGATGAGCAGGCAGGTCGCCGCGGTCGCGGTCAACGAGGTGTCCAAGGACGGCCTCGTGCGGCTCAGCGTCGGCGCGTCCGGCGCGTTGCAGAACCTGGAGATCTCCGACAAGTCCCGCGAGGTGTCCGGCGCGGCGCTCGCCGCGTCGATCATGGCGACGATGCGGCGCGCCCAGTCCCGGATCGCGGGCCGGGTGTCGGAGATCGTGACCGCGGTGGGCGTGGCGGAACCGGGAACCGCGGACGCGCTGGTCTCGTCCTACAGCCGGCGCTTCCCCGAGCCTTCGTCCGACACCCCTCCGTGGGCGGACCAGGTGCGGCCGACCACGCCGCCGCCCGCGCGGCGGCCCGTCCAGGACGACGAGGACTGGGACGGTCCTTCCGTCACCGAGTAGGGGGTTCGCGTGAACCAGGGGTACCAGGTCCTCGTAGAGGAGTTACGCGGTCACGCCGACCGCCTGCGCGGCGTGGAGGACCAGCTCGCCCAGGCCGTCGACGCCGCGCGCCAGGTCAGCCTGTCCGGCGAGGCCTACGGCAAGACCTGCGTGATGCTGCCGCCGATGATGACGTTCATCGCCAACGCCGGCGTGCACGCGCTGACCGAGGTGGCCGGCTCGATCGGCGAGACCATCGAGACGGTGAAGCGGACCGCGACCGACTACGAGACCGTCGAGCAGGGCAACGCCCAGGCGTTCCGCGGGAGCAGCGGATGAACAACCCGCTGGTCGCGGAACGGCAGGACTCCACCCGGAGCTACACCGGCATCGGCCCGATCGAGGCCGCCGTCGACCTCCAGCAGGCGTTCGCCGACGGCACCTGGGTCGACCAGGGGCTGGCCCTGGCGGGCGGCGGGCTGGAGGCGCTCGCGTTCGTGCTGGACCCGCTCGGGTCGCTGGTCGCCACCGCCGTCTCGTGGCTCATCGAGCACGTCGGCCCGCTGCGGGAGGCGTTGGACTGGCTCGCCGGCGACGCCGACCAGATCGCCGCCTACGCCAAGACGTGGGGCAACGTCTCGCAGGCCGTCACCAAGGCCAACGAGAGCCTCGTCGCGGAGGTCGACCGCGGTGCGGCCGGCTGGACCGGCGCGTCCGCCGACGCCTACCGCGAGTCCATCACCGGCCAGTCCCGGCACATCACCGCCGCCGCGCGGTGCGCCGAGATCATCGGCACCGTGGTCGAGGTGTCCGGCGTGCTGGTCGGCACCGTGCGCGGGATCGTCCGCGAGATCATCGCCGAGTGCGTGGCCACGCTGATCGCCCGCATCCCGCTGTGGCTGGCCGAGGAGGCCGTCACGCTCGGCTTCGCGACCGCGCACGTGGTCTCGGCGGCGGTCGCGATCATCGCCAACTTCGTGAAGAAGATCGGCGACAAGATCGCCCAGTTGCTGCGGTCGATCGCGAAGCTGCGGCCGATGCTGTCCCGGCTGGACGAGATCTGGGAGCTGATCAAGCAGGGCCTCAAGGCGCTGCGCAAGGGCGACGCGCCCGGTGGCGCGCCGAAGCCCCCGGAACCGGTGAAGAGGCCCGGCAACACCGACGTCAAGCCCCAGGGCGACCCGGGCGGCGGCACCACACCGCCCAGGCAGGGCGGCGAAGCGCCGGTGTCCAAACCGCCCGAGACCCACGGCGACAACGGCAGCACCCCGCCGCCCCGCCAGGGTGGCGAGGCCCCGCCGGTCGCCAAGCCCCCGGAGACGCACGGCGGCGACACGGGCGGGAACACGAGCACCTCCGGCACGACCGGCGGCACCGTGGACGCCCCGCCCAGGCCGACCGGCGGCGACACCACCCCGTCGAGCGGCGGTTCCGGTTCGAACCCCCCGACGGACGGCAGCGGCGGCGGCTCGAACAAGCCGCCGGGTGGCGACAACCCGCCGCCGACCCCGGGCGACCCGAACCCGCACCCGCTCAACCGGCGGCCCGTCGACCCGAAGCAGCCGCACCCGGAGATGACGCCCGCCGAGAAGGCGGCGCTGGACAAGCACCTCAAGGAGCTGGAGGCCAGGAACCCCGAGCGGTTCAAGGAGCTGGAGAAGGACCCGGACCACAACGGCAAGGCCCGCGAACCCTCGCGGGACGAGGCCCGGCTGGCGCTCGACCTGGAGCAGCGCGGCTACGGCCCGTTCGAACGGCCGACCGGCCCGGACGGCAAGCTCATCCCGGCCCAGGGCGACTTCGTGGACGCCTCCGGCCAGCGCTGGGACGCGAAGAGCATCAACTCGGACTGGCCGCCGGGCGTGCCCGAGGACATCCGGAAGAACCCGTACCGCAACGGGTACAACGAGGCCTGGCTGGAGAAGACCGTCCAAACGCAGTTCGACCTGGAGCGTAACGTCATCCTGGACACGCGCAACGCCAACGCGGCGGACATCGAGAGCGTGCGCGCCCTGGTGGAGAGGAAGGGTTGGGGTGACCGGATCATCTTCTACCCGTGAACCGTGGCAGCCCCTGCGCTGGCCCGACGCGCCCGAGGCGGTCGCCGCCCTGCGCCGGTGGCTGGACGACCCGGACCAGCCGCTCTACGCGCTCGACGTGGACCTGCGCGGCGCGGACCTGTCCGGCGGGCCGTTCGCCGACGGGTGGCTGTCCCGCTCGAACCTGGCCGACGCGGTGCTGCGCGGCACGGAGCTGTGGGGGGCGCACTGCGAGGAGACCCGATTCATCCGGGCCAACCTGGTGGACGCCGACCTGGTCAAGGCCGTCCTGCACGGGGCGAGCTTCGTCCGGGCCCAGTTGATCGGCGCGAACCTCACCGGGGCGGACGCCCTGGGTGCCCGGTTCACCGAAGCAGACCTGCGCCGCGCGAACCTGGCCGGCGCGTTCTTCACCGACGCCGACTTCACCCGCGCCGACCTGTCCGGCACCTCGCTGACCAACACGTCGTTCCGGGGCGCGGTCCTGGTCGACGCCACCGTGTCCGGCATGACCGGCACCGTCCTCGGCCCGACCGAGGTGGTGCCCGGCCTCAAGCTGGACGGGGCCGAACTAGAGCAGTGGTTCGGGGCGCGGGGCGCGGCGGTGTCCGTGCTGCGCACCCAGTCCGTCTGATCCCGTAGTCGAGGAGAGGGGCCGTCCGACACCGGACGGCCCCTCTCGTTCGTCGGTCCGCGCCGGCGTGCTCAGAAGTCGAAGCCCCCGAAGTCGCCACCGCCGAAGTCGCCGCCACCCCAATCGCCGCCGCCGGCGTCACCACCGCCGTCACCGCCACCGCCGTCACCGCCACCGCCGTCACCACCCGCGTCGCCACCGCCGTCGGCACCCGCGCCGTCGGCGTACCCGTCCGCGTAGGCGGCCTCCGCCGAGACACCGGACATACCCGAGAACATCGCGCTGAACAGCAGGACCGAGCCCACTCCCCACGCGCCGGCGACCAGCGCGGGCTTCCACCACGGCTCGCTGTACCAGCCCTGCGGCACCGGGCGGCCCGCCACCACACCACCGGGGTAGTAGTGCGGCGTGTCCGACCCCGGACGCGGCGACGCGGCGTAGTCGTGGCCCTCGACGCTGACCTGGCGGTCTTCGCCGACCCGCCCCGCACGGCTCTGGCCGGTCAGGTCCGGCAGCTCCGGGCCCGGGTCCAGGCCCATCGCCGTACGCGCCGCGCGGACGTAGTAGAGGCCCTCCATCGCCGTCTGCGTGACCAGCTTGCACTGCTCGACGGTCTTCGCCTGCTCCATCTGCGAGCCGGCGGCGGTGAACCGCTCGGACGCGTCGGCCAACGCCTGGCTGGACGCCACGTCCGTGCCGGTCAGGTTCATCACCTGCCCGCCCAGCCGCTCCACCCAGCGCCGGGCGTCGGCCTGGGCGTCCTCCAGCGCCCGCTGCCGGGCGGCGGCACGGGACTGGGCCAGGTACCAACCGCCGCCGATGACCACGACGAGCAGCACGAGCACCACGATGGTGGCGGTCACGGGTCCTCCCGGAGTCCGACGGCATTGCTGTCAGGTGAACGCACCAGACCGGGTCATAGGTTCCCCAACCGGTCAAAACACCTCCGGGCGATGTGGTGCGCAGGCGGCCGAAAACGCCTGTGACCGGCCCTCCGGCACGCCAGGTGTGAGTTCTCGCACCTGTTGCGCCCTGGCCGGCGCGGGGCAGTCGCGTGCCGCCGGTCCTCGTGCAGCCCGTGCAACTGGGCGGTCACCACCCTGGTCATCACGCCGCGCCGCGTTGCCGGGCACTGCGGAGGGCGAACGCCATACGTCCGTCTTACGCCGTCTCGCCCACGTACGCGATTCATTCGGAGGTGTCGCCGGGCCCGCGCGCTCGGACATGCTTCGCCGATGGACGCACGAGCGCTCGGCAGCGCCCTGCGGGCCGAGGCGGCGGCACTGGCCGCCGCAGCGGACCTCGCGCCGGGGGACCGGGAGGTGCCCGGGTGCCCCGGCCTGACCGTGGCGGGGTTGGTGCGCCACGTCGGCTCGGTGCACCGACTGGTGACCCGGTGGGTGACCCGAGGCAGCCGGCCGACCGAGTGGCCGCGCTCGCCCGGCGGCGCGGACCCGGTCGACTGGTACCGGATCGGCGCGGCGACGCTGATCGCCGTGCTGGACCCGTCGCGGGCCGGGGAACCCGCCGCGACCTGGTGCCCGTGGGACCGCACGGTCGGGTTCTGGCTGCGCCGGATGGTGCATGAGACGGCCGTGCACCGGGTGGACGCGCAAGCCGCGACGGGCCTGTCCGCGCCGCTGAACCCGGCGCTGGCGGCGGACGGCATCGACGAGGTGCTCACCCTGTGGCTGGGCTGCCACCTCCCGCCCGCCGCGAACACCGGCGGCCGGGCGGTGGCGCTGCGCGTACCGGGCCGCGAGTGGACCGTGGCGCTGCACGAGCAGGTGGTCGACTTCTGCCCGCTCGGCGACCCGGCGGCCGTCGTGACGGGGTCGGCGTCGGCGGTCGACCTGTGGCTGTGGGGACGTGCGCCGCTGTCGGGGTTGTCGGTGGAGGGCGACGTCGACGCGGTGCACGCGCTGCGCGCCGCCGTCGCCGCGGTGACCCGCTAGCCCGGCGGCCAGGTCATCGAGCGCCCGCCGAGCACGTGGCAGTGCACGTGGAAGACGGTCTGCCCGCCGTCGCGCCCGGTGTTGAAGACCAGCCGGTAGCCGTCCTCGGCGAGCCCCTCGGCCTTCGCCACGTGGTGCGCGGCCTGGAGCACCGCGCCCGCCGTGACGGGGTCGAGGTCGCCCACGGCGCGGTGGTGGTCCTTGGGGATGACCAGGACGTGCGTCGGGGCCTGCGGGTTGATGTCGTGGAACGCGAGCACGGTGTCCGTCTCGTGCACGACCCGAGCCGGGACGGAGCCCGCGACGATGCGGCAGAACAGGCAGTCATCGGTCACGAACGGCATCGTAGGGCGCACACTGTGGTGATGACGCGCACGAAGCTCCGCGTGATCCTGAGATGCCTGGTGACCTTCGCCATCGGCTTCCTCACGCTGGTGCTGTCGGTCCGTTTCGGCGAAGTCCTGTGGCGCGCCGTGACGACCTACGGCCGTTAGTCCGCCCGACGCAGAGCCCCGTGACCGCCGGCTCAGCCGGACACGAAGCAGAACTCGTTGCCCGCAGGGTCGAACATGACCTGAAAGCTACCCTGCTCGTCCGTCACGACCTCCCCGACGATGGCGGCCCCGAGCCGGACAGCGACACCGGCCGCGCCCGGGATGTCGTCCACGGCGATGTCGAGGTGCAACCGGTTCTTCACGGACTTGCCCTCCGGCACGGGCTGAAACGAGATTCGCGGCCACCCCGGCGGCTCGACGTGGGACCACCCCAACGCCCGGTCCACCGGCACACCGCCGAGCAACGCCGCCCAGAACCGCGCCAACGGGGCAGGTTCCAGGCAATCCACCACGATCTGGTCAAGTCGCATGTCCCCATCATGAGCGCCCCGACCCCACCGGTCACCCGAGCCACCCAAGACGCCCCTAGTCCAACGCAACCGCCCCCAGCCACCCTCCATCAATCCACTGTGGACAGACAACTCCCACCCCAGGGAACACGCATCCCCCACCCGGCCGCTCTCCCTTGTCGCCCCCTCCTCCCTCATCGCCTCCGCTCCTCCCTCACCGGGGTCCGTACATGATCACCCCGACCCCGACCAGGCACAGTGCCGCACCCACCAGGTCCCACCGATCAGGCCGGAACCCGTCGAACACCACACCCCAGACCAGGGAACCGGCCACGAACACCCCGCCGTACGCGGCGAGGATGCGCCCGAAGTGGGCGTCGGGCTGGAGCGTCGCCACGAACCCATAAGCGCCGAGGGCGATCACACCCAACCCGACCCACCACCACCCGCGCTGCTCGCGGATGCCCTGCCAGACCAGCCACGCGCCACCGATCTCGGCGACAGCGGCGAGCGCGAAGAGAAGAACCGACCGCACAACTCCCATGCCCGCGACCCTAAGCGGAAGTCGCCTTCACCAACTGCGCGTTGCGCCCGAAGATGAACCACCCGAGGCTGCCGAGGAAAGGGAATCCGAAGATCACCACGATCCAGAGGAACTTCCCGCCCCCGGTGAGCCGGTCCTGGCGCATGACGGAGATGAACGCCGCCACCCAGAGCGCCACGTGGAGCAGCGCGAGGAAAAGCAGGAACACCGCGATCGTGACGCTGGTCGAATCGGCGTTGTCCTGAGCGAGAACCATGATCATGACGCTCAACCTAAAAGCCAAATGCCCCCCGCTCGCACTGAACCACCCGGACGTGTGAACACCCCCAACACACCCCACCGCACCCACCCCGCCGCTGCCCGTCCACAGTGGACCGAATCGCCAGAAGTTCATGGTGATCGAGTCCGTGCGACGCGCTCCCGGGTGGTCGATGCACGACTACCCGGTCGTCCCATAGGTAGAGGGGTGGTATCCCCGCCCGATACCCGAGGCCGAGCTGGCCAGCCGCAAGTTCCCCCTCCGGCAGAGGCACCTCTCGTCGAGTCTGCTTGGCTCCTGAACCGCTTGGCGGAAGACGATCTGGGCAGTTCTGGGGAGTGCTCCCCGCCGATCACCAACAGTTCCCGAGCGCTTCCTGCTGCGCGGAGGCGACGACATGCCGTTCGCGGACCTCGTACACCCAGGCTTCAACATCTACACGGCCCACGAGGCAGGTACCACCCACACACGTTCAAGTCATACCTGGACCTCTGCGATCACCCCCACCCACAGCAGTCCAAAGTCCGCATCCTCGGCTTGGCCGTCACGCTTGTCCGAATCCGCGTTCATCGGTGGTGCGTTGAAAACCTTTGCGCCGCGAGCTTTGAACGCCAGGGAAGATGCGGCTTCGCTGGCTACGGTGTGGACGATGGATCGTGGCGAGACATCGACATACTCGACACCGCTTGGTCGCCGTAACGATTGGCGTGGTCGCAGGGGATAAGACCAAAGTCTCGGCAGGCCTTGGTCGTCCCCTGCGACTCACCGACCGGCGTTTCCGCGCATTGAGGGGCGAGGGCTTCCGGTCATGCTCAGCCTAGTGGATCGTTCGGTGCGCACGTCAAGTCGCAGCGTGCACACAACCGGGTGATCACAGTCCTCCGGTGCTGCGCCGGTGTACGGCGTACGGCTCCGCGCACGGTCGTCGGGCGGAGTGAAGCGGGAGCCTGGCATGCAGGGATGCGGGGATGTCTGTGCCAACGTGCACCGGGATGGCGTGGCGGTGGGCCATGGGCTGTGGGATGTGGAGCTTGTGGCTTGGGCCTACTCGGTGGCTGACGGGCTGTTGAAGGACGCGGTGCCTCGGCGGTGGGATAAGGGCACGGCTGTCCGGGATGCGTTGTGGTGGGCTGACATGACGACGGGCCCGGATGGTGAGCTTGTCGAGGTCGGCCAGCGGATTGCCGAGATTGAGCGTCGGTACGGGCCGGGTGACGTGATTACTCGGTTCATCCGGGAGGCGCGGCCTGAGCTGGTGGCGGCTGTTGAGCGGACTGAGGCTTGGTTGCGGGCTGCTCAGGTGAAGTAAGGGGTTTGGTCATCGGTCAAGCCGTGGACGATGCGCAGGCGGATTGACGGGTGGATGTCCATGTCGTCCAGGTCCGTGGGTTCTACCCAGAGGACTTCCTTGGACTCGTTGCTGGTGCGCAGGTCGCCGCTGAGAGGGCGGGCGCGGAAGCAGATCGAGAATTCCTGGCGGACCTCGCCGTCGTCGTAGGCGATGACGTGCGCGGGGTTGGAGTAGAGGCCGACCAAGGTCGTGACCTCGACGTGGACGCCGGTCTCTTCCTCTACCTCGCGGACGACAGCTTCGGTGAGGGTTTCGCCTGCGTCCTGGCCGCCGCCGGGGAGGGCGTACTTGTCGTTGTCCGTGCGGCGGATCATGAGGATGCGTCCGTCCTGGTCACGGACTACGGCGCTGACTGCCACGCGGATGCTGGTCGCCTTGGGCGCGTTCGGGTCGTTCAGGTGGTCGGTGCGGCTCACGGATTCGACTCTGTCAGAAGGTGGCGCGCTTTGCTGACGACCAGATGGCTTCGATGCTCTCCGAGTACGACTCGAACAGGTCGCCAGCGGAGAGTCGGCGCAGGTGGAGCGCTGGGGCGTGGGCACCGGGGAAGCCGTACACGTGGGTTTTGATGATCATCTCGTCGTCGAACCGGAACGCGGAGTTGTAGAGAGTTGTCTTGTGCAGGCGGATCTTCGCGCCCCCCGGCCTTGCGGCGCAACTCTTTCGCGAACGTCGGGCACTCGACCAGGAACAGGGCTGCGGAGGACAGGATGTCGATGTGCTCGGCTGCATCCTTGAGCAACCGGTCCTACAAGTCAGCCGGGACGTTGTTGCGGTGGAGGTACACCTTGACCACCTCGGACTCTGCGATCTCGGCTTTGCGCTCGACATGGTCGCGGTCAAGTCTGTTGCGTAGCAGGGCTTCTCGTAGCCGATCATTCGCCATGAGCTTCCCCGTGAAGACGAGTCCGGTAAGCCCCCTGACATGAAGGGGCGGCGGGCATGGTGCACAGCGCACAACCGGCGGCGAGTGAGATGGCCGTCAATGGGGGACTACGCGTCACCGGGATCGGGTGACCGCGTAGTGCATCACCTCGTGCGGCTGCACAGTGGCGGCAGGTGTGCCGACCAGGGTTACGTCCCTGGCCTTCGCGTGCCGCATCGAATTGTCGTTCGGCTACGCGTTTCCGGTGAACCACCTCGGGCTTGGCTGCGACCTGCACGGTCTGGGGCGGGAGTTGACGGTGCTCGTCAGGAACCTGCACAAGCGAAGGCTTGGGGACGTTGCGCAGGAGCACTCGGCGAGACGAGAGCAGGGAGGCGTCGGTGATGGGTGGCTCGTCCGAGGACGAGCGGAACGTGCGGGAGGACGAGTGGTCCATCGGCCAGGGCATGGTGGTGATCGGTCGACGGTTCAAAGCGGTTGCCGATCTGCACGGCAGGGAGCAGGCACGTTCGAGGGTTGGTGTCGTGCTCGGTCGAGAAGTGCGCCCTGGGCCGTGTACCCACGACGGACGTGCTGGTTGGTCGTGGTGGTGATGGCGCACGCCCTGAACACGGCGTGTGACGACAACTGGACACTCGAAGCCGGTGGGTGTGATCGCCGGGAACAGTCCTCAGGCTTGACGGGCCGTGGTCTGTTCTCGGCGACCCATCGACTGGTGTCTCTTGATGACCTTCGGCATACCGGCAACACCTCGGCCGCTGAAACGGGTGAGGCGTTCCGCGAACCCATGGATCGGCTGGGGCACTGCTCCACCGGTGCCCCCCGCTCCTCTACCTCCACGCCCGAGAGGAGCGGGGGCAGAGCATCGCGGCCGGGATTGAGGCGATGGTCAGCGCCGAGAAAGGGCACGTCGGAGGAGGAGGGGCCCGCGAGGGGCACAGAAGATCATCGGAAAGCAAAAGACCGTCCACGTGGGACGGTCCGCAAGAGCTCTACCAGTCCTTTTGACAGAGAGCGGGTGACGGGAATCGAACCCGCATGGCCAGCTTGGAAGGCTGGAGCTCTACCATTGAGCTACACCCGCATCGCGCCCACGGGGTGGGCGCGGGAACAGCTTAGCCTGTCGCGATAGGGTGTCGGTGACCGGGGCGTGGCGCAGTTTGGTAGCGCACCCGCTTTGGGAGCGGGGGGTCGCAGGTTCAAATCCTGTCGCCCCGACCAGGTCAGGGACCCTGTCCTCCTTCGGGAGGACGGGGTTTCTGCCGTTCCGGGAACCTGCCGTTCCGGGGATCCGGTGGTCCGGGTCTGCGGGGTGGAGCGGCCGAAGGGCCAGGGGGAAGTCCTGGTCCGCTTCGGGTCGAGGTGCGTGCCGTTCTTGAGCACACCCGCGCCATCGGGCGCTCAAGAACGGCGGTCCTCGGGGGTCACACCGGTGTTGCCACCTGCTCGCTCACCACCTGCGCCGCCGCCGACACCAGCGCCGTCACCGACGGGTTGCTGGAGTTGTCCTGCCGCCATGCGAACTGGGTGTACACCCGGAACGGCGGCACCCAGGGCAGGCGGCACAGCCTTCCGTCGGCCAACTCCGCCGCCACCGTCACCTCGGGGACCAAGCTGATCCCCAGTCCCGAGGCGACCGCGCGCTTGGCGGCGTCGATCGAGTCCAGCGCCAGCACCGGCGACCTCGACTCCGCTTCCTGGAGGCCGAGCGCCTGTTCGAACTGCTCGTAGTAGCTCGCCCCGTTCTCCGCCCGGATGAGGGTGCTCCCGCGCAGCTCATCCTCGGTGATCACGGAACGCCTGGTCAGCGCGTGCGTCGGCCCGGCGACCATGACCAACGGCTCCGGGCACAGCACGGTCGTCTCCAACCCCTCGCGGGGTTCCACGGAGCCGATGAAGAACGCGCAGTCGAGCCTTCCCTCGCGCACCGACGCCAGGTTCGCCTGGGTGTTGCGCGAGTGCAGCGAGATCTGGACGCTCGGGTAGCGCCAGCACATGTACTCGATCAGTGGTAGCAGACGGTAGTCGGTCAGACTCTGCGCGCTCCCGATGACCAGTTTGCCGTGCGGCTCCCCGTTCATCGTGATGGCTTTTCTCGCCTTGTCCGTCAACGTGATGATGTTGCGCGCGAAAGGCAGTAGTTCGACCCCGGCGGACGTCATCTGGATCCCGCGCGGGAGTCGACGGAACAGCGGCACGCCAAGGGTCTCTTCGAGTGCCTTGATCCGAGTGGTTATGGTGGGTTGCGAGCAATTCAGCGTGGCGGCTGCCTTGGTGAAACTGCCCGTTTGAACCACAGTTGTGAACGCCAAAAGCTGACGCGTCTCCATGGAGCTCCCCAACGGTGCGTGAAAGTGATCCACGAGCGGCCGGTGTAGGACGGCGTCGTGGGTTCGTTGCGTGGCGGCGGTCGACCTAGCTGCGCCGGATGGCCGGACGCGGTGCCCTGCTGGTCAACATCGCCGCTCCACCGTGAGGAGCGGTACCCGATGGTCTCGTGTTCCGGCCTGACCCTGTCGGAGTCCGGCACGGTGGTGCTCGGAGCCGGCGTCCGGGGCGGGTCCTGGGTTACTGTTCGGCAGCGGCGGAATGGCTCTCATCGGGTCATCGGCACCTTGTCTGGTAGGTGGTTAAAGAGCTCGATGACATTGTTTCGCTCGTCCCTCTGGTCCCGGTTGCCGGTGACGTCCGCTGCTGGCCCCCCAGAACGCCCGGCAACGTGAATTGTTTTGTGGTCCAGCGATGCGGGTCCGGGCGTCACGCTACCTGAAACCCACACTAATGGACTACGGCGAGTGGAGTCATCTCGACAAGTGAAAGTTTTCCGTCGACCACTACTCCAAACGGCCGCAATTCACTCCATGTGTCGAACCTCCCCGTCGTCGTGGTTGCGGTCGGTTAGTCGCCGCTACGGCATCCGTGTTACAGGGGGGTCGTGTGACTGCGCTCGGTGATGAGCTGTCTCGCTCTGTCAGCGCATGACCCCATCACTCGAACGGTCCACGACGAAAGTCGCTCTCTACGCCATTGGGGGCAAGGGTGGCGTCCGAATCGCCGAAGCCGCGACCTCGCCCCCCGGCACGGCCCCCGCCTGGGCTTTTCCGCACTGGTGCGGTCAGTGCCCGCAGGTCGGACCGGTGTCAAGATCCGCTGCCGGACGGCCCTGGGGACGCCCCGGCGCGGCCGGCTCGACGGGCGGTGCGCCCCAGGCCGTCTCCCCTCCGGGGTGAAATAGGAGAACAATCGGCGAAAATGACGACTGTTCAGGTCTTCCGACGCGTCCCTGGGTGCAATGGAAACGGTCGTTGAATTCCGCGCGTACTCCTGCCGGGCGGCCCTCGCGGGCGCGCGTGCGGGAAACGCTGGGGAAGACCCCGAGACGAGCGCGCGGGAAGTCGGGACCAGCGCCCGGCACGTCGGTGGGCCGGGCCCGGGACGGGTCCGAAGGCCGTCCCGGCGGTCGATGCCGAAGCCGTCGCCGCGCCATCCCGAAGCCGGTCGCCGGCGCTCTCCCGCCCAGGCGCTCGCGCGGTAGTGCGCGCGAGTTCCGGGGTGCCGGACCCCGGCCGCCCCCCACCGCCTAGACTCAGGCGGAATCCCGACGCCCGAGCAGAGCGTTTTCGGGATGTTCCGCACGTTCTGCCCGTTACGAGGAGACCACGTTGAAGAGCACCGTCGAGCACCTGAGCCCGACGCGGGTCCGGATCAACGTCGAGGTGCCGTTCGACGAGCTCAAGTCGGACTTCGACCGCGCGTACCGGAAGCTGGCCAAGCAGGTCCGCATCCCCGGCTTCCGCCCCGGCAAGGCCCCCGCCCGCGTGCTGGAGAGCCGCATCGGCCGCGCGCCGGTCCTGGACGAGGTCGTCCAGGAGGCGATCCCGGCCAAGTACCTGGAGGCGGTCAGCTCCGGCGAGATCCGCACCCTCGGCCGCCCGGACTTCGAGGTCACGAAGATCGAGGACGGCGAGTCCCTGGCGTTCACCGCCGAGGTCGACATCCGCCCCGAGATCACCGTGCCCGCGTTCGGCGAGCTGGCCGTGAGCGTCGACGAGCAGGAGGTCACCGAGGAGGACGTGGCCACCCAGCTCGACGAGCTGCGCGCCCGCTTCGGCACGCTGACCGGCGTCCAGCGCCCCGCCCAGGAGGGCGACTTCGTGGTCGTCGACCTCTCCGCGACGGTCGACGGCGAGGAGGTCGAGGAGGCCAAGACCGCCGGCCTGTCCTACGAGATCGGCTCCGGCCAGCTCGTCGAGGGCATCGACGAGGCCCTGATCGGTGCCTCCGAGGGCGAGTCCAAGAACTTCACCACGAACCTCGTGGCGGGCGAGCACGCCGGTCGCGACGCCGAGGTCACCGTGGTCCTGAGCTCGGTCAAGGAGCGTCAGCTCCCGGAGCTCGACGACGAGTTCGCGCAGCTCGCGAGCGAGTTCGACACCCTGGACGAGTTGAAGGACGACCTGCGGGTGCGCCTCGGCCGGGTCAAGAAGATGCAGCAGGGCGTGCAGGCCCGGGACAAGGTCCTGGAGGCGCTGCTGGCCTCCGTCGAGGTGCCGCTGCCCGAGGCCGTCGTCCAGGGCGAGGTCGAGGCCCGCGCGCACGACGCCGTGCACGCCTTCGACCACGACGAGAACCGCTTCGCCGAGTGGCTGGTCGAGCAGGGCCAGACCCAGGAGGAGTTCGACACCGAGGTGCGCACCGCCGCCGAGCAGGCGGTCAAGACGCAGCTCGTGCTGGACGCCATCGCCGACGCCGAAGAGGTGTCGGTCAGCGACGGCGAGCTCACCGAGCGGATCATCTACCAGGCGCAGCGGTTCGGCATCAGCCCGGACGAGTACGTCAAGCGCGCGCAGCAGTCCGGCCAGCTCGGCGCGATCTTCGCCGACGTGCGCCGCGGCAAGGCGCTGGCCTCGGTGGTCCGCCAGGCGACCGTGACCGACGAGGCGGGCAACGCGCTCGACCTGGACGAGCTCTTCGGCGAGACGAAGTCCACTGAGGAATCCGCGGCCGAGCCGTCCGCGTAGTCGGTCGGATCTCCACCGGAGTTGAAGCCCTGAGCGAACGCGGGCGGTGTCGGGAAGGCGACGCCGCCCGTCTTCGTTAAGGTCGTTGGCACGAGACTCTTTTCGGCAAAGTTAGGCAGGCAGACGTGACGCAGCACTTCCCGACGCCCGAGATGCGGTCGGCCACGGGGATGAACCTCAACGACTCGGTCTACGAGCGCCTGCTCCGCGAGCGGATCATCGTGCTGGGGTCGCAGGTCGAAGAGGGCATCGCCAACCAGATCACCGCGCAGTTGCTCCTCCTCGCGGCCGAAGACCCCGAGAAGGACATCACCCTCTACATCAACTCGCCCGGCGGCTCGGTGACCGCGGGCATGGCGATCTTCGACACGATGGAGCTCATCGAGCCCGACGTGGCCACCTACGCGATGGGTCTGGCGGCGTCGATGGGCCAGTTCCTGCTCTCCGCGGGCACGCCCGGCAAGCGGCACGCCCTGCCGCACGCCCGCATCCTCATGCACCAGCCCTCGGCGGGTGTCGGCGGCACCGCGGCCGACATCGCCATCCAGGCGGACATGCTCACCCGGACCAAGCAGGAGATGGC
This sequence comes from Actinosynnema sp. NPDC023587, assembly GCF_040640215.1. Taxonomy (NCBI): domain Bacteria; kingdom Bacillati; phylum Actinomycetota; class Actinomycetes; order Pseudonocardiales; family Pseudonocardiaceae; genus Actinosynnema; species Actinosynnema sp. NPDC023587. Next base: position 370,062 of record NZ_JBFABG010000003.1, on the reverse strand, counting down.
GGAGCTCATCGCGCAGCACACCGGCCAGCCGGTGGAGCGCATCATCGCCGACTCCGACCGCGACCGCTGGTTCACCGCCCAGGAGGCCCTGGAGTACGGCTTCGTGGACAAGGTGATCAGCCGGGCCAGCCAGGCGACGACCAACTGACCGGGCAGCAGAGGACCAGGAGAGACCAAGTGAGCCAGTTCCACGCGCCGCAGTCCCGGTACGTGCTCCCCTCGTTCGTCGAGCGCACGAGCTACGGCATCAAGGAGTCCAACCCGTACAACAAGCTGTTCGAGGAGCGCATCATCTTCCTCGGCGTGCAGGTGGACGACGCGTCGGCGAACGACGTGATGGCCCAGCTGCTCGTGCTGGAGTCGGAAGACCCCGACCGCGACATCCTGATGTACATCAACTCGCCGGGTGGCTCGTTCACCTCGCTGATGGCCATCTACGACACCATGCAGTTCGTCCGCCCGGACATCCAGACCTACTGCCTGGGCCAGGCGGCCTCGGCCGCCGCGGTGCTGCTGGCGGCGGGCACGCCGGGCAAGCGGCACGCGCTGCCGAACTCGCGGATCCTGATCCACCAGCCCGCGACCGAGGGCGTGTACGGCCAGGTCTCCGACCTGGAGATCCAGTCGAACGAGATCCAGCGCGTGCGTCGCCTGCTGGAGTCCACGCTCGCGCGGCACACCAGCAAGACGCCCGAGCAGGTCCGCACGGACATCGAGCGCGACAAGATCCTCACCGCGGACGAGGCCAAGGAGTACGGCATCGTGGACACCGTCCTGCCGTACCGGAAGCTGTCGGCCAAGTAGGGCCGAGGAGCGCCCGACACGCCGAGCCGACCAGGGTTCCTGCCCGGTTCGGGGTGTCGGGGGCACGCTTGTCCTCCCACACAGGTGGGTAGGCCAGGTACCGTCGAGGGGAACGGGCGGACCCCGCAGCCGGCGGGCGGAAGCCGACAAAGCAGTCAGGCGCACCACACCAGGTCGTGCGCCGGAGGGGACAGAGGTCAGCGGTCATGGCGCGTATCGGTGACGGCGGCGACCTGCTGAAGTGCTCTTTCTGCGGGAAGAGCCAGAAGCAGGTGAAAAAACTCATCGCCGGTCCCGGTGTCTACATCTGCGATGAGTGCATCGACCTCTGCAACGAGATCATCGAGGAAGAGCTCGCGGAGGCAGGCGACGTCAAGCTCGACGAGCTGCCCAAGCCCGCCGAGATCCACGAGTTCCTCGACCAGTACGTGATCGGCCAGAACGAGGCCAAGCGCACGCTCTCGGTGGCGGTCTACAACCACTACAAGCGCATCCAGGCGGGCGACCGCGGGCGCGAGGGGCGCGACGACGGCGTGGAACTCGCCAAGTCGAACATCCTCATGCTCGGCCCCACCGGGTGCGGCAAGACCTACCTGGCCCAGACCCTGGCGAAGATGCTGAACGTGCCGTTCGCCATCGCGGACGCCACGGCGCTGACCGAGGCGGGCTACGTGGGCGAGGATGTGGAGAACATCCTGCTCAAGCTGATCCAGGCCGCTGATTACGACGTCAAGCGCGCCGAGACCGGCATCATCTACATCGACGAGGTCGACAAGATCGCTCGAAAGAGTGAAAACCCGTCGATCACCCGGGACGTCTCCGGCGAGGGCGTTCAGCAAGCCCTGCTGAAGATCCTGGAGGGCACCACGGCCTCCGTGCCGCCGCAGGGCGGGCGCAAGCACCCCCACCAGGAGTTCATCCAGATCGACACGACGAACGTGCTGTTCATCGTGGCCGGTGCGTTCGCGGGCCTGGAGAAGATCATCCAGGACCGGGTCGGCAAGCGCGGTCTGGGCTTCGGTGCCGAGGTCCGCACCAAGGCCGAGGTGGACGCGGCGGACTACTACGCCGACTCGATGCCCGAGGACTTGATCAAGTTCGGTCTGATCCCCGAGTTCATCGGGCGTCTGCCGATGGTGGCCAGCGTCACCAACCTCGACAAGGAATCGCTCGTCCGCATCCTCACCGAGCCGAAGAACGCGCTGGTCAAGCAGTACCAGAAGCTGTTCGAGATGGACGGCGTCGAACTGGAGTTCACCAAGACCGCGATGGAGGCCGTGGCCGACCAGGCGATCCTGCGGGGCACCGGCGCGCGCGGCCTGCGGGCGATCATGGAAGAGGTCCTGCTGCCGGTGATGTACGACATCCCCAGCCGCACGGACGTCGCCAAGGTCGTCATCACCGAGCAGACGGTCAAGGAGAACGTGAACCCGACGATCGTCGCGCGGCAGCCGTCCCGACGGGAGCGGCGCGAGAAGTCGGCGTGAGCCTTCCCCACACGCTGATCCTGCACGGCCTGGGCGGTTCCGGGCCGACGCACTGGCAGAACTGGCTGGCAGGCGAGCTCGCCCACCGCGGTGGGCAGGTGGACCTGCCGCAGTTCACCCTGCCGGATGCGCCGCGCCTGCCCGTGTGGCTCGCCGAGCTGCGCGAACACCTCGCCACCGCGCCCACCTCGGGCGAGCGGGTGGTGGTCGCGCACTCGCTGGCGTGCCTGCTGTGGCTGCACCACGCGGCCGGCGGGGTCGACCCGGCGCTGCGGGTCGACCGGGTGCTCCTGGTCGCCCCGCCGAGCCCGCACCACGCCGGTGAACCGCTGATCTCCGAGTTCCTGTCCGCGCCGCTGGACCCCACCGCGGTGCGCCGGGCCGCCGTGAGCACCCGCCTGGTGGTGGGGGAGGGCGACCCGTACTGCACGCTGGAGCAGGGCAAGGAGCTGGCCGAGGCGCTGCGGGTGGAGGTCGACGTCATCGTCGGCGGCGCGCACCTCAACGTCGAATCGGACTACGGCCCGTGGAGCGCGGTCCTGAAGTGGGTCCGCAGCGACCGCACACCGCTCACGCCGCGCTGAGGGTCACCCGGTCGGCTTCGCCGTGACGCGCTTGCCCAGGAAGCGGATCACATCCGGCACGATCTTGCGGTAGAACACGTCGTCGTGACCACCGGGCGTCACCGAGGCCACCGCCGGCTTCGCGGCGGCGATGAACTCGCGGGTCCCCTGGATGAACCGGTCGTGGTCGCCCACCCACACGCCGACCGGGGTCGGGCCGAGGTCGTCCACGTGCTTGAGCGGGTCCACGGACGCCCACTCCTCCTGGTTCGCGAACACCCGCCGCTTGGCCATGTCCGGCCAGTTCAGCAGCAGCCCGGGGGAGACCGCCGCCACGGCCTTGAGCGGGTCGCGGCGCTCCGCGCGCCGACGCGCGTAGACCAGGGCCCCGAAGCCGCCCATGGACACCCCGGTGCACGCGACCACCGGCCCGTAGGAGCGTTCGGCGAGCCACCGGGGCACTTCTTCGAGCAGCATCGCCATCGGGTCGTCACCGGGCGAGTTCTCGTGCCAGTAGTTGTCGCCGCCGTCCACCGCGACGAACCCGTAGGGCGGCACGGACCGCCGGCCCACGGCCGCGACCAGCGCTTCGGACATGCCGCCGACGGCCGCGTACCGGGCGCTGCCGTGCAGGCCGTGCAGCAGGACGGACATCGGCACGGTGCCGGTGGGCAGGCCGGGCGGCAGGATCGTCAACAGGTCGACCTCGCGGCGGCGGTACCGGGAGTAGACCCGGTCCACGCGCACCACGGGCCTCTTGCCGGCGGGCACCGGTCCGGCGACGCCGAGCACGTGCCGCAGCGCCTCACCGCCCGGGGCGTTCCCGTTCAGGGCCGCCGCCACCCCCGTCACGGCCAGCCCGGTCGCGCCGAGCGCGCCGAGCACCGTCCTCCTGCTGACCATGTCCCCCTCCTGCGATCCCCCCGGTTCCATCGCCCGGGACGCCCCCGGTGTTTCGCGCCTGGACCACCGGCCGCGCCCGGCGTGCGGCTGTCCGCTCCGGCGGTCGGCGGAACGGCGGGTGGTCGGACAGCTCGGCGCTGCCCCGGGTGCCGCCCGGCCAGTGAAGTCGAGGTCGGCCCGCTGCTCTCAAGCGGTGACCCGCTCCGCGCCCGAGTAGACGTTCATCGAGTCGCCGCGCAGGAAGCCGACCAGCGTCACGCCCTGCTCCTCGGCCAGCTCGGCGGCCAGCGAGGACGGCGCGGACACCGCCGCGAGCACCGGCACGCCGGCCATCGCGGCCTTCTGCACCAGCTCGAACGACGCCCGCCCGGACACCATCAGCACCGCGCCGGCCAGCGGCACCCGGTCCTGGAGCACCGCCCAGCCGAGCACCTTGTCCACCGCGTTGTGCCGGCCGACGTCCTCGCGCACCACCAGAGCTTCACCCGATGAGGTGAAAAGTCCGGCGGCGTGCAGACCGCCCGTCGACGCGAACACCTTCTGCTTCGCGCGCAGGGCGTCGGGCAGCGCGGACAGCACGTCGACGTCGACCCGGACCGCGTCGGCGGCGGGGGAGTAGCGGGTCTTGAGCTTCACCGCGTCCAAAGCCGCCTTGCCGCACACCCCGCAGGACGACGTGGTGTAGAAGTTCCGCTCCACGCCGACCTCCGGCGGCGGCACGTGGCCGGCCAGCGCGACGTCGAGCACGTTGTAGGTGTTCAGCCCGTCCGGGCCGGTGCCCTCGCAGAACCGGGCCACCGACACGTCGGCGAGCCCGCCGATCACGCCCTCGCTGAGCAGGAAGCCGTGGGCGAGCTCCACGTCGTGGCCGGGTGTGCGCATGGTCACGGCCAGCGCCTTGCCGCCGACGCGCAGCTCCAACGGCTCCTCGGCGGCCAGCGCGTCGACCCGCGTCCGACGCGTTCGTCGCGAATACGTCACCACTGGGCGACGGACGGTGACTCGCCCCATCGTGGAACTCCTTCTCGACGCGGAATCTCCTGGTCGTTCGCCCTCCAGGTTACGGAGGCGCGGGCCGGCGGGGTCGGGGGTCGCGGGTTCGCTCGACCGCACGGGGACCGCCGCCCGGCCGGGACGACCGGGGAGCACCGGATCGCGTCGACCGGTCGTCCACGTCGGACCCGTTGGCGCGCAAGGACATCGATCGGGAGTCGCGGCACTGCTCACGGGATAGTGTCGGAGGGTGGATTCCTATGACGTGGTGGTGGTCGGCGGCGGGCACAACGCCCTGGTCGCCGCGGCCTACCTGGCGCGCGCCGGGCGCTCGGTGCTGGTGCTGGAGAAGCTCGACCACGTCGGCGGCGCGGCGGTGAGCGAGCGGGCGTTCCCCGGTGTCGACGCCCGGCTGTCCCGCTACTCCTACCTCGTCAGCCTCCTGCCGGACCGGATCGTGGCGGACCTCGGGCTGACCGCGTCGCTGACCTCGCGCGCCGCGTCGTCCTACACCCCGGCGGGGAACCTGCTGGTCGAGCGCACACCCGGCGAGGCGACGGCGGCGTCGTTCCGCGCGCTGACCGGGTCCGACACCGAGTTCGAGCGGTGGCGGCGCTGGTACGCCGACCTGGAGGCGCTCGCCGCGGCGCTCGCGCCGACCCTGCTGGAACCGCTGGTGTCCCGCGAGCACGCCCGGATCAGGGTGGACGCGGTGGCCCGGATGCGCCTGTGGGAGCAGGTTTTCGAGCGCCCGCTGGGCGTGACGCTCGAAGAGCTGTTCGCCGACGACGTCGTGCGCGGCGTGGTCGCGACGGACGGCCTGATCGGCACGCACACCTCGCTGCACGACCTGGCCGCCAACCGGTGCTTCCTCTACCACGTGATCGGCAACGGCACGGGGGAGTGGAAGGTGCCGGTCGGCGGGATGGGCACGGTGACCGCCGAGCTGGTGCGGGCGGCCCGGGAGGCGGGCGCGGAGATCGTGACCGGGGCCGAGGTGTCCAGGGTGGACGCCGACGGCAGGACCGCCGAGGTCGAGTACGACGGGCGCGTCGTGGGCGCGCGGTTCGTGCTGTCCGGTGTCGCGCCGCACGTGCTGGACGCGCTGCGCGGCAGGGAGGGCGCGCCGGTCGCCGAGGGGTGCCAGCTCAAGGTGAACATGGTGCTGGAACGGCTGCCGAAGGTGCGCGGCGGGATCGACCCGAAGCTGGCGTTCGCCGGCACGCTGCACCTGGACGAGTCCTACTCGCAACTGGAGACGGCCTACCGGGAGAGCGCGGCCGGGCAGGTGCCGACCGTGCTGCCCGCCGAGATGTACTGCCACACGCTGACCGACCCGTCGATCCTGTCCGCAGACCTGGTCGGACGCGGCTGGCACACGCTGACCCTGTTCGGCCTGCACACCCCGGCCGCGTTGTTCGAGGCGGACAACGACGGGCTGCGCGGGCGGCTGGTGGACCGGTACCTCCAGGCGTTGAACGCGCACCTGGAGGAGCCGGTCGAGGACTGCCTGGCGCGTGACGCCGAGGGCCGGCCGTGCCTGGAGGCCCGGTCGCCGCTGGACCTGGCGGCGGAACTCGGGCTGCCGCGCGGCAACATCTTCCACGGCGGGCTGGCGTGGCCGTTCGCGGAGGAGGAGGACGAGGTCGGGCGCTGGGGCGTGGAGACCGACGTGCGCAACCTGTTCGTGTGCGGGGCGGGCGCGCGGCGCGGCGGCGGGGTCAGCGGCATCGGCGGGCACAACGCCGCGATGGCCGTGCTGGAGCGCTAGAGCCGTTCGAACAGCGCGGTGACGGCCTTCTTCTCCTGCTCGAAGTTCGCGCCCGAGGTCACCAGGATCTCCACCGGGCCCTTGCGCGCGGACAGCGTGTTGGACACGACCTCGCCCGTGCCCAGCGTGCCGGTCCAGGCCTCGTCGAAGAAGCCGGGCAGGTCCGCGACCTTCCGGCCGGTGCCGAAGGCCGCTTTGCCGGCCGCGAACGTGGTGGCGTCCGACCCGGTGCGGAACCGGACCTCGGTGCTCGCGCCGCCGCCCTCGTACCGGCAGGTGACCAGCGGGCCGTCGACGACCTCGGTCGGGTGCTTGAGGTTGAGCTGGAGCGCCGCGCCGACGACGTCGGCCGGGGCCTTGGCGCAGTCGATGCCGTCGACCGCGGCCGACGTGGTGGTCGTGGTCGACGGGGCGGGTGCGGCGGACGACGGCGCGCTCTGCGGCGTGGAGGTGCAGGCGGTGAGCGCGGCGAGCCCCAGCACGGCCGCGACCGCGTTCCTGATGACCACAGATCCTCCAGTCCGTCGCCCGGGGTTCGTCCGGACGCCGCCGACGTTACCCGAGGGTCGTTCCGGGGAACCTCGCTCGAGGTCCCCCCGGCTCCTCCTGGCGGCGCACCGCCGCCCGACGAGGGGCCGGACGGCGGTCCCGGCGTCAGTCGACGAGCCGCTCCAGCCGGACCACGATCGACTTGGAGGTGGGCGTCCCGGACTCCACTGCGGTGGAGTCCAGCGGCACCAACGAGTTCGCCTCCGGGAAGTACGCCGCCGCACACCCCTTCGCGGTCGGGTAGGACACCACCCGGAACCGCTCGGCCCGGCGCTCGACCACGCCCGTCGGGTCCTCCGGCCACTCGCTGACCAGGTCCACGAAGTGCCCGTCCAGCAGGTCCAGCTCGTCCAGGTCGGCGGGGCTGACGAACACCACCCGCCGGCCGTCCTTCACCCCCCGGTAGCGGTCGTCGAGCCCGTAGATCGTGGTGTTGTACTGGTCGTGGCTGCGCATGGTCTGCAACAGCAGCCGGCCGACCGGCACCCGCAGCACGGTCAGCTCGTTGGCCGAGAAGTGCGCCTTGCCGGTGCGCGTCCCGGTGAACTCGCGGGCGTCGCGCGGCGCGTGCGGCAGCACGAACCCGTCCGGTCGGCGCACCCGCGCGTTGTAGTCGCCGCACCCCGGCACGACCCGCGAGATCCGGTCCCGGATCAGGTCGTAGTCCTTCTCGAAGTCCTCCCACGGCACCGGGTGGTCCGGGCCGAGCACGGCCCGCGCCAGCCGGCACACGATGGACACCTCGGACAGCAGCCGGTCGCTCGCCGGGTCGAGCCGGCCGCGCGACCGGTGCACCACCGACATCGAGTCCTCGACGGTGACGAACTGCTCGCCGCTGTGCTGGAGGTCGCTCTCGGTGCGGCCCAGCGTGGGCAGGATCAGCGCGGTCGTCCCGTGCACCACGTGCGACCGGTTGAGCTTGGTGGACACGTGCACCGTCAACGTGCACGACCGCAGCGCCCGTTCGGTGACCTCCGTGTCCGGCGTGGCGGACGCGAAGTTGCCGCCCACCGCGAAGAACACGCGGGCCTTGCGGTCGCGCATCGCGCGGATCGAGGCGACGGTGTCGAACCCGTGGTCGCGCGGCACGGTGATGCCGAATTCGGCCTCCAGCGCGGCCATGAACTCCTCCGGCATCTTCTCCCAGATGCCCATGGTCCGGTCGCCCTGCACGTTGGAGTGACCGCGCACCGGGCACAGGCCCGCGCCGGGCTTGCCGATCATGCCGCGCAGCAGCGCCACGTTCGCGATCTCGCGGATCGTCGGCACGGAGTGCTTGTGCTGGGTCAGGCCCATCGCCCAGCAGAAGATGGTGCGCTGCGAGTCGGCCAGCATCCGGGCCAGCAGCTCGACCTGCTCGCGCGGCAGGCCGGTGGCCGTGTCGACCGCGTCCCAGTCCAGGTCGCGCACGTGCTCGGCGTACTCGGCGAACCCGTTGGTGTAGCCGGCCACGAATGCGTCGTCCGCCGCGTCCCAGGACAGCAGCAGGTTGCCGACCGCCTGGAACAGCGCCTGGTCGCCGCCGAGCCGGATCTGGAGGAACTCGTCGGCGAGCTGGGTGCCCGCGCCGACCACGCCGCGCACGTTCTGCGGGTTCTTGAACCGCAGCAGGCCGGCTTCGGGCAGCGGGTTGACCGCGACGATCTTCGCGCCGGTCTTCTTGGCCTCCTCCAGCGCGGAGAGCATCCGGGGGTGGTTGGTGCCGGGGTTCTGGCCGACCACCACGATCAGGTCGGCGCGGGCGAAGTCGTCGATGCTCACCGAGCCCTTGCCGATGCCGGTGGTCTCGGACAGCGCCGCGCCGGAGGACTCGTGGCACATGTTGGAGCAGTCCGGCAGGTTGTTCGTGCCGAACGAGCGGACCAGGAGCTGGTAGAGGAACGCGGCCTCGTTGCTGGTCCGGCCGGAGGTGTAGAACACCGCCTCGTCCGGGTCGGCCAGGGCGTTGAGCTCGCCCGCGACCAGCGCGAACGCGTCGCTCCACGAGATCGGCTCGTAGTGCGCGGCACCCTCGCGCAGCACCACCGGGTCGGTGATCCGGCCCTGCTGGCCCAGCCAGTAGTCGGTCTTGCCGGCCAGCTCGGCGATCGGGTGCGCGGCGAAGAAGTCCGGTCCGACCCGGCGGCGGGTGGCCTCCTCGGCGACGGCCTTCGCGCCGTTCTCGCAGAACTCGGCCAGCTTGCGGTGCCCCTGCGGCTCGGGCCACGCGCAACCCGGGCAGTCGAACCCCTCGCGCTGGTTGAGCAGCCGCAGCGTGGACACGGTGCGCGCCACACCCATCTGCTCCACGCCGCGCTTGAGCGACACGGCGACGCCGGGAATCCCCGCCGCCCACCGCTTGGGCCCGGTCACGTCGAGCTGCGACTCGTCGATGTCGTGCTGGGGTGGCTTGCTCATGGCGACCATTGTGCGCTGGTACGCCCCGTGCGAGCGCGCCGGCGGTACCGCGATCTACCGTCCGCGACGGGGCGACGCCGGACCGCTGTCACGGCCCCAGGGGGTGGGGAACGGTCCGGGAATCCGGTGCCGGGCCCTGCGGCGACCGTGACCGCGCTGAATTGTGAGCGGCACCACTCTCACCGTGAACCATCCGATCGGGTGACCCCCCGATTCGCCGCCTCGCACGCGATCGAGTAGTCGTGGCCGTCCGTGATCGGCGGACGTTGGCCGGGAGTCTGTACGGTCGGCACGCGTCTTTCACCCCGCCACGCTCGGCGACGTCGCGCGACAGCCGGATGGCAGCCGGACGCGGCCCACCCGGGCGGTACCAGGTATCTGATTCGAAGTCGATACCCCCGCGTCCGTAGACTTCCCACGTGACTGAATCGCCCACCGCACCGCAGCGCTCCGAACTCCCGCCGGCCTGGAACCCGGCCGAGGTAGAAGCCGGGCTGTACCAGCGGTGGGTGGAGCGCGGCTACTTCACGGCCGACGCGAACAGCGACAAGCCGCCGTTCTCCATCGTGCTGCCCCCGCCGAACGTCAACGGCAGCCTGCACATGGGCCACGCCCTCAACCACAGCGTCATGGACGCCCTCACCCGCCGCCGGCGGATGCAGGGCTACGAGGTGCTGTGGCTGCCCGGCACGGACCACGCGGGCATCGCCACCCAGACGGCGGTCGAGCGCGCGCTGGCGTCCGAGGGCCTGTCCCGGCACGACCTGGGCCGCGACAAGTTCGTCGAGCGGGTCTGGCAGTGGCGCGAGGAGGTCGGCGGCCGGATCCTCGGCCAGATGCGCCGCCTCGGCGACGGCGTGGACTGGGACCGGGTCCGGTTCACCATGGACGAGGGCCTGTCCCAGTCCGTCCAGACGATCTTCAAGAGGCTGTTCGACGACGGGCTGATCTACCGCGCCGAGCGCATCATCAACTGGTGCCCGCGCTGCCAGACGGCGCTGTCGGACATCGAGGTCGACCACTCCGACGACGACGGCGAGCTGGTCTCCATCCGCTACGGCTCCGGCGACCGCTCGATCGTCGTCGCGACCACCCGCGCGGAGACCATGCTGGGCGACACGGCGGTGGCCGTGCACCCGGAGGACGAGCGCTACCGCCACCTCATCGGCACCGAGGTCGAGGTCCCGCTGACCGGCCGGTACGTGCCGGTCGTGGCGGACGAGCACGTCGACCCGAAGTTCGGCACCGGCGCGGTCAAGGTGACCCCGGCGCACGACCCGAACGACTTCGAGATCGGCCGCCGCCACGAGCTGCCCACGCTGACCGTGATGGACGGGCGCGGCGTGATCACGGTGCACGGCCCGTTCGAGGGCCTGGACCGGTTCGAGGCGCGCCCGGCGGTGGTCGCGGCACTGCGCGAGCAGGGCCGGATCGTCGCTGAGAAGCGCCCGTACCAGCACTCCGTCGGCCACTGCTCGCGGTGCGACACGGTGATCGAGCCGCGCCTGTCGCTCCAGTGGTGGGTCAAGGTCGAGCCGCTGGCCCGCGAGGCCGCCGCCGCCGTGCGCGACGGCCGGACCCGGATCCACCCGCCGGAGCTGGCCAAGCGCTACTTCGACTGGGTCGACAACCTCAACGACTGGTGCATCTCGCGCCAGCTCTGGTGGGGCCACCGCATCCCGGTCTGGTACGGCCCCGACGACGAGGTGGTGTGCGTCGGCCCGGACGACGAGCCGCCCGGCGAGGGCTGGACCCAGGACGAGGACGTGCTCGACACGTGGTTCTCCTCGGGCCTGTGGCCGTTCTCCACGCTCGGCTGGCCCGCTCAGACCAGCGACCTGGCGAAGTTCTACCCGACCAGCGTGCTGTCCACCGGCTACGACATCCTGTTCTTCTGGGTCGTCCGGATGATGATGTTCGGCCTGTACGCGATGGACGGCAAGCAGCCGTTCGACCACGTGTACCTGCACGGCCTGATCCGCGACCAGCACGGCAAGAAGATGTCGAAGTCGCGCGGCAACGGCATCGACCCGCTGGACTGGATGGACGCCTACGGCGCGGACGCCACCCGCTTCACGCTGCTGCGCGGCGCGAATCCCGGCTCCGACATGGCGATCGCCGAGGAGTGGGCCGCCGGGTCGCGCAACTTCACCACGAAGCTGTGGAACGCGACCAGGTTCGCGCTGGGCAACGGCGCGACCGCCGACCGCCCGGTGCCGCCGCGCGAGGAGCTCACCGACGCCGACCGCTGGATCCTGGACCTGCTGGACCAGTTGGTCGCGGACGTGGACGGGCAATTCGAGGCGTTCCAGTTCGGCAAGCTCGCCGAGGGGCTCTACCACTTCACCTGGGACGAGTTCTGCGACTGGTACCTGGAACTGGCCAAGGTGCAGATGGCGGAGGGCGGCGCGCGGGCCGAGGCGACCCAGGCCGTGCTCGGGCACGTGCTGGAGGTCGTGCTGCGGCTGCTGCACCCGCTCACGCCGTTCATCACCGAGACCCTGTGGACGACGTTGACCGGCGGTGAGTCGCTGGTGGTCGCGGAGTGGCCGAAGGCGCACGGCGGGGCGCGCGACGAGGTCGCCGCGACCCGGATCGAGGGCCTGAAGAAGCTGGTCACCGAGATCCGCCGGTTCCGCTCCGACCAGGGCCTCAAGCCCGCGCAGAAGGTCGCCGGCAAGGTGCGCGGCGCGTGCTGCGTCGACCTGGTCGACCAGGTGCCCGCGGTGCGCGCGCTGACCCGGATGACCGAGCCCGGCGACGAGTACACCGTGTCGGCGCAGATCGAAGTCGGCCTGCCCCGGGGCGCGGTGAAGGTCGAGCTCGACCTGTCCGGCGCGATCGACGTGGCGGCCGAGCGCAAGCGGCTGGCCAAGGACCTCGCGGTGGCCGAGAAGGAACGCGCCCAGTGCGAGGGCAAGCTGAACAACCCGGCGTTCACCGACAAGGCACCCGCCGAGGTGGTGGCGAAGATCCAGGCCCGGTTGACGGCGGCGAACGCCGACGTCGAGCGCATCCACGCCCGCCTCGACGCGCTGCCCCAGTCGTGAGCGCCCCCGAGTCGCTGGAGGAGCTCCGCCAGGTCGAGGCGGAGCTCGACCAGCGCTGGCCGGAGACCAAGCTCGAACCGAGCGTGGACCGCATCCGGGCGCTGGCCGAGCTGATGGGCGACCCGCAGACCTCCTACCCGGTCCTGCACGTCACCGGCACCAACGGCAAGACGTCGACCTCGCGGATGATCGACGCCCTGCTGACCCGGGTCGGCCTGCGCACCGGCCGGTACACCAGCCCGCACCTCCAGTTGGTGACCGAGCGGATCAACGTGGACAACGCGCCGCTCAGCCCGGAGCGCTACGTCGAGGTGTACCGCGAGATCGAACCGCTGGTGTCCGTCGTGGACGGTCGCAACGAGATCCCGCTGAGCAAGTTCGAGGTGCTCACCGGCATGGCGTTCGCGGCGTTCGCGGACGCCCCGGTGGAGGCCGCCGTCGTCGAGGTCGGCCTGGGCGGCCGGTGGGACGCGACCAACATCGCCGACGGCAAGATCGCCGTGATCACGCCCGTGGGCATCGACCACGTCGAGTACCTGGGTCCGACGCTGGAGGGCATCGCCGAGGAGAAGGCCGGGATCATCAAGCCCGGCGCGGTGGCGCTGCTGGCCGAGCAGGACCCGGTGGTCGAGCGGGTGTTGCTGCGGCGGATCGCCGAGGTGGACGCCATGGTCGCCCGGCAGGGCTCCGAGTTCGGGGTGCTGCGGCGGGACGTGGCCGTCGGCGGGCAGATGCTGCGCCTCCAGGGCCTCGGCGGCGTGTACGAAGAAGTGTTCCTGCCGCTGCACGGCGCGCACCAGGCCGCGAACGCGGCGCTGGCGCTGGCCGCCGTGGAGGCGTTCTTCGGTGCCGGCGCGGACCGCCGGATCGACGTGGACGCGGTGCGCGAGGCGTTCGCCACCGTCTCGTCGCCCGGCCGGCTGGAGCGGGTGCGCTCCGCGCCGACCGTGCTGGTCGACGCCGCGCACAACCCGCACGGCGCGAAGGCGCTGGCGAAGGCGCTCGACGAGGAGTTCGGTTTCCGCAAGCTGGTCGCGGTCGTCGGCGTGATGGACGACAAGGACGCCGTGGGCATCCTCAGCGAGCTCGAACCGGTGGTGCACGACGTCGTGCTCACCGCGAACTCGTCACCGCGCGCCATGGACCCGGACCTGCTCGCGGGCGTGGCGATCCCGATCTTCGGCGAGGACCGGATGTACGTGCAGCCGCACCTGGTCGACGCGCTGGAGGAAGCGGTGCGGCTGGCCGAGGAGGACGACGGCGGCGACGTGATGTCGGGCGGCGGCGTGATCGTGACGGGTTCCGTGGTGACCGCCGGCGAGGCCCGCGCCCTGTTCGGCAAGGAGCCCTCATGACGACACCGGCGAGCGTGCCCGCGCCCAAGAAAAACCCGATGAAGTCGTTCCGCGCCATCATGGCCGGGACGCTCATCCTGGAAGTGATCGTGGTCGCCCTGGCGCTGCCCGTGGTCGTGAAGCTCGGCGGCGGCATCGGCACGGGCACCGGCTACCTGGTGCTGGGCCTGATCGCGGCGCTGATCGGGACGTGCGCGCTGCTCAAGCGGTCGTGGGTGGTGTGGGTGATCGCGGTCCTGCACGCGGTGATGATCGTGTCGTGGGTGCTGTTGACCGCGCTCGGCGTGATCGGCGTGCTGTTCACCCTGGTGTGGGGTTACCTGCTGTGGCTGCGCCGCGACGTGGCCAGGCGGATGGCCGAAGGACGCCTGCCCAGCCAGCAGCAGTCGGCGTAGCGCTCGGCCCTGCCCGCTGCCGGGCAGGATCTGGGCTCCCACCGCGACCCGTCGTCCACCGGTCGTTCCCGCAACTCTTGGCGGCTTGTCGGATCTGGATCGTCGTGGTTCTGTGGGTCCTCACCCGGTTTGAGCCGGGTGAGGGCTTGGAACCTCTTGCGACGAGGAGGTCACCCGTGCGCCGCCTGGGATTGGTCGCCCTGCTGCTCGGCGGGTTGGTGACGCCGCTCCCGCCCGCCGCCGCTGTTCCCTCTGCCCTTATTCCCTCTGCCCTTGTTCCCTCTGCCCCGGGTCCCGCCGGCCGGCTGGCGATCGGCGCGGTCACCGACCTCGCGCCCGGGGTTCGAGCCGGGGACCGGGCACTGGCCCGGAACGCGCTGCGCGGGGTCACCGGCGAGCGCTTCTACTTCGTGCTGCCCGACCGGTTCGCCAACGGCGATCCCGGCAACGACCACGGGCGCTCCGGCGGTACCGACCGCCTCACGACCGGCTTCGACCCGTCCGACCAGGGCTTTTACCACGGCGGCGACCTGAAGGGCCTGCACGGGAAGCTCGACTACCTCGACGGCATGGGGATCACCGCGATCTGGCTGACCCCGGTGTTCCGCAACCGCTGGGTGCAGGGCTCGGGCGCGGGCGCATCGGCCGGCTACCACGGCTACTGGACCACCGACTACACCGAGCTGGACCCGCACTTCGGCTCCACCCACGACATGCGCCGGCTGATCCGCGACGCGCACCGGCGGGGCATGAAGGTGTTCTTCGACATCGTCGCCAACCACACCGCCGACCTCATCGGCCATGCCGAGGGCCGGTACGACTACGTGTCCACGGACGCGGTGCCGTACCGGGACCCTTCCGGGAAGCCGGTCGACATCGCGGCCATCGCGGGCCGCGAGGACTTCCCGAAGCTCACCGCCCCCTACACGCCCGTCGTGCACGGCCGGAAGAAGCCGGCGTGGCTCGACGACCCGTCGCTCTACCACAACCGGGGAGACTCGACGTTCAGCGGCGAATCCGCCCAGTACGGCGACTTCCACGGTCTGGACGACCTGATGACCGAGCACCCGACCGTCGTCGCGGGCATGAAGCGGATCTTCACCGGCTGGATCGACGTGCTCGACATCGACGGCTACCGCGTCGACACGGTCAAGAACGTCAACGTCGAATTCTGGCAGGCGCTCGCCCCGCACGTGAAGAGGTACGCGGAACAGCGCGGCAGGAAGGACTTCTTCGTCTTCGGCGAGGTGTACGACGCCGACCCGGCCGTCACGTCCCACTACACCACGACCGGGAAGATGCAAGCGGCGCTCGACTTCCCGTTCCAGAGCGGCGCGGCGGCGTTCCTGTCCGGGCGAGGTTCGGCGCGACTGGGCGAAGTGCTGGTGGACGACGACCGGTACACCGACGCCGACTCGAACGCCGCCTCGCTGCCCACGTTCCTGGGCAACCACGACATGGGTCGCCTGGCCCGGGAAGTGCGGCAGAACCGGCCCGGCATCACCGAAACCGAGCTGCTGGACCGGCTGGAGCTCGGCAACGCCCTGATGTACCTGTGGCGCGGCAACCCCGTCGTGTACTACGGCGACGAGCAGGGTTTCGCCGGCAGCGGCGGCGACAGGGCCGCACGGCAGGACCTGTTCGCGTCCGCCACCCCGGAGTACCGGGCCGAGGACCTGGTGGGCAGCGACCGGACCGGTGCGGTGGACAACTACGCCACCGACCACCCGCTGTACCGGCAGTTGCGCGACTTGGCCGCGTTCGTCGACTCGGACCCGGTGTGGCGCGACGGGAACCAGACCCTGCGCCTGTCGTCGGGTGACGTGGTCGCGTTCAGCCGGGTCGACACCGCCCGTCAGGTCGAGCACCTCGTGGCGGCGAACGCGGGCACGTCACCGGCGACGGTCGACGTGCCGGTGGGCAGCGCCGCGCTACGCCCGATCCGGCCCCGTGCGGGAGCCGAGGTGTCGGCGGTCGACGGCGAGGTCCGGGTGACCGTGCCGCCGCTGTCGGCGTTGGTGCTCAGGGGAACGAGCCGGCTACCCGCCATCACCCCGGCACCGTTGTCGGTCGTGCCTCCTGTGGGCACGGTGCTGGAGGACCGGGTCGAACTGCGGGCGGACGGGATCACGTCGCCGTTCGCGCAGGTCACGTTCGCCGCGCGGGTCGACGGCACGGGCTGGACCGTGCTGGGCACCGACGACACCGCGCCCTACCGGATCTTCGCCGATCTCCGGGCGCTGCCAGGTGCGGCGGCGGGCGAGAACGTCGAGATCCGCGTGGTGGCCGAGGATTCTGCCGGTGCTCTGGGGGCGGACGGCGTCACCGTGACCCTGAGGGCCGCCCCGCCCCGGAAGGCCCCGTCCCACGACGCCACGACTCAGTGATCGGCCAGTTCGACACGGGACAGCACTTCGTCGTCCCGGAGAATCCGGAATTCCCGGTCCTCGGCCACCAGCACCTTCAAGAACCCGGGACTGGTCTCCGCCACATATCCCTCGAACGTGCCGGCCTTCGTCTCGATCCGCTCCAGCGGAACCCAGGGCGTGGCCACGACCGCCGCCACCACCAACCCGGCCACCACCACGATCCCCCGGATGCGCTTGAGCACGAACCGGGCCGGTCCGGGTTCGTTGCTCCTGCGCCGGTACGCCAACCAGGACACCACCAGCGCCAACACCACCGCCAGCACCGGCACCCACCACCGGTGGTAGCTGCGCACGTAAGCCACCAGGAACGCCACCAGCACCGTCACGACCAGCGGTGCGGCGCGCGATGTGGTGGCGGCGGCGTAGAACGACGCCAAGGGCACGCTCAACACCAACAACACCGTGCTGATCCGCTCGTCCGCCATGAACGTGCCGAGGAACAACCCCGGCGCGTCCTCCAAATCCAGCGTGTGCAGCAAAGCGAACGTGGTGTGCCAGTCGTATGAGGACACCGCCAGCAGTCGGAGCAGCACGAACAGCACGGCCGCGCCGGTGAGCCCGGGACCGCTGAGCTTGTGTCCCGCGTCGGATTTCTCGGTGGCCACACCCGGGACTATCGCACCTACCGCCATCCCTGACACCTGGGAAAGGCGCGTCGAGCACGCCGGTCATCCCGTCATATGATCAAGACGGGGTCAATCGAGAATATTCACCCTTGGCCACTGGTGCGGACAGCTCGCCCGACGGCGTGCGGATCTCATCCGATTGTGTTGCCTGGGTACCGATCGTGCATTTTTGCGGACTGAGAGACCTGACGAAGCTTCACGTGTTAACTCTTTCGGCCTATCAAGGTTTCACGTTGCCCTGTCGGACTGAAACAGTCACCATCGTCAGGTGTCCGACCCGCGCTGCCCGGTGTCCGGATCAATCCCGGACTTGATACCGTGTGCATGACACTCACAAGAAACCCCCATCGAACCCACCAAGAACCCGCGAGTCGAGGGTCTTCGGTGCGACGGGTGTCCGGGGTGGCCAGCACTCGGAGCGGGGACGAACAGCGGGTGCGGAGGGGGTGATGAGGCGAAGGCGAGAGGTGATCGGCGTGGTTCGACAAGCGCGAGAGGTCACACGATGATGATGCGATCGGTTTGTCCTCCGGTGCGTCCTCCGCGACGGATGAGGACCTCGTCGTCGTTCACGACGGTGGCCTCGTAGAGGACCCTGCCGTACCCGATCATCCTCCTGACCGCCTCGGTCATGGTGATGCCCTCGCGATCGACGATCATCTGCAATGTTTCCTCGGTGGCCGCGCTGATGTTGACGCTCAGCCGGGTGGGCTTGTCGGCGGGCTGCGGGACTTTGTCAGCGGGTTCGTCCTCGGCGGGTTTGTTCTTGCCGCCTCGTCGCTCGGCTCCACCTGCTGCACGGGTCGTCACGCGATCCTCCTCCTCCAGGCGGGCTGGTGACCTCGGGACCAGTGGTCCCGACGTTTCCATGATCAGTATGACATCCGGTCGGCAGGTCCCGGATAGATCTGCGTCCCTCATTCCACGTGATGTATGCGTGCTCTGTGTGGGTGCGAGTTGCTCCAAAAGTGGGATTCGCACGAGTAATGTGCGGTGATCGGTAGCGGCTAAGTCACATGTTGTTAGAGTGCCCTCGTCTCATCTCACATGGCCTGCCATGTGCATCAAGGAGAACGTGTGAACGGCTTACCTCCTCGCCAGTTTCGACGGGGTCGACGGCGTGCTCCGGCGGATCGGACGCCGGGACGGAGAACCGGTGGCAGCGGCAACTTCCCGCCGGCCGCGCCGGCTTGGCACATCCCGAAAACACCACCGGAAAAGGCGTCCGTGAGTCCTCGTGAGCTCGAAAGGCACCCAGACGACGCGGACCCGCCGCGCCCGGGTGACGATGGCCAGGCCGAACAGCCGTACCGGAGTCCGGGCCGCCACCGCCGGGAGATTCGCGAGGACGTCGATCCGGTGGACCGCCCCCTGGTGCGCCGCGAGGAGGACACCCGGCGACGACGGCTGACCACGGTGCTGATCGTCGCGTTGTTCACCACGCTCGGGGGCATCATCGCGATGGCGGTGCTCGGTATCGACGGAGGGCCGCTGAACGGGACCCTCAACGTCATCATCGCCTCCCTGATCAGCATCGCCGTGTGCCACAACAGCGCAAACCCGCCACGACGCCGCCGGTGAGGCGGTGGCGTGCGGAAGACGTCATCACCCCATTGGGCCACATCGATTCCCGACCCACCGGATCTTACAAGTCCGCCGCGTCCTCGTCCGGGTCACCAGTACGAACGTCCTCGATCCAGGTGGTGGCGGCGAAAATTTAACCACATGGGCTAGTTCGAACGGCCCAGGGTGCGTTTCATGCGGAATGCTCATATTTCACTGCGCCGAGCGATACGGGAACGGCTCGCTCAGCGGTGACCGCGCATATGCCATACCGGTTCGGCGGTCTGTCCACAAAGGCGGATTCAATCCGACGGGGAATCGCGGCACCGGAATGCCGATGTGGTCGCGAGACCGGTGCGATGTCAGCTCGCAGGCCGCACGTGACGAGGAACTTCCCGGTGGGCACGACCGGAGCCGTCACACCTCCGGCTACTCTTCACCCACTTGCATGATCCCGTACGAAGGAGTACTGACGGCCGTGAGCGAGCGCACCCTGGTCCTGGTCAAGCCCGACGGCGTCAGCCGCGGCCTGGTCGGCGAGGTCATCTCCCGCATCGAGCGCAAGGGCCTGTCCCTGGCCGCGCTCGAACTGCGCACCGTGGACCGCGCGACCGCCGAGCAGCACTACGCGGAACACGACGGCAAGCCGTTCTTCGGCGACCTGGTCGAGTTCATCACCGGCGGCCCGCTCGTGGCGCTGGTCGTGGAGGGCACGCGGGCGATCTCGGCGTTCCGCCAGTTGGCCGGCGGCACCGACCCGGTGGAGAAGGCCACGCCGGGCACCATCCGCGGCGACTTCGGCCTTGAGGTCCAGTTCAACCTGGTGCACGGCTCGGACTCGCCGGAGTCCGCCGAGCGCGAGATCAAGCTCTGGTTCCCCCACCTCTGAGCCACCTGTGCCGAACGGCCCGGACCGCCGAGGACCGGGCCGTCACGCCGGCACGCACCGACAGCCGCTCGTCCACGGCGGTCGGTGCGCGCCGGGGCGATCCCCACGCGACCACCCGGAATCGGCTCCGGGATTGTCGTACCCCGCGACTACCGTGGTGTCCGTGACCACAGCCCTCGTCGAAGCCCGCAACCTGACGAAGCACTTCGGTGCGTTCGAGGCCGTCCGGGGCATCGACGTGACGGTCGGCCGGGGCGAGGCGTTCGGGTTCCTGGGCCCCAACGGCGCGGGCAAGTCCTCCACCATGCGGATGGTGTCCTGCGTGTCCCCGCGCAGCGGCGGCGAGTTGACCGTGCTGGGCATGGACCCGGACCGCGACGGCCCGCGCATCCGGGCCCGCCTCGGCATCGTGCCGCAGCTCGACAACCTCGACACCGAGCTGACCGTGCGGCAGAACCTGGAGGTCTACGGCCGCTACTTCGGCCTGTCCAAGGCGCAGGTCCGCGCCAAGGCGGTGGAGCTGCTGGAGTTCGCCCAGCTCACCGACCGCGCCGACGACGAGGTCGAACCGCTCTCCGGCGGCATGAAGCGCCGGCTCACCATCGCCCGCTCGCTGGTCAACGACCCCGAGCTCGTGGTGCTCGACGAACCGACCACGGGCCTCGACCCGCAGGCCCGCCACCTGTTGTGGGACCGGCTTTTCCGGCTCAAGCAGAACGGCGTCACCCTCATCATCACCACGCACTACATGGACGAGGCCGAGCAGCTCTGCGACCGGCTCGTGGTGATGGACGGCGGCCGGATCGCCGCCGAGGGCTCGCCGGGCGAGCTGATCCGCCGGTACTCCACCCGCGAGGTGCTCGAACTGCGCTTTCCGCCCGGCGAACAGGACCCGGTCCCGGTCGAGGGCATCGCCGACCGCGTCGAGGTGCTGCCCGACCGGCTGCTGCTCTACACCGTCGACGGCGAGGCGGCGCTGTCCGCCGTGCACGCGCGCGGCGTGCGGCCCACGTCCAGCCTGGTCCGCCGGGGCTCCCTGGAGGACGTTTTCCTCCGCCTCACCGGACGGACCCTGGTCGACTGATGCCGCCGAACCCCCACCGACTGGTGCCGCCGAACTCCGCGCGCGCCGCGCTGCTCGTGGTCGAGGGCCTCTGGGCCTGGTACCGCCGCAACTGGCGCGCCACCGCGATCTCCAACTTCGTCCAGCCGGTGCTGTTCCTGCTCGCCATGGGCGTGGGCTTCGGCTCCCAGGTGCAGCCCGGTGACGCGACCGGCGGCCTGCGGTACGTGGTGTTCCTCGCGCCCGCGCTGATCGTCACCGCCGCCGTGCAGAGCGCGATGTTCGAGTCCACCTACGCGGTCTTCTCCGCGTTCAGGTGGCAGAAGACCTACCTCGGCATCGTGTCCACGCCGATCACACCCGCCCAGGTGCTCTACGGCCAACTGCTCTGGATCGCGCTGAAGCTCGCCGCCGGGGCCACGGCGTTCCTGCTGGTCGCGGCCTTGCTCGGCGCGGTGACCAGCCCGGCCGCCGTGTTCGCCGTGCCGTTCGCCGTGCTGTCCGGCATGGCGTTCAGCGCGCCGGTCGTCGCGTTCACCGCGACCCGGGAGAAACCCGAGGCGTTCACCGGCCTCTACCGCTTCGTCCTCATCCCGATGACGTTGTTCACCGGGGCGTTCTTCCCGATCAGCCAGCTCCCGGGGTGGCTGCACCCGCTCGCCTGGGTCACCCCCGTGTGGCACGGCATCGAACTCGCGCGCGGCGTCTCGTTCGGCTCGCTCGACCCGCTCCCGGCGCTGGGCCACATCGCCTACCTGGCGGCCGTGGCCGCCGTGGGCGTCGTGCTGGCCCGCCGCTACTTCCACCGACGACTGGCGGTGTGACCCGTGACCGGACTCCTCGACCGGGCCGGGCCGGGCAACCGCGTCGGCCTGCTGTTCCGGATCGTGCCGCCAGGCCTGTACGCGGGCCGGGCGCACGTCCTGGTGGAGCGCGCCTTCCTGGTCAACCGGCGGGCGTGGCTGTCGGTGGTGTCCGGGTTCTTCGAGCCGGTGCTGTTCCTGCTCTCGCTCGGGTTCGGCTTCGGCAAGCTCGTCGCCACCGTCGCGGGCCCCGGCGGGCCGCTGCCCTACGCGGAGTTCGTCGCGCCGGCGCTGCTCGCCGCGTCCGCGATGAACGGCGCGGTGTTCGACACCACCTACAACCTGTTCTTCAAGTTCAAGTACGCCAAGGTGTACGACGCCGTGCTCGCCACCCCGATGGGACCGGTGGACATCGCGCTCGGCGAGGCGACCTGGGCGCTGCTGCGCGGCGGCCTCTACTCCGCCGGGTTCCTCGCCGTGATGCTCGGGTTCGGCCTCGTCGCCTCGCCGTGGGCGCTGCTCGCGCTCCCCGCGTGCCTGCTCGTCGCGGTCGCGTTCGCCGCCGTCGGCATGGCCGCGACCACGTTCATGCGCTCGTGGCAGGACTTCGACCTGGTCCAGTTGTTCGTGCTGCCGCTGTTCCTGTTCTCCACGACGTTCTTCCCGCTGGCCGTCTACCCGCCCGTCCTCCAGACGGTTGTCCAGTTCACCCCGCTCTACCACGCCGTCGAGCTCACCAGGGCCCTGACCACGGGTTTCGTCGGCTGGGGCCTGCTCGTCCACGTCGGCTACTTCCTGGTGATGGCCACGATCGGGGGAGTGGTGGCGACCAAGCGGCTCGGCCGGTTGCTCACCGCCTGACCTGGTCGAACACTGGACGGACCGCACTACGGGAGGTCGTCGTGGGCGTCATCGCACTCCTCGGCCGCATCCTGTTCGTGCTGCTGTTCTCGGCTCGGCGATGGGCCACCTCACCCAGACCGACGCCATGGCGGGCTACGCCGCCTCGACGGGCGTCCCCTCGCCCGAGCTCGCCACCCGGGCGAGCGGGGGTGCTGGTGGTCGTCGGCGCGTCCCTGATGTTCTTCGGCCTCTGCGCGGGTGCGAGAGGGGGACTCGGCCGCACCCTCACCGGACCGCTGTTCTGACCGGACGTGGCGGTGCCGTTACCCTGACCGCGTGAGTGTCGAGTCGGTCTTCCCCGCGTTGGAACCGCTGCTGCCGCAGGTGTCGAAGCCGGTCCAGTACGTCGGCGGGGAGCTCAACGCGACCGTCAAGGACTGGGACGCCACGACCGTGCGGTGGTCCCTGATGTACCCGGACGCCTACGAGGTCGGGTTGCCCAACCAGGGCGTCATGATCCTCTACGAGGTCCTCAACGAGCAGCCGGACGTGCTCGCCGAGCGCACCTACGCGGTGTGGCCCGACCTCGAACGGCTGATGCGCGAGCACGGCGTGCCCCAGTTCACCGTGGACTCGCACCGGCCGGTCAAGGCGTTCGACCTGCTCGGCGTCAGCTTCGCCACCGAACTCGGCTACACCAACCTGCTCACAGCCCTGGACCTGGCCGGTATCCCGCTGCACGCCGCCGACCGCACCGAGGACGACCCGGTGGTGGTCGCCGGCGGGCACGCGGCGTTCAACCCCGAGCCGATCTCGCGGTTCGTCGACGCGGCCGTGCTCGGCGACGGCGAGGAAGCCGTCCTGGAGATCACCGACCTGGTGCGCGCCTGGAAGGCGGAGGGCCGCCCCGGCGGCCGGGACGAGCTGCTGACCCGCCTGGCCGAGACCGGCGGCGTGTACGTGCCCCGGTTCTACGACGTCGAGTACCTGCCCGACGGCCGCATCCAGCGGGTCGTGCCCAACCGCGAGCGCGTGCCGTACCGGGTGTTCAAGCGGACCACGATGGACCTGGACGCCTGGCCGTACCCGAAGCAGCCGCTGGTGCCGCTGGCCGAGTCCGTGCACGAGCGGATGAGCGTGGAGATCTTCCGGGGCTGCACCCGGGGGTGCCGCTTCTGCCAGGCCGGGATGATCACCAGGCCGGTGCGCGAGCGCTCCATCGAGGGCATCGGCGCGATGGTCCAGCGCGGCCTGGCGGCGACCGGTTTCGAAGAAGTCGGCCTGCTCTCGCTGTCCAGCGCCGACCACTCGGAGATCGCCGAGGTCACCAAGGGCCTGGCGGACCGCTACGAGGGCACGAACACCAGCCTGTCGCTGCCCAGCACCCGGGTCGACGCGTTCAACATCGACCTGGCGAACGAGCTGTCGCGCAACGGCCGCCGGTCGGGCCTCACGTTCGCGCCGGAGGGCGGCAGCGAGCGGATTCGCCGCGTGATCAACAAGATGGTGTCCGAAGAGGACCTGATCCGCACGGTCAGCGCCGCCTTCAGCGCGGGGTGGCGGCAGGTGAAGCTGTACTTCATGTGCGGCCTGCCCACCGAGACCGACGACGACGTCCTCCAGATCGCCGAGATGGCGAAGAACGTCATCCGCGCCGGCCGCGACGTGAGCGGGCGCAAGGACATCCGCTGCACCATCTCCATCGGCGGGTTCGTCCCCAAGCCCCACACCCCGTTCCAGTGGGCCGCGCAGTGCGACCCGGCCACGGTGGACAGTCGGCTGAAGAAGCTGCGCGACGCGGTGAACTCGGACCGCGCGCTCGGCCGGAACATCGGGATGCGCTACCACGACGGCAAACCGTCCCTGATCGAAGGTCTGCTCTCCCGGGGCGACCGCCGGATCGGCCACGTGATCGAGCGGGTGTGGCGCGAGGGCGGCCGGTTCGACGGCTGGTCCGAGCACTTCTCCTACGACCGCTGGGTGGACGCGGCGGCGCGGGAACTGCCCCCGCACGGCGTGGACCTGGCCTGGTTCACCACCCGGGAACGCGAGGAGCTCGAAGTCCTGCCTTGGGACCACCTGGACTCGGGCCTGGACAAGGAGTGGCTGTGGGCGGACTGGCAGGACGCCCTGGACGAGCGGGAGCAGGACGACTGCCGCTGGACACCGTGCTTCGACTGCGGCGTGTGCCCGGCGATGGGAACCGACATCGAGGTGGGCCCCACCGGCCGCACCCTGCTCCCGATCTCGCCGGTGGGCACGGGGAGCCCGGTCCGCAACCCGGCGCTGACCCAGCCCTGACCGGTGTTCGAGGGCGGATCATCCGAGCTGTCGAGCGCCACGGCTCGGACGCGGCCGGCCTACTTGCTGCCGCGCCCGCCGTTTTCGGTCTGCGGGGCCTTCACGGCGGCCAGCGCGTCCACCAGGCCGTGGCCGTAGAAGCCGTTGTACTCCGAGTACCCGGTGCAGTACGCGTCCTGCGCGCCCGTGCCGTTCAGGTCGTAGTCGGCGGGACAGGGGAGTGTCTCGGCTTGCGAGTTCAACATCCGGGTGAGCTCGGTCGGCGACGCGCTCGGGTGCGTGGACGCCAGTAGCGCCGCCACCCCGGACACGTGCGGCGCGGCCATCGACGTGCCGCACGAGTAGTCGTAGCCCGACGGCACGGTCGACAGCACGCACGCCTGGCCCGCCTCGGGCTCCTCCTGCTTGCGGTCACCGCCCGGTGCGGTCACGTCCACCGCGCCGAGTCCGTACGACGAGTACCCGGCCTTCAGCTTCGACACACCCACGGACGACACGCCCACCACCTTGGGCAGTTGCGCGGGCAGCACCAGGCACGTGTTGTCCACCGGGCGCGGTTTCACGTCCTCCGGTGCCGCGTTGGTGGGGCTCTGCGCGTCCGTGCCGGGCTTGGTCAGGTCGGCCGCGCCGTTGCCCGACGCCGCCACGGTCAGCACGCCACGGCCGGTCGCGTAGTCCACCGCGCGCCGCACGGCCTCGTAGACGACGGACTGCCCGGCCTTGTTCTGGCAGGTGAACACCCACGGGTCGATGAAGTAGCTGTTGTTGGTCACGGTCATGGCGTGGGTCGCCGCCCACATGAACCCGCACACCGCGTACTCGGGGTAGATGAACCCGGCGTCGTCCACGACCTTCACCGACGCGATCCGCACACCCGGCGCGACACCCGTCGTGCCCGAGCCGTCCTCGGCCGCCGCGATGGTCCCCGCGACGTGCGTGCCGTGCGCGGAGGTCGTCGGCGACCACGCACCCGGCGCGGGGTCCGCCACGCCCGTCGTGCAGCCCGCCGACAGCGCCGGGTCCAGCGCGCCGACCAGGTCCGGGTGCGTCGGGTCGATGCCCGAGTCCAGCACGCCGACCACCACGTCCCGGCTGCCCTTGCTGATCGCGTGCGCCTCGGCGGCCCTGATCAGGTCCATGTCCCACTGCTCGGCGGTGCGGTCCGCCCGTCCCGAGGCCACCCGGCCGGCCGGTGCCTCGTCGTCGAACTTCGTCCGGGCGGGCGCGCCGGTCTTCTTGGACATGCCGTCCGCCTGCGCGCTGTAGGCGCGGTCCGCGCCGATGCGGCGACCGAAACGGGGGTCCGCGGAGACCGCCACGGCCACGCCGATCTGCGGGTAGTAGCCCGCCGTCGTCCCGCACGCGCCCGTGACCAGGGCGTTCGCCAGCGGTTCGCTGGTGCCCGGGTCGAGCACGACCAGGTAGCGCAGGGTGGGACCGGGGTGGATGCAGTCCTCGGCCGCCGGCAGTTCGTCGGCGGATGCCGGGGTGGGCCCGGACGCCACCAGGAAGCCGGTCGCGAGCAGCGCTGCGCTGACCGCGACCGCTCGGACGCGGCGGAGCAGAGGCACGGGGGACCTCCAGTGCTGGGCTACCGGGTTGACCTCTGGTGCCGGACGGTAGCCAGGCAGGCCCGACCAGACAAGCTCAACGGTGCGGAACGCCACCAAGGTACCGTCCCGTCGGAGTACAAGCGTGGACCGTTGGGGTGCTTAGACCAGTCGGCAGCCCACCCGCACCCAAGGGGAGTAGCACTGAGTCGCCAGCAGCAGCCCAACCCGTCGGCCGCGCCCGTGCAGAAGCTCCGGCTGCGCTACGCCAAGCGCGGTCGGCTGCGGTTCACCTCGCACCGCGACATCGCCCGGACCTTCGAGCGCGCGCTGCGGCGGGCGGGCGTGCCCATGGCCTACTCCCAGGGCTTCAGCCCGCACCCCAAGGTCTCGTGGGTGGGTGCCGCGCCGACCGGCGTGGCCAGCGAGGCCGAGTACGTCGAGGTCCAGGTGGTGGAGCGGCTCGATCCGGAGGCGCTGCGGGTGGTGCTGGACGAGGCCCTGCCGCCCGGTCTGGACGTGCTGGAGGTCGTGGAGGCGACCGGGGGCACGCTGCCCGAGCGGATCGAGGCCAGTTCCTGGCAGGTGGAGCTGCCGGGTATTTCACCCGAACGGCTGACTGATGCGGTGGCCGCGCTCCTCGCGGCCGAGTCGGTCGAGGTCGAGCGGCTCACCAAGGACGGCAAGCGGGTGATCGACGTCCGCCCGGCGGTCGTGTCCGCCGGGACGCGCCCCGCCATGCCGGGACCCGCCGAGTCGGTGCAGGTCCAGGCGCATTCGAGCGACGCGGGACACGATGCACGGGATTTGTCACAACCGTGTGGGATACTTGTGGTGGTCGTGCGGCAGACAACACCTACCGTCCGGCCCGACGACGTGCTGAGTGCGCTCCGAGTCGTCGCCGACCTGGTTCCGCCGGTCCCCGCGAAGGCGACCCGGATGGCGCAGGGGCGGCTCGACGACGAAGGTGGCCTGGTCGACCCGCTCGCCCTTGACCGGGTGGCGGAGGTTTGACCGGACTTCCGCCGGAGCGATGCTGACGGCGTCGTCGAGGTGGAGTGAGGACCTGCTGTGCCCCGCGCACAGCGCGATCGGCAAAACAAAGGATTCCCGCCGCCAGCCGCGGCGGTGAGTGGACAAGAGAGGCCCCTGCGCGGCCCGCGTCTCCCAAGACGCGCCCGGGGGCGGAGGAGCTGCATTGTCGAACACGAACAAGCCCGCCGGAGCCGGCGGGGGTAACGCCACATCCGCGCACCCCGCGCTGGCGGACCTGCCCGCGAAGCTGCGGGTGCACGCGCTGGCGAAGCTGCTGGGCACCAGCAGCAAGGACGTCGTGGCCGCGCTGGCCGACCTGGGGGAAACCGTCAAGGGTGCCCAGTCCAGCGTGGCGCGCGACCTGGCCCTCAAGGTGGCCGAGAGCCTGCTGAACTGGGACGACATCGTCACCGGTGACGTGGACGAGGCCACCGAGGAACCCGCGCTGCCCGCCCGGGAGGTGGCCGCGCTCACACCGCTGTTCGCGCCGCCGTCCGCGGTCTTCCTGCCGCCCGCCCCGGTCGCCGCCCCGGTCGCCGCCCCGGCGGCCGTCGTGGTGGTCGAGGAGGAGCCGCACGAGGACGAGACCGACGCCGACGCGTCCGACGACGCCGGTGACGAGGGTGACGGCCGTCGCCGCCGCCGTCGTGGCCGTCGTGGCCGTGGTCGCGGCAAGGGCGTGGGCGAAGACGGGCAGGGCGACGACGACGAGTCGGCCGAGGAGCCCGTCGAGGCCGAGGAGCCCGAGGTCGCCGAGCTCCAGACCGACGACGACTCCGACGGCGGCACCAGCCGGCGTCGCCGGCGTCGCCGCCGCCGCAAGGTCGGCGCGGACGACGAAGCCGCCGTGACCGAGGACGACCCGCCGAACACCGTCGTGCACGTCCGCGAGGTCCGCGACGCGCGCGACGACAAGGCCGACTCCGAGGCCGCCCAGAACGAGGTGCGCAGCGTGCGCGGCTCGACCCGGCTGGAGGCCAAGCGCCAGCGCCGCCGGGACGGCCGGGAAGCCGGCCGCCGCCGCGCCCCGGT
Source organism: Actinosynnema sp. NPDC023587 (assembly GCF_040640215.1). Taxonomy (NCBI): domain Bacteria; kingdom Bacillati; phylum Actinomycetota; class Actinomycetes; order Pseudonocardiales; family Pseudonocardiaceae; genus Actinosynnema; species Actinosynnema sp. NPDC023587. The sequence goes on along the minus strand of NZ_JBFABG010000003.1, from coordinate 341,661 downwards.
GCTGTCCGAGGCCGAGTTCCTGGCCCGCCGCGAAGCGGTCGAGCGCACCATGGTGGTGCGCGAGCGCGGCGACCGCACGCAGATCGGCGTGCTGGAGGACGGCGTGCTGGTGGAACATTTCGTCACGTCGTCGGGCACCGGTTCGCTGGTCGGCAACGTCTACCTGGGCCGCGTGCAGAACGTGCTGCCGTCCATGGAGGCGGCCTTCATCGACATCGGCCGGGGCCGCAACGCGGTGCTCTACGCCGGCGAGGTCGACTGGGACGCGGCCGGCCTGGAGGGCAAGGCCCGCAAGATCGAGCAGGCCCTGTCCAGCGGCGACAGCGTCCTGGTGCAGGTCACCAAGGACCCCGTCGGCCACAAGGGCGCGCGCCTGACCACCCAGATCAGCCTGCCCGGCCGGTTCCTGGTCTACGTGCCCGGCGGCGGCGCGACGGGCATCAGCCGCAAGCTGCCCGACAACGAGCGCAAGCGCCTCAAGGACATCCTGAAGAAGATCGTCCCCGAGGACGCCGGCGTGATCATCCGCACCGCCTCCGAGGGCATCGCCGAGGTGGAGCTGGCGCGCGACGTCACCCGCCTCCAGGCGAGCTGGCAGGTCATCAAGGACAAGGCGGGCACGCCCCGCGCCCAGGCACCGCAGCTCCTCTACGAAGAGCCGGACCTCTTGGTCAAGGTCGTGCGCGACCTGTTCACCGAGGACTTCGCCGCGTTGATCGTCCAGGGCTCGGACGCGTGGGAGACCATCGACGCCTACGTGCGGCACGTCGCTCCGGACCTCCAGGAGCGGTTGCGCCGGCACGTGGGCAACAACGACGTGTTCGTGGAGCACCGCATCGACGAGCAGTTGCTCAAAGCGCTGGACCGCAAGGTGTGGCTGCCCTCGGGCGGCTACCTCGTGATCGACCGCACCGAGGCCATGACGGTCATCGACGTCAACACCGGCAAGTTCACCGGTTCGGGTGGAAACCTGGAAGAGACGGTGACCCGGAACAACCTGGAGGCGGCCGAGGAGATCGTCCGCCAGCTCCGGTTGCGGGACGTCGGCGGCATCATCGTCATCGACTTCATCGACATGGTCCTGGAGTCCAACCGCGACCTGGTGCTGCGCCGGCTGACCGAGTGCCTGGGCCGGGACCGGACGCGCCACCAGGTGGCCGAGGTGACGTCGCTGGGTCTGGTGCAGATGACCCGCAAGCGGGTCGGCACGGGCCTGCTGGAGGCGTTCTCCGCGACCTGCGAGCACTGCCGCGGACGTGGCGTGATCGTGACGACCGAGCTGGCGCACTCCCACAGCCCGTCCAACGGCCCGTCCAACGGCCAGCAGGGGCAGCAGGGGCAGCAGGGTCAGCAGCAGCAACAACAGCAGCAACAGCAGCAACAGCAGAGCCGCAAGTCGCGGCGCGGCAGGGGCGGGGACACGCCGGAGCCCGTCGCCGACGTGGTGCCGGAGCCCGTGCGGGAGCCCGAGGTCGTCGTGCCGTCCACTCCGGACGAGCCCGCCGACGACGCCGTCGAGCCCAAGCGCGAACGCCGCCAGCGCCGCCGGGCCCGCCGCGAGGCCGGGGCGGTGAGCCGCCAGGAAGCCGCCGAGGCCGAGGCGAGTGATGCCGGCCACACCGGCGCACCCGTCGAGCCGGTGGCAGCACCGGTCGCGGAGCCCGTCGTGGCCGTCGTCGCCCAGCCGGAGGCGGTCGCGGAGGCCGTCACCCGGCCGGAGCCGGTGGCCGAGCCCGTCGAGGCCGCGCCCGCCGCTGCGGAGCCGGTCGAGGCCGCGCCCGTGGCGGTCGAGCCGGTCGTAGTCGCGCCCGCCGTGGTCGAGCCGGTCGTGGCCGCGCCCGTCCAGGTGGACGAGCCGGTGCACGTCCAGCCGCCGACGCAGGTCGGCAAGGCCGAGGCGAACGCCGCGGACCAGTCGCTCAACGGCCACGGCGAGCCCCCGGTGGCGACCCGCCGCCGCACCCGCCGGGCCGCCTCCCGCCCGGCCGGCCCGCCCCTGGGCGCGGTCAAGGAAGGCTGAGCGGGAACTCCGCGAGCAACGGGTATGGCCTCGGGCGACCGAGGCCATACCGGCGGTGACCAGGTCGATCAGGTCATACCGACCCCGGTTTGACCCTGCGGTCCACTGCCACGTAACCTGATGCACGGTCCGCCGTCCGGTGGGCCCAGTCGTGCGAAGCCCAGTCACTGCAAGCTCTTGGTGGCCCTGAGGCGCGCGTGGCCCGTCCGTCGAGTAGCAGGAGACTTCCGTCCCGATGTACGCGATCGTCAAGACCGGCGGCAAGCAGTACAAGGTGGCTGTCGGCGACGTCGTCGAGGTCGAGAAGCTCGAAGGCGAACCCGGCACCGAAATCAACTTCCCGGCGCCGCTTCTCGTCGTGGACGGCTCCGACGTCACCGCCGACGCCGACGCCCTGGGAAAGATCTCGGTGACCGGCAAGGTCGTCGAGCAGACCAAGGGTCCCAAGATCCGCATCCACAAGTTCAAGAACAAGACTGGTTACCACAAGCGCCAGGGTCATCGCCAGAAGTTGACCCGCGTCGAGGTCACCGGCATCTCCGGTAAGTGAGGATCTGACTAGCCATGGCACACAAGAAGGGTGCATCCAGCTCCCGCAACGGCCGTGACTCGAACCCCCAGTACCTCGGGGTCAAGCGGTTCGGTGGTCAGGTCGTCAAGGCCGGCGAGATCCTGATCCGCCAGCGCGGCACCAAGTTCCACCCCGGTGTGAACGTGGGTCGCGGCAAGGACGACACGCTGTTCGCGCTCACGCCCGGCGCGGTCGAGTTCGGCAGCAAGCGTGGCCGCAAGACCGTGAACATCGTTCCGGTCCAGGCAGCCGCCTGAGCAAGTCCTCTCTGAGCGCCGTGTGTCCGCGGGAATGCGCGGACCACGGCGCTCAGTTGTTTGTGTAGAGAACATCCGCACCTAGCGCTTGGAAGTGATTTCCCGTGTCCCGTTTTGTCGACCGGGTGGTGATCCACGTTGCCGCCGGTGACGGCGGCAACGGGGTCGCCTCCGTGCACCGCGAGAAGTTCAAGCCGCTGGGCGGTCCCGACGGCGGCAACGGCGGCAAGGGCGGCGACGTCGTCCTCGTCGTGGACTCGCAGGTGCACACCCTGCTGGACTTCCACTTCCGCCCGCACGCCGACGCCGGCAGCGGCAAGGGCGGCCAGGGCGGCAACCGGGACGGCGCGAACGGCGCGGACCTGGAGTTGCGCGTCCCGGACGGCACCGTCGTGCTCACCCCCGAGGGCGAGCTGGTGGCCGACCTCACCGGTGAGGGCACCCGGCTCATCGCGGCCCAGGGCGGTCGCGGCGGGCTCGGCAACGCGTCGCTGGCGTCCAAGGCCCGCAAAGCGCCCGGGTTCGCCCTGCTCGGCGAGCCGGGCGAGCAGCACGACCTGGTGCTGGAGCTCAAGTCCGTGGCCGACGTGGGCCTGCTGGGCTTCCCGTCGGCGGGCAAGTCGTCGCTGATCTCGGTGCTGTCCGCGGCCAAGCCGAAGATCGCCGACTACCCGTTCACCACTTTGGTGCCCAACCTCGGCGTGATCACCGGTGGCGACACCGTCTTCACCATGGCCGACGTGCCCGGCCTGATCCCCGGCGCGTCCGAGGGCAAGGGCCTCGGCCTGGACTTCCTGCGGCACATCGAGCGCTGCGCGGTGCTCGTGCACGTGGTCGACTGCGCCACCTACGAGGCCGACCGCGACCCGCTGTCCGACATCGACGCGCTGGAAGCCGAACTCGCCCGGTACACCCCGTCGCTGGCCGACGACCTCGCCGAGCGACCGCGCGTCGTGGTGCTGAACAAGATCGACATCCCGGAGGCGCGGGACCTGGCGGAACTCGTCCGCCCCGAGATCCAGGCCCGCGGGCTGCCGGTGTTCGAGGTGTCCACGGCCAGCCGGGAGGGGTTGCGGGAGTTCACCTTCGCGCTGGCCCGCGTGGTCGAGGAGTACCGCGCGGCGCGCCCCAAGCAGGAGTCGACGCGGATCGTGCTGCGGCCGACCGCCCTGGACGACGCCGGCTTCACCGTCGTGGACGACCCGCAGGTGCCCGGCGGGTTCATCGTGCGCGGCGAGCGCCCCGAGCGCTGGATCCGCCAGACGGACTTCAGCAACGACGAGGCCGTCGGCTACCTGGCCGACCGCCTGGCCCGGTTGGGCGTCGAGGACGTGCTGGTCAAGCAGGGCGCGCTGCCCGGTTGCCAGGTCACCATCGGCGACCTGGTGTTCGACTGGGAGCCGACCACCCCGGCCGGCATCGCCATGACCATGGCCGGTCGCGGCACCGACGCCCGCCTGGAGGCCAACAACCGCATCGGCGCGTCGGACCGCCTCGCGGCGAAGAAGGCACGGCGGCTGCCCGGCGTCTACGAGGACTTCGAAGAGGAAGAGTGACCGGTTCGGAGCTGTCCCGGGCCCGCCAGGCCGTCTCGGCGGCGGGCCGGGTCGTGGTGAAGGTCGGCTCGTCCTCGCTGACCACGGCCGAGGGCGGCTTGGACCGCTCCCGGCTGGACGCCCTGGTCGACGCGGTGGCGGCCCGGTGCGCGGCCGGCAGCCAGGTGGTGCTGGTGTCGTCCGGCGCGATCGCGGCGGGCCTGGCCCCGCTGGGCGTGACCCGGAGGCCGCGCGACCTGGCCACCCAGCAGGCGGCGGCCAGCGTCGGACAGCTCACCCTCGCCCACGCCTACGCGAACTCGTTCGGCCGGTACTCGCTGACCGTGGGCCAGGTCCTGCTGACCGCCGACGACGTGGTCCGCCGCGCGCACTACCGCAATGCCCAGCGCACGTTCTCCCGCCTGCTGGCCTTCGGCGCGGTCCCGGTCGTGAACGAGAACGACACGGTCGCCACCGAGGAGATCCGCTTCGGCGACAACGACCGCCTGGCCGCCCTGGTCGCCCACCTGGTCGGTGCGGACGCCCTTTTCCTGCTCTCGGACGTGGACGCCCTGTACGACGGTGATCCACGCCAACCCGGCGCGCAGCGCGTCACCGAGGTCGCCGGCGCGGCCGACGTCGACGGCGTGCGCGCGGGCACCGTCGGTGCGTCCGGTCTGGGTACCGGCGGAATGGCGTCCAAACTGGCCGCTGCGCGCCTGGCGGCGTCGGCGGGGATACCGGTGCTGTTGGCCGGCGCGGCGGATGCGGTGCGGGCGCTGGGCCCGGCGGACGTCGGCACCGCCTTCGCGACCACCGGCACCCGCCTCACCGCCCGCCGCTTCTGGCTGGGCCACGCCGCCGACGCCACCGGCCGCCTCACCCTGGACGACGGCGCGGTGGCGGCGGTCGTCGACCGCAGGCGCTCGCTGCTGGCCGCGGGGATCACGGCGGTCGACGGGGTGTTCGACGCCGGAGACGTGGTCGAGCTGGTGAACCTGTCCGGGCACGTCGTGGCACGCGGCGTGGTGGCCTTCGACGCGGGTGAACTTCCGACCCTGATCGGCCGGTCGAGCTACGACCTCCCCGCCGAACAACGCCGCGAGGTAGTCCACGCCGACGACCTCGTGCCCCTCCCGGCCAACTAGCCCACTGCCACTCACCCGCCAACCCACTGCCTGCCGACTCCGGCCAGTTGCGCGGTCGGAATGGCGGTGGCTGCCGAGCGTCGACTGGATCCGCCGGTGGCACGAGTCGGCCTACGAATCCCTGAGCGCCCGCACAGAACCGCAGACCGGCGACTACCTGAGCCGCGCCTCCGTGGTCCCGCCCGGCGTCATGCCGATCACTCCGGTGTCCGACCTGCTGGGCGAGGCGGTGCTCGCCGAGGTGCGCGACGGTGACCCGGTACTCGACACGGGCACCGGCTCCGGGGCCAACGCCGTGCTCGCCGCTGGCCGGGCGCGCGAAGTCCTGGCCGTGGACATCAACCCGGAAGCCTTGACCCCCCGCGACAACGCGCCCCGCAACGACGTCACCGACCGGGTCGTGATGCGGCACAGCGATGTGTTCGATGAAGGTCGACGGAACCTTCGACCTTCATCGTCTTCGACCCGCCGTTCCGCGAGTTCGCCTCGCCCGACCTCACGGAGGCCGCGTGCAGCGACGAGGACTACCGCGCCCTCACCACATTCTTCCGCCACGCCCGCACCCATCTCGCGGACAGAACCCAGATGCTGCTGTTCTTCGGCAGCTCCGGCGACCTGCACCACCTTTACCAGCCCATGAACGAGCACGGCCTCCACAACGAGGTCGTCACGGCTCGCCACATCACCAGGGACGACGTGCCGGTCGACTACGTCACCTTCCGCGTCATCGGTTGGGACGTCGGTTAGCTGTAGTCGCTGGAGTACCAGCGCTGCGGACGCATGCGCACGGTGGCGATCGTGTCGTTCTCGACCTGCCGCACGAAATCGTCGGCCGCGTCGGCGTCGAAGTAGCGGTTGGCCATCGTCACCAGGTCCGCGCGCGATGTCGTCGGATCGATGGCCACCACCGGCCCGGACACGCTCACGTACCGGTACGGCGGTGTCTCCACCTGCACGGCCAGGCTGAACTCCCGAGCCGCGTCCAACAGCCGGAACTTCACCGACTCCGGACTGGTCTGCACCAGCACGTCCCCTCCCGGCTCGTAGAGGTACCAGACCGGCACGGTCAGCGGCGGGCCCGCCGGACGCGCGATGCCGATCACTCCAACGTGGACACCGGCCAGGAACTCTTCGCGCTGCGCCGTGCTCATCACCGGCATGCCCTCACCTTTTCCCTGTTCCACCGAACACTCGACGTCCCACCGGACACTTGACGGCTGCCCCGCAAGTCAACCGGCAGCCACGGCGGTGGGCCATGCGCACGCGTCCGCGACGAATGCGTGCGCGTCTGCGCGAACTGGTCGAGGTGATCCATGAGGGAGGAGCGGTAGTGCGAACTCGACCTCTACGGCAGTCATGAGGTTGGACATCACCACCATGGGGTGCGTAGTCGATAGATCTTCAGCGAACTTGCCCGAGTGGCCTCCATTCCCGGGCGAGCAGACCGAACAGCAGGTCGTCGGTCCACTCGTCCTTGATCCAGGTGTGTTCGACCAGGTGTCCTTCGAGTCGGAAACCCAACCGTGTCAACAGCTTCGTCGACGGTTCGTTGCGCGCGTCGCACTCGGCGGACACCTTGTGCAGCCCGCGATCGACGAAGAGGTGCTCCACCACGCGACCCACGGCTTCGGTCGCGTACCCGTTGCCCTGGTGGGCGGTCGCGATCGTGTAGCCGATTTCGGCCTGCTTCCGGTTGTCGCCCAGGTTCACACCGACGTCGCCGACGACCACCCCGTCCGCCTCGACGGCGTACTGGAACCAGCCCGGTTCGGCCGGGTCCAGCGCCCTCATCTCCCGCACAAATTCCTCGGCTGCGACCAAGGAAAAAGGCGGGTCCCACGACTGGTACCTCGCGACCGCGAGATCCGACCGGTACGCCGCAAGCGCGGCGGCGTCCTCCGGGCGGAACCTCCGCAGCACCACCCTCTTCGCTTCCAGCCGGATCTCGGCCGCTGTCATGCCGTGACCGCCAATGCGAACGGCAGCACCGCAGGCGCACCCGCCCGGCGCAACAGTCGCGCCGCGACCGTCATCGTCCAGCCGGTGTCGATCCGGTCGTCCACCAACAGCACCGGGCCGTCCACCGCAGACAGGTCCGGCACGTCGGTGGACTGCACCAGGCCGGCCAGCCGCTGGGCGCTGTTCGCCCGCCGCACCGCCTCGCCCAGCCAGACCTGACCGAGCAGCGGCAGCCGCCCGATCGTGGACAGCTCGCGCCCGAAGCTGCCCACCAGCCGTGGCCGGCTCCGTGACCCGACCGTCACGACGCCCACCGGGCGCTGGTCCCAGCCCCACGCCGCCAGCACCTTCACGCAGGCGGCGAAGACGTCCTCCGGCACCTCCTGGTCCTCGTCACCGGCGAACAGCGAGCGCAACCGGTTGCCCCACCCGATGTCGGTCAGCCGCCCCAGCGCCCGCCCCGTCCCGGCCGCCTCGCCCGCCGGGATGCGTCCGGACAACCCGACACCGACCGCCGCCATCCCGGTCGGCCACTGCTTGCGCGGCTCGACCTCCACGCCGGGGCGCAGCAGTCGTTCCCGCGCAGCCGAGGCAGCGTCCGGCGACACCTCCGCAGACCACCCGCTGCCGGTGCAGTTGTCACACCGGCCGCACGGCGCGGCGTGCGGATCGTCCAGTTGCCGCAACAGGAACTCCATCCGACACCCGGTGGTGGCGAGGTAGTCCAGCACCGCCTGCTGCTCGACCTCCCGCGCCGCCGCGATCCGCCCGTACCGCTCCTCGTCGTAGGACCACGGCCGCCCGGTCGACTCCCAGCCCCCGCGCACCCGGCGCACCGCGCCGTCCACGTCGAGGACCTTCAACACCACTTCCAGTCGGGTGCGCGACAGCTCGACCACCGGCTCCAAGGCGGCGGTCGACAACGTCCGCCCCGCGTCGGCCAACGCGTCCAGCACCTGGCGCACCACCCGCTCCGGCGGGAACGCCAGCGACGCGAAGTACGCCCAGATGTCCCGGTCCTCCGGTCCGGGCAGCAGCAGCACTTCGGCCCGCTCCACGCCGCGACCCGCACGCCCGATCTGCTGGTAGTAGGCGATGGGGGAGGGCGGTGCGCCCAGGTGCACCACGAAGCCCAGGTCCGGCTTGTCGAACCCCATGCCCAGCGCCGATGTCGCCACCAGCGCCTTGACGCGGTTCGCCAGCAGGTCCTCTTCCGCCCGCTGCCGCTCGGCCGGGTCCGTGCGACCCGAGTACGCCGCCACCGGGTACCCGCGCTCGCGGAGGAACGCGGCCACGTCGTCGGCGGACGCCACGGTCAGCGTGTAGATGATCCCCGAACCGGGCAGCCGGTCGAGCTGCTCGGCCAGCCACCCCAGCCGGGCCTCTGCGGTGGGCAGTCGCACCACGGCCAACCGCAGGCTCGCCCGGTCCAGCGGCCCGCGCAGCACCAGCGTGTCCGAACCGGCTCCCAACCCGAGCTGGTCGGCCACGTCCCGCACCACGCGGTCGTTGGCCGTCGCGGTCGTCGCCAGCACCGGCACCCCGGCCGGGAGTTCGGTGAGCAACGTCCGCAGCCGCCGGTAGTCGGGTCGGAAATCGTGACCCCAGTCCGAGATGCAGTGCGCCTCGTCGACCACCAGCAGCCCCGCCGATGATGTCAGCGAAGGCAGTACCGAGTCACGGAAATCGGGATTGTTCAACCTTTCCGGTGACACCAGCAGCACGTCGATCTCGCCGGCCGTCACCCGGTCCTGGACGTCCTGCCACTGGTCGGTGTTGGCCGAGTTGATGGTCGCCGCGTGGACGCCCGCCCGCGCCGCCGCGTCGACCTGGTTGCGCATCAGCGCGAGCAGCGGCGAGACGATCACCGTCGGCCCCTCGCCAAGGGACCTCAGCAGCGCGGTCGCGATGAAGTACACGGCCGACTTGCCCCACCCGGTCCGCTGCACCACCAACGCCCGCCGCCGCTCGGCGACCAGCGCGCGGATGGCTGTCCACTGGTCCTCGCGCAGCGCCGCCCCGGGCCCCGCCAGGGCCCGCAACCGTTCCTCGGCCTGGTCGCGCAATGCCATCTCGTCCACCGGACCACCATGGCAGAGGGGCACGACAACGCGGAATCGCAGGCGGGCTCCCGGGCACTGGGAACCTCGGCGACATCCACGACCGGGTGACCGTAGTCTGATTCCGTGACTGACGACCTGCGCGAACAGGTGCACGCCGCCGCCCGGCGCGCCCGAGTCGCCGCCGACGAGCTCGTCCTGGCCACCCGCGAGCGCAAGGACGCCGCGCTGCACGAGATGGCCGCCGCCCTGCGCACCCGTGCCCAGGAGGTGCTGGAGGCGAACGCCAAGGACATCGAGGCCGGCCGCGCGGCCGGCCTGGCCGAGGGCCTGGTGGACCGCCTCGCACTCACCGAGCAGCGGATCGACGGGGTGGCGAAGGGCCTGGAGACCGTGGCCGGGCTCACCGACCCGGTGGGCGAGGTGCTGCGCGGCTCGATCCTGCCGAACGGCCTGGAGCTGCGGCAGGTGCGCGTCCCGATGGGCGTCGTGGGCATGGTCTACGAAGCCCGGCCGAACGTCACCGTCGACGCGGCCGGCCTCGCGCTGAAGTCCGGCAACGCCGCCCTCCTGCGCGGTTCGTCGTCCGCCGAGCACTCGAACACCGCGCTGGTCGCGATCCTGCGCGACGCGTTGGAGACCGTGGGCCTGCCCGCCGACTGCGTGCAACTGCTGCCGTGCCACGACCGCGCCTCGGTCACCCACCTGATCACCGCGCGCGGCCTGGTCGACCTGGTGATCCCGCGCGGCGGGGCCGGTCTGATCAACGCCGTGGTGCAGCAGGCCACCGTGCCGACGATCGAGACCGGGGTCGGCAACTGCCACGTGTACGTCGACGCCTCCGCCGACCTGGACACGGCCGAGCGGATCGTCCTGAACTCCAAGACCCGCCGCACGAGCGTGTGCAACGCGGCCGAGACGCTGCTGGTGCACGCGGCCATCGCGGACGAGTTCGTGCCGCGCGTCACGGCCGCGCTACAGGCGCAGCACGTGACGGTGCACGGTGACGAGGCGTTCGCGCGCCTGGACGGCGTGCGGCAGGCCACCGACGAGGACTGGGACACCGAGTACCTGTCGCTCGACATCGCGGCCCGCGTGGTCGACTCGCTGGACGAGGCGGTGCGGCACATCGCCGACCACGGCTCCGGGCACACCGAGGCCATCGTGACCAGCGACATCACCTCAGCCCGCCGGTTCACCGCCCGGGTCGACGCGGCGGCGGTCATGGTCAACGCCTCGACCGCGTTCACCGACGGCGGCGAGTTCGGCATGGGCGCGGAGATCGGCATCTCCACCCAGAAGCTGCACGCGCGCGGTCCGATGGGCCTGGCCGAGCTGACCTCGTCGAAGTGGGTCGCGTGGGGTGAGGGGCACGTCCGGCCGTCGTCCTGAGCCCGTGCCGCCGAACGGCGGGCCGATCCGGCGACCGGGACGGGCAGACTGGGCCGTGGACCGCGCAGTCTGCCGGTGAGGTGGTGGCCCGATGGCTCGGTGGAGTCTGGAAGTCGACCGCGACGCATGCGTCGGCAGTGGGATGTGCGCGGGCATCGCGCCCGACCACTTCCGGCTCGACGGCGGCACGGCCGAGCCGGTCGACGCGTCGGTGGAGCCCGACGACGCGGTGGTGGACGCCGCCGAGTCGTGCCCGATGGAGGCGATCCTGGTCCGCGACGCGGAGGGCAACCGCCTCGCACCCGAGATCTGACCTGCGGTGACCGCCGCATCACCGAGCGGGTAGAAAATCTTTCTCCGGTCGCGTCACGTCCGCGTGCGGTTCGCGTCTCACTGTCACGCGGCTTACTTCGGGGTTGGCCGCGCTCCGCGAAGGCGGCTTCCTCCCCCAGGGCCGCGAACGAGGAGTCGGGACGCGCGGGCGGCTGTCGGGGAGTGACCTGCCGCCCGCGCGCGACCCGAACTAGGCTCACGTCCCATGTCCAAACGCCGGATCGGCATCATGGGTGGCACCTTCGACCCGGTGCACCACGGCCACCTCGTCGCGGCCAGCGAGGTCCAGGCGCGGTTCGAGCTCGACGAAGTGATCTTCGTGCCGACCGGTCAGCCCTGGCAGAAGAGCGAGCACGAGGTCAGCGCCGCCGAGGACCGCTACCTCATGACGGTCATCGCCACCGCGTCCAACCCGAGGTTCTCGGTCAGCCGCGTGGACGTCGACCGGGCCGGGCCCACCTACACGTTCGACACGCTCAACGACCTCAAGGCCGCGCACCCCGACGCGGACCTGTTCTTCATCACCGGCGCGGACGCCCTGGAGCAGATCCTGTCCTGGCGGCGCGCCGACGACGTGTTCCGCCTGGCGCACTTCATCGGCGTCACGCGGCCCGGCTACGAGCTGGACGACACGCACCTACCGCCGGGCGCGGTGTCCCTCGTGGAGGTGCCCGCGATGGCCATCTCGTCCACCGCCGTGCGCGCCCGCACCGCCTCCGGCCTGCCGGTCTGGTACCTCGTCCCGGACGGTGTCGTTCAGTACATTTCCAAGCGCCGGCTTTACTCGGTGCCGGACTGACTGTAGACGCCGGTACCCTCATTGACTCGTGCGGGCGTATCGGCGTCCGCGGAGGTGATGAGGAGAAACGTGGCAGCCACCGACGAGGCACGACGGTTGGCGCTGGCCGCCGCAAGCGCGGCGGCCGACAAGAAGGCGCACGACGTGATCGTGCTCGACGTGTCCGACCAACTGGTGATCACGGACGTCTTCGTGATCGCCTCCGCTCCCAACGAGCGGCAGGTCGCCGCGATCGTGGACAACATCGAGGAGAAGCTGCGCGACACGGGCCGCAAGCCGGTCCGCCGCGAGGGCGCGCGCGAAGGCCGCTGGGTCCTGTTGGACTTCGTGGACGTCGTGGTGCACGTCCAGCACGTGGACGAACGCAGCTTCTACGGCCTCGAACGGCTGTGGAAGGACTGCCCTCGGATCGAGTTCGACGCCGGCCCGGTCGCCGACGAGGTCGCCGAGGCATGACCCTGAACCGGCTCGTGCTGTGGCGGCACGGTGAGACCGACTACAACGCGACCGGTCGGATGCAGGGTCATCTGGACGTGGGGTTGACCGAGACCGGCTGGAACCAGGCGCGGTTCGCCGTGCCGGTGCTGGCCGGTTTCGTCCCCGAGCTGGTGGTGGCGTCCGACCTGCGGCGGGCCCGCGACACGGCGACCGTGTTCACCACCGCCACCGGTATCGGGCTGAGGGTCGACGAGCGGCTCCGGGAGACCAACCTCGGCAAGTGGCAGGGCCTGACCTCGGCCGAGATCGAGGTCGAGTGGCCGGGGATGCTCGACGCGTGGCGCGCGGACGCGACGCTCGCGCCGCCGGACGGCGAGAACCGGACCGAGGTCGCCGTACGCGCGCTGGCCGTGGTCGAGGAGGTCGACCGGGAGTTCTCCGACACCGTGCTGCTGTGCGCGCACGGCGGCCTGATCAGCGCGTTGACCGGGCAGTTGCTGGAGCTCCCGGTGGACCGGTGGTCGCTGCTCGGCGGCATCGGCAACTGCAACTGGACGGTGTTCACCCGCCGTCCGCAGGGTGACGGGCGGTGGCGGCTGTCGTCGTACAACGCCGGAACGACCCGGTGAGACTGCTCGTCCTCGGTGATTCGCTGACGTTCCACGGTCCGCAGGGGCCCTTGCCCGCCGACCACCCGCAGTTGTGGCCCAACGTGGCCGCTGCCGCGTTGGGCGGCCACGCGGAGCTGGTGGCGGGATTCGGGTGGACCGCCCGTGACGCCTGGTGGGCGTTGACGGGCGATCCACGGGTCTGGTCGCTGCTTCCGCGCACGGACGTGCTCGTGCTCGCCGTGGGGCACATGGACACCTTGCCGTCGCCATTACCCACCTTCTTGCGGCAAGGACTGCGCTACCTGCGGCCGGACGGGCTGCGCCGGCGGGCACGGAGCGCGTACCGGGCGGTTCAACCAGGGCTTTCGCGGCTGCTCGGGGGCCATCCGGTGGCCCTGCCGCCGCACCTGACGGTCCGGTATCTGGATTCGTGCGTCCGGTCCGTGCACGCGTTCGAGCCTGGCGTTCACGCGGTCGGGATGACGCCGTCGGTTCACGTGTCCCCGGCGTACGGGAGCGTGCACACAGGGCGTCCGGCCGCGGAGCGCGCAGTGCGGGCGTGGTCGTCACGGGCCGCCGTGCCGTTGTTGGACGTGCCTCCCCTCGTCGGGGACCACGTGCGGTCACGGTGCGGCAACCCGGACGGGATGCACTGGGGTTGGGAGGGCCACGCGCTGGTCGGCGCGGCAATGGCTGATCTCATCAGGTCCGTGGCGGTCAGCCACTCGGGGACGGCCGAGCCGTAGTCTCGGCACTCGTGTCCACCACGATCGTCACCGACTCCACGGCGTACCTGCCCGAGGGGTTCGCCGAGCGGCACGGCATCCGGGTCGTCCCGCTGCACGTCGCGGTGGACGGCCGGAGCCGGTTGGACGGTGTCGACTTCGGCCCGGCGGAACTCGCTGCGGCCCTGGGTGAGCACCGCCGGGTCACCACGTCCAGACCCACCCCGGGCGAGTTGGCCGAGGTGTACCGCTCGGTGCTCGCCGACGGCGCGGACGCGATCGTGTCGGTGCACCTGTCCCGTGAGCTGTCCGGGACGTGGGAGGCGGCGCGCCTGGCGGCCGAGGAGGTCGACCGCGATCGGATTCGGGTGGTCGACTCGCGGGCCACCGGCATGGGGCTGGGGTTCGCGGCGCTGGCGGCGTGCTCGGCCGAAGACGGTGCGCTCGCCGAGAAGGCCTCGGCGGACGCGGCCGGGCGGGTTCGGATGTTCTTCTGCGTGGAGACCCTGGACCACCTGCGGCGAGGCGGTCGGATCGGCGCGGCGGCGGCCCTGGTGGGCACGGCGCTCGCGGTCAAGCCCCTGCTGCACGTGGACGACGGCCGGATCGTGCCGTTGGAGAAGGTGCGCACCACGAGCCGGGCGATCGGGCGGCTGGTCGACCTGGCCGCGTCCGCCGCCGGGTCCGGCCCGGTGGGCCTGGCCGTGCACCACCTCGCGGCCCCGGAGCGGGCAGCCGAGTTGGCGACGCGGCTGGACGAACGGGTTCCCGGCTCGACCGGATGCCTGATTTCCGAGGTCGGAGCGGTGATCGGGGCGCACACCGGCCCCGGTGTGCTGGGCGTCGTGGTCCTCCCCGGCGGCTACGACTAGCCAGTTGTCCACAGCCCCGAAACTCCATCCACAGATGTGAGATCGGCGCTGGGCACACTGCTCCGACCGGCCTAGTGTCGATCACATGTTCGACGAGAAACCGGATACCACAGCAGCCCGGCTCGACGCCCTGATCGCGAAGAACCAGGGCAAGCACCGCGCCGACGAGACCCCGCTGGTCGTCTTCGCGTCCTCTTCCGGCGGCACCGGACCGCCGGGCCGGTTGCGCGCGCTCCTGCAACGGTGGCGGCCCGGCCTCGCGTTACCCCGCCGTCCGGTCGTCTTCGGCGGCGTGCTGGCCGGTGTGGCGCTGGCCGTCGCGCTCAGCCTCTGGTGGCAGCGACCCGAGCCCGAGTCGCCACCCTCCCTGCCGCTCGCGGCCGAGGTGACCAGGCTCCCGGAGCACGTGGTCGTCAACGTCGTGGGTGAGGTGCCCAAACCCGGCCTGGTGACGGTCACCAGCGGCGCGCGCGTCGCCGAGGCGGTCCACGCGGCCGGCGGTCCCAACCCGAACGCCGACCTCCACGACCTCAACCTCGCCCGCCGAGTCTCCGATGGCGAGCAGATCGCCGTCGGCATCCCCCCTCCGAACCCGGAGGACCACCGCCAACCCGTCAACCTCAACACCGCGACGAAGGAGCAACTCGACGGACTTCCCGGCGTAGGACCCGTGACAGCGCAACGGATCGTGGATCGCCGCCTGAAACGCGGCCCGTTCACGTCCATCGACCAACTAGGCGAGATCGAAGGGATAGGTGAAGCGAAACTGGCCAAACTCGGCGACCTGGTCCGCCTCTGAACCCGACACCCTCCACTTCCGGCCCGCTCTGAAGCCCCCGTCCACCCCCCACCACGCCGCTCCTACTACCGCACCCCGGCCACTGCTCCACCCCAGAAAACCACTCTGTCCACATCGGACACCACCAGGAGGTACTGCCATGACACGTCACCTGCCACTCGCTCGGGGCATCCCGCGAACACACCACCGCTCCAGGGGCGTCGATCACAGCCCTGACCGGCGAACCGGGCCGTGAGTTCGCGTGCCCACCTCGTACCGGCGGCACTGGCGGTCTGGGCGACCGCTCTGGCCGGTCTGCTCTGGACGTGGTGGGCGGGCGTCGCCATCGGTCTCACGATGGCGGTGGTGGGCGGTGTGGCCCTCCGCAGGTGGCCACCGGCCGCCGTGGCGATCGCGGTGGTCGGGCCGGTGGCGGCGTGCTGGATCGGCGCGCAGCTACACGAGTCGGCGCACCACCCGCTCCGCTCGGCGGCCGGTCACGGTGGCCTGACGGCGGTGCGACTCGAACTGTCCGACCGGCCGCGTGGTCTGCGGGCCGCCGGCTTCGGGTCGCGGGCCGGCGGGGTCGACCTGGTCCTCATCCGGGCGGCGGTGGTGGACGACGGCGGTCGGGTGGTGGTGCTCGCTCCGGCACCAGCTTGGCAGGAACTGCTTCCCGGGCAACAGGTCCTGGCTCGCGGCACGCTCGCACCGGCGAAATCCGGGGAGCTCACCGTCGCGATGCTGCGGGTCCGGGGCCCGCCGCGCGAGGTCACCCCAGCACCCGTGTGGCAGCGGGCGGCGGAGGCGTTGCGGGTGGGACTGCGGGACGCGAGCGGCACGCTGGACCCGGAACCCGCCGGGTTGCTGCCCGCGCTGGTCGTCGGCGACACGTCGGGCCTGTCGCCCCGGGTGGTG
This sequence comes from Actinosynnema sp. NPDC023587, assembly GCF_040640215.1. NCBI lineage: Bacteria > Bacillati > Actinomycetota > Actinomycetes > Pseudonocardiales > Pseudonocardiaceae > Actinosynnema > Actinosynnema sp. NPDC023587. Next base: position 325,245 of record NZ_JBFABG010000003.1, on the reverse strand, counting down.
GACGAGTTCCGCACCTCGGGCCTGGCGCACGTGCTGGCGGTCAGCGGGGCCAACTTGGCCATCCTGTGCGGCGCGGTGCTGTTGTTGTTGAGGCTACTGCATTTCGGGCCACGGGGATGCGCGGCGGGCGGGATGGCGGCGCTGGTCGGGTTCGTGGTGTTGGCCGGTCCGGAGCCGAGCGTGCTGCGGGCGGCGGTGATGGGCGCGGTGGCACTGCTCGCGCTGGTGCTGGGGCGGGAGCGGTCCGCGCTGCCCGCGCTGGCCGCCGGGGTGGTCGTGCTGGTGTTGCACGATCCGCAGCTCGCGGTGGATCCGGGATTCGGGCTGTCCGTCGTGGCGACGGCGGCGCTGGTGCTGCTCGCGCCGCAGTGGTCCGGCGGGCTGCGCGACCGGGGCGTGCCGGTCGGGTTGGCCGAGGCGCTGGCGGTGCCGGCGGCGGCGCACCTCGCCACGGCTCCGCTGGTCGCCGGGATCTCCGGGCAGGTGAGCCTGGTCGCGGTCGCGGCGAACCTGCTGGTGGCACCGGTCGTGGCACCGGCCACGGTGCTCGGGGTGCTGGCGGCGGTGGTGGCACAGGTCCACCTCGACACGGCGCGGTTCGTGGTCGAGGTGGCAGGGCCGGCCGCGTGGTGGCTGATCACGGTCGGACGGCACGCGGCGGCGGTGCCCGGTGCGGCCGTGGCGTGGCCCGAGGGCTGGACGGGAGGGCTGTTGCTGGTCGGCGCGGTGGTGGTGGCGTACGGCGTGTTCCGGCTGCGGCGGCTGCGGGTGCTGGTCGTCGCGGTGGCCGCCGGGGTGGCCGTCGTGCTGGTGCCGGTCGGGGTGGTCGCGCCGCGCTGGCCGGTGCCGGGCTGGGCCGTGGTGGCGTGCGACGTGGGCCAGGGCGACGCGGTCGTCCTGGCCACGGCCGAGCGCGACCGGGCGGTACTGGTCGACACCGGGCCGGACCCGGGTCCGGTGCTGGCCTGCCTGTCCAGGTTGGGAGTACGGCGGGTGCCGCTGGTGGTGCTGAGCCACCTGCACGCCGACCACATCGGCGGGCTGGCGGGGGTCTTGGCGGAACGGGGTGTCGGTGCGGTGGCCGTGGGGCCGTCGCGACAACCGGAGTGGGCGTGGAAGGAGGTGACGGCACTGGCGCGGAGCGCCGGGGTCGAGGTGGTCGAGCTCGGGCTCGGGCAGCGGTTGAGCTGGCCGGGATTGGAACTGGAGGTGCTGGGGCCGCGCGTGGTTGCGCGCGGGGACGAGAACACGGCGGTCAACGACGCCTCGGTGGTGGTGCGGGCGACCACGGCCGCCGGGCGGGTGTTGCTGACCGGCGACGTCGAGTTGGCCGGGCAGGCGGCGCTGCTCGGTGGGCACGTCGATCTGCGGGCCGACGTGCTGAAGGTGCCGCACCACGGGTCGCGGTACTCGTCGCCGGAGTTCCTGGCGGCGGTGCGGCCTCGGGTCGCGCTGGTCAGCGTCGGGGCCGACAACCGCTACGGCCACCCCAGTGGGGTGCTGGTCGACGCCTTGGAGCGCGAGGGGGCGTTGCTCTCGCGCTCGGACCGGGATGGCGACACCGCCGTCCTGCCGGGGCCGGAGGGACCTCGGGTCGTCCGGCGCGGCGAACCGCTGACCAACGGCCGCTGACAAACAGCCGCTGACCAACGGCGGCTGATGAACGAACCTGCCCGGTCGAGCGACCGGGCCGAACGAGAGGAGCACGATCATGAATGACCGGAACACCTGGGTCCGGCTGCACACCGGTTGGTCGCCACGGGAACTGGGATGGGCGTTGTGGCAGCCCGGCTATGCCGCCCACCCGTGGCCGAACTCGGAATTGCGGCCGTCGTTCGAGTTCTACCTCTGCGAGGACCTGTCGATCGGCGGCCGGGGGATCGTGGCGCGGGCGACCGTCACGAAAACCGTGGGCACCGTGTCCGTCGCCTCACCGCAGGATGCCTACCAGGAGATCGCCGACGCGTTGTTCGACGACGACCTGGCGATCGCGCCCGAGGACTGGCGGGCCAACCGGTACAACGGGCACAAGGCGGCGTCGCCGTGGCCGCAGCAGCTCACCGCGTGGCGGGCCGAGACCGAGGAGGTCGGGCCGTTCCTGCTGCCCGAGCTCTCGTCGTTCCCGCGCACCGGGTGGCTGCGGGTGCCGGACATCGTGTTGTGACCCGGGGGTCGGCGCGATCGGCCCGCGCGCCAGGTGTCCTCGACGGACGGTCGTGGCGCGCGAGCCGGCCGGGCGTGGTCAGTTCTTCAGCGCGTTCAGCACGGCCTCGGCCGAGGGCGGCACGTTGGCGCGGGGACCGACGCGGTTGCCGAGGGCGTCGAGGGTCTTCAGGCCGTCGCCGGTGATCAGCAGCACGGTCTCGGCGTCCGGGTCGAGCTGACCGGTCTCGATGAGCTTCTTCGCCGTGGCGACGGTCACGCCGCCGGCCGTCTCGGCGAAGATGCCCTCGGTGCGGGCCAGCAGGCGGATGCCCTCGACCACCTCGTCGTCGGTGACGTCATCGATCGCGCCGTTGGTGCGGCGGACCGCGTCCAGCACGTACGGGCCGTCCGCCGGAGCGCCGATCGCCAGCGAGCGGGCGATGGTGTCCGGGCGGACCGGGGTCACCACGTCCTGGCCGGACTTGAACGCCGCCGCGACGGGGGAGCAGCCGGTGGCCTGGGCTCCGAACACCCGGTACGGGGTGGGCTCGACCAGACCGAGCTCGCCGAACTCGCGGAAGGCCTTGTCGACCTTGGTCAACTGCGAGCCGGAGGCGATGGGCACCACGATCTGGTCGGGCAGCCGCCACCCCAGTTGCTCGGCCACCTCGTAGCCCAGGGTCTTCGAGCCCTCGGCGTAGTAGGGGCGGACGTTGACGTTGACGAAGGCCCAGTCCTCGTGCTCGGCGGCCAGTTCCTGCGCGAGGCGGTTCACGTCGTCGTAGTTGCCGTCGACGGTGATCAGGTCGCCGCCGTAGACGGCGGTCATGAGGATCTTGGCCTGCTCCAGGGAGGAGGGCACCAGCACGACCGACTGCCAGCCGGCGCGGGCGGCGGCGGCGGCGACGGCGTTGGCCAGGTTGCCGGTGGAGGGACAGGCCAGGACCTTGAAGCCCAGCTCGCGGGCGGCGGCGAGGGCAACACCGACGACGCGGTCCTTGAACGAGTGGGTGGGGTTGCCGGTGTCGTCCTTCACCCACACCTTGCGCACGCCCAGGGCCTTGGCGAGGCGGTCGGCCTCGACCAGGCGGGTCGCGCCGGGGTTGGTGTTGGGGTGCGACTCGACGTTCGAGGGCACCGGGAGCAGGCCGCGGTAGCGCCAGATCGACCGGGGGCCCGCCTCGATGTCCTCGCGGCGGACGCGGCCGAAGTCGTAGGCGACTTCCAGCGGCCCGAAACACTCAAGACAGGCGTACTCGGGCGCGAGCGGGGTCTCGTGACCGCATTCGCGGCACGACAGGGCACGAGCCGGACCGAGGTCGAAGGAGGTGGTGGCCGGAGGCACACTGACAGCAGTCATCGCGAGGTATCTCCTCATCTTTCCCGCGTCGCGGGTCGGAATTGGCACCGTGGTCGTCGCAGCGGACGCTGCGCGACGGGTTGCCGGGGCTTCTTCGGGCCGATCCCTCTGCCCCTCTGGATGAGCGGTATTCAGTTGTGCCCCCAACCTACGGCACGATCCCGACCCGCAGCCAGATCCGTCCACCAACCGGGCGCGATCCGGGGCGTGGGAGGATCGCCCCCGTGAGCGCTCCCGCAGTCACCCCGGGCCCCGTGCACCTGGTCGTCGGTGAGGAAGAGTTGCTGGTCGAGCGGGCAGTGCGCGGTGCGCTGGTGCTGGCTCGCCAAGGCGATCCGCAGGCCGACCTGACCAGGGTCAAAGTGACTGATCTCACCCCTCCTGAGCTGGCCGAACTGGTCAGTCCGTCGCTGTTCGCGGAGGGGCGGGTCATCGCTCTGGAGTCCGCGCAGGAGGCGGGCAAGGAGATCGCCGAGGCGGTCATCGCCTACGCCAAGTCGCCGGCGGACGGGGTGGTCCTGGTCGTCGTGCACACCGGTGGCGGGCGCAGCAAGGTGGCCAAGGAGCTGCCCGCCGCGCTGCGCAAGGCCGGGGCGGTGGTGACCGAGTGCCCGAAGATCACCAAGGCGGCGGAGCGCGAGGCGTTCGTGCGCAACGAGATCCGTGCGGCGGGCGGCAAGTCCGACCCGGAGGCGGTCGGGGCGCTGATCGAGTCGGTGGGGTCGGACCTGCGGGAGCTGGCCGCGGCGGCGTCGCAGCTCGTGTCGGACACGGGCGGCAAGATCGACGCCGACGCCGTCCACCGCTACCACCGGGGGCGGGCCGAGGTGACCGGGTTCGCGGTGGCCGAGAAGGCCGTCGCGGGCGATCGGGGCGGGGCGTTGGAGGCCTTGCGCTGGGCGCTCCAGACCGGGGTGCCGCACGTGCTGGTCGCGGACGCGTTGGCCGACGCGGTGCGGACCATCGCGCGGGTGTCCGCAGCCGGGCGCGGCGACCCGTTCAAGCTGGCCGGTGAGCTGGGCATGCCGCCCTGGAAGGTGAAGAAGGCGCAGGGGCAGGCGCGGGGCTGGGACGGCGACGGGCTCGCGGTCGCCATGTCGGTGGTCGCGGACCTCAACGCCGACGTGAAGGGCGTGGCCGCCGACTCGGGGTACGCGCTGGAGCGGGCTGTGCTGAAGATCGTCGCGGTCTACCGGCGGCGTTGAGCGGCCGACGTGGCGGGCGTTCGGCCGGTGCCCAGTGCCCAGTGTCCGGTGCCCGTGCGGCGGGAGTGGCGGCAAGTGGCGGGAGTGGCGGGAGTGGCGGCAAAGCGAAGCGCCGCGCCCTCCGGGGGAGGGCGCGGCGCTTCGGGAGCCTGCGTCAGATCCGGGAGATCAGATCTGGTTGGCGCGCCGGGCCAGGGCCGACTTCTTGTTGGCGGCCTGGTTGGCGTGGATCACGCCCTTGGTGACGGCCTTGTCGAGCTTGCGCGAGGCTTCGCGGGCCAGGGTGGTGGCCTTTTCCTTGTCGCCCGCCTCGGCGGCCTCACGGAACTTGCGGATCGCGGTCTTCAGCGACGACTTGACGGCCTTGTTGCGCAGGCGCGCCTTCTCGTTCGTCTGGATCCGCTTGAGCTGGGACTTGATGTTAGCCACGCGAAAGCCACCGTTTCCTGGTCTCTGGGTCGTATCGCGCTGTGATCGGCCCCACCCGAGGTGGGCTTCCTCCATTGCGGAATGCCGCGCGATAGCGCTGTAGAGGCTATCAGGCGGCTCGCCGTGGTCGGCACCAGTCCTCGGGCGGGTAAAACAGTACATCCGTCCGGTTAAGCTGATCGGGTGATGACCGCTCTTGACTGGCCCGGGTTCGGGCAGGTGTCGCTCGCCGGTCTCCTCTTCCTCTGCGCGGCCGCCGCCCTCGCCGGTGCGGTCGACGCGGTGGTGGGTGGGGGAGGTCTGATCCAACTGCCCGCGCTGTTGCTGGTCGGGCCCGGTGGGCAGCCGCTCTACGCGTTGGCCACGAACAAGGTCGCCGCGGTGGTCGGCACGGCTTCCGCGGTCGGGACGTACGCGCGGCAGACGTCGATCGACTGGGCGTCCGCGATCCCGATGGCGGTCGCGGCGTTCGCCGGTGCCACGGGCGGTGCGGCGTTCGCGGGGGCGTTGGAGCCCGGTGTGCTCAACGGCGTGGTGTTGGTCGCGCTGGTGGGGGTCGGGCTCTACACGTGGCGCAAGCCGGACCTCGGGGTGGCCGAGACGCCCCGGTTCGGGCGGGCCGCCCGGATCGCCGTGATGGCGACCGGTGGCGCGGTGGTCGGGTTCTACGACGGGCTGGCCGGTCCGGGTACCGGTGCCTTCCTGGTGTTCCTGCTGGTGGGCCTGGTGGGGTTCGCGTTCCTGCGGGCGTCGGCCACCGCCAAGATCGTCAACGTCGCGACGAACCTGGGCGCGCTGCTCTACTTCATCCCCACCGGCAAGGTGCTGTGGGGCCTCGGGCTGGTGCTGGCCGTGTGCAACCTCGGCGGCGCGGTGTTCGGGGCGCGGCTGGCGGTGCGGCGGGGGTCCGCGTTCGTCCGCCGGGTGTTCCTGACCGTGGTCGTGGCGCTCGTGGTCAGCCTGGGGTGGAAGGCGGCGGTTGGATGATCTTGAACGTCGCGCCCATCGGGTCGCCCAGGGTGGCGAACCGCCCGGCCGGCGAGTCGGCGACCGCACCGACCGGGATGCCGCCCAGCTCGCGCGCCCTGGCCAGGGACTCGTCCACGTCGGACACCTGGAAGTAGGTCATCCAGTGCGCCGGGATCTCGGCCGGGATGCTGGCGTCCATGCCGAACACGCCGCCCACAGTGTGGCCCTCGACCTGGAGCTGGGTGTACGGGAAGCCCGGTAGCGGCTCCAGGTCGAACTCGAAGACCTCGCGGTAGAACGCGGTCGCGCCGTCCGGGTCGCGGGTGGCCAGCTCGTTCCACACCACCGCGCCCGGCTCGTTCACCACGTACGCGCCGATGTGCTCGCCCGCCTCCCACAGCCCGAAGGCCGCGCCGGTCGGGTCGACCGTGATCGCGCCCCGGCCCGGTCCGCCGGTGTCGAACTCGGCCACCAGCACCTTCCCGCCGGCGGCGGCGATCCGCTCCAGGCTCTCGTCGAGGTCGTCAGTGGCCAGGTAGGTCGTCCACACCACCGGGAACATCACGTCGGGCGGCATCTCCCCGAAGCCCGCCACGGGTCGTCCGCGCACCAGGGCCATCGTGTAGTGGCCGGTCTCCGGGCCGCCCACCTCGAAGTCCCAGTCGAACAGCGCGCCGTAGAACTCCATCGTCGCTTCGCGGTCGGTGGTCATCATGTCCACCCACGCGGGGGTGCCCGGCGCGTATGGCGCGTTCAGCTCGCTCATCCAGCCAACAGTCGCACCGGGCGCGGCGGGTCGCTAGTTGATCATCGGGTCCCGGGAGCCCCGCCGACGGGGTCGAGGCATGGCGCGCAACGCTTTCCCCGGTGAAAAGCCCGCCCGGCCGTCTCCCCCTGGAAACGGCCGGGCGGGCGCGAGGCCGGCGTCATTCGTCCGGCGGGTCCTCCGGGTCGCGTGGTGGGGCGTCCTTGCGGGGCCTGCCCCGCCGGGGCGGGGCGGCGGCCCCGGCCGGGAGCCGGGCGCTCTCGGCCAGCGCCCGGCGGAGCAGGAACTCGATCTGCGCGTTGGTGCTGCGCAGTTCGTCGTTCGCCCACCTGGTCAGCGCGTCGTGCACGGCGGGGTCGAGGCGGAGCAGGACGCTCTTGCGCTCGCCCACGTCAGTGGTACAGCGAACCGGTGTTCACGACGGGTTGGGTGGACCGGTCGCCGCACAGCACCACCAGCAGGTTCGACACCATGGCCGCCTTGCGCTCCTCGTCCAGTTCCACCACGTCCTTCTCGGCCAGCTTGGCCAGTGCCAGCTCCACCATGCCGACCGCGCCCTCCACGATCCGCGACCGGGCCGCGACGACCGCGCCCGCCTGCTGCCGCTGGAGCATCGCCTGGGCGATCTCCGGGGCGTAGGCGAGGTGGGTCAGCCTTGATTCGATCACCTTCACGCCGGCCGACTGCACCCGGGCCGCGATCTCCACCGACAGCGTCTCGGTGATCTCGTCCGCGTTCTCCCGCAGCGACAGACCGGTCTCCTCGTGGTTGTCGTACGGGTAGCTGGTGGCGATGTGCCGGACGGCCGTCTCGGTCTGGATGCCGACGAACCGCACGAAGTCGTCCACCTCGAACTTGGCCCGCGCGGTGTCGTCCACCTGCCACACCACGACCGCCGCGATCTCGATCGGGTTGCCGTCGGCGTCGTTGACCTTCAGCGCGGCTGTCTCGTGGTTGCGAATCCTGGTCGACACCTTCACCTTCGTGGTGAACGGGTTCGCCCAGCGCAACCCGTCCCGGCGGGCGGTGCCGGTGTAGCGGCCCAGGAACTGGAGCACCCGCGCCTCGCCGGGCGCGACGGTGAACAGCCCATGGCCGGTGACGAAACCCGCTGCGGCGATCAGCGCACCGCCGACGACCAGCACCACGTTCGGGCCGGAGTCGGCCGTGAACCCGAGCACGCACCCCGCGACCCCGCCCAGGACCAGTACCGCCGAGACGCCCAGCGCGGCCCAGCCGGACACCTCCGACGCCTCGCGCTCACGCACGGCCGGTGCGGGCATCCGCACGATCACATCGGTTGTCGCGTTCATCGTTTCCACCCCTCGTTCGTCTATCTCGTGCTTAGCAAAGTGATATCACTTTTTGCGCGCCGCAGGCAAGCCGGCGGCCCAACGCGGACCGAAGCTGTCCGCGATGGGCACTAGCGTCGACCGCATGACCGAGGTCCTGAGCCGCCGCGCCGTCAACCGCGCCACCCTGACCCGCCAGTTCCTGCTGGAACGCACCGAACGGCCGGTCGCCGACGTCGTCACCCACCTCGTCGGGCTCCAGGCCCAGACCTCGCACACCTGGTACACCGGTCTCTGGTCGCGGATCGCCGGCTTCCGCCCCGAGCAGGCCGCCGACCTGCTGCTGGACCGCGACCTGGTCCGGATGGCGCTGATGCGGTCCACCATCCACCTGGTCACCGCTGCCGACGCGCTCGCGCTGCGCCCGCTCGTCCAGCCCGCGCTGGACCGCGACCTGTTCCACAACCACACCCACGGCAACGACGTCTGGGAGCTCGACGTCGACGCCGTGGTCGCCGCCGGGCGGGCGATCCTGGCCGAACGCCCCCGGACGAACAAGGAACTCGGCGGGCTGCTGCACGAGACCTGGCCCGACCGCGCGCCCGCCGCGCTCGCCTACGTCGTCCGCTGCCGGGTGCCGCTGGTCCAGGTCCCGCCGCGCGGTCTGTGGGGCCGCAGCGGTCCGATCGCGCACACCAGCGCGGAGACCTGGCTGGGCGAGCCCGTCACCGACCGGATGTCGGCGGGCGAGCTGGTCCGCCGCTACCTGGCCGCGTTCGGCCCGGCCACCGTGCGGGACGTCCAGACCTGGGCCCGCCTGTCCCGGCTGCGCGAGGTGGTCGAGGAACTGCCGCTGGTCCGGTTCGCCGACGAGGACGGCCAAGAACTGTTCGACCTGCCGGACGCCCCGCGTCCCGACGAGGACACCCCGGCTCCCGTCCGGTTCCTGTACGACTTCGACAACCTGCTGCTGTCCTACGCCGATCGCCGTCGCGTGGTGACCGACGAGGTGAAGGCGCGTCAGTACGCCCCGCACGGCCCCGTGCCGCAGTTCTTCCTGGTCGACGGTCTGACCGCAGGCGACTGGCGGGTCGAGCGCACCAAGGAGCGGGTCACGCTGGAACTGCGGCCGTTCCACCGGTTGCCCGACGCCGAGGAGGCGGAGCGGGAGGGTTCGGCGCTGCTGAAGTTCCTCGCACCGGACGCGCCCGCGCGGGACGTCCGAATCCTGCGCTGACACCGGAGCCGAACCGCCGGCGCGCCGGCGCGTCCTGACCGGTATGGGGATTGCCATTCGCACACCGATGGAAGCCGACTCGCCGGAGGTCGTCGACGTGCACGTCAAGGCGCGCCGCAGCTACTACGCGGGCCACCTGCCCGAGTCGGAACTGGCCGAGTGGGAGACGTCGGTCCGCGCCTCCGGCTACCGCTTCGACAGCCCCGGCCTGGTGTGGCTGTGCGCCGACGTCGACGGGGTCGTGGCCGGGTTCGCGCTGGTCAAGGGCGACGAACTGCTCCAGGTCCAGGTCGCGCCGGCGTTCTGGGGCCGGGGCGTGGGCGGCGCGTTGCACGACGCGTGCGTCGCGGTGTGGCGGGACGCCGGCAGCACGACCGCCCGCTTGGACGTGTTCGAGCCGAACGCCCGCGCCCGCCGCTTCTACGCCGCCAAGGGGTGGCGCGAGGAGCACGTGGGCGAGGGGCCCCACCCGCACGTCCGAATGGTCTTCGACGTGCCGCCGCCGGTCTGGGTGCCGCCGCCAACGCGGTGATCAGCGACGGCACGTCGCGGGACACGCACGCCGTCGACGCCGCCGCGATCGCGTCTCCTCATCCCTCCGGCTGGTTCGTGGGCCGCCGAAAGCGTTCTGCTCGCATGATCGGGGTCGCCGGGGTGGCGGCGACGGCCATGGCGTGATCGGCTCAGGGGATGGAGGTGCTGAGCAGTCGTGTGTTGTTGAGGTCGCGGGACCCGGAGCGGGCCCGCGCGTTCTACCGGGACGTGCTGGGGCTCGCCGTGTACCGGGAATTCCCCGGCGGCACGGTGTTCTTCCTCGGCAGCGGGTTCCTGGAGGTGTCCGGGCGGTCCGACGACCGGCCCACGGACGCCGTCCAGCTCTGGCTCCAGGTCCGCGACCTGCGCGCGGCGGCGGCCGAACTGGCCGCCCACGTGGTGCGCGAGCCGCGCCGGGAGCCGTGGGGACTGGACGAGATGTGGATCGCGGACCCCGACGGGGTGCGGATCGCGCTGGTCGAGATCCCGCCCGAGCACCCGCTACGCCGGGACGTCCGCGAGTAGCCCGACGGCGGCCGGCAGCACCCCGCCGCGCTGGTGCGACGACGTGCGCACGTCGGTGAAGCCGGCCGCCTCGACTTCCTTGACCAGGTCGGACTCGGACACGTCCACCGACGCCGCGTCCTGACCGGTGTGCGCGGCGGTGCTCCCCCCGCAACTCCACCTCACCCGCCTGTTCGCCCACCTTGCCGCGCGGGTGGCCGAACGCCACGTCGAACGCCCGGAGTCGTGACCCGGCCAACCTCTGTCCACAGTGGACGAAGAGTCGGTGTCGGCGGCGTGCCGCCGGGGAAGCGGCGCGCCGCTTCCCCGGCGGCGGGCGGGGTGGGGCTAGCGCCAGCCGAGCCCGCGCAGGGCGTCCACGACCAGCGAGAACCGCTCCGGCTCCAGCACCGAGCCCTCGCGGCGGATGTCGTCCTCGTCCAGTTCGAAGACGCGGTCCAGGCGGAGGTAGGAGTCGCGGCCGTCGCGGTCCCAGCGGCCCGTGCCCAGCGGCACGAACTCGGCCACCTCGTGCCGGTCGGGGGCCTTGCTGGTCAGCATCAGCGCCAGCAGCGTCCGCCGGTGCCGGCCCACGACCAGCAGGGGGCGGTCCTTGCCCCGGTCCGGGTCCTCCTCGTAGGGCACCCAGGCCCAGACGATCTCGCCCGGGTCGGCCAGGCCGTCCAGGTCGGGGGAGTACTCCAGGGACGCCGCCGCAGCGGCCGAGTGGACCTCGCGCACCGCGCCCTTGACCGGACGCGGGTCATCACCGTTCGTGTGCACGGCGGGACAGCTTATGGCTTCGGTCACGCCCAGGTGGAACAGCAGGTCGGCAGGACGTGAGAGGATGAACCGATCCCCCCTGTCCGTCCCGTGCGAGGAACCTGAGTGAGCACGTTCGCCGATCAGACGTTCACGCCTCCGGAGCTCATCCGGAACTTCTGCATCATCGCGCACATCGACCACGGCAAGTCGACCCTGGCCGATCGCATGTTGCAGCTCACCGGCGTGGTCGAGGGGCGGGCGATGCGCGCGCAGTACCTCGACCGCATGGATATCGAGCGCGAGCGCGGCATCACCATCAAGGCGCAGAACGTGCGCCTGCCGTGGCAGCTCGACGGGCAGGACCACGTCCTGCACATGATCGACACGCCGGGTCACGTCGACTTCACCTACGAGGTGTCGCGGGCGCTGGAGGCGTGCGAGGGCGCGGTGCTGCTGGTCGACGCGGCGCAGGGCATCGAGGCCCAGACGCTGGCCAACCTGTACCTGGCGATGGAGAACGACCTCACCATCATCCCGGTGCTGAACAAGATCGACCTGCCCGCCGCGGACCCGGACAAGTACGCCAAGGAGCTCGCGCACATCGTCGGCTGCGAGCCCGACCAGGTGCTGCGGGTCTCCGCGAAGACCGGGCTGGGCGTCCGCGAGCTGCTGGACGAGGTCGTGCGCCTGGTGCCCGCGCCGGTCGGCGAGGCGGACGCACCGGCCCGCGCGATGATCTTCGACTCGGTGTACGACACCTACCGGGGCGTGGTCACCTACATCCGGGTCGTGGACGGCCGCATCACCCCGCGCGAGCGGATCAGGATGATGTCCACCGGCGCGACCCACGAGCTGCTGGAAGTCGGCATCATCTCGCCCGAGCCCAAGCCCAGCCGGGGCCTGGGCGTCGGCGAGGTCGGCTACCTGATCACCGGCGTGAAGGACGTCCGCCAGTCCAAGGTCGGCGACACCGTGACCTGGGAGAAGAAGGGCGCGACCCAGCCGCTGGCCGGGTACCGCGAACCCCGGCCGATGGTCTACTCCGGGCTGTACCCGGTGGACGGCTCGGACTACCCGGAGCTGCGCGAGGCGCTGGAGAGGCTCCAGCTCAACGACGCCGCGCTGACGTTCGAGCCGGAGACCTCGGCGGCTCTGGGCTTCGGCTTCCGCTGCGGCTTCCTCGGCCTGCTGCACCTGGAGATCACCCGCGACCGGCTGGAGCGCGAATTCGGGCTGGACCTGATCTCCACCGCGCCGAACGTGGTCTACCGGGTCGTCATGGAGGACGGCACCGAGCACGTGGTGACCAACCCGTCCGACTGGCCCGACGGCAAGCGGGCCGAGGTGTACGAGCCGATCACCAAGTGCACGATCATCGCGCCCAGCGACTACATCGGCGCGATCATGGAGCTGTGCCAGTCCAAGCGCGGCCAGCTCGGCGGCATGGACTACCTGTCCGAGGACCGGGTCGAGCTGCGCTACACCATGCCGCTCGGCGAGATCATCTTCGACTTCTTCGACGCGCTGAAGTCCCGGACCCGAGGATACGCGTCGTTGGACTACGAGGAGTCCGGCGAGCAGGACGCCGAGCTGGTCAAGGTCGACATCCTGCTCCAGGGCGAGCCGGTGGACGCGTTCAGCGCGATCGTCCACAAGGACTACTCCTACGCCTACGGCACCCGGATGGCCACGAAGCTGCGCGAGCTGATCCCGCGCCAGCAGTTCGAGGTGCCGATCCAGGCGGCCGTCGGGTCGCGGGTGATCGCCCGCGAGACCATCCGCGCCATCCGCAAGGACGTCCTCGCCAAGTGCTACGGCGGTGACATCACCCGGAAGCGGAAGCTGCTGGAGAAGCAGAAGGAAGGCAAGAAGCGGATGAAGATGGTGGGGCGCGTGGAGGTGCCGCAGGAGGCCTTCGTCGCCGCGCTGTCGACCGACGACTCGGGCAGGGACAAGAAGAAGTAACGCTTCGCCGAACTCCGGCCCGACCTGCGGCGCGGGCCGGTCGGGTGCGCTCACCATGGTGGGCGGTTACCCGGTCGTAGGGGGACGGTGTGGAGTACGCGTTGAAGGGCTACCTGGACGGGCGGCTGGCCCCCGACCGGTTCGCGATCCGGTACGTGATCCACGGGTCGTCGGGGACGACCGAGGCGAGCTTCGCGGGGACCGGCGAGTACCGGTTGAGCTCCACCGTGACCGCCGATCACCGGCCGCGCTCGTTCATCGGGCGGATGGGCGCGCACGACGTGCGCGAGCTCGCCCTGGTGGCGCTGCGGGCCGGGTTGTGGCGGGCGTCGCACGTCGGTGCGGCGGCGGTGGAGGCCCCGGAGACGCGGATCGACGTGACGGCGGGGGAGCAGATTTTCTCCGTGGTGCTGTGGACGTCGGAGGCGACCGGGGTGCGCGCTTTCGACCAGGTCCAGCAGCGGATCCTGCGGCTGGTGCACCGGCTCACCGGCGGTGCCGTGCAGGAGGTCGGGCGCTGATCGGGAATTCCGTGAATTGATCGGCCCGGGTGATCTGCATTCCGCTTGTCCCCTTTAGTGGGAACGCGTCGAATCAACAGTGGAATAGCTCCTCCCCTCTGCCATGGTTGGCGAAACAACCGGAAAGGGGGGATCATGACCGTCATGCAACATGACATCGGCGGGCGTCCCTACACGGTCGAAGACCTGGAGGGTGCACCCGATGATGGCCGGCGTCGCGAACTCATCGACGGGGTGCTCTTCGTGAGCCCGGCACCGGGGCTGCGCCACCAGCGGGTGGCGCTCCTGCTCGCCATGGCGTTGGAGAACGCGTGTCCGGCCGGCCTCATGGTGGTGCCCGCACCCTTCTCCGTGCGGTTTTCCCACACGACCGAGGTCCAGCCGGACGTGCTGGTGGCCCGGGACGAGGACCTCACCGACACGCTGCTGCCGTGCGCGCCGCTGCTGGCGGTCGAGGTGCTGTCGCCGAGTTCGGCCTTGCAGGACACGACGCTCAAGAAGTCCCTGTACGAGCGGATGGGCGTGGCGAGCTACTGGGTGATCGACCCCCGGGAGCCGGTGCTCGACGTGTTCGAGTTGACCGCCCGGGGCAGTTATGAATTGGTGTCCGTGGTGAAGGGCGACCAGGCGTTCGAGGCGCTGCGGCCGTTTCCGGTGCGGGTCGTCCCGGTCGAATTGCTCGGCACCCTGAAATGACCGGAGGGCCTTCCGGGACGTCCCCGGCAACCCTCGCGACCGACCGTCGCCGGGTTCGGGGTGGCTTCCGCTACGCGTAGGCGTCCAGCAGGGCCAGGGCGCGGGCGTACTTCGCCAGCAGGCGGTCCTGGGTGGGCTGGTCGAGCGCCGCGAGGCGGGGCGGGACGTGTTGTCGGCGATGTCCGCGCGCTTGACCAGGACCGCCACCGGGTCGGCCGCCACCCGGCGCAGGTAGTCCTCCTGCGTCTCGTCGGGGCGGTGGCTCAGCGCCAGCACCGTGTCCACCACGGGGCGCGGGCAGCCCGCGGCGATCAGGTCCTCGGCCGTGACGCCGGTATCCTCCACGACGTCGTGCAGCACGGCGGCCATCCGGGCGTGCTCGCCGGCCACCCGGCCCATCACCCGCAGCGGGTGGCCGATGTACGGCCGGCCGGACTTGTCGACCTGTCCGTCGTGCGCGGCGCGCGCGATCGTGATGGCGTCATCAACGGTGAACGTCATGCCACTCATGGTCACACCCTTGACAAAGCCCAGTGGTCTAGTCCATTTTGCCAGTGGCCCACGTCACCTGTTGGGCGAGGCCGCCGAATGGAATACGTGGAGGTGGACGTGGCTTCGAAGACTAGACGCGCTCTGGTCGCCGTGCTGGCCGGAGTACTGGCCATGGCGGGCCTGACCTTGGTGGTGGCGGGCAGCGCGTCGGCCGCCAACCTGGTCGCCAACCCCGGCTTCGACGCCGGCAACACCGGTGGCTGGACGTGTTCCAACGCCAGCGCGGTCACCACGCCCAAGCGCAGCGGCTCGCACGCGCTGTCGGGCACGCCGGCCGGTTCGGACAACGCCCGGTGCTCCCAGACCATCGCGGTGCGGCCCAACACCGCGTACAAGCTCTCCGCGTGGGCCCAGGGCAGCTACGTCTACCTCGGTGTCACCGGCACCGGGAGCGGCGACAAGAGCACCTGGACGCCCGGCTCGACCGGCTTCAGCCAGCTCAACATCGACTTCACCACGGGTGCCTCCGCCTCCAACGTCACGGTCTACGTGCACGGCTGGTACGGGCAGCCCGCGTACTTCGTGGACGACGTGAACCTGGACGGTCCCGGCACGCCGCCGACCAGCACCACGACGACGTCGCCCACGAGCACGTCGACCACCACGACGACGACCACCACCACGACCACCACGACGACCACGACGGGCAACCCGGACCCGACGCTGCCGAAGCACGTGCTGACCGGCTACTGGCACAACTTCGACAACGGTTCGCGCCTGCTGAAGCTGGCCGACGTGCCCACCACCTACGACATCGTGGCGGTCGCGTTCGCCGACGCGGTGCCCGCGACGCGCGGCGCGGTGGCGTTCAACCTGGACCCGGTGCTGTCGAGCAAGCTCGGCGGCTACACCGACGCCCAGTTCAAGGCCGACATCCGCACCCTCCAGGGTCGCGGCCAGAAGGTGATCATCTCGGTCGGTGGCGAGAAGGGCACGATCTGGGCCGGTGACACCGCGTCGGCGACGGCGTTCGCCAACAGCGTCAAGACGCTGATCACGAACTACGGCTTCGACGGCGTGGACATCGACCTGGAGAACGGCGTCAACGCCACCTACATGGCGCAGGCGCTGCGCAGCATCCACGCGGGCGGCGGCAAGATCATCGCGATGGCCCCGCAGACCATCGACATGCAGTCGACCGGCCAGGAGTACTTCAAGCTGGCGCTGGCCGTGAAGGACATCCTCACGGTCGTCAACATGCAGTTCTACAACTCCGGCTCGATGCTCGGCTGCGACCAGAAGGTCTACTCGCAGGGCACCGTGGACTTCCTGGTGGCGCTGGCCTGTATCCAGCTCCAGAACGGGCTGCGCCCCGACCAGGTGGGTCTGGGCCTGCCCGCGTCGCCCTCGGGCGCGGGTGGCGGCTACCAGTCCGCGGCCAACGTCAACAAGGCCCTCGACTGCCTCGCCAAGGGCACGAACTGCGGCTCGTTCAAGCCGTCGCAGACGTGGCCGGGCATCCGGGGCGCGATGACGTGGTCGATCAACTGGGACGCGTCCAGCAACTGGGGATTCGCGAACACGGTGGCACCTCACCTCGACACGCTGCCGTGATCTGAGGGGACGCTCCCCGGCACGCCTTGCGGCGGTGTGCCGGGGAGCGTCCCGCTTTCCCGGTGCGGCACGCGGACGCCCAGGGGTCCCGCCGTAACCGGAAACGACTCCGCGCCGTGTTCGCTTCACCACACCGGCCGCACGCGATCCGCGGCGTACTTACCGCTGGTTCCGCCAAATGGCGGGTTATCGTCGTGCCATGCTGGATCGACTCGAAGTGCCGGTGGTCGCCGCGCCGATGGCGGGTGGCGCGTCCACCCCGGAGCTGGTCGCCGAGGTGGGTCGGGCGGGCGGTCTGGGCTTCCTGGCGGCCGGCTACCTGGCCGTGGCGGTGCTCGCCGAGCAGCTCACCGCCACCGCCGCGCTGGCCGGCGAACCGTTCGGGGTCAACCTGTTCGTCCCCGGGCCGAAGTCCACTGTGGACCTGAAGGGCTACCGGGAGCGGGTGCGCGCGCAGTCGCCTGCCGAACCGGGCGAACCGCGCTGGGACGACGACGCGTACGCGGCGAAGCTGGAACTGGTCATGGCCATGCGGGTGCCGGTGGTCTCGTTCACCTTCGGGCTGCCCGACCCGCGCGACGTGGCCCGGCTGCACGCCGCCGGTGCCACCGTCGTGGTCACCGTGACCACGCCCGCCGAGGCCCGCCAGGCCGCGCAGGTCGGTGCGGATGCGCTGTGCGTGCAGGGTTGTGACGCCGGCGGGCACCGGGGCACCTTCGCGGACGACGGCGTGTCCCCGGGCGGCGGGGAGCTGTTCGGCGTACTGGCCGCACTCCGCCTGGTCCGCGCCCGGGTGGACCTGCCGCTGATCGCCGCCGGCGGCCTGGTGCACGGCGCGGACGTGGCCTCCGTGGTCGCGGCGGGTGCGGTCGCGGCGCAACTGGGCACCGCGTTCCTGTCCTGCCCGGAGGCGGGCACCACCCCGGCGCACCGGCAGGCGCTCGCCGACGGCACCCGGCGCACCGCGTTGACCAGGGCGTTCAGCGGACGTCCGTCGCGCGGTCTGGTGAACCGGTTCCTGACCGACAACGGTCCGGCCGCGCCGGCGGCGTACCCGGACGTGCACCACCTGACCAAGCCGGTGCGCGCGACCGGCGACCCGGAGCTGATGTCGCTGTGGGCCGGTCAGACCTACGCGCTGGTCCGACCGGCCCCGGCGGCGGAGGTCGTGGCCCGGCTGCACGCCGAGGCGCGCCACGCCCTTTCCGCGGCGATCACGCGAATTCCGCCGCTGTAGCAACGCTTCGGCGGGTGAGAATGACGGGGTGACGACAGCGCGCGAGCTCGCCGACGACCTGCTGGCCGTGACCCTGGACGCCGATCCGGTCACCGCGACCCTGATGGGGCTGCCCGGCAGGGACGCCGACCTGCCCGACCCGAGCGCGGCGGCGGACCGCGCGCTGTGCCGGCGGGCCGAGGCGATCGTGGCCCGCGCCCGCGCCGGGGACGACGACCCGGTGACCCGCGCGGTGGTGGTGCAGCAGGCGGACGCGCTGGCGCGCAAGCTGGGCGCGAACCTGATCGAGCACACCCACGCCGAGGGCCTGAACGCGCCGGTCGCGCTGCTGCTGGTGGCGTTGCCGCTGGTCCGGCCCCAGAACGGGGCGGCCAGACGGGACTACCTGGCCCGGCTGGCGGGTCTCCCCGGCTACCTGGAGGCGCTGGCGGACCGGCAGCGGGCGTCGGCGCGCCGGCCGATCGCGCACCTGGTGGAGGCGGCGGCGGCCCGGCTGGACCGCCACCTGGCCGAGGAGGCCGACCCGCTGGCGATCCCGTTGCGGGGCACCGAATCCGCCGTGGCGTGCGAGGAGCTGCTGGCCACCGAGGTGCGCCCGGCCTTCGCCCGCTACCGGGACTTCCTGCGGGCCGAGATCGGGCCGCGCGGCCGGTCCGACCGCGAGCCGGGGCTGTGCTGGCTGCCCGGTGGCGGCGAGCTCTACGCGGGCCTGGTGCGGGTCTACACCACCACCGACCACACCCCGCAGCGGCTGCACCAGGTGGGGTTGGACCTGATCGAGGCGCTGGACCGGGAGTACGAGGAGATCGGCGCGCGGGTGTTCGGCCCGATCCCGGCGGCCGAGGTGCGCCACCGGCTGCTGGCCGACCCGGCGCTGCGCTGGCGGACCGCCGAGGAGATGGTGGTGCTGGCGCGGGAGACCGTCGCGCGCGCCGAGCGGGTGGCGGGCGACTGGTTCGGCACCCTGCCGGCGGCCCGGTGCGCCGTCGCGGTGGTGCCCGAGGCGGACGCCCCGAACGCGCCGCTGGCCTACTACGTGGACCCGGCGCTGGACGGCTCGCGGCCGGGCACCTACTTCGTCAACACCCACCAGGCCGAGCAGCGCGACCGGTTCAGCGCGGAGGCCACCGCCTTCCACGAGGGCGTACCCGGCCACCACTTCCAGATCGCGCTGGCGCAGCAGCTCACCGGGTTGCCGCTGCTGCGCCGGTTCGCCTCGATCGAGGCATACCTGGAGGGCTGGGCGCTCTACACCGAGCGGCTGGCCGACGAGATGGGCCTCTACAGCGACGACGTGGCCCGGCTGGGGATGCTGTCGGGCGATTCGCTGCGCGCCGCGCGGCTGGTGGTGGACACCGGCATCCACGCGCTGGGCTGGACCCGGCAGCGGGCGGTGGACTACCTGCGCGCCCACGCGGTCATGCCGGACGTGGACATCTCCTCCGAAGTGGACCGGTACTCCGAGCACCCCGCGCAGGCGCTGTCCTACATGGTGGGGCGGCTGGAGATCCAGCGCCTGCGCGGTGAGGCGGAACGCCGGCTGGGCGACCGCTTCGACATCCGGGCGTTCCACGACCTGGTCCTCGGCGGTGGTCCGCTGCCGATGGCCGTGCTCGCCGACGTGGTCGACGGGTGGTGCGGGTCAGTCGGCTGACGGCGACGACTTCTCCATCGCGGAGTTCCGCTTGCTGTAGGCGAAGTAGATCACCAGGCCGATGCCGAACCAGACCGCGAACCGCAACCAGGTCTCGGGCGCGAGGAAGGTGATCAGCCAGAGCGAGAACACCACGCCCAGGGCGGGCACGACCGGCATCCCCGGCGTCTTGAACGTGCGCGGCAGGTCGGGCTGCCGGTAGCGCAGCACGATCACCGCGACGCAGACGACCACGAACGCCAGCAGGATGCCGATGTTGGTCAGCTCGGCGGCCTCGCCGATCGGCAGGAAGCCCGCGATCAGCGCGGACGCCACGCCCAGCACCCACGTGGTGCGGGTCGGCACGTGCTTGACCGGGTGGGTCTTGGCGAACCACCGGGGCAGCAGGCCGTCGCGGGACATCGAGTAACCGACCCGGGCCGCGCCCATCATGAAGGTGAACAGCACGGTCGTGATGCCCAGCACCGCGCCCACCGAGATGACGATGCCCAGCGCGGGCAGCCCGACGTCGGCGAACGCGGTGGCGAAGGCGCTCTCGGCGTCGACGTCCCGGTAGTTGACCATGCCGGTCAGCACGAGGCAGGCCAGCACGTAGAGCACCATGGAGATGGCCAGCGAGTAGATGATCGCCTTGGGCATGTGCCGCTGCGAGTCCTTGGACTCCTCGGCGGCCGTGCTCATCGCGTCGTAGCCGAACACCGCGAAGAACACGGTGGCCGCGCCGGTGAACGCGCCGGACAGGCCGAACGGGAAGAACGGGTTGTAGTTCTCGGTGTCGACGTGGAACACGCCGACCACGATCACCAGCAGGACGATCGCGACCTTCAAGTACACCAGCACGGTCTCGAACCGGGCCGCGTTCTTCATGCCCATGTTCAGCACGTAGGCGATGAGCAGGCACAGCACCACGGCGAACAGGTTGACCTGGTAGCTGCCCTCGGCGACCCCGCCGGTCTCCGTGCCGGGCGCGCCGAGCATCCACAGCGGCAGGTCGAGCCCGAGCAGGTTGAGCAGTTCGTTGAAGTACCCGGAGATGCCGATCGCGACGACCGCCACGATCGCGGTGTACTCCAGCAGCAGGTCCCAGCCGATGAGCCAGCCGACGATCTCGCCCAGCACCGCGTAGCCGTAGGTGTAGGCGGAACCCGCCTTGGGGATCATGCCGGCGAACTCGGCGTAGGAGAACGCCGCCGCCGCGCTGGCGATGCCCGCGATGAGGAACGAGATCAGCACGGCGGGACCGGCGGTCTTGTTCGCCACGGCCCCGGCGAGCGAGAAGATGCCCGCGCCGATGATGCCGCCGATGCCGATCGCGGTGAGCTGCCACAGGCCCAGGGTGCGGGTGAGCCCCGTCCCCCGGTCCTCGGAGATCTGCTCGATGGGCTTGCGGCGGAACACGCCCGAACCCCGGCCGAAGCCGCCCTGCGCGGAGGTCATTACCTGCTCCCTCGTGATGGTGTGCGGCGAACCGTACGCCCGTCAACCAGGACCGGGTTTGTCTGCTCGGACCACGGCGGGGTCTTTCTCTTGTCCGATCGGACGGTTAGCGGGCCGGCGGGCCAGCAGCACGCCCGCGACCACGACCGCACCGCCGACGACCGTGTTCCACCCGGCGGGCTCGGACAGGAACAGCACTCCGAGCGCCGTCGACCACAGCGGCGTCAGGTAGGTGACCGTGGACGCCACGGTCGGGCCGGCCTCCCTGATGACGTCCAGGTTCAGCACGTAGGCCAGCCCGGTGCCCGCCGCGCCCAGCACCAGCAGCGCCGCGGCGGCGGGCCACCCCGGCCACTCGGGCAGCCCGCCGAGCACCGGCGCGGCGACCGCGAGCTGCGCCGTGCCGCAGGTGATCTGCACCGCCGACAGCGCGCTCGCCGAGTGCGGGCCACCGGAGAAGAACCGCCGGGTGTAGGCGAAACCCGCGCCGTAGCAGAACGTCGCGCCCAGGCACGCCAGGCTGCCCACGAGCACGTCGTCGCCCAGGCCCTCCCACGCGTTGAGCACCACGAGCACGCCGATGAACCCCACGAGGAGCCCGGCCAGCTTCGCCTTGGTGATCTTCTCCTGCGGCACGATCAGCAGCACGAACAGCAGCGTCATCAGCGGTGTGGTCGCGTTGAAGACCCCGGCCAGCACCGAGCTGACCTTCGTCTCGCCGAACGCGAGCAGCGTGAACGGCACCGAGTTGAGCAGCGCGGCCACCACCAGCGCGTGTCCCCACAGCCCCCGGTCGCGCGGCAGTCCTTGGCGCTGCACCGCGCACACCGCCCACAGCGCGACCGCGCCGAACAGGCACCGGAAGAACGCCACCCACACCGCCGGCACACCCGCGTCCACCGCGATCTTGATCAGCGCGAAGCTGCTGCCCCAGATGGCCGACAGCAGCACGAACTTCCCCACCCATGGTTTCCGCACCCGGCGAGACTCGTCCTACCGGGTGCGATGAGTCCAACAAATTGCCGTCCACCCGGTGTGAGTCCTGCTCATGACGCGACGACCACCCGCTGGCCGGTGAGGCGGCGGTGGACGTGGCCGACCTGTTCCTGCTGTCCTGCGGCGGGTGCGAGCGGGGATCGGGACCTCCCTCGTCCCCGGTCTGCTCGCCGCGATGCCGACGCCCGGCCTGGTGCCGGGCCGGGTCCGGCTAGCGGGTGAAGACGATCTTGCCGGCCGTGTCGCCGTCGAGCATGGCCCGCAGGCCCTCTTCGGCGCGGTCCAGCGGCAGGGTCCGGCCGATCCTCGGGCGCAGCCCGTTGAGCGCGCAGAACGCCAGCAGGTCGGCCAGCTCCGCGCGGGTGCCCATGGTCGAGCCGACCACCCGGAGCTGGAGGAAGAACAGCCGCTGCAACTCGGCCGCCGTGGCGTCGCCGCTGGTCGCGCCGGAGACGACCACGATGCCGCCGGGCTTGAGCGACTTCATCGAGTGCGACCAGGTGGCCTTGCCGACGGTCTCGAACACCGCGTCGACGCGGTCGGGCAGGCGCGCGCCGGACTCGAACGACGCGTGCGCGCCCAGCTCCTCGGCCAGCGCCCGCTTCTCCTCGGTGCGCCCGGTCACCCACACCCGCGCGCCCGCCGCCCGGCCGAGCTGGACCAGCGCTGTGGCCACGCCGCCGGACGCGCCCTGCACCAACATCGTCTGACCCGGCCGCAGCCCCGACTTCACGAACAGCATCCGGTACGCGGTCAGCCACGCCGTGCCCATGCACGCCGCCTCGGCGAACGACAGGTCGGCGGGCTTGGGCAGCGCGTTGCGCGCCGGCACCACGACGTGGTCGGCGAACGTGCCCTGGTGCTTCTCGGTCAGCAGCGTGCGGCCCGGGTCCAGGGTCTCGTCGCCGGTCCAGTCCGGCGTGCCGATCACCGAGTGCAGCACCACCTCGGTGCCGTCGTCCAGGACGCCCGCGCCGTCGCAGCCCAGGATCATCGGGAACCGCTCGGGCTTGATGCCCACGCCCCGCAACGTCCACAGGTCGTGCATGTTCAGGCTCGCCGCCCGGACCGCGACCCGGACCCAGCCGGCCGGCACCTCCGGTTCGGGGCGGTCCCCGACGCGCACGGCGGCGAGGGGGTCCTGCGGGCTCGGCTCGGCTGCGTAGACGGCGAACATGGACCGGAACTTACCCAGGGGCGGGGAGTCCGGTGCGGTGAACCACGTCACGGCAGTACGCTCGACACCGTGTTGGACGCGATAGCGCAGTGGTGGGACGGGGTCGAGCTGTGGATGGCGCAGCTACCGTTCCCGTTCCAGTTCGCACTGCTGATGGCGATCCTGCTGCCGCTGAGCCTGGGTGCCGCGCGGCTGATCGACCGGGTCGTGGACAACGCGTCCTCGCGGTTCAACCCGCCCGCGCCCGGCGGCGCGCCGGTCGAACCCGACAGGGTGGACCCGGGCCCGTCTTCGTAGGCTGGCGGCCGTGACTCCCGCCAGGCGGCTCACCGCCGCACTCCTGGGCCTGCTCGCGCTGGTCGTGATCGGCTACTTCGCCAAGGACCTCGGCGGCTCCTCCGACCCCGCGCCCACGTCGTCCCGGTCCGCCGGGCCGACCGGCGGCTCGGCGGCGGCCGAGCCGAGCGGGGGCCAGGCCGGGCAGGTGCCCGGCAGCGGTTCCGGCCTGGCCGTGCGGGAGCTGTCCGGGCTGCCCGCCGAGGCGGTGGCGACGTGGCGGTTGATCGAGCAGGGCGGGCCGTTCCCGCACCCGCGCAACGACGGCGTGACCTTCCAGAACCGGGAGAAGCGGTTGCCCGCGAAATCCGGCGACTACTACCGGGAGTACACGGTGCCGACGCCGGGCAGCCCCGACCGGGGCGCGCGGCGGATCGTCACCGGGTCCTCGTCCGAGGTCTACTACACCGGTGACCACTACTCGACCTTCGTCGTCGTGGACGTGAGCCGGTGACGGCGTTCCGGCACGTGGTGCGCCCCGGCGCGCGGTCCAAGTCGGCCGCGCTGGCCGCCATCGGGCAGGCCCTGGACTTCCCCGACCACTACGGGCAGAACCTGGACGCCCTCTACGACTGCCTGACCGACCTGTCGTGGCTGCCGCCGGGCGAGCACGTGCTGGTCTGGGAGGGCGGCGACGAGGACGTGGAGGCCGTGCTCGCCGACGCCGAGGCCGCCACGTCCGCCGACACCCGCCGGTTCACCGTCCGCTACCCGGGACGACCCGAACCCCGCTGAGGCCGGGCCGCCGCGCTCAGTCGCCGGCGGGGACCCAGGACGGCGCGCGCTTGGCGACGAACGCGGCGATGCCCTCCTGGCCCTCGGGACCGCCGAAGTGGTGCGCGGACAGCTCCAGCATGTCGGCGAAGACCTCGCCCAGACCGGCCGGCCGGGGCTCCTGGAGCATCCGCTTGGTGGCCGCGAGCGCGTCGGGCGCGCCCAGGGCGAGCATGTCGGTGTAGCGGGTGACCTCGGCGTCCAGGCCCTCGGCGGCCACCGCGACGTTGATCAGGCCGATCGCCTGCGCGCGGGCCGCGTCGAACGCCTCCCCGGTCAGGAACAGCTCGTGCGCGGCGCGGGGCAGCAGGCGGGGCAGCACGGTCACCGAGATGACGGCCGGCACCACACCGATGCGGACCTCGCTGAACGCGAACGTGGCGGTGTCCGCGGCGATCGCGATGTCGCACGCCGCGACCAGTCCCACGCCGCCCGCGCGGGCCGGTCCGGCCAGCCGGGCCACGACCGGCTTCGGGCTGGTCCACAGCGCTTCCAGGATGGCCGGGAACTCGTTGACCCCCTGCTGGTCGGCCCGCGCGCCGCCCGCTTCCTTGAGGTCCATGCCCGAGCAGAACACCGGCCCGGTGTGGGTGAGCACGAGGACGCGCACGTCGTCGTCGGCGATCGCGGCCGTCAGGTGCCCGGTCAGCTCGGCGCGCAACCGGGTGGACAGGGCGTTGCGGTTGTGGGGGGAGTCCAGCGTGATCGTCGCGATGCCGCGCCGCACCTCGTAGTGGACCAGCTCGTCAGCCATGGATCGCACTCTACGAGGCGCGTTGATTGACAGCATGCTGTCAAGTTGACAGGATGCTGTCATGACGACGAAGACGGTCCACCTCGCCCTCTACGACGCGGTCGCCGACTGGGAGTTCGGCTTCGCCGCGGCGCGCGTCAACAACCCGGCGTTCCAGAAGAACCCCGGCAGCCACCGGGTGCGCACCGTCGGCGCGACCCTCGACCCGGTCACCACCATGGGCGGCGTCCGGGTGCTGCCCGATCTGGCGCTCGCGGACCTCGACCCGGCCGACAGCGCGATGCTGATCCTGCCCGGCGGGGAGAGCTGGGACGGCGACGGCAACGCCGGGTTCGCGCGGGCCGCGCGGCGCTGGCTGGAGGCGGGCGTGCCGGTGGCGGCGATCTGCGGTGCCACGGTCGGCCTCGCGGCGGAAGGGCTGCTCGACGACCGCCCGCACACCGGCAACGCGGTGGAGGAGCTCGGCGGCGTCGCCGGCTACGCGGGTGCGGCGCACTTCCGCGCCGACCGCGCGGTGCGGGCGGGCGGCCTGGTCACGGCGGGTGCGGCGAGCGCGCTGGAGTTCGCCCGCGAGGTGCTGGCCGAGCTCGACCTGTACGACCCGGCGGTGCTGGAGGCCTGGTACGGCCTGTTCCACACGGCCGACCCGGTGTGGTTCGGCAAGCTGGTGGCGGCGGCGTCATGAGCGCCGAACTGTCCGGTACCGGGCCGTCCACGACCGGGCCGTCCGACGGCGGTCCGGCCGTGGCACCGCGCTCGGCGGCGGGCGACGCGCTGACCGACGTCGTCATGCGCACGTTCCGCCTCTACGGCGGTTTCCTGGAGGCCGCCGAGGTCATGGCCAAGCCGGTCGGGCTCACCGCGGCGTGGTGGCAGGTGATGGGCGTGGTGCTGCGCCAACCGCTGCCGGTGTCCGGCATCGCCCGCGAGGTCGGGCTGACCCGGCAGAGCGTGCAGCGGATCGCCGACCTGCTGGTGGACAAGGGGTTGGCGGAATACCTGCCCAACCCCGCCCACCGCCGGGCCAAGCTGTTCAGGCCGACCGAGGAGGGGTTCCGGGCGATCGGGGACCTGCGCGCGGCGCAGCACGCCTGGGCCGACCGCATCTCGGCCCAGGTCGACGCGGACGACCTGCGCACCACCGCGACCGTGCTGGAGCGCCTGGTCGCGGCGCTCGACGCGGACTGAGCCCGGCGCGTCGGGCCGCGTCCCGGTGCGGAAGCGGCCGAGCCGGACCGGGGCCGGACGACGCCGGGTCGACGTCGTCCGGTCCTCGCGGTACGTCGGTCAGGCGGTGCGGCTCGTGCGGGCGACCGCGACCGCGTCGAACCGGTGCAGCACGACTTCCGCCACCTCCGGGTCCGCGCCCAGCGGTGCCGCGACCACCGCGTCGCCGGCCAAGTCCGCCACGCGGTCGGGGAGCAGCCCCGGCGCGAGGAACCAGGACGCCACGGCGATCCGCCGCGCGCCCCGGGCCCGGAGCCGTTCGACGGCGGTCGGCACGTCGGGCGAGGCGGTGGCGGCGAACGCCGGCTCGACGCCCGCCCAGCCGGAGTCCGCCGCCCACCGGCGGGCGATCGAGGCGACGGCGGCGTTGGCCGGCGCGTGCGAGGAGCCCGCACCCGCGAGCACGACCCCGACCGACGGGTCCCCGGTCGCGACACCGGCCGAGGCCAGCCTCCGCAACGCCGCCGACTCCAGCCGGGGGTCGGGGCCGAGCACGTCGGCGATGGTCACGTCCAGCGCGGGCAACCGGGCTTCGGCCACCGCGCCCGGCACGTCCACGCGGGCGTGGAAAGCCTTGCCCAGCAACAGCGGGACGACCACGGCGGAGCGGTGGCCGTCCCCGTGCACGGCCCGCAGCACGTCGGCCAGCCGGGGCGCGGACAGGTCCAGGAAGGACTCCCGCACGTCCAGCTCCGGCCGCAGCCCGCGGACCACGTCGAGCAGCGCGTGCACGGTGGTCGCGGACCGGGGGTCGCGGCTGCCGTGCGCCACGGCGACCAGCGCCGTCACAGCGCACCCGTCAGACCGCGGGCGCGCAACACCGCCCGCTCCAGCGGCCGGAACACCAGCAGCTCGATGCCGACGCCGACCAGCAGGATCAGGAAGATCGCCGCGATCACCACGGAGATGTCGTTGAGCGACGACCCGTTGTGCAGGTACTGCCCGAGGCCCTCGCCGAGCTGCGGCGAGGTCGCGATGATCTCCGCCGCCATCAGCGAGCGCCACGAGAACGCCCACCCCTGCTTCAACCCGGCCAGGTAGCCGGGCAGCGCGGCGGGCAGCAGGATGTGCCGGGCGGCGGCCAGCCGGCCCGCGCCGAGCGCCTGCCCGACCCGGGGCAGCAGCGGCGGGATCTGGTCGACCCCCGCCACCAGGCCGTTGGCGATGGACGGGACGGAACCCATCAGCACCACGAAGTAGATGGTCGAGGGGGTCGCGCCGAACCACAGGATGCCCGCCGGCACCCACGCCACGGACGGCAGCGACTGGAGGCCGGTGACCAGCGAGCCGATCGCCGCGCGCACCACCCGCACCTTGGCGATCAGCAGCCCCAGCGGGGTGGCGATCACCACGGCGGTCAGGAAGCCCAGCACGGCCCGGCTCACCGACGTCCACAGCACGTCCAGCGCGCGGCCGGTCTCGATGGCCTCGGCGACCGCCGCCCACACCGACGCGGGCGAGGGCAACTGGTACTCGGGCCAGATCGCGGACGCCCACAGCGCCTGCCACGCGCCGAGCAGCAGCCCCAACGCGATCAGCGGCGGCACCCCGGTGCGCACGAACCTCTTGCCCAGCGACGGGCGCTGCTCCCGGGTCGGCGCGTCCAGCGCGTCCAGGCCCGCCCCGACCGCCGCGAGGTCGTTCTCAAGCCGCGGCGTGGCCACTGATCACCTCTCGCAGGTGGCTGGTGATGTCGTCGATCAGCGCGGGCTCGTCACCGTCCACGGTGGACCACTCGCGGACCACGCGACCGGGGCGGGAGGACAGCAGGACGACCCGCTGCGCCAGCCGCACGGCCTCGCGCACGTCGTGCGTGACGAACACGATCGCGGTGTTGGTCTCCCGCCACACCCGCACCAGCTCCGCCTGGAGCACGTCGCGGGTGATGGCGTCGAGCGCGGCGAAGGGCTCGTCCATCAGCAGCAGACCGGGCGAACCCTCCTCGGCGCTGCCCAGCGTGGAGGCCAGCGCGCGGGCCAGCGCCACGCGCTGGCGCATGCCGCCGGACAGCTCGTGCGGGCGCTTGTGGCCGGCTTCCGCCAGGCGCACCAGCGAGAGCAGCTCGCCCGCCTTCGCCCGGCGCGCGGCCCGCTTGAGGCCCGCCAGGCGCAGCGGCAGCTCCACGTTGCGCGCCGCCGTCAGCCACGGCATCAGCGCGGCCTCCTGGAACATCACGGCGGGCCGGGACGTGGTCAGCTCGATGGAGCCGGAGGTGGGCGCGTCCAGCCCGGCGACCAGGTTCAGCAAGGTCGACTTGCCGCAACCGGACGCGCCCAGCAGGCACACGAATTCACCGGGCACGACCCGCAGGTCGACGCCGTCGAGCGCGAGTACGGAATTCGAGCCGTGTCCGAACGACTTGCGCACGGCGGACAAGGTCACCGCTGGGTCCACTGCGGACTGCGCGGTGCTCTCAAGCGTGGCGGTCATGGTGTGCCTGCCTTCCCCTGAGTTACTTCTTGTCCAGCCCGGCGGAGTCCACGGGCGGTTTGCCCGCGGCCGTGAGCACCTTGTTCAGCAGCGTGAAGTCCGCCAGCCCGGCGACGTCCGCGGCTTCCTTGGCGACGCCCGCGGTGACCGCGTCCTCCGCCAACCGCGGGAACGTCCCGGCCTGCGGGTCGAGGGTCAGCTCGATGTTGTCGAACGCCCGGTCGAGCACCGGTTCGCCGAGCGACTTGCCGGTGAGCGCCTTGAGCGCGTTGTTGACCACCTGCTTGGCCTCGGACTTGTCGGCCAGTGCGAGGTCGGTGGCCGCGAGGTGGCCCCTGATCAGCGCCTCGACGGTCTGCGGGTGCTCCGCCAGGAACTCGGCCCGCACCAGCAGCACGGTGGTCGGGAACTTCCCGCCGTCCCACAGGGTCTTCTCGTCCAGCAGCACCTTCGCGCCGGCGTCGAGCACCAGCCGCGACGACCACGGCTCCGGGGCCCACGCGCCCTGGATGTCGCCCTTCTTGAACAGGTCGAGCGACTGCGCGTTCTCCGTGTTGGTCACGTTCACCTGGTCGGCACCCGCGCCGACGCCGAGCTTCTGGTCGGACAGCCACTTCTTGAGCGACACGTCCTGGGTGTTGCCCAGCTGCGGGGCGGTGATGACCTTGCCCCGGAGATCGGCCGCCGAGGCGATCTCCGGCTTCACCACGAGCTGCGCACCACCGGAGGTGGCACCGGCCACCAGCCGCACCGCCTCGCCCTTGGACTTGGCGAACGCGTTGATCGCCGGGCCGGACCCGATGAAAGTCGCGTCCAGCGACTCGCCGAGCAGCGCGTTGACCGCCTCGGGACCGGCGTTGAACGTCTGCGGGGTGAGCTTGGTGCCGCCCAGCTCTTTCGCGAACAGGCCCTTGTCGACGCCGATCAGCGCGGCGGCGTGGGTGACGTTCGGGAAGTAGCCCAGCCGGATCTCGGCGGCCGGGCCCTTGTCCTGGGCGGGGGCTGCGGCCTCACCGCCGCCCGCCCGGGAGCACGCGGCGAGGGCGACGAACGCGGTCAGTAAAGCGACTGTCCTGGTGAAGGTGCTGCGTCGGGTGCGCACGGCGGCGGTGGCCTTTCTGGAGGATCAGGGACCGGGGGAGACGAGGGCGTGGGTGTCGGTGGGGGCGGTGTTCCCGCCCTCCGTACAGGTGTCCACGCCGTCCAGCACGGGCAGCGGCGCTCCGACCAGGCCGGCGGCCAGCGTGCCGCCGTCGGCGGCGTCGATGACCAGGAACGCGCCGGTGCGGCGGTTGTGGGTGTAGTCGTCGAGGGGGACCGGCTCGGCCGTGCGCAGCACGACCTGGCCGATGTCGTTCAGCTCCAGCGATCCGGGGGCGTCGGAGGCGGCCAGCCGCTGCTCGTCGAACCGCGTGCGCAGCTCGGTGACCATCGCCTGGACCGTGCGCGTGCCGTGCTTGACCAGCACCCGCGCACCCGCCTTGAGCGGCTTCTCGGCCAACCAGCACACGGTGGCCTCGAACTCGTCGGTGACCGTGGGCAGTTCGCCGCCGGCGACCAGCTCGCCGCGCGCGATGTCCAGGTCGTGCTCCAGCAGCAGCGTCACCGACTGGCCCGCGGCGGCCCCGGTCAGCGGGCCGTCGGCGGTGTCGATGCCGGTGACCCTGCTGCGCAGCCCCGAGGGCAGCACGCTGACCTCGTCGCCGACCCGGATGGTCCCCGCCGCGACCTGCCCCGCGTAGCCCCGGTAGTCCGGGAACTCCGCGGTGCGCGGGCGGATCACGTACTGCACCGGGAAGCGGAACGGCGCGTCGTGCGGGTCCGGCTCCACCGGCACCGTCTCCAGGTGCTCCAGCAGCGTCGGCCCCGAGTACCACGGCGTGTTCACCGAGCGCTCCACCACGTTGTCGCCCGCGAGCGCGGACACCGGGATCTCGACCACGGCGTCCTCGCCGTACCCGAGCGCGGTGGCGTGCGCGGTGAACTCCTTGGCGATGCGGGAGAAGGTGAGCTCCGCGTAGTCCACCAGGTCGATCTTGTTCACCGCGAGCACCAGGCGCGGCACGCCCAGCAGGGCGAGCACCGCCGCGTGCCGGCGGGTCTGCTCGATCACACCCTTGCGGGCGTCCACCAGGAGCACGCCGAGCTGCGCGGTGGACGCGCCGGTCACCGTGTTCCGGGTGTACTGCACGTGGCCCGGGGTGTCGGCCAGCACGAACGACCTCCTGGGGGTCGCGAAGTACCGGTAGGCCACGTCGATGGTGATGCCCTGCTCGCGTTCCGAGCGGAGCCCGTCGACCAGCAGCGAGAGGTCCGGCGTGGCCAGACCCCGGTCGGCGCTGGCCCGGTGCACGGCGTCCAGGGTGTCCGCCAGCACGGATTTCGTGTCGTAGAGCAGCCTGCCGACCAGCGTGGACTTACCGTCGTCCACGCTGCCCGCGGTGGCCAGCCTCAACAGGTCGCTCATTTAGAAGTAGCCCTCCCGCTTGCGGTCCTCCATGGCGGCCTCCGACAACCGGTCGTCGGCCCGGGTCGCGCCGCGCTCGGTCAGCCGCGACGCGGCGACCTCGGCGATCACCGACTCGATGTCGGCGGCGTCGGACTCGACGGCTCCCGTGCAGGAGCCGTCGCCGACGGTCCGGTAGCGGACGGTCTTGGTGAGCAGCTCCTCGCCGTCACGCGGACCGCCCCACGGCCCTTCGGCCAGCCACATGCCGTCCCGGAGGTAGACGTCGCGGCGGTGCGCGTAGTAGATCGACGGCAACTCGATCTCCTCTCGCGCGATGTAGTGCCAGACGTCCAGCTCGGTCCAGTTGGAGAGCGGGAATACCCGCACATGTTCCCCCGGACGGTGCCTTCCGTTGTAGAGGTTCCACAATTCGGGACGCTGCCGCCTGGGCTCCCACTGACCGAATGCGTTCCGTAGGCTGAAAATGCGCTCCTTGGCCCGTGCCCGCTCCTCGTCACGGCGTCCGCCGCCGAACACCGCGTCGAATTTGTGAGAGGTGATCGCATCCAGCAGTGGAACGGTTTGCAGTGGATTGCGGGTGCCGTCCGGGCGTTCCGCGAGCCGGCCGTCGTCGATGAAGTCCTGGACCTTGGCGACCTCCAGCCGCAGCCCGTGCTGCGCCACCACGCGGTCGCGGAAGTCGATGACCTCCTCGAAGTTGTGGCCGGTGTCCACGTGCAGCAGCGGGAACGGCACCGGCGCGGGCCAGAACGCCTTCACCGCCAGGTGCAGCAGCAGCGTCGAGTCCTTGCCGCCGGAGAACAGGATCACCGGCCGGTCGAACTCGCCCGCGACCTCCCGGAAGATGTGGATCGCTTCGGATTCGAGGCGTCCCAAGGTATCCAACCCGGCAACCGGCGGCCGGACATCAGTCGTCGTCATCCGTGCAACCCGCATTCTGTCTTCGCTGTGCCCGCCCACCGACCGCTGCGCGGGTCCGACCCCGGCACGGGCTTCGCGGTGCACGGCGCGCAGCCGATGGAGGGATAACCGGCCTGCACCAACGGGTTCTCCAAGATCCCGTGCTCGGCGATGTAGGCGTTGAACTCGTCGTCGGACCACGGCGCGATGGGGTTGACCTTGACCAGCCCGTTGCGGTCGTCCCACTGCACGATCGGCGTGTTCGCGCGGGTCGGCGCGTCGACCCGGCGCACGCCGGTGACCCACGCGTCGTAGTTCTTCAGCGTGCGCTGCAACGGGACGACCTTGCGCAGGTTGCAGCACCTGGCCGGGTCGGTCCGGTTGAGCGGGCCGAATTCGCGCTCCTGGTCGGCCACCGACTGCTCGGCGGCGGCGTTCACCACGTGCACCTCCGGGTAGACCAGGTCCACCGCGTCCCGGGTGCCGATGGTCTCGGCGAAGTGGTAGCCGGTCTCCAGGAACAGGACGTCGATGTCCGGCTTCACCTTGGTGGCCAGGTCGACCAGCACGGCGTCCTGCATGTTCGACGCGACGATCCAGCTCTCGCCGAACGTCCGGGCGGTCCAGGCCAGCGCCTCGTCGGCGGACGCGTCGGCCAGTTCGACCGCGGCCGACTCGGCGATCACCTTCAGTTCCTCGACCCTGGTGGGGGTGGTCATCGCTGCACCTCCTGAGGAAGGTTGAGACCCACGAACTTCACCGTGAACACGCGGCGGCAGGAGGCGCACAGCCACGAGTAGCTCGGCTCCTCCTGCGGCCGGAGGTCCTCGTCACCGCAATAGGGGCAGTAAAAGGGGGTCGCGCGTTCGCTCATTTCAGATCGGCCTCGTCGGCGCGGGTGACCCATTGTGCGAAACGCTCGTCATCCTTGCGCTGCCCGACGAAGTTGCGCACCACCCGTTCCACGTAGCCGGGCAGTTCCGCACCGGTCACCTTGTGGCCGCGCAGCTTCCGGCCGAAACCGGCGTCGAGGCCGAGCCCGCCGCCCAGGTGCACCTGGAAGCCCTCGACCTGCCGGCCCTCCTCGTCGGTCACGATCTGGCCCTTGAGCCCGATGTCCGCGGTCTGGATGCGGGCGCACGAGTTGGGGCAGCCGTTGATGTGCACGGAGATCGGCGCGGTCACGCCGTCCACCACGTCCGCGAGCCGCTCCTCCAGCACCGACACCAGGTCCACCGCGCGGGCCTTGGTCTCCACGATCGCCAGCTTGCAGAACTCGATGCCGGTGCAGGCCATCACGCCGCGCCGCCACGGCGAGGGCTCGGTCTGCAACCCCAGCTTCGCCAGGTCCGCCTGGAGCCCGGAGATCCCGGCCTCCGGCACGTCCAGCACGACCAGCTTCTGCTGCGGCGTCAGCCGGACCCGGTTCGACCCGGCCCGCTCCGCCGCCTTCGCGACCTCGACCAGCGTGGAACCCGACACCCGGCCCGCGATCGGGGCCGCGCCGACGTAGTGCAGGCCGTCCTTCTGCCGGTGCACGCCGATGTGGTCGTACGGGATCTCCGGCACCTCGGGCGCGGGCCCGTCGGCCAGTTTCCGCTGGAGGTACTCGGTCTCCAGCACCTCGCGGAACTTCTCCGGGCCCCAGTCGGCGACCAGGAACTTGATCCGCGCGCGGTGCCGCAGCCGGCGGTAGCCGTAGTCGCGGAAGAGGCTGATCACGCCCTCCCACACGTCGGGCACGTCCTCGCTCGCCACCCACGCGCCCAGCCGCTTGCCGAGCATCGGGTTGGTGGACAGGCCGCCGCCGACCCACAGGTCGAACCCGGGGCCGTGCTCGGGGTGGTCCACGCCGACGAACGCCACGTCGTGGATCTCGTGCGCCACGTCCGGCAGGCCGGAGATCGCGGTCTTGAACTTGCGCGGCAGGTTCGCGAACCGGGGGTCGCCGATGTAGCGGCGCAGGATCTCGTCGATCGCGGGGGACCCGTCGAGCACCTCGTCCTCGGCGATGCCCGCGACCGGCGAGCCGAGCACGACGCGCGGGCTGTCGCCGCACGCCTCCATCGTGGTCAGGCCGGCCGCTTCCAGCTTCTGCCAGATCGCGGGCACGTCCTCGATGCGGATCCAGTGGTACTGCACGTTCTGCCGGTCGGTGATGTCGGCCGTGTCGCGCGCGTAGGTCTGCGACAGCTCGCCGACCAGCGCGAGCTGCTCGGTGGTGAGCCGCCCGCCGTCGATCCGGACGCGCAGCATGAAGTACTCGTCGTCCAGCTCCTCGGGCTCCAGGGTGGCCGTGCGCCCACCGTCGATGCCCGGCTTGCGCTGGGTGTAGAGGCCGTACCAGCGGAACCTGCCGCGCAGGTCCGCCGGGTCGATGGAGTCGAAACCGCCGTGGGCGTAGATGTTCTCGATCCGCGCCCGCACGTTGAGCGGGTTGTCGTCCTTCTTGCTCCGCTCGTTGGGGTTCAGCGGTTCGCGGTAGCCCAGCGCCCACTGCCCCTCACCTCGGCGCTGCTTGGCACGCTGAGGTGTAGTCGTCGGGGGGACCATCTTCGTCCTCCGGGGATTCGGGGCGCTGGTGCGCGTGCGAGTCCCGGTGGAGCACGTGGTGGGGGTCTCGTCAGCGCACCCGGCGCCGACGGGAACAACACATCAGGCGCGAGTTATGCCGAACGACGGCACATCGCGCTGGAGACACGACGGAAGTCGACGTGGCGGCGTACCACCAGGCGGATTCCGTTCGACGTCATGGTCGTCAGCGTGCCACGCGTCCACCCCGTGGTCCACCGCCATCCGCATGGTGGGACGGACGTCCCGCTGCTGGTAAATGGGACAATGGGGGCCATGCCCTCCGCTCTGCCGATCGGCGACCCCGCGCCGCCCGACGGCTCACTGCCCGTGACCGCCCTGGCCGGTCTCGGCTCCCGCCCGTTCGGCGTCTACGTGCACGTCCCGTTCTGCGCGACCCGCTGCGGCTACTGCGATTTCAACACCTACACCGCCGGTGAGCTGGGCACTTCCGCCTCTCCCGGCTCGTGGATCGAGGCGGTGAAACGGGAACTGGACCTGGCCGCGACCGTCCTGGGCACTGCGCCGGCCGTGAACACCGTGTTCGTCGGCGGTGGCACTCCGTCACTGCTCGGTGCGAACGGCCTCGCCGAGGTGCTGACCGCCGTCCGATCGTCGTTCGGCCTTGCGGACGACGCCGAGGTGACCACCGAGTCCAACCCCGAGTCCACGTCACCGGAGTTCTTCGCCGGTATCCGTGACGCGGGTTACACCAGGGTGTCGCTGGGGATGCAGTCGGCGGCCCGCCACGTGCTCACCGTGCTGGACCGCGCGCACACGCCCGGCCGCCCGCCGGCCGCCGCCCGCGAGGCCCGCGCCGCCGGCTTCGACCACGTGAACCTGGACCTCATCTACGGCACCCCCGGCGAGTCCGCCGACGACCTGCGGGCGTCGCTGGACGCGGTCGCCGGGGCGGGCGTGGACCACGTCTCGGCGTACGCGCTGATCGTCGAGGAGGGCACCGCGCTGGCCCGCCGGGTGGGCCGCGGCGAGCTGCCGATGCCCGACGACGACGTGCTGGCCGACAAGTACGAGATGGTCGACGCCGCGCTCACCGCCCAGGGCCTGGACTGGTACGAGGTGTCGAACTGGGCCGCGTCGCCCGCCGCCGAGTGCCGGCACAACGTCCTGTACTGGCAGGGCGCGGACTGGTGGGGCGCGGGCCCCGGCGCGCACAGCCACGTCGGCGGCGTCCGCTGGTGGAACGTCAAGCACCCCGCCAGGTACAGCGAGCTGCTGGCCGCCGGGACCTCCCCGGCCGCCGGCCGGGAGACCCTGACCGCCGAGGACCGGCGGGTCGAGCGGGTGCTGCTGGAGCTGCGGCTGGCCGCCGGGCTGCCGGTCGACGTGCTGGACGACCCCGGCCGGGCCGAGGCACGGGCCGCCGCCGCGGACGGCCTGCTCGACGCCGACGCCCTCGACCGGGGCCGCTGCGTGCTCACCGCGCGCGGCCGGCTGCTCGCCGACGCCGTCGTGCACCGGCTGACCTGAGGTGCTACTTGAGCGAGATCGCCGCCGACAGCCCGATGGTCCGGTAGCCGATCGGCCCGTAGAGCCGGCCCGCCTTGCCGTCCGGCTCGGTCTCCAGGAACGGCGTCGCCCCGGCCGCGAACACCCGCCGGGTCAGCTCGCCGCAGACCGCCGACGCGATGCCGCGCCCCCGGTGCCCGGGCACCACGGCGATCCCGGCGACCTGCGCCAGGCCGTTGCGCGGCCCGGTGCTCGCGCCACCGCCCACCACCGCCCCGTCGACCAGCGCGAGCATCAGCGACCCGCCCTCGTCCAGCAGGGACCGCTGCCGCTCCACCGCGGCGTCGCGCGGGATCGGGTCCACCCCGAACGCCCGGTGCTGGGCGACGGTCAGCGCCGCGAGCTGGTCGTCGGTGGTCGCGTCGACCAGCTCCACGCCCTCCGGCACGTCCGGCACGACCAGGTCGGCGCGCTCGACACCCATCATCGGCAGGAGCTGGTCCACGGTGAACCCGGCCGCCTCCAGCGCGGCGTCCACCGCCGGGAACGGCCGGAGGTACTCCAGGCGCGGCGTGCGGTCCCGGGCGCGGAACGCCGCCACCAGGTCCGCGACGTCGGCGGCGGTCGGCGCGGCACCCTCGTCGGGCACCGCGTAGTTCAGGAAGACGCTGTCGCCGTGCTCGTCGAACCGGACCAGGAACGGCCCGATCCGCTCGGCGTCGGCGCGCAGCGACTCCCGCAGGGAGGCCTGGATCTCGGTCAGCACCGCGCTGACGCTCCCACGCCGGCCGAACCGGTGCCACCGACTTTCACCGCGCCGCGCCCCACCTCCGTAAACTCGGGGTGGAGCACGACCCGTCCGAGTGGAGGTGACACGCGGTGAACACCGATGAACGCCGGTTCGAAGTGTTGCGCGCGATCGTCGCCGACTACGTCTCCAACCAGGAGCCGGTGGCGTCGAAGGCGCTGGTCGAACGGCACAACCTGGGGGTGTCCAGCGCGACGGTCCGCAACGACATGGCGGCGCTGGAGGAGGACGGCTACATCACCCAGCCGCACACCAGCGCCGGCCGGGTGCCCACGGACAAGGGCTACCGGCTGTTCGTGGACCGGCTCAGCGAGGTCAAACCGCTGTCCTCGCCCGAGCGCCGGGCCATCCGCAGCTTCCTGGAGGGCGCGTACGACCTGGACGACGTGCTGCGCCGCAGCGTGCGGCTGCTGGCCCAGCTCACCCGCCAGGTCGCCGTCGTGCAGTACCCCACGCTGAGCCGCTCCACCGTGCGGCACCTGGAAGTGCTGGCCATCACACCCGCCCGGTTGATGCTGGTGCTGATCACCGACACCGGCCGGGTGGACCAGCGGTCCGTCGACCTCGGGGACGTGATCACCGAGGAGGACGTGTCCCGGATTCGCGGCCTGCTCAACACCGCCATGGTCGGCAAGCGGCTGTCCGACGCGTCCGCCGAGGTCGCCGAGCTGCCCGAACGCGTGCCCGCCGAGCTGCGGGACGTGGTGCTGCGGGTGAGCACCGTGCTGATCGAGTCGCTGGTGGAGCACCCCGAGGAGCGCCTGGTGCTGGGTGGCACCGCGAACCTCACCCGCAACGTGGCAGACTTCCCCGGTTCGCTGCGCCAGGTGCTGGAGGCGCTGGAGGAGCAGGTCGTGGTGCTCAAGCTGCTCGCCGCGTCCCGCGACCCCGGCACCGTCCTGGTGCACATCGGCGAGGAGAACGAGGCGGCCGAGATGCGCAGCACCTCGATCGTGTCCATCGGCTACGGCAGCCGGGACAACCTGCTCGGGGGCATGGGAGTGGTGGGGCCGACCCGGATGGACTACCCCGGCACGATGGCGGCCGTGCTCGCGGTCGCCAGCTACGTGGGGGACATCCTGACCGCACGCTAGCCGGGGAACACCGCAAACCCACAAGACGTTTCGCAAGCGAGCGAGCGCGCTCATCGCGCCCGCAGGAGGACATACGGTGGCGAGGGACTACTACGGGACGCTCGGGGTCTCCAAGAACGCGACACCCGAGGAGATCAAGCGCGCCTACCGCAAGCTCGCGCGCCGGCTGCACCCGGACGTCAACCCCAACGAGGAGGCGCGCTTCAAAGAGGTGACGGCCGCCTACGAGGTGTTGTCGGACCCGAGGAAGCGCGAGATCGTCGACCGCGGCGGGGACCCGTTGCAGTCCGGCGGCGGTGGCGGCGGCGCGGGTGACCCGTTCGCGGGTTTCGGCCTGGGCGACATCATGGACGCGTTCTTCGGTGCCACGGGCGGTGGCGGGCGCGGCCCGCGCAGCCGCGTGCAGCCCGGCTCGGACGCGCTGATCCGGCTGTCCATGACGCTGGAGGAGTGCGCCGCGGGCGCGTCGCGCGAACTGACCGTGGACACCGCGATCCTGTGCGACCGGTGCGTGGGCAGCGGTTGCGCCGACGGCTCGTCCCCGGTGCGCTGCGACACGTGCGGCGGGCGCGGCGAGGTGCAGTCGGTGCAGCGCTCCTTCCTCGGCCAGGTCGTCACGGCCCGGCCGTGCCCGGTGTGCCGGGGCCTGGGCGAGGTCATCCCCGACCCGTGCCGGCAGTGCGCGGGCGAGGGCCGGGTCCGGTCCCGGCGCACCATCTCCGTGCAGATCCCGGCCGGGGTCGCCGAGGGCATGCGGGTCCGGCTGGCCGGGCAGGGCGAGGTCGGCTCCGGCGGCGGCCCCGCCGGCGACCTCTACGTGGAGGTCGAGGAGGTGCCGCACGAGGTGTTCGAGCGGGACGGCTCGAACCTGCACTGCTCGGTGCGCATCCCGATGACCACCGCCGCGCTCGGCGCGGTGCTGCCGCTGCAAACCCTCGACGGCGAGGAGGAGCTGGAGATCGAGGCCGGCACCCAGCCGAACACGGAACTGGTGCTCACCGGTCGCGGCATGCCCCGGCTGCGGTCCTCCGGCCGCATCGACGGCCGAGGCGACCTGCACGTGCACCTGGAGGTCGTGGTGCCGACCAAGGTCGACGCCCGCCAGGTCGAGCTGCTGCGCGAGCTGGCCGTGCTGCGCGGCGAGGACGAACCGACCCTGGCCCACAACGGCAAGGGCGGCGGTGGGCTGTTCTCGCGGCTGCGCT
The DNA here is from genome assembly GCF_040640215.1 of Actinosynnema sp. NPDC023587. Taxonomy (NCBI): domain Bacteria; kingdom Bacillati; phylum Actinomycetota; class Actinomycetes; order Pseudonocardiales; family Pseudonocardiaceae; genus Actinosynnema; species Actinosynnema sp. NPDC023587. Next base: position 286,211 of record NZ_JBFABG010000003.1, on the reverse strand, counting down.
CCGGCCGCGCCCACCGGTGACCCTGCCCGTCTTCCTCGTGCCCGCGCTGCCGCCCGGCGGCAGCGCGGTGCTGGACGGGCCCGAGGGCCGGCACGCGGCGACCGTGCGGCGGCTGCGGGCGGGGGAGGAGCTGGTGCTCTCCGACGGCACGGGCGCGCAGGTGCGGTGCGTGGTCGAGGAGGCGCTGAAGGACTCGTTGCGGCTGGCCGTCGTCGAGCGCTGGGTGGTGCCCGAGCCCGCCGTGCGGGTGGTCGTGGCGCAGGCGCTGGTGAAGGGTGACCGGGGCGAGCTGGCCGTCGAACTCGCGACCGAGGCGGGCGTGGACGGCGTGGTGCCGTGGAAGGCGGCCAGGTGCGTCGTGAAATGGGCGGACGGCCCGCGCGGCGCGAAAGCCCTGGAACGTTGGCGCGGCACCGCGCGGGAAGCCGCGAAACAGGCCCGGCGGGCCCGCGTGCCGGTCGTCGCGGAACCCGTCGACACCGCCGCGCTGGTCCGTTTGGCCGAGTCCTGTGCCGCTGTATTGGTTTTGCACGAATCGGCTTCGGACAACATCAAGTCGGTACCGCTGCCCGGTGCGGGCGAGGTGTTGTTGGTGGTCGGTCCGGAAGGGGGCATCACCGATGTCGAACTGTCGGCGTTGATCGAGGCAGGCGCGCACGCGGTGCGACTGGGGCCTACCGTTCTGCGAGCGTCCACGGCTGCCGCAGTGGCTTTGGGAGCTCTGGGTGTAATGACCGATCGCTGGGGGTAATGGGGTCGCGGACTTCTGGCGAACCGCCGGAATAGGGGTTACTCTCGTGGTCTGAGGGGTTGCATTGGTCTAGTCGTAATCGACCCTTCGGACCACAGTCTCGCCGGACACCTCCCCCCTCGGTCCGGCGTCGCCGCGTCGCGGTGGGGCAACCCCCAGGTCTCATCGCGACGCGGCCCTTTTTTGTGTCAGGGGTATGTCTTGCACATCTCGTACGGCGACCACCCGAGTCAGTTCGGTGAATTGTCGACCGGCCGTGAGTCGAATCGGTTTCCCGTTGTCGTGGTCATCCACGGCGGTTTCTGGCACCAGCGATATGGATTGGAGCTGGGACGTCCCCTGGCGGCCGATCTGGCGGCCCACGGCGTGTCGGCGTGCAACATCGAGTACCGCCGCGTCGGTGGCGGCGGTGGGTGGCCGCAGACCGGCGACGACGTGCTGGCCGCCATCGACGCCCTGGACTCCGACGTGATCACCCTCGGCCACTCGGCGGGCGGCCACCTCGCGGTGTGGGCCGCCGCCCGGCACCCCCGCGTGCTCGGCGCGGTCGCCCAGGCCGGTGTCCTGGACTTCCTGGCGCACCCGGAGATCACCCGCCGCGCCGGCGAACTGCTCGGCGGCACCCCCGACGAGGTGCCCGACCGGTACGCCGACGCGTCGCCCGCCGCGCTGCTGCCCATCGGCACGCCGCTGGTCCTGGTGCACGGCGAGGAGGACGAGGACGTGCCGGTGGCGCAGAGCACCGGCTTCGCCGAGGCGTCCGGCGCGGAACTCGTCGTGCTGCCCGGTGTCGGCCACATGGACCTGATCACGCCCGGCACGTCCGCCTGGGTCACCTGCCGCAGCGCCGCGCTCCGGCTGGCCCGGGAGACCGCCCGGTAGCCTGCGCGGTATGTCCGACTGCCTGTTCTGCCGGATCGTCGCGGGCGAGATCCCGGCCACGATCGTGCACCAGACCGAGACGACCGTGGCGTTCCGCGACATCGCGCCCCAGGCACCCACGCACGTCGTGCTGGTGCCCCGCGAGCACGCGCCGGACGCCGCCGCGCTGGCCGCCGCCGCGCCGGGCGTGCTGGACGACCTCTTCCTGGCCGCCGGCGCGATCGCCGAGGCCGAGGGCATCGCCGACACCGGCTACCGGCTGCTGTTCAACACCGGTGCGCACGCCGGGCAGACCGTGTTCCACGCCCACCTGCACCTGCTCGGCGGGCGCGAGCTCGGCGCACTGGCCTGAGCCGCCCCCCTGCCGCAGGCCTCTGCCGCACCGCCTCTCCGTCACACCGACTGCGGGAACGCCAGCACCCGGTCGGGGTCGTAGCGGCGGGCCACCCGGTGCAGGCGCGGGTAGTTGTGGCCGTAGTAGGCGGTCCGCCAGTCCGGCATCTCCGGGTCGACGTAATTCACGTACCCGCCGCCCGCGCCCAGGCCGTCCCGCACCTCCGCGAGCTCCCGCCGCGCCGTCGCCTCGTCGATCCCGGTGCCGTTGACGAAGATCTGCGCGCTCGCCAGCGCGTCCCGGTGCGGGAACGCCGTCTCGTCGGGCCGCACCCGCCCGATCGCCCCGCCGAAGGAGTCGAACAGGATCGCCCCGGACCGCGCCCGGTCCACCAGCCGCACCGCCGCCGCCGGGTCCACCGGCCGGCGCAGCATCCGGGACGACGCCGCGAACCGGTTGCCCAGCACCGGCGGGCAGCCGCCCAGGCAGTTCGCGTAGTAGCGCATGGCGGTCAGGCTGTCCATCGGCCGGAGGTTCCGCGACACCACCGGCACCTTCGCCGCGAACCGGTCCAACCAGGGCGTGAGGCCCTCCGGCGGGCCCACCCAGCAGCCCGACACCAGCGCCGACGGCGGCCGGCCCATCTCCAGCTTGCAGGCCGTCCACAGCTCGTCGGGCAGGTCGGCCAGCCACTCCTGCCACGCCCCGAACACGTCCGCCTCCGCGCCCGCCGGCGTGCGCAGCTCGAACGGCACCAGGTCGCGCGCCGCGACCGCGGCGAAGTGGAACGACGTGACGACCCCGAAGTTCCCGCCACCGCCGCCGCGCAGTGCCCAGAACAGGTCCGGCTCGTGCTCCTCGTCGACCCACCGCACCGACCCGTCCGGCGTCACCACCCGCGCGCCGACCATCCGGTCGCAGGTCAGCCCGTACTCGCGACCGACCACGCTGATCCCGCCGCCCGGTGCCAGCCCGCCGATCCCGACACTGGCGCACGTCCCGCCGGGCACCAGCCACCCGGCGGCACCCACCGCCTCGTACAGGCCGATCATCGACGTGCCCGCGCCGACCTCGGTCACCTGGCCCGGCCGCACCGCGTTCAACGCCGACACGTCCACCACCAGGCCGTCCTCCGGCACGGAGTACCCGGCGTAGCTGTGCCGGCCGCTGCGCGCGGCGACCGGGAGGCGGTCCCGCGACGCGAACTCCAGGCACCGGGCGACGTCGTCCTCCGTCGCGCACAGCGCGATCGCGGCCGGCCGCCGGCTTGCGTACAGCGTGTTGAAGGGCCGTCGCCGCGCGTCGTAGTCCGGATCGCCCGGCAGCACCAACCGCCCGCTCAACCGCAGCCGACGCCAGTCCCGGTCCCAGCCCGCGAACGCCAGCCCGGCGGCTCCGATGAACGTCCTCCGACGAATCTCCACGACCCCACCCCCGACATCCCATAGTGCTCCGGTGTGAGGTGGGACACAGCCTTCTATCGGGTCATCCCCCGGTAACCGTCCGGGGTCGCGCCCGCCGAGCGCCGGACGACCCGGACCCGCACCCCGGGACCGCGCGCCGAGCCTCTGCGGGAAACCCCCTTCTTACTCCGGTGCGGAGTGTCGGTGGGGGCGGCTAGCATCGGTGGAAGTAGGTCAAGTACACCCGAGTTCGGCGCGAACGCGCAGGAAGCAGGCCCGAGGCCACGTGGCCGACACCGCTGACAACAAGCCGCAGTCCGGTCACGCCGCGGCTGACGCCCAGTCCAAGTTCGCCGTGCCCGACGGCGCGGTGCTCGCCCTGCTCGGTTCGCGCGACGAGAACCTCCGGCTCGCCGAAGAGCTGCTCGACGCCGACGTCCACGTGCGCGGCAACGAGATCACCCTCTCCGGCCTGCCCGCCGACGTGGCCTTCGCCGAACGCGTGTTCGGCGAACTGACCACCCTCGCCGACCGGGGCCAGGAAATCAGCCCGGACACCGTCCGCCGCACGGTCGCGATGCTGTCCGCCGGCACCAGCGAGTCGCCCGCCGAGGTGCTCAGCCTCGACATCATCTCGCGCCGCGGCCGGACCATCCGCCCGAAGACGCTGAACCAGAAGCACTACGTCGACGCGATCGACCGGAACACCGTGGTGTTCGGCATCGGCCCCGCCGGCACCGGCAAGACCTACCTGGCCATGGCCAAGGCCGTGCAGGCGCTCCAGGCCAAGCAGGTCAACCGCATCATCCTGACCCGCCCCGCCGTCGAGGCGGGCGAACGCCTCGGCTACCTGCCGGGCACCCTGTACGAGAAGATCGACCCGTACCTGCGCCCCCTGTACGACGCCCTGCACGACATGGTCGACCCGGAATCCATCCCGCGCCTCACCCAGGCCGGCACGATCGAGGTCGCCCCGCTCGCCTACATGCGCGGCCGGGCGCAGCCGGTGACCACCGGCGTGCTGACGCCGGAAGGCTTCCGGCCCATCGGGGACCTGCGGGTCGGCGACCTGGTCGTCGGCTCCGACGGCGAGCCCACACCGGTTCTCGGCGTGTACCCGCAGGGCGAGAAGGACATCTACCGGGTCACCGCGCAGGACGGCGCTTCCGTGCTGTGCTGCGGCGACCACCTGTGGACCGTCCGCACGGCCTCCGACCGCCGGCGCGGCGCGCCGTGGCAGGTGCTGGAGACCAAGGAGATGGTCGGCGAGCTGCGTACCGCGCACGCCCACCGGTACGAGTTGCCGCTGCTCAGCGGACCGGTGCGACGGCCGGAGCGCGAGGTCCCGCTGGACCCGTACGCGCTCGGGCTGCTGCTCGGCGACGGCTGCCCGACCGGCTCGTCCGTTGCGGCGGACCTCGAACTCGGCACCGCGTCGGCAGCGGCCCTGTCCGGGGTCGAGGCGCGCCCCGACTACGTGTTCGCCCGCGAGCGGACCCCCGGTGACGTGATGACCCGGGAGAACCCGGTGACCGGCGCGCTGCGGGCGTTGGGCCTCGTCGGCACCCGGCCGCACACCAGGTTCGTGCCCGAGGTCTACCTCGACAACGCCGTCGACGTCCGGTCGGGCGTGCTGCAAGGTCTGCTCGACGCCGCCGGCGATCCCGTCACCCAGCTCGGTCGCACCTGCCGCGTCCAGTACACGACCACCTCGCCCCGGCTCAGGGACGACGTGGTCGCACTGACCCGTTCGCTCGGCGGCGTCGCCCACGTGCGCCTGCGGGAAGCGCGGGGCGGCGAGCCCGGTCGTGATGTCGGTCGTGATGTCGGCCACCGCCACGACACCTACGTGCTGGACCTTCGACTGCCCCCGGGCGTCGAGCCGTTCCGGCTGGCCCGCAAGCGGCAGGAGTACCGGGGTGCGGGCGGCGGCGGTCGGCCGGTGCGGTTCATCGACTCGATCGAACCCGAGGGCCGCGCCGAAGCGGTGTGCATCCAGGTGGCGGCGGCCGACTCGCTGTACGTCACCGAGGACTACCTGCTCACGCACAACACGCTGAACGACGCGTTCATCATCCTGGACGAGGCGCAGAACACCACGCCCGAGCAGATGAAGATGTTCCTCACCCGGCTGGGCTTCGGCTCCAAGGTCGTGGTGACCGGCGACATCACCCAGGTCGACCTGCCCGGCGGGCAGCGGTCCGGGCTCAAGGTCGTCCGGGAGATCCTCGACGGCGTCGAGGACGTCCACTTCTCCATCCTGACCAGCAGCGACGTCGTCCGCCACCGGCTCGTCGCGGACATCGTCGACGCCTACGAGAAGTGGCAGGTCGAGCAGGACGAGCAGGGCCTCGGCGATGCCCGGGGGCAGCACTCCGGACCCGGTGCGCGGTCGCACGGGCAACGCCGGGGACGATAGGCGTCGTGAGCATCGAGATCGCGAACGAATCGGGCGTGGCGGTGGACGAGCCGTCCATCGTCGCCGCCGCCCGGTTCGCCCTGGACCGGATGGGCGTCAGCCCGTTGGCGGAGCTGTCCGTCCTGCTGGTGGAACTGGACGTCATGGCGGACCTGCACCAGCGCTGGATGGACCTGCCAGGGCCCACCGACGTCATGGCCTTCCCGATGGACGAGCTGGACTCGGCCCGCCGACCCGACGCGGCCGGGCTCGGGCCCGCCCTGCTCGGCGACATCGCGCTGTGCCCGGAGTTCGCCAAGGACCAGGCGAAGAAAGCGGGTCACAGCCTGCTCGACGAACTGCACCTGCTGACCGTGCACGGCGTGCTGCACCTGCTGGGCTACGACCACGCCGAGCCCGCCGAGGAGCGCGAGATGTTCACCCTCCAGAACCGGATCCTGGGCGACTTCCGCACCGCCGCCGCCGAGGCGGAGCGCAAGACGGCGCAGCGCGAAGCCGACTCGAAGCTGCTCGGGGCGGTGGGCCTGGAGGATTCCGACCGGCCCGGCCCGACCGCTTGAGGCGGCCGAGGTGACGGGGGACCCCACCAGCCTCATCGTGCTGGCAGTTCTGCTCGTGCTGGCGGCCGGCACCTTCGCGGGTGCCGACGCGGCGCTCGGCACCGTGTCGCGGGCGCGCGTCGAAGCGCTCCAGCGACAGGGCCGGGCCGGCACCCGGCAGTTGATCCAGGTGCTCGCGGACCGGCCGCGCCACATCAACCTGCTGCTGTTGCTGCGGCTCGGCTGCGAGCTGTCGGCGACCGTGCTGGTCACCGTCGTGTGCCTGGAGCTGATCGCCACCGGCTGGGTGGCCGTGCTGGTCGCGGGCCTGAGCATGCTGGTCGTGTCCTACGTGCTGGTCGGCGTCGGCCCGCGCACCATCGGCCGGCAGCACCCCTACGCGGTGAGCCTCGTCGCCGCCGGGCCGATCCGCGTGCTCGGCCGGGTGCTCGGGCCGCTGTCGCGGCTGCTGATCCTGGTCGGCAACGCGATCACCCCCGGCAAGGGCTTCCGCGAAGGCCCGTTCTCCTCCGAGGTCGAGTTGCGCGAGCTGGTCGACATGGCGCAGGAACGCGGCGTCGTGGACGAGGGCGAGCGCGAGATGATCCACTCGGTGTTCGAGCTCGGCGACACCATCGCCCGCGAGGTGATGGTGCCGCGCACCGAGATCGTGTGGATCGAGCAGACCAAGTCCGTGCGACAGGCGCTCGCGCTGTCCCTGCGCACCGGCTACACGCGGGTTCCGGTGATCGGCGAGAGCGTGGACGACATCGTCGGCGTGGTGAACCTGAAGGACCTGGTGCGGCGGACGCTCGCCGAGGAGCCCAACGGCACCTCGGTCGCGGACGTGATGAAGCCGGCGTCGTTCATCCCCGACTCGAAGCCCATCGCCGACCTGCTGCGCGAGATGCAGCTCTCCCGCAACCACCTGGCGATCGTCGTCGACGAGTACGGCGGCACGGCGGGCCTGCTGACCATCGAGGACATCCTGGAGGAGATCGTCGGCGAGATCACCGACGAGTCCGACACCGAGGACCGCCCGCCGGTCGAGCACCTGGCCGACGGCTCGGTGCGGGTCAGCGCGCGCCTGCCGGTGGACGACCTCGACGCGCTGTTCGGCACCGAGCTGGACGACCACGAGGTCGAGACGGTCGGCGGTCTGCTGGCACAGCGCCTGGGGCGCGTGCCGCTGCCCGGCACCGAAGCGGAGATCGCGGGCCTGCGGATGCGGGCCGAAGGCGGCAAGGACGAACGCGGGCGGATGCGCATCACCACGGTGCTCGTGCGCCCTGTGCACAACGGTGACACTTCTGCGGAGGGAACCCCCGGTGACTGACCTCGACCACGACCTCGCCCCGGAAGACGCCAAGATCATCACCCTGGCCCGCTCGGCCAGGGCGCGCACCGGGGCGGCCGAGGGCGCGGCGGTGCGCGACACCGACGGCCGCACCTACGCCGCGACCACGATCGCGTTGCCGTCGCTGAAGTTGACCGCGCTCCAAGCCGCTGTCGCGGCGGCCGTCTCCAGCGGCGCGGAAGGACTGGAGGCGGCGGCCGTCGTGACGGCTGCGGACACCGTGGACGCGGATTCCGTCGCCGCCGCGCGTGACCTGACCGCCGGCGTGCCGGTGTTGCGCGCGGACGGCACAGGCACACTCCGGGAAACCGTGTAGTGGCACTCGTGACCGTGTGCCGGGGGTGTTGCTGCGGCACCGTCAAGAAGCACCCCGAGTACGACCACGCCGAACAGTTGCGCCGCCTCGAAGCGGTGGCGGCGCGGTCCGGCGGGCGGGTGCGCGTGCGCACGGCGGACTGTTTGGACGCGTGCGAGAACTCGAACATCGTGGTCGTCAAGCGGCCCGGCACGAAACCGGTGTGGCTGGGCTCGGTGCTGCACGACGTCGTGATGGAAGACCTGGAGCAATGGCTGACCACCGGCGGCCCACTGCCGGCGAAGCTCGAACCGAACCGCGTCGCACCGCCCGTCAAGCCCGACTGACGGCAGAAGGCAGACGCGGCTCGTCGGCCGGCAGGACGGGGACTTGATCAAGCGAATCGAGTCCCCGTCCGCCGTCCGCCGGTGAACGAGACGACCGGGATCAGCCCACGGATAACGGTCGTGCCCCTGAGGGCGCTGGCCGACCCCACCCAGACCTCCGGTCCACCAACCCGAGCACCTGCCAACCGAGAACCTGCCAACCGCCCGAATCCGCCCGGCAAAGCTGCACCGGGAACCGTCTCGCCTGCTGCTGGCAAGACCGTCCCGCCCCCGTCCTGGCCCGCCGTCCTGGCCCGCCGCGCTCGGCCGCCGCGCTGCGGGCGGGCCTGCTGTGGGCGGGCGTCCTGCGGGCGAACGTGCGGTGGGCGGGCCTGCTGCGGGCGGGCGTGCGCCGGTAGGCGTGCGGTGGACGGGTGCTGTGCGGGTGGGGTGCGTGCGGGCAGGCTGTGGGTGGCGGATGTGGCTGCCAGCCCGGTCGCCGGACCCCAGCCCGCCGTGCCTCGCCTCCTTACTTCCTCGGCAACGAGATCCAGTGCCGGAAAGTGCCCGATCCGAGGTCGGTTCACGACATGTGGCGAACCGTGTACGAAAGTCGCCCGAACACCCTCCTGAGTCGTAGCCGAAGCACGCGCACGGCGGGTGCGACGGCTTCCGGCTCGGCTCCCCGCCACCACCCAGCCACCACCCCGGCACACACCCCAGCACACACCGCCGAGCGCCGCTGCGAGGGGTGGAGGGGCGGGGTCGGCGCGTACGGGGACAATGGGCGGATGGATGGTTATCGTTCCGGGTTCGCGTGCTTTGTCGGTCGGCCCAACGCCGGCAAGTCGACGTTGACGAACGCGCTGGTGGGGACCAAGGTCGCGATCACCTCCAGCAAGCCCCAGACCACCCGGCACACGATCCGGGGGATCGTGCACCGGTCCGACGGGCAGTTGATCCTGGTCGACACCCCCGGCCTGCACCGACCTCGGACGTTGCTCGGCCAGCGCCTCAACGACCTGGTCCGGGAGACCTGGTCCGAGGTCGACGTGGTCGGCTTCTGCGTCCCGGCCGACCAGAAGGTCGGTCCCGGGGACAAGTTCATCGCCGCCGAGCTGGAGAAGATCGCCAAGCGGACCCCGGTGATCGGGATCATCACCAAGACCGACCTGGTCAGCCAGCAGCAGGTGATCGAGCAGTTGCTCGCCCTCCAGGCCGTGATGGACTTCGCCGAGCTGATCCCGGTCTCCGCGCAGGACGGCTTCCAGGTCGACACGCTCGCCGACCTGCTGATGGGCCGGCTGCCCGAGGGGCCGCCGCTCTACCCGGACGGCGAGCTCACCGACGAACCCGAGCAGACCCTCGTCGCCGAGCTGATCCGGGAGGCCGCGCTGGAGGGGGTGCGGGACGAGCTGCCGCACTCGATCGCGGTCGTGGTGGAGGAGATGTCGCCCCGCGAGGGGCGCAACGACCTGCTCGACGTGCACGCCAACGTGTTCGTGGAGCGCTCCAGCCAGAAGGCGATCATCCTCGGCCACCGGGGCGAGCGGCTCAAGCAGGTGGGCATCACGGCCCGCCACCACATCGAGAAGCTGCTCGGCACGCGCGTCTACCTCGACCTGCACGTCAAGATCGCCAAGGACTGGCAGCGCGACCCGAAGCAGCTTCGTAGACTGGGTTTCTGACCCCGCGACGGACGCGGGCGGGTGGGGGAGCGATGGCCAACCTGTACCGGGACACGGGTGTGGTCCTGCGGGTGCAGAAGCTCGGCGAGGCCGACCGCATCATCACCCTGCTGACCCAGAAGCACGGCAAGGTGCGCGCGGTCGCCAAGGGGGTGCGGCGGACGTCCTCCCGGTTCGGCGCGCGCCTGGAACCGTTCGGGCACGTCGACGTCCAGTTCTACCCCGGCCGCTCGCTCGACGTGGTCACCCAGGTGCAGACGCTGGACGCCTTCGGCGTCGGCCTGGTGGACGACTACCAGCGCTACACCGCCGCGTGCGCGGTCCTGGAGACGGCCGACCGGCTGACCGCCGAGGAGGGCGAGCCGGCGTTGCGGCTCTACCTGCTGGTCACCGGGGCGCTGCGGGCGCTGGCGGCCAAGGAGCGGGACCCCTCGCTGGTCCTGGACGCGTTCCTGATGCGCGCGATGTCGTCGGCCGGCTGGGCCCCGGCGGTGCACGAGTGCGCGCGGTGCGGCGACCCCGGTCCGCACCGGGCGTTCAACCCGCACGCGGGCGGCCTGGTGTGCGCGCACTGCCGGCCGCCGGGCAGCACCCAGCCCCACGAGGCCACGCTCCGGCTCCTTGGCGCGCTCCTGCACGGCGAGTGGGACGTGGTCGACGAGATCCCGAACGGGCCGCGCCGCGAGGCCAGCGGGCTGGTCGCCGCGCACCTCCAGTGGCACCTGGAGCGGCAGCTCCGGTCCCTGCCGCTGGTCGAGCGCAAGGCACCGCTGGCCGACGGATAGAGTCGCCAGCCGCACCGGGTCTCCCGCTGCCGCGTGGCAGATCCCGGTCCGCACCGGGCAACCCGATCTTCGAGAGGAACCTGTCCGCATGCTTCGCCGAAGGCGGGCCGAACGCGTCGCGCGCGCTCCCCGCCCCCCGGACCCGCACGTCACCGGCACCGCCGCGCCGTCGATCCCGGCCGACCTCGTGCCGAAGCACGTCGCGATCGTGATGGACGGCAACGGCCGCTGGGCCAACCAGCGCGGCCTGTCCCGCATCGAGGGGCACAAGCGCGGTGAGGCCGTGGTCGTGGAAGCGGCCAAGGGTGCGATCGAGCTGGGTGTGAAGTGGCTGTCGCTCTACGCGTTCTCCACCGAGAACTGGCGGCGCAGCCCGGAGGAGGTCCGCTTCCTGATGGGCTTCAGCCGGGACGTCATCCGCCACCGCACGGACGAGCTGGACGAGCTCGGGGTGCGGGTGCGGTGGGCGGGCCGGCGGCCCCGGCTGTGGCGCAGCGTGATCAACGAGCTGGAGGTCGCCGAGGAGCGCACCAAGGACAACACGGTGCTGAACCTGGCGATGTGCATCAACTACGGGGGTCGCGCCGAGGTCGGCGACGCCGCGCGGGAGATCGCCCGGCTGGTCGCCGCCGGGCGGCTCAACCCGGACAAGGTGGACGAGCGGACCATCGCGAAGTACCTGTACCAGCCGGACATGCCGGACGTGGACCTGTTCATCCGGCCGTCGGGGGAGCAGCGGACGTCGAACTTCCTGCTGTGGCAGTCGGCTTACGCCGAGCTGGTGTTCCAGGACATCCTGTGGCCGGACTTCGACCGGCTGGACCTGTGGCGGGCGTGCGAGTCGTTCGCCCGGCGCGACCGGCGGTTCGGCGGCGCGGTGGACAAGCCGGACGTGGACGAGGCCGATGTGGACCAGGCCGATGTGGACCGGACCGACGTGGACGAGGAGAACCAGTGAGCGACGATCCCGCAGTGACCGACGACGCGGCGGTGACCGCCGAGCTGCTCACCGCCGCGCGGGAGGCGCTGGAGCTGTTCCACGAGGTGCACGTGGACGACGACGGGGCGTTGAGCTTCCGGCACGGCGAGGTCCCGTGCGCGGTGCAGGCCATGCGGCTGGCCGAGGGGCTGACCGTGCTGAGCTTGACGTGCGTGGTGGCGTGGGACCTGCCGAAGAACCCGAACCTGGCCGCTTCGGCGGCGGAACGGGCGGGTCAGGGGCTGTTCGGCACGCTGGGTGTCGTGCACACCGAGCGGGGCACCGACGTGACCCTGCGGTACGCGTTCCCGGCCGAGGGGATGCGCACCGAACCGCTGAGCACCCTGCTCATGCTGGTCGTCTCCACGGCGTCCCAGCTCCGCGCCGAGCTGCTGGCGGACGCGGAAGGCGGTGCGTGACGTGGCCGGGGTGATCGTGTACGAGCCGGACGACGACGCGGAGGTCGAGGGGTTGCCGTGGGCGATCACCTTCGAGGCGTCGGCGGGTGAGGACTGGGACTCGTTCGTGTGCGGCCCGTACGAGCGGGACGAGGCGGTGGCGCTGGCGGAGTCGGTGATCGCCGAGGGGCGCGGGGTGTCGGCCGTGGTGGAACCGCTGCTGCCGGTGCGCAGCGCGATGGACGTGCTCTCCACGATCGACGAGCTCCGCGAAGAGGTCGAAGACCCGACGTAGGTCGGTTCGGCGGCGTGGGCGATGCCTGGCATCATCTCGAAAGTGACAATCACTGGCGAGATCCGGGGGTCACGCCCGCGCCGCACGCCACCCCGTTTCCGGGTGACCTCGCTGGAGGTCCTGTGCGCGGTGCTGGTGCTGGCCCTGCTCTTCCAGGACTGGCTGGTGTCGGCGTTGGACGCGCCGACGCTGCGCACGGCGTCGACGGTGTTCGTCGCGGTGTGCGTCCAGGCGATGCCGTTCCTCGTGCTCGGTGTGCTGATCAGCGGCGCGATCGCCGCGTTCGTGCCGGCGAGCGCGCTGCGCAGGCTGTTGCCGAAGCGGACCGCGCTCGCGGTGCCCGTGGCCGGGGTGGCCGGTATCGCCCTGCCGGGGTGCGAGTGCGCGTCGGTGCCGGTGGCGCGCCGGCTCATGCAGCAGGGTGTCGCGCCGGCGGTCGCGTTGTCGTTCCTGCTGGCCGCGCCGGCGGTGAACCCGATCGTGCTGGTGTCGACGGCCGTGGCGTTCCGGGACGCGCCGCTGATGGTGCCCGCGCGGTTCCTCGGGTCGCTGCTCACCGCCGTGGTGATGGGGTGGCTGTGGACCCGGTTCGGCAAGTCCGAGTGGATCGCGGAACGCGCGCTGCGCCGGCTGCCCGACCGCGACGGCAGGTCCCGCTGGCTGGTGTTCGCCGAGACCGCCCGCCACGACCTGGTGGAGGCCGGCGGGTTCCTGGTGCTCGGCGGGGTGTTCGCGGCGGCGTTCAACGTGCTGGTCCCGGCCGAGTGGCTGGAGACCCTCGGCGGGCAACTGGTGCTCGGTGTGCTGGTGATGGCGCTGCTCGCGGTGGTGCTGGCGCTGTGCAGCGAGGCGGACGCGTTCGTCGCGGTGTCGATGACCGCGCTGCCGCTGCTGCCCCGGCTGGTGTTCCTGGTGGTGGGTCCGGCGGTGGACGTGAAGCTGGTCGCGTTGCAGGCGGGGGCGTTCGGGCGCGGGTTCGCGGCCCGGTTCGCGCCGGTGACGTTCGTGGTGGCCATCCTGTGCGCGCTGGCGGCGGGCGCGGTGTTCCTGTGAGGGGCGAGACCTGATGCGGCGGGAAACCCAGAACGTCCTGCTGGTGCTGCTCGGCGGCGCGCTGCTGAAGCTCGCGCTCAGCGGCACCTACCTGCGGTACGTCAAAGAATCGCTCCAGCCGTGGCTGGTCGCCACCGGGGTGGTCATGATCGTGCTCGCGGTGGTGGCCATCGCGCGCGACCTGCGTGGCGGGCACCTCGCGGAAAGTCCCCCCGGCAATCCCGCCGGAGACGGTGGCGACGGTGCCGGGGACGCTGCCGGGCAGCCGGCCGCCGTGGCCGCTGTCGGGTCGTCCGCCGGGAAGTCCGGCGACGCCGCCGCCGGGGGCGGTCACGACCACGGCGCGGTCCACCACGACGGGCACGAGCACGGCTCCTCGCGCAGCCCGTGGATGCTGCTGCTCCCGGTGCTGGCGGTGTTCCTGATCAGCCCGCCCGCGCTGGGCGCGGACACGGTCAACCGGTCGGACCGCAACGCCGCCCAGGAGTCCAAAGCGGGCAACGGGTTCGCCCCGCTGCCCCAGGACGACGTCGTCCCGCTGACGATCAGCGAGTTCGTCACCCGCACCGCGTGGGACGACTCGGGCTCGCTCGACGACCGGACCGTGAAGCTGACCGGGTTCGTCGTCCGCAAGGAGCAGAACGTCTACCTGGCGCGGCTCACCATCTCGTGCTGCGCGGCCGACGCCGCACCGGTGAAGGCGCTGATGACCGGCCGGGACTTCGGCGCGCTGCCGACCGACCAGTGGGTCGAGGCGGTCGGCCGCGTCGTGCCCGGGTCGGCGACCAGGGAGAACGCCTACGTGCCGACGTTCACCGTCCGCGAGATCACGCCGATCACGCCGCCGGAGGACACCTACGAGGGCTAGGGCTTCTTCGGCTCGGCCGCCACGGCCTTCGCGCACTCCGTGCACGTGCCGAAGATCTCCACGGTGTGGCTGACCTCGGAGAAGCCGTTTTCCTCGGCCACCCGGTCGGCCCACCGCTCCACCGTCGGCCCCTCCACCTCGACGGTGCGCCCGCAGGTGCGGCACACCAGGTGGTGGTGGTGGTGCGAGGAGCAGCGCCGGTAGATCGCCTCGCCGGAATCGGTGCGCAGCACGTCCACCTCGCCGGCGTCGGCCAGCGACTGGAGCGTGCGGTACACCGTGGTCAGGCCGATGCCCTCGCCGCGCCGGCGCAGCTCCTCGTGGAGCTCCTGCGCCGAGCGGAAGTCGTCCAGCGAGTCGAGCAGCCGGGACACGGCGGTGCGCTGCTTCGTGGACCGCAGACCCGGCACGTTGGTGTTGGGGCGCTCACTCGTGGTCACAGTTCCTCCGTCCCGGGCACTCCGGTGTTGATACCACGCGGGCCCTCGTCGACGTGCGTCACGGCGTCCACCACGATGTGCGCCAGGTGTTCGTCGACCAGCCGGTAGACCACCTCGCGGCCGTGCCGCTCGCCGTGCACGACGCCCGCCGCCTTGAGCACCCGCAGGTGCTGGCTGATCAGCGGCTGGGCCACGCCCAGCGCCTCGACCAGCTCGTGGACGCACCGGTCGGCCTCGCGGAGCTGGAGCACGATGGCGATGCGCACCGGCGCGGCCAGGGCGCGCAGCAGCTCGCCGGCGGCGGACAGCGTGTGCGCGGGTCGCGGGGGTACCGGTTGGGCCGCGCCGCGAGTCGGGGAGTGCACGTGCTCGCTCCGCACTTCGACCGTCACGGTGCCTCCGACCACGTGGTATGGATTTTCACCACCAATACTACGTTCCCAGCACAGACCAGGTCACAAGCACAAGAACCGCAAGCACCAACAGCCGCAGGCCCCGCGCGCCGGGCGTCAGGAACCGCCACGTGGTCGCGAGCAGCCCGGCCACGCCGAGCGCGAGCAGGCACAGCAGTGCCGCGCCGACCGTGCCGCGTACCAGCACCCCCGCCCCGAACAAGCCCAGGACCAGCAGGAACACCACCGGTCCGGACACCTTCGCCAACGGTCCGGCACCGGGGATCAGCGTCCGCTTCGAATCCGCCACCGTGGCATCCTTGCACCGTGCTGCTCGTGTGCCGGTTCACCGTGCCCGTGTCCGAAGTCCCGACCTTCACCGCGCGCGTCGGCCGGGCGCTGGAGCTGCTGACCGCCCGGCCCGGTTGCCGGCGCGGGTCGCTGGGCCGGTCGACCGACGAGGAGGAGCTCTTCGTGCTGACCGTCGAGTTCGACTCGGTGGTCGCCTACCGGCGGGCGCTGTCGCCGTTCGAGGTGCGCGAACACGTCGTGCCGCTGCTGTCGGAGGCCGTCGCCGAACCCGCCGCGTTCGAATCGCTGCTGGTCGCCGACGGGGGCGCGGTGGAGCGGTTGACCAGCCTGGTCGCCGCCGACGCCGGCACCGTGCGCCTCGGCGAGGCCGCCGGGCCCGCCACCCCGCGCTAGCCCGGGACGCCTTCGGGTCCCCCACCCGCACGGGCCCGGGACGCGGTCGGTGCGGGTCGGTGCGGGTCGGTGGCGGGTCGGCCCGGTCCCGCGTCGTGCCCGGCCTCCTCCGCCATCTCCGCAGGGTAGGAGCCCTTTCGCCGTAGTCGCCCGATGGAGGCGGGAGCCCGAGTACTACCCTGGCAACCCCCGTTCGCCCGCCCCTCCGATGGAGTTGTCCGTGGCAGCCGATCGCATCGAGACCGTCGTCAGCCTGTGCAAGCGCCGCGGGTTCGTGTACCCATGCGGCGAGATCTACGGCGGCACGAGGTCGGCCTGGGACTACGGTCCCCTCGGCGTCGAGCTGAAGGACAACATCAAGCGCCAGTGGTGGAACTACATGGTGCGCGGTCGCGAGGACGTGGTGGGCCTGGACTCGTCGGTGATCCTGCCGCGCGAGGTGTGGGTGGCGTCCGGTCACGTGGAGGCGTTCGTCGACCCGCTGGTCGAGTGCAACTCGTGCCACAAGCGGTTCCGGCAGGACACGCTGTCCGAGGAGTACGCCGAGCGCACCGGCAAGCAGGTCGCGGAGGGCGACGTCTCCGACGTGCCGTGCCCGAACTGCGGCAACCGGGGCCAGTACACCGAGCCGAAGATGTTCAACGGCCTGCTCAAGACCCACCTGGGTCCGGTGGAGACCGACGAGGGCCTGCACTACCTGCGCCCGGAGACCGCGCAGGGCATCTTCACCAACTTCCTGAACGTGCAGACCACGTCGCGGCGCAAGCCGCCGTTCGGCATCGGCCAGATCGGCAAGAGCTTCCGCAACGAGATCACGCCCGGCAACTTCATCTTCCGGACCCGCGAGTTCGAGCAGATGGAGATGGAGTTCTTCGTCGAGCCCGGCACCGACGAGGAGTGGCACCAGTACTGGATCGACGAGCGCTCCCGCTGGTACACCGAGCTGGGCATCGCCAAGGAGAACCTGCGGCACTACGAGCACCCGAAGGAGAAGCTGTCGCACTACTCGAAGCGGACCGTCGACATCGAGTACCGCTTCCGGTTCGGCGGCCAGGAGTGGGGCGAGCTGGAGGGCGTCGCCAACCGCACCGACTTCGACCTGAACACCCACTCGAACCACTCGGGCGTGGACCTGTCGTACTTCGACCAGGCCACGAACTCGCGCTACCGCCCGTTCGTGATCGAGCCGGCGGCGGGCGTCGGCCGGCCGATGATGGCCTTCCTGCTGGAGGCCTACACCGAGGACGAGGCCCCGAACGCCAAGGGCGGCGTGGACAAGCGGGTCGTGCTGCGGCTGGACCGCCGGCTCGCGCCGGTGAAGGCGGCGGTGCTGCCGCTGTCCCGCAACGCCGACCTGTCGCCCAAGGCGAAGGACCTGGCCAACGCGCTGCGCCGGCACTGGAACATCGAGTTCGACGACGCGGGCGCGATCGGCCGCCGCTACCGCCGGCAGGACGAGATCGGCACGCCGTTCTGCGTGACGGTCGACTTCGACACCCTCACCGACCACGCGGTGACCGTGCGGGAGCGGGACACCATGTCCCAGGAGCGGGTGTCCATGGACCAGTTGGAGTCCTACCTGGCGGCCCGCCTGATCGGCGCTTGACGTCCGTGCGGCCGGACCTGGTCCTGCTGCGCGAGCTGATCGCGGCAGGGTCGGCCGTCGCCGCCCGGCCCGGCCGTGGCGCGCCCGAGGGGGCGATCGTCGCGGCGGAGACCGTCCTGGGGCCGCTGTCGCCGTCGTTCCGGTGGTGGCTGGCCGAGTACGGGTCCGGCGAGGTCGGCGGGATGCCCGTCGCCTCGCTGTCGCCGGACGGGGACGGGGGTCCGCTCACCGGCGGCCTGGACGGGGCGCGGCTGTGGTTCTGCCGGGAGCCGTGCGGGCACCGCTACGGCTTCGTGCTGGACGTGGTGGTCGACGGCGAGCACCCGGTGGTCGGGCGGGACCCCTTCACCGGCGGGGACGAGCCGGTCGCGGAGACGTTCGCCGGGTTCCTGGCGGTGTGCGAGGCCCGCGCGGCGGGGCTCCGCGACGGGCCGAACCCGACGATCGCCCGGCTGTGGCGGTCCACGCCCGGCGTGCTGCGCCCGGACGGGGAGCGGTTCTACGGGCCGCAGTCGTTCCAGCAGCGCAACGAGGCGTTCGAGGTGCGCCGGCGCGCGCCGCACTGGGCGCTGGTCGGCGACGACGGCGGTGGGGCCGGGTTCTTCATGCGCCGCCACGGCCGGGACCGGGTCTCGGTGCACCGGCTCGACCTGGGTGCGGTCGTGCAGGACGTGGCGGCGGCGGGCGAGTTCGTCACCGACGACCTGATCGGCCGGCTCCTCGGGTGAGGCTCAGGCCCCGGGCTCCTCGCGAGTGCGGTGCGCCGACGGGCTCATGCCGCGCACCCGCTTGAACGCCGCGCTGAGCGCGAACGGCGTGCTGTAGCCGACCTGGCGGGCCACGGCCGCGAGCGTCGCGGACGGTTCGCGCAGCAGGTCGGCGGCGAGGGTCAACCGCCAGTCGGTCAGGTACGCCATGGGCGGTTCGCCGACCAACCCGGTGAACCGGCGGGCCAGGGCGGCGCGGGAGACGCCGGCGGCGGTGGCCAGCGACGCCACCGTCCACGGCCGCGCCGGGTCGGCGTGCAGCAGGCGCAGCGCGCGGCCCACCACGGGGTCGCCGTGCGCCCGGTACCAGCCCGGCGCGCCCGCCTCCGGCCGGCAGAACCACGAGCGCAGCGCGGAGATCAGCACCAGGTCCAGCAGGCGGTCCAGGACGGCCTCCTGGCCAGGTTCGTCCTTCGCGACCTCGCCGGCCAGCAGCGGCACCAGCGGCAGGTCGGATTCGGGGACCACGAGCAGCGGCGGCAGCACGGACAGCAGGCGGCGGCTCACCTCGCCGTCGAGCTGGTAGGTGCCCGACAGGAGCACGACCGAGCCGTTCGGGTCGCCGCCCCACGTGCGCACGCCCAGGTCCCACCGCTCGCACAGCGCCGCGCCCTCGGGGGTGGTGCTGATCCCGCCGGGGTGCACGACGGCCTGCACGGGCGTGGCGGGGTCGTCGGCCAGCGTGTACGGGTCGGGGCCGCGCAGCACCGCCACGTCGCCCGCGCGCAGGCGCACCGGGTCGCCGGAACCGAGGACGACCCAGCCGTCGCCGCGCACCAGCGCGACCACGGTCAGCGGTGCGCGGTCCTGGATGCGCAGCGACCACGGCGGGTCCAGGACGGTGCGCAGCAGGAACGCCCCGCGCGCCCGGGGTCCGTCGAGCAGTCCGGCCAGTGCGTCCACGACCGCCAGCCTAGAGACGATCCGGTATGCGATCGAGCCGCTGGGCCATGGATGGTCTCACCGCGAGGGGCTTGACTGTCCCCATGTTCACCTTGACGATCATCGCGGCTCTCGGCTGCGGCCTGATGGCAGGCGTCTTCCTCGCGTTCTCCGCGATGGTCGTGCCCGGTCTGCGGCGGCTGCCGCCCGCCGAGGGCGTCGCGGCGATGCGGGCGATCAACGTCGCGGTGGTCAACCCGGTGTTCCTGCTGGTCTTCCTGGGTACCGGCGCGGTGTCGGCGGCGGCGGTGCTCGGCGGCACGGCGGCCGGCTGGGCCGGTGCGGCGCTCTACCTGCTGGGTGGCATCGTGTTCACGGTCGCTTATCACATTCCACGCAACAACGCGTTGGAGCGCGCGGGTACGGTCGAGTACTGGGCGCGGTACTTGCGCGAATGGGTTCCCGGCAACCACGTGCGGGCGATCGCGTGCCTGGGTGCCGCTCTGGCCTTCACGATCGCCGCAATCCAGCTCGCCCAGTCGTCACAATGAGTAGTTTTCACGATTTAAGATGATCTAGCTCACGCACAAACGAGTGAATATTGCGTCGGGAACCCGGACGCTGCCGCACCATTAACCCTGATGTCACCCCGCGCTGCGAAACTGGAACCACCGGCGCGGATCATCGGGGGGTGTCATGACGCGTGTCGCAGTAACGGCGGTGTTCCTGGCGCTCGTCGCCGTCCTCACCCCGTCGCAGAC
Organism: Actinosynnema sp. NPDC023587; assembly: GCF_040640215.1. NCBI lineage: Bacteria > Bacillati > Actinomycetota > Actinomycetes > Pseudonocardiales > Pseudonocardiaceae > Actinosynnema > Actinosynnema sp. NPDC023587. The sequence goes on along the minus strand of NZ_JBFABG010000003.1, from coordinate 266,286 downwards.
CGGGCCCGGTCACCTCGCGGCCCTGGCCACGACCGGGCACCGGATCACGATCGCCGAGGCGCTGTCCGAAGAGGAACCGAACCGGGAGAGCCGCAAGGTCCCCGAGGCGCGCACGTTTTCCGCCGCATCGCAACGATTCGGCCCGGACCGCTCCACCGAGCCCCCGGTCCGGCCGGCCGCCGGCCGCGCCCGGCACACCGAACCCGCGCCGCTCGCCACGGGGCACCGGCCCGCCCGGTTGACACCGTCCGCGCTCCAGGTGTTCCGGAACTGATCCCACCGCTGTGCCACAACCGCATCCTCGCCACTACTGACCTGTGAGGAATCCCGTGGAATTCCGTCACCTAGTTCAGCATGCCCGGACGCATTCGCAGCGGCGCTCCCCGGAAACGGGGCGGCGGCTCGCGGCCGGGCAGTCACCGACCGCCTTGTTCATCACCTGCGCCGATTCCCGCATCCAGCCGGCGGCCATCACCGGAGCCGAACCGGGCAGCCTGTTCGAGTTGCGCACGGCGGGAAACGTGATCCCCGCGTTCAGCCCGCACTCGGTCGCCGGTGAGGTGGCCACCATCGAATTCGCCGTCGTGCAGTTGCGGGTCGCCGAAATCGTCGTGTGCGGGCATTCGCACTGCGGCGCGGTCAACGCCCTGCACGCCGGCGCGCCGGCTCTCGACCACCTGCCGGCCATGCTGCGCTGGCTGGCCACGCACGCCCCGTTCCGGACCGGCACGCCCACCGAGGGCCTGCGGACCGAGGGCATGGAGCACGTGCTGGCGCAGGTGCGCGCACTGGAGGACTACCCCTTCGTGCGGGACCGGATCACCGCCGGGGACCTGCGCGTGCACGGCTGGTTCTACGACATCGAGTCCGGCGACGTGTCGGCGTTCGCCGCCGACCGCTTCCAGCCGCTCTAGGAGCAATGGCGTGACCATGCACATCGAAGAACCGGTGTCCCGCTCGCCCGGCGGGACCTCCTACTGGCCGGATGTCGGGGCGTCGCTCGTGGTGTTCCTGGTGGCGCTGCCGCTGTGCGTCGGCGTCGCGGTGGCTTCCGGGGTGCCCGCCGAACTGGGCATCATCACCGGAGTGGTCGGCGGCCTCGTCGTCGGCCTGCTGCCCGGTAGCTCCTTGCAGGTCAGCGGCCCCGCCGCCGGTCTCACCGTGCTGGTCGCCGACGCGGTGGCCCAGCACGGCATCGGCGCGCTGGGCGTCATCGTGCTCGGCGCGGGCCTGCTCCAGGTCGCGATGGGCCTGCTGCGCCTGGGCCGGTGGTTCCGGGCCATCTCGCCCGCCGTGGTGCAGGGGATGCTGGCCGGGATCGGGCTGGTGCTGGTGCTCGGCCAGCTCTACCCGTTCGCCGGCTCGGCCGCCCCCGCCGGCACCTGGGAGAAGGTCGCCGGCCTGCCCGGTCTGGTGGTCGCCGCGGTGGCGTCGCCGGCCGGGGTCGGCGTCGGCGTGCTCACCCTCGTGGTGGCCGCGCTGTGGAAGCGCACCAGGTTCCGCGCGGTGCCCGGCGTGCTGGTCGCCGTGGTGGCGGCCAGTGCCGTCGGGGCGTTCCTGCCGCTGACCCGCATCGAGGTCGGTCCGCTCGCCGACGCGGTGCGGCTGGTCGACTTCTCGCTGGTCGACGCCGGCGTGCTCGGCGCGGCCGTGACGTTCGCGCTGGTCGCCTCGGCAGAGAGCCTGTTCAGCGCGGCGGCGGTCGACCGGATGCACACCGGGCCGCGCACCCGGTACAACCGGGAGCTGGTCGCCCAGGGCATCGGCAACACCGTGTGCGGCGTGCTCGGTGCCCTGCCGATGACCGCCGTCATCGTGCGCAGCGCGACGAACGTGCAGGCCGGGGCGCGCACCAAGGCGTCCCGCGTGCTGCACGGCGTGTGGTTGCTGTTGTTCGTCGTGGCACTGCCCGGCGTGCTGTCCTACGTGCCGCTCGCGGTGCTGGCGGCGCTGCTGGTGCAGGCCGGGTGGAAGTTGCTGGAACCGAGGCGGGTGGTGGAGCTGGTGCGCACCGACCGCGCGGAGAGCGCGGTGCTGCTGCTCACCGCCGGTCTGATCGTCACCACCGACCTGCTCACCGGCACCCTGGTCGGGGTGCTGGCGGCCGTGGTGAAGACCGCGTGGGACGTGTCGCGGCTGTCCGTGACCGTCGCACCGGACGGCGGCGAGCACGAGCACGTGACGCTGCGCGGCAACGCCACCTTCCTGAAGCTGCCGAGGCTGTTGGAGGCGTTGGAGGCGTTGCCGGTGACCAAGCACGTCCGGGTCGACCTGCGCGGCCTGCGCCACCTCGACCAGGCGTGCGGGCAGGCCATCGAGCAGTGGGCCGCGGCGCACCGCACGGCCGGGCGCACGGTGGACCTGATCCGGCGCACCTCGGTCTGATCACGCGGTGAACGGGGTCCGGGGGACGACGTCGTCCCCCGGGCCTCAGCCCGCCGGCACGAGGGTGGACAGCAGCGCGTGGGCGATGTCGTCCAGGTGGCCACGGGCGTCGTCGGGTGCGGTGCTGCTCTGCACCGACAGCAGCGCCACCACGTACCGGTCGCCCACCACGCCCGCCGAGTGCAGGTAGAGATCGGTCGGGTAGTACCACATCCAACCCTGCTTGGCGTACCCGCCGACATCCGGCGTGAGCAGCCCGAACGCCTGGTCGAAGCCGTCGGCGGCGGTGTCCGGCGCGGACGACAGCGCCTCCACCACGAACGCGCGCGCGGCCTCCGGCAGCCGGGTCAGCACGTACCGGTAGAGCCGCACCAGGTCGTCGGCGGACATCTCCACGTCGCCCCACTGCGCCGGGTCGGCCGGGGCGTGCGTGGCGGTGAGGCCCGCGAGCCCGGCGACCCGCTCCACCGCCCCGATGCCGTCGTGCGCGGTCCACAGCTCGTTCATGGCCTCGTCGTCGCTGTCGCTCAACGCCCGGTGCAGCCGGTCCCGGTCCCCGTCGTCCACCTCGCCGGCGGCCAGCAGGTCCACGGCCACCAGGAGCTTGCTCAGCGACGCGGTGTGGAAGGGGACGTCGGCGCGGTGGCCCGCGGTCGTGCCGGTGCTCAGGTCCAGCACGGCGACCGCCAGGTCGACCCCCGCACCGCCGTCGACCGCCCGCGCCACGGCCGCCGCGAGGTCCGGGGCGGTGGGCTCGACCACGCGCGGCACGGCCGGCCGGGGCGGGTCCGCCGACGTGCTCGCGGGCGTCGGTGCGCTCGGGGTCGCGGCCGGACCGGCGGCGGTGCACGCCGTCGTCATCGCGACGACCAGCGCCAGCCCCGCCACCCACCGACTCGTGCCCACGGTTCCAGCGTCCGAGTCACAACCGCCTGATGTCGAGCGATTCCTCCTGTGCGATTCCTGAAGACCTGTCGCGGTCGACCAGGTAGGCCCCTCCGCTGCGCCGTTCGGACACCGCTTCGACGAGTTCGGTTCCCCGGTACAGCAGGCCCGCGCCGTCGTCGGTGCAGTACGTCTTCGGCAGCACCCCGGTCGTCACGGCCGCGTGGATCGCCGGCCGCCGGCTCGCCTCGGAGTCGTAGTGCACCCCGTTGCCGTAGGGCAGCAGCGCCAGGCCGTTCGTCACCACCCGCAGCTCGGGCCCGAACGAGTCGGTCGCGCCGCCCGCGTGCCAGCAGATCGAGCCCGCCGACACCCCGCCCAGCACCACGCCCGCCTCCCACGCCCGGCGCATCGCCCCGCCGACCCCGTGCACGTCCCACACGGCCAGCAGGTTGGCGACGCTGCCACCGCCGACCCAGACGACGTCCTGCGCCGACAGGAAGCCCTCGACGTCGTCGGTCGCGGGCATCACGAACAGGTTGAGGTGGCTGAACTCCCAGCCGACCAGCCGCGCGGCCTCGTCCAGCTCGGCCTGGAACCCGCGCTGGTCGCCGGCGGCCGTGCCGACGTGGCACACCTTCGGCTTCGTCGCGCCGGACAGCTCGACCGCGTAGTGGACGAGCTTGTGGAATTCGAGGGTCGTCCGGGTGCCGGCTCGGAAACCGCCGGACGTGGCCAGGATCGTGGGCTGCTCTGCGGGCATCCCGCGATCCTCGCAGCAGTCGCGCCGGGTGTGGAATCATCGTGGGGTGACCTTCCTGGCCCGAATCCGCCGCTTGGTCCAACGAACCCTGATCGGCGCTCTGGTGGTCGGGTTCCTCGTGGTGGGCGGGACCGCGTTCCGGGTGTGGCAGGTGGCCCGCGAGGACGACCGGACGCACGCCGACATGGCCGTGGTGCTCGGTGCCGCCCAGTTCAACGGCGTGCCCTCGGACGTGCTGGAGGCACGCCTGGAGCACGCCCGCCGGCTGTACGAGCAGGGCGTGGTCAGCTACATCGCCACCACCGGCGGTCGCCAGCCCGGCGACAACTTCACCGAGGGCCAGGCCGGCCGGATGTGGTTGGAGTCCAACGGGGTGCCGGCCGAGCGCATCCTGGAGATCGGCGAGGGCACCGACACCCTGGGCAGCATCCAGGCGCTGGCCGTGAAGGCGCGCGCCAAGTCGTTGAAGACCGCAGTGATCGTGTCCGACCCGTGGCACTCGCTGCGCGCCCGCACCATGGCCGAGGACCAGGGGCTGGAGGCGTGGGCCTCGCCCACCCGCAGCGGCCCCAACGTGCAGACCCGCGAGACCCAGTTCTTCTACATCAAGCGCGAGACCGGGGCGCTGCTCTACTACCACCTGATGAAGGCCCCGGTGGACGCGTTCGACGGCATCGTGCTCTGACCGCGCCCGCGTTCACCGCGCCCGCGTTCCTTACGCTGTGCGGATGAACGGCGGGTACACCGGTTCCGATTCCGCGCGGCTGCTGGCCGAGGAGCCCAAGGGCGCGGTGCTGGCGGGCGTGCGGGGCGAGCGGCGGACGCCGTTCGCCCGCGACCGGGCCCGGGTGCTGCACTCGGCGGCGTTGCGCCGGCTGGCCGGCAAGACCCAGGTGGTCGGCCCCGGCGAGGGCGCGGAGGTGACCGGGGTGCCGCGCACCCGGCTGACCCACTCGCTGGAGGTCGCCCAGATCGGCCGGGGCATCGGCGAGGAACTCGGCTGCGACCCGGACGTGGTGGACACCGCCGGCCTCGCGCACGACATCGGCCACCCGCCGTTCGGGCACAACGGGGAACGCGCGCTCGACGCGCTGGCCGGCCCGTGCGGCGGGTTCGAGGGCAACGCGCAGACCCTGCGCATCCTGACCCGCCTGGAGCCCAAGACCGAGCGCGGCCTCAACCTCACCCGCGCCTGCCTGGACGCGGCCACCAAGTACCCGTGGCCGCGCCGGGCCGGCACCGCCAAGTTCGGCGTCTACGAGGACGACCTGGACGTCTTTCGGTGGGTGCGGGAGGGCGCGCCGGCGGACCGGCGGTGCCTGGAGGCGCAGGTGATGGACTGGGCCGACGACGTCGCGTACTCGGTGCACGACGTGGAGGACGGCGTCCTCGCGCACCGCATCGCGCTGTCCTCGCTGGGCGACGCCGAGGAGCGGGCGGCGATCGCGGAACTGGCCGCCAAGCACTTCTCCGCCGGGTCGGTGTCCGAGCTGGAGGCCACCGCGACCGAGCTGTCCCGGCTCCCGGTGATCGCCGACCTGGCCACCTACGACGGTTCGCCGGCCGCCCAGGTCGCGCTCAAGCGGCTCACCAGCGAGCTGGTCGGCCGGTTCGCGTCCGCCGCCGTCGGCGCGACCCGCGCGGCGCACGGCGACGGCCCGCTGTCCCGCTACGCCGCCGACCTCGTGGTGCCGCCGCAGGTGGCCGCCGAAGTGGCGCTGCTCAAGGCGATGGCGGTCCGGTACGTGATGAGCGACCCGGTGCGGCTGCGGCTCCAGCGCCGGCAGCGCGAGGTGATCGCGGAACTGGTGGCGGGGCTGCTCGCGGGCGCACCGGACGCGCTCGACCCGGCGTTCGCGCCGGCGTGGCTGCTGGCCGCCGACGACGCCGCCCGGTTGCGCGTGGTGGTCGACCAGGTGTCGCTGCTGACCGACGCGCAGGCGTTGGCCTGGCACGCCGCCAAGGGCATCGCCGGGTAACGCCGGGTAGCGCCGCCCGGAACCCCGGGGTGGTCGCGGTCCGGTGGTCGGTGCCTCCGGCCGCCGCGCGGCGCAGGCCGCTGTCGCGCGGGCGGGCGCGGCGGGAGCGTCGCGTGGTGACCGGTGGCACACTCGACGGTGCCCGCCCGATCCCCGAGGAGACCCCGTGCCCGATCGAGCGCACCTGTCGTTCGCCCTGTCCTTGCACGACGCCGTCGCACCCGACCGGACCCGCAACGCGGTCTGGTCGCCGTACTCGGTGGCCAGTGCGCTGGGCATGGTCGCCCACGCCGCGCGCGGCGAGACCCGGCGCGAACTGGTCGCGCTGCTCGGTGACGACAACGCGGAGCTGCTCCGGGGGTCCGACGTCGGCGACGACGCCGAATTCGCGGTCGCCAACACGCTGTGGGCGTGGGACGCGCTGCCGCTGCACGACGAGTTCCTGGCCGAGCTCGCCCGGTGGCCCGGCGGGCAGGTGCGCTCCGCGCCGTTCACCGACGACCCCGAGGGCGCGCGGAAGCTGATCAACGCCGACGTCGCGGACACCACCCGCGGCCTGATCCCCGAACTGCTGCCGGCCGGGGCGGTGAAGAGCGACACGGTCGCGTCACTGGTCAACGCGCTGTACCTGAAGTGCGCGTGGGCCGAGGAGTTCCCGGTGCACGACACCGCGCCATGCCCGTTCCGGGGTGTCGGCGACGTGGCGACCATGCGGCTGGAAACCTCCCTGCGGCACGGCAGGACCGCCGGCTGGGAGGCCGTCGCGGTGCCCGCGCGCGGCGGTGTGGAGGCCGTCGTGCTGCTGCCCGACGACGAGCTCGGCGACCTCGCGGGCGTGCCCGAGGTGCTGGCGGCCCTGGAGCGGCAGCGCGTCGAGCTGTTCCTGCCGACCCTGGCGCTGACCGTGCCGACCACGCTCGGCCCACCGCTGCGGCAGGTCGGCGTGCGGACGCTGTTCACCCGGGACGCCGACCTGACCGGGCTGAGCCCCGACCCCCGGCTGTTCGTCGACGAGGTCCTGCACGAAGCCGTGCTGCGGCTGGACGAACAGGGCTTCGAGGGCGCGGCGGCGACCGCCGTGACGATGCGGCTGACGTCGATCGTCGAGCACCCGCCCGCCCGGACGGTCCGGGTGGACCGCCCCCACCTCCTGCTGGTGCGGCACGCGCGGACCGGCGCGATCTACTTCCTGGCCCAGGTCGTCGCACCCTGATCCGCGGACCCCGCACGGCGGGGCGCGCACCACTGGTACCGGCTGTGCCGCCCGTCACCCCCGACCCGGTCACCCCCGAGGTGTCACGTTCGCCGGCCCCGCCCCGTCCTGGGTGTGCTACCCGAGACGAGGAGGGCTCATGGCCAGGATTCCCGCGGTCACCGCGAAACAGGCGAACCCGCTGGTCAAGCTCGTGTACTGGGCGACCAGGCGGCGTTACGGCGCGGTGCCCGAGCCGATCGCGGTGTTCGCCCACCACCGGCGGCTGCTGGTGGCGGGCGCGAAGCACGAGCTGGCCGTGGGACGCGGCGCGAAGACCCTGCCGGTGTCGTTGCGCGAACTGGTGGTCTACGCGACGGCGGTGAAGCTCGGGTGCTCGTGGTGCGTGGACTTCGGCACCATGCTGATCAAGCACGAGGGCCTCGACGTGGACCGGCTGCGCGAGATCCACGTGTACCAATCCTCGGACAAGTACACCGGGATCGAGAAATTGGCACTCGCCTACGCCGACGCGATGACCGACACCCCGGTCACCGTGACCGACGGGCAGGTGGCCGAACTGGACCGCCGGCTCGGCCACCGCGGCCTGGTCGAGCTGACCTACCTGATCGCGCTGGAGAACCAGCGCGGGCGGTTCAACTCGGCGTTCGGCATCACCGACCAGGGGTTCACCTCCGGCGACGCGTGCCGGGTGCCGATGCCGTGACGGTCCTCGGGTGGATGGCCGCGTCTCCCGGACGGCCATCCTCCGGGGATCAGGCGGTGCGCACGACGAAGTCGAACTTGCCCTGGTACCGGTTGGCGGTGAGCGGGCCGAGCGGGATCACCGTGTCGCGGAGGTAGTACGCGTCACGGCGGTTCGCCGCGGCGAAGTTCACGCCGTAGGCCTTGGTGTTGTCCGGGAAGTAGAGCTGCGTGGTGAGGACCGGACCGCGCGGTGCCTGCACCTTCACGTGGATGTGGGGCGTGCGGCCGGGGTACTCGTTCGGGATGATCGTCTCCAGGGTGTACGCGCCGTTCGCGGCCGTGAACTGGTGGCCGCGACCCCGGTAGGCGGTCGTGCTGTTGTCGTACTGCCCGCGCTGGTCGGCCTGCCAGAAGTCGACCAGGACGTTGGCCAGCGGCCGGCACCGCAGGTCGTACACGAAGCCGGTCAGGCTGAGCAGGACACCGGTCACACCCGCCGTGCGCAGGTTGGTGCGCAGCGGCGAGTTGCGCCGGAAGTACGGGCCCTCGATGACGGGAGGGGTGTCGTCGCCGTCCGTGCACTGCGGCGTGAAGGGCAGGGTCTGCCCCTCCGCCAGGGGGATTCCGGCCAAGCCCACGCCCGCGGCGGTCAGCGCCACGGCTGCCGTGGCGGCCGTGCCCGTGGCGATGAACGACCGACGTGTGGTGCCGTCGTCGTTGTGCTCTTCGGTCATGGAAGCGATTCCTTTCGAGGAGAAAGGCGGCACCGCCAACGCTATCCAGGTCTAGACCACCACGGATCTACCGTTCAGTTCACTCCCAGTGGCGGGTCGGTTGCTCCGCGTGGCCGCTGCGGTGATCAAAACCGCACGTGGGCCAGCTTGTCCGGGTTCGCCACGTCGTAGAGCGCCGCCAGCTTCCCGTCCCGCAGCACGAACGCCGTGACCCGCGCGGCGAGGTCGCCCCGGGCCGCGAACTTCACCCCCAGGTCGCCGTTGACCAGCACCGGCTCGCCGCCGGGCAGGCCCGCGTACCGGCGCATCAGGCCGAACAGGAAGCGGGACACCTTGTCCGGGCCGGTGATGACGTTGACCGCGGTCCGCGCCTTGCCGTCGCTGTCGCCGACCATCACCACGTCCGGGTGCAGCAGCCCGACCACGGTGGCCACGTCGCCGGCGGCCAGCGCGGCCAGGAACTTCTCCAACACCTCGCGCTGCTCGTCCAGCGCCGCCCGGGGCGGCGGGGGAGCGGCCGACGCGGCCCGGCGGCCCCGCGAGGCGTGCTGGCGCGCCGTGGCCACCGCGCAGCCCAGTGTCTCGGCGATCGAGTCGAACGGCACCCCGAACGCGTCGTGCAGCACGAACGCCACCCGCTGCTCGGGCGTGAGCTCGTCCAGCAGCACCAGGGCCGCCATCCGCACGCCGTCGTCCCGGACCACCGCCTCCAGCGGGTCGTCCCGGAACGCGGTGACCAGCGGCTCGGGCAGCCACTGCCCGAAGTAGCGCTCCCGCCGCACGGCCGCCGAGCGCAGCCGGTCCAAGCAGAGCCGCCCCACCACGGTGGTCAGCCAGCCGCGCAGGTCCTCGATCTCCTCCCGGCCCTGGTCGGACAGCCGCGACAGCCTCAGCCAGCTCTCCTGCACCGCGTCCTCGGCGTCCGCGACGCTGCCGGTCAGCCGGTACGCCACCCCGACCAGGTGCGTGCGGTGCCCGGTGAACGCGGCGGCCAGCGCCTGCGCGTCGGCCGGGCTGTTGTCGGCGGCGGTCACGCCCCCCAGTCTGCCGGCACTAGACTCGGCGACCGTGGCAGGACGAATCCGGGACAGCGATGTCGCGTTGGTGCGGGACCGCAGCCGGATCGACGAGGTCGTCGGCGACCACGTCTCGCTGCGCCGGGCCGGTGGCGGCGCGCTGAAGGGCCTGTGCCCGTTCCACGACGAGAAGTCGCCGAGCTTCAACGTCCGCCCGACGCACGGCACCTACCACTGCTTCGGCTGCGGCGAGGGCGGCGACGTGATCGCCTTCGTGATGAAGGTCGAGCACCTCGGGTTCGTGGAGGCCGTCGAGCGCCTCGCCGACCGCGCCGGCATCCACCTGACCTACGAGGGCGGCGGCGCGACCGTCCAGCGCGACCGGGGCACCCGCTCCCGCCTGCTGGAGGCGCACCGCGCCGCCGCCGAGTTCTACGCCGAGCAGCTCGCCTCCCCGGACGCCATGCCGGCCCGGGAGTTCCTGGCGCAGCGCGGTTTCGACGAGAACGCGGCCCGGACGTTCGGCTGCGGGTTCGCCCCGGCCGGCTGGGACAAGCTCACCAAGCACCTGCTGGGACGCGGCTTCGAGCTCACCGAGCTGATCAAGGCGCAGCTCGCCAAGGAGGGCAGGCAGGGCCCGATCGACCGGTTCCACCGCCGGCTGCTGTGGCCGATCCGGGACCTCGGCGGGGACGTGGTCGGCTTCGGCGCGCGACGGATCTTCGACGACGACCAGATCCAGGCCAAGTACCTCAACACCAGCGAGAGCCCGATCTACAAGAAGTCCGCCGTGCTGTTCGGGCTGGACCTGGCCAAGCGGGAGATCGCCAAGCGCCGGCAGGCCGTCGTGGTCGAGGGCTACACCGACGTGATGGCCATGCACCTGGCCGGCGTGCCCACGGCGGTCGCGTCCTGCGGCACCGCGTTCGGCGCGGAGCACATGAACGTGCTGCGCCGGCTGCTGATCGACGACGACCTCAACGGCGAGGTGATCTTCACCTTCGACGGCGACGCGGCCGGGCAGAAGGCGGCGCTCAAGGCGTTCGAGGGCGAGCAGCAGTTCTCCGCCCAGACCTACATCGCGATCGCGCCGGACGACATGGACCCGTGCGAGCTGCGCCAGGACAAGGGCGACGGCGCGGTGCGCGACCTGGTGGCCCGGCGCACCCCGCTGTTCGAGTTCGCCATCCGCACCCAGTTGCAGGGCTACGACCTGGACTCGGTGGACGGCCGGGTCGAGGCGCTCAAGAAGATGGTGCCGTTCGTCGCGCAGATCAAGGACCGCGCCAAGCGCGACGGCTACGCGACCAAGCTCGCCTGGTGGGTGGGCTGGGACGACGAGTCGGCCGTGGTGCGCCGGGTGCGCGAGACGGCGACCGGCCGGGCACCCGCGAAGGGCCGCCCGCGCCCGGCCGACCCGAACCAGGGCGCGTTGGCCGTCGAGGTGGACGGCCCGGCCCGGCCCGACCCGCGCGACCCCGAGCTGCTGCCGCAGCGCGAGGCGCTGAAGGCGGCGCTGCAACTGCCCGAGATGGCCGGTCCGGGTTACGACTCGCTGCCCGACGAGGTGTTCACGCACCCCGTGTACCGGGCGCTGCACCGGGCGATCCGGGACGCCGGCGGCGTGTCCGGCGGGCTGTCCGGGCCGTCGTTCGTGGACGCCGTCAGCCGGCGGTGCGACCAGCAGGTGGCCCGGTCGGTGCTGACCGAACTGTCCGTCGAGGCGTTGCAGGTGCGGGCCGACGAGTACCGGTACGTGCAGAGCGTCCTGGCCCGGTTGCAGCAGCGGCTGGTGGGCTCGCAGATCGTGGAGATCAAGTCGCGGCTGCGGCGGGTGTCGCCGGTCGAGGAGGCCGACGAGTACCGGGCGCTGTTCGGCGACCTGATCGCGTTGGAGGAGTACAACAAGGAACTGCGCGACCAATCGGTGGGCGGGCTGTGATGGGGATCTGGCGCAGGGTGTTCGGCTCCGGTGCGCCCGGTGGGTTCACCGGGGAGCTGGCGCGGGACGAGCACGTGCTGGCGTCCGCCGCGACCGGTGACGGGTTCCTGGTCGCGACCACGCTCGGGTTGTGGCTGCCGGGGCCGCGCCGGCTCGGGTGGCACCTGGTGTCCAAGGCGTCCTGGAGCGGGAACGCGCTGAGCGTGATCGAGGCCGAGGAGGACGGGGTGGCCGGCGAAGCCGTGCTGCTGCGCGACCTGCCGGCCGTGCGGTACCCGTTGGCGACGCCGGGGAAGGTGCCCGAGGTGGTGCACGCCCGGGTGACCGGGTCGATCCGGTCGCGGCACCGGCACGAAGATCCGGGGGCGTGGTTCCTCCAGCGCAAGGTGTCGGGGCGGGACGGCGTGGTGTTGCAGGTGCGGCCGGACCCGGACGCCGACGTGGCACGGGTGCGGGAGATCGCGGCGGAAACGGCGGCGAAGCTCGCCTCGCTGCGGGAGGACTCCTAGCCGTACGCTCGTACTGTAGCGGCGCGCGCCGGTTTGCGCCGGTACGTGCTGGTACGTGCCGGTGGGCAACGGAGGTGCGTCGCATGTGGGACCCGGTGCGGTACCTCGCGTTCGCCGACCACCGGTCGAGGCCCTTCCACGACCTGGTCGCCCGGATCGGGGCGGTGTCGCCGAGGCGCGTCGTGGACCTCGGATGCGGGCCCGGGAACCTGACCGGGGCGTTGGTCACGCGGTGGCCCACGGCGGTCGTGGAGGCCCTGGACTCGTCGCCGGAGATGGTCGCCGCCGCACGGGAGCGCGGTCTCGACGCGCGGGTCCAGGACGTCACGACGTGGATGCCGGGGGCGGACACGGACGTCGTGGTCACCAACGCGGTGTTGCAGTGGGTGCCGGGGCACGAGGCGCTGGTGCGGCGGTGGGTCGACGCGCTGCCGTCCGGGGCGTGGCTGGGGATGCAGGTGCCGGGCAACTCCGACGCCCCGTCGCACGCCGTCACCCGGGCCCTGATCGCCCGCTCCTGGCCTTGGTTGACTGGGTTGGTGCCGGTGTCCCCGGTGCTCGGTCCGGAGGGCTATGCGGACGTCCTGGCCGCCGCCGAGGTGGACGCCTGGGAGACGACCTACCTCCAGCGGCTGACGGGGACGGACGCGGTGCTGGAGTGGCTCACGGGAACGACCCTCCGGCCGGTGCGGGCGGCGCTCGACGATGCCGCGTGGGCCGAGTTCCGAGCCCGGTTGGCACCCCTGCTGCGCGCGGAGTACCCGCAACGCCCGGACGGCACGACATGGTTCCCGTTCCGGCGTGTTTTCGCCGTGGCGCGGGTGCGTTAGCCGCTCCCGCCGCGCTCCGGCCGCGCTAGTTGGCGCGCGGGATCACCGGGTCCCGTCGATAGGGGTCGGCCCGGTGCCCGTTGGTGGCCGAGCGCCGCTTGAAACCGGTCTTCTCGCCCACCTTGGCCCGCACGATCCCCGCCGCGCCCTGCACCGCCGGGTGGTCCGCCAGGGCGCGGAAGGCGCGGGCGATCTGGTCGTACCGCGCGCGACCCGCGCGCGCCCCGAGGACGTAGCCGACGGCCGCCCCGAACAGGATGCCCTTCATGAGGTCTCCTCTGCTGCCAAAGTGCCTGGTCACATCCCATCCTGCCGGATCGGGAGGGGGGTCTGTGCAGGTACTGTTCCGGATGCGCTAGAGTTATGTCCCGTCAGGCCGTCGAGGCCCGGCGAGACAACCGAACATTCCCCCTTAGCTCAATGGCAGAGCATTCGACTGTTAATCGAAGGGTTACTGGTTCGAATCCAGTAGGGGGAGCATCTTCCCGGGTCAGCCCCCGTCCGCGCCGGACGGGGGCTGAACTTTTCTGGCCGTGCCGCGCATCATCCGGTCTCTTCCGCTCGGTGTCGCATCCCGGTCCTGTCGCCCGCAGGGTGGCCGGTGAGCCCGTGCGCGAAACCTGCCGACGGCCCGGCGAGCGCGCCGAAGATCACACGTCCGGGTGATCCCCCGGCCGCGAGACCCGCGTTTCGCAGGTGACTCGGGGCGTCTACGAGACCACCCGTTCGCCTCCCTCTCCCGTCCTCCCCGTGCGGCAGGCTGTGCCCATGCCGGACCGCTATGCCAACCGCCGCCTCATCGAGTCCCTGGACCCCGTGCACGACCACCAGCGCATCCTGCGCGTGTCGTCCGGTTACGAGTTCCCGTGGGACTACGTGCGCTCCCTGGAGTTCGCGCTCTTCAAGACCTACTGCGTGCCCTCCATCTCCGGGCTCCTCGCCAGGACCGGCGAGTTCGAGCGGCGCACGCAGAAGCGCTACGACGACACCGCCCTGCTCATGGCCGAACTCGTGGACAACGGCTACGACTCGCCCCGGGGCAAGGAGGCGCTGCGCGTGGTGAACCGGTTGCACGGCCGGTACGACATCGCGAACGACGACATGAAGTACGTGCTGTCGACGTTCGTGTACGAGCCGATCGACTGGCTGGAACGGTACGGCTGGCGTCCCCTGACCACGCAGGAGCGCCTGGGGGCGTTCTACTTCTACCGGGCCGTGGGAACCCGCATGGCGATCCGCGACCTGCCGGACGACTACGACGAGTTCCGCGCGTTCAAGAGGGTGTACGAGGAACGCGAATTCGTCTACCACGACACGAACCGCCGGATCGGCCAGTACACGTTGGACCTGTTCTGCTCCTGGTACCCAGTGCCCAGGGCCGTGACGTCCCGGGCGGTCGTGGCGCTGCTGGACGAGCGCATGGTCCGGGCGTTCGGCTTCACCGCGCCCCCGCCGTGGCTGGGAGCCTTCGAACGCAGCGCCCTGCGCCTCAGGGCCCGCCTCGTCCGCCACCTCCCACCCCGCCGCACCCCGGGCCTGACCAACGACCCGGGCAACCGCACCTACCCCGGCTACCCGGCCGGCTACCAGCCGTCGGACCTCGGAGCCCCGTAGCGGCTTGCACACGGGTTGGTCACGTGCTGCCGGGTTGCCGAGACGCGGGGACCGCTGATCTGTACTCTCCTGAACCGCACATCAGGGGGGCGGTAGCTCAGCTGGTCAGAGCAGCGGACTCATAATCCGTCAGGTCGTGGGTTCGAACCCCACCCGCCCCACCATGTGTGTCCCCCTTGAACCACGCACCGAAAGTTCTTCACGGTGCGTGGTTTTCCTCTCTTGGTCGCGGCGGGCCGTCATGCTGTCATCGGCATGACGGCCCGCTGGCCACGCTCAGGCGTCGGTGATCACTTGTGGTCGCCACGTCGTGCGCGTCGAACTCGCAGAACTGCCGATGTGACGGCTAGAGCTGCGACGGCGGTCTGAAGCGTTGCCGTGGCGAGGTTCAGCCACAACGTCACAGAGGTCCCTTCTTGCGCTGTCGTGTGAATGGGGTGGGCGAGAACAGGCGGGTCTGATCCAGACGGGAGGTGTGGTGTCGGCGGGCCGTTCACGGCTGCCGACACCACCTGCCTGGTTCGCTTAGGCAGCCTCGCCGTCCGCTTGCGGCGCGCTGCGCCCTGACTTCTTGGCCACGAACGGGATGTCGGCGAACTGCAACTCGACCCCGTGGTGGTGCAGGTCTTCGTTGAGCCGCAGCAGGTCCACCATCGACAGGGTGAAGAGCTGCTTCACCTCCCACTGCCGCCCGGCGATGGCCAGCACGACCACCCGAGGCCGTTCCGCGACGCGTCGCCGGCTGTCGATCAGGCGCACCTTCGCGTCGAGCTGCTCCAGCGCGGCCGGCTCCAGGCGTTGTGCCCAGGCCGACACCCGGGCCTGGGTGACCAGGTGACTGGCCGCCGTGGCCCGTGCCGGCCACTTGACGTGGACCACCTCGTTCTTCGGGCCGATCACGTCGGCCAGCTCGAACGTCGGGTGCATGGGTGTGTGGGCGAAGCTCTTGTCCAGGCAGAGGTACCCGTCCTGGAGGGCCACCTTCTCGCAGTAGCGGTGTTCGTCGTCGCTCTTGCCGGTCGGCGTCCAGAGCGGGAACTCCAGGTCGCTCTTGTTCGCCAGGAGCTCGGCCACCTGACTCCGCACCTGCCGCACGGCGTCCTGGCCGATCTCGTACCACCGCCCCTGGTGCAGGCAGTAGGTGTGGGTGTCGATCGTCGTCTCGAAGGCGATCCAGCGGTCCATCGGGATCGGGCGGGTCAGCAGTTCCTCGCCGTGCTCGTCGGCGCACGGCATCAGGCGGCTGTCGTGCAGCTCGCTCACCCGGACCGAGGTCGGGATCGACGCGAAGCGCTCGGTGACGGCTTCGATGTCGAGGTCGGCGTCGAGGTCGATCGGACCCAGCCCGCCCACGCTGTTGGTGTAGAAGGAGTTCGCCTCGTCCATCGCCGACGCCGCTGCGGACGGCCGGCACAACCCGAGCGGTCCGAACCGGTCGTCACCGCCCAGGGCCACGGCCAGGCGGCCCTCGAGATCGGGGATCAGCGGGTCGTCGTCGCCGAGGGGGCGCACCTGGGGCAGGAAGCGGAGCGGTGAGTTCTCGTCGCTCTCCTCCACGACGCGGCAGAGCTCCTCCAGGTCGGCCAGGAACGTCTCGGGCGAGTTGCCGATCTGGATGGTGAGCGAATCACCCGCCCGGATCTGGTGCTGCTCGCCGGCGGGCTCGATGCGGAAGCCCGGCACGGTGCTGCCGGAGGGGGAGGAGGTCTGCGTGACGCGGGCCGAGATGTCGAGGAGGTGGCTGCCGACCGTGCGGAGTCCGGTCGGGTCGAGCCTGCGGAGGGCGTACCGGAGCCCGAAGCCCTCGTCCGACCGCAGGTCGTCGAGCAGGCGGCGGCCACTGCCGGAGGCGGCGACCACCACCCACTCGCGGACCGGCACCACGATGAGGGTGAAGGGCAGGTAGGCGGAGAGTTCCAGGTGCTCACCGGTGATCCCGGCGACGTGCTTGCCCCACGAGGCGGCGTCGACGGCGCGGGCACCGGCGACCAGGTGGGCCTGCACGCCGGCGATCGCGGTCGGGCCGTCGTACTCGATGATGACGCCTTCGGAGAAGGCGAAGTACTGCCGGGGAGGTTGGCCCCCGGCGAATCGGTAGATCGTCATCGGGGCGCAGGGGAGGGGTTGGCGGGCCAAAGCGGAAATCCTTTTCTGCGGACCGCGACGGGCGCACGGGCGAGCCGGGGGGAGGCGCGGGGGTGCACCCGTCGCGGTGGTGTCGAGTGAGATGCCGGAGGGACGTCTGCGAAAGCAGACTCAGGTGCTCACGCCAAAGCAGGTGTCGGCCAGTCGAGGAACGTGAGGATCGCGCACACGGCGACGAGCCCCAGGGAGACGATCGACCAACTGCCGAGCAGCACCACGATGACGAGGAGACCGGGCACGGCCAGGCCGAGCAGGACTCGTGTCCGGTGGCGCAAGGCGACCGTGCTGGAGCAGCGGTTTTCCTTGCACACCAACGGGTTGCGGCCGGTGTGCGGCTCAGCGTGCCGCAGGTCGCCCAGTTCGGGCACGTGGTGAAGGGCCAGGCTGGACCGAACGCCTGTACGGGTGAACTCACCCGGCTGTGTGTGCCCGAAACCTGGGCATGGTGAGGTGGACGGCTCTACACTCAACAGTTGTTCCTCCGAAGGATCTTCTGGTTGCTAGGCCAGGGAGATGGGTGGGGACGCTGCGGCCCCTTGTTCGCGCAGGGGGCCGCGTTTATTCCATATGCCGTGTGTGACGGCATATTGAGCATGACGCACCCAACGGGTCAGTGTCCCGCTCTGAAGGTGCCCCTGCGCCGAGTAGCCGGTGACGAGCGCCGAGTGGCGTGACCCAATCGGCGCTGCCGATCGTGTGGTCTCCAGCGCGACTGAGTGGCCCGTGGATACCCTCAGATTTCCTACCGGTCAGTTCAAGCGCGCGGCAGTGTCATTCCTCACTCGATCGAGTGAAGATTCCGCAGAGCTGTGATCGATATTCCCATTAAGCGTGGAATGCTACCGAGCGTAGAGACCGAGTGCGGAGGCGGGTGACCAGGTCGGCACCGTCCGCCCAACGCGGGGGTGACCGCTCGTCGCGCAGCGATCAACGTTCGTCGCTGGGATCGTTTCGACCCGTGTCCGGACCTTCCTGGCCTCGAAGCGGGTGTGGTGGCCGCAGTCCGGTCAGGGAAGCGCTTGCTTCGCGCCGTGCGTTTCTATTGGCCGGCATCGTTCCCGTGGTTCATCTGTGGGCGTCGGCGTTGTCGGCGTAGGTTTGTGAATTCGATAGTGGCGGTCGTGATCGGCGATGAACTCGTAACCTCAAGTCGATGGTGCGGACCCTTCGGGGCAACTAGCCTGATCCGGTGACTGGACCACAGATGGTGGATACCCCGCCTGTCGAAAACATCGGCTCTTTCGGCCGCTCCGTACGTGGTGAGCTGCTCTGGATCGTCCCGGCCGGCGCGCTGTCGATCTTCCTCGGGCGGGTCGTCCTGGCGAGCCCCATCACCGAGAAACTCGCCCCGGTCATCGGGCTGGTCCTGGGCGTCCTGGCGATCGTGGTGGCACTGCTGATATACCGCCTCCAGGTTCTAGGTGGTCGCAGAGCTCGCGACCTCGTCTCCGCTGTGCCTTTACCCTGGCACCTCCTCTCGTACGCCCTGTCCGCTGTCCTGCTCGTCGTCACCGTTTTCTGGCCGATCATCCCGCCTTCGAAGCCGAAGGATGACCCCGCCGCCTACCTCGCGAAAGACAGACCGCTGCGCATCGGGATCAACGGCAAGTTGCCGGGCTGGAGCGATGAAGCCCTGGACGGGTACGTCGGGTTCGACGTCAGTCTCGTGAACTTCTTGAAGAAGAAGTACGGCTTCGGTGACGTGGAGTACGTGTTGCTGAACCAGTACGAGCGCCTGCACCAGTGGGACGGCAAACTGGCGGCGAGCGGTGCGAAACCGGTCGACCTGGTCATCTCGACGCTCTCCATCAACGACGACCGGTTGGCCGACTTCGACATGGCCGGCCCGTACTACCTCGACGTGTCCACCATCTGGCGGAACGGCGACAAGGAGGAACGGCGGGTGAGCGGGCCGTACCACGGGTGCGCGGTCAACGGGACGACCGGCTTGAGGGAGATGGACGAGTTCGCCGGCGCGCGGAAGTCGAACGACCTGGTGGTCGACAAGGACGACGAATTGGCCACCTGCGTCGACCGGTTCTTCCACGGCGGGACCGAGCACCAGTTCATCTCGTCGGACTGGAGCATCCTCCGCGCCTACAGCTCGGGCACGCTGCGGGACGGCAATTCCGGCGAGGAGACCTTCGACCCGGACGAGCCGAGCTTCGAGGCGACCGAGAAGTACGGGATCGCCATCCCGAACAACTACCCCAACGTGTGCCGATCACTCAGTGAGGCGATCAACGAATTCCTGGACAGCACCGGGGAGGACGGCTGGCAGGAGGCTTATTACCGGAACTTGCAGAACTTGAAGGTGGAATCCGGGTGGCACAAGCCGGACAACGCGAGGATGGAGTACTGCGGCTGATCGCACCGTCTTATGGAGCAGGCGAATGGTGGAGGGTGATTCCGCCGTAGACGATGCCGGCCTGGACGCCGTGGACCGATCCGTGCACCACGTTCGAGATTCGCCCGATCGGTTCCGGGACGGCCGAGGTGCCCGTGGAGACGGGTGGTCCGGGGTGGCGGGTGTCGAAGCCGGGGATTCGGACCCACGCGGTGGCGGCGTACTCCTTCTCGCGGATGTCCAGGGGACCGAACTGGGTTCGCCTGACGTGGCGCGTGTAGTCACCGCCGAACACAGCACCGTGTGCCTGGTCGGAGAGGATGAGCGCGGTGTTCATCCCGGTGCAGCGGGCCGTCAGGTCTTTGAACGACGCGGCGTTCAACAACCTGCACAACGAGATCTTCGGCGCGTACAGGCCGGGGTGCGGTCCGACCGGACCGGTTTCCACGGCCAGCCGCAGTCGGATGTCCGGTCGCCGCTCGCGGTTGTGGGCCTCGACCAGCTCGTCCAGGTGGTGCGCGGAGTCGAGCACCGCGCCCAACTTCCTGCCGGGCAACGTGATCAGCACGCCGTCCCCGGTCGACTCCCACTCCACGACGTCGGACCGGAAGATGCCGGCGGTGGTCAGGGCGTCGCGGACCAGCCCGTCCACCGCCGCCCGCACGGGCTCCAGGTCGTGGCCCTCGTTGCGCGCCGAACCGATCACGTCCACGCCGAGCAGGGCCCGGTGCCGAGGTAGCTCCATGTCGGGTGATTGTCCACCGCCCGACCGGGGTCGCTCTCCCTTGAACTGCGGTCAGGCGTCCAATATCCGGGCCAGCGCGCGCGGGTCGGGGAGGGTGAAGCTCATCCGCGCGGTCCGCAGCAACCCCCTGGCGCGCAACCCGCCCAGCGCGGTCTCGACGCTCTTCTCCGACGCGGCCACGGCGTCGGCCAGGTCGCGCTGGCTCAGGCCGTCCAGCCGGAGCCCGGCCTCGGTCCGGTGACCCCGTTCGGTCACCCACTTGAGGAGTACGGCGGCCACCCTCAACGGCACGTCACGGGTGTGCGCGAGCAGCCGGTCGTCGGCGTCGTGCTGGCGCTTGAGGCTCGTCTGGTCGACCAGCGCCCGCACGTCCTCGCTCCGCGCGCGCAGCCTCAGGAACGTGCTCGCGGCGAGGTGCACGGCCCTGCCCTCGCACAGCGCTATCACGTGCGCGCTGCGCGGCCGGCCGTTGATCACGCCGATCTCGCCCATCAGGTCCCCCGGCCCCAGCAGGCCGACCAGCGGTTCCACCCCGGGCCCGGGGAGCAGCGCCTTGAGCAGGCCGAGGTCGACCAGCAGCACCTCGTCACTGCGGGTGCCGGCGGTGATCAACCGGTCGCCCTTGTGGAACGGCGCGAGCCGCCCGGCGGAGCGGATCTCCGCCCGGCCTCGGTCGGCTGCGTGGTCCGGCATGGCGCACCATCGTGCCGATCGTCAACCCCGCTGTGGGGCGGAATCCTCGGTGTTCACACGTTCAGGTGAGAGGTGGGCGCGTGCGGCCTCGATCCGGGGCCGATTGCGCCTTCCCCACTCGCCCAACGGCTCCAACGCCTCGTTCAGCGAACGGCCGACCTCGGTCAGCGAGTACTCCACCCGGGGCACCGCCTCGGCGAAGGTCCGGCGGTGCACCAGCTCGTCCGCTTCCATCTCGCGCAATTGCTGGGTCAGCACCTTCTCGCTCACCCCGGGGAGTCCCCGCTTCAATTCGCCGAAGCGCTTGCCGCCGGTGGCCAGCGCCCACAGCACCAGGACTTTCCACTTGCCCTCGATCACGTCGACGGCGGCGTCGATACCGCACTCGTACAGCCGTTTCCGCGTCATCGGCCGGCTCCCCCTGGTTACTCCGAGGTGCGTGGTTACTTCATTGTGCGTACTTGATCAGTCTAAACGCCCCCCTGACGATGGTCCGGTGACCAACGAACAGCGGAAGCAGCCGGTGACCGTGCTCGGACTCGGCCTCATGGGCGTGGCGCTCGCGGACGCGCTCGGCCGCGCCGGCCACCCGACGACCACGTGGACCCGGTCGAACCGGGCCGGACCGGCGGGCACGACGACGGCCGCGTCGGCGGCGGACGCGGTGGCGGCGAGCCCGCTGGTGGTGGTGTGCGTGCTGGACTACCGCGCGGCGGAGGACGTGCTGGTCGGGGACCTGACCGGGAAGACCGTCGTCAACCTCACCACGGGCACCCCCGAGCAGGGGCGGGAGACCGCCGAGCGGATCACCGCGCGGGGTGCCGCCTACCTCGACGGCGGGCTCATGGTGAACCCGGAGGGCATCGGCGACCCGACTTCCCTGATCCTCGTCAGCGGGTCGGCGGACGCCTTCCAGGAGCACCGGTCGACCCTCGACGTGCTGGGCGACATCCGGTTCCTCGGCGCGGACGCGGGTTCGGCCGCGCTGTACGACACCGCGCTGCTCGGGATCATGTACTCGGCGATGACCGGGTACCTCCAGGCGACCGCCCTGGTGGGCCGGGAAGGGGTGTCCGCCGCGCGGTTCACGCCGTTGGCCCGGGACATGCTGGTCGGCACGGCGTCCTTCCTGGACTCGATCGCGGAGCAGGTGGACAGCGGTGAGTACGCGAGCAGGTCGGCCCGGCTGGACATGCAGTTGTCGGCGGCCGGGCACCTCATCCACGCGGCGCAGGTCCGCAAGGTGGACACGACGTTGCTGGAGCACGTGCGGTCGTTGATGGAGCGGGCGGTGGCGGACGGCCACGCCGGGTCGGACTACGCGGCGGTGATCGAGCAACTCCGTCAGGGGTGAGGGGGCCGGGGGAGAGGGGTGAGGGGTGAGGGGGAGAGGGGCTCAGGGGCCGGGGCCCGGGGGTCACCTGCGCCCGCCGCCCGGCTTCGCGCCCCAGCCACTCCGGTTCCGCCGGTGCGGTCGATCGCGGCGTCCGCGCACCCCGGCAACGTCGAGGTCGCCCACCGGCGTGCGCGGGCTGTACGAGCGGCGGCAGGGGTGAGAGCGGTGGCGTCGGGGCGGTGGCCACCCGGTAGTACTGGCGGTAGCATCGGCGGTGTGAAAATCAGTGTGAGTCTGCCGGAGGAAGACGTAGAGTTCGTTGATCATTACCTTGTGCAACATCGCGGTGCGTCGCGGTCGTCGGTGATCCAGCGGGCGATCGCCCTGCTGCGGGAAGCAGGGTTGGAGAACGCCTACGCCCAGGCGTGGGACGAGTGGGAAGCCGACGGTGAAGCCGAGATGTGGGACGTGACTACGCCAGACGGTGTCGTCGATGCGCCGAGGTGAGGTCTACTGGGTCGATCTGGAGCCGTCCGTGGGTGCGGAGGCGAACAAGATCAGACCGGCCGTCGTCGTCAGCAACGACGCGGCGAACCGGGTCGCCGGGCGGGGCGGGCGGGGTGTCGTGACCATCGTGCCGATCACCTCGAACACCGCGCGGGTGTACCCGTTCCAGGTGCTGTTGCCGGCCAAGGAGTGCGGGCTCGGCGCTGATTCCAAGGCGCAGGCCGAGCAGGTGCGGACGGTCGCGGCGGTGCGGTTGCGCACCCGGATCGGGGAGTTGCCGCCGGCGGTGCTCAAGAAGCTCGACGAGGCCCTGCGGGTGCACCTCGCGCTGTGAGGCGGGGAGCGCGGGCCGCGCGGTGCAGAAGTGGAGCGGTCGCCGAGGTTCCTCGACGACCGCCCTGGTCACCCGGTGACGGTGATGGCACCCGCCGGGCACAGGTGTGCCGCTTCGCGGGCCTCCCGCTCGTGGCCGACGGCGGCCGGGTCGAGCAGCACCACGGTGCCGTCCACCTCGTCCTGGTCGAACACGGCGGGCTCGGTGAGGGCGCACATCCCGGAGGCCGCGCAGCGGTCCGGGTCGACCTCGACCCTCATCAGAAGTCGACCGGGAGGCTGTGCACGCCGTAGATCCCCATGTCGACGCGCATCGGCACCTCCGAGACCGGTACCGCGAGCCGCAGGTCCGGGAACTCGCGGAGCAGCGCGTGGTAGGCCACCCGCATCTCGATCCGCGCGAGCTGCTGCCCGAGGCACTGGTGCACCCCGTGCCCGAAGGCCACGTGCCCGGCGGCCGGCCGCCGCAGGTCCAGGCGGTCCGGGTCCGGGAACCGCTCGGGGTCGCGGTTGGCGGCGGAGATCGAGAGCGTGATGTTGTCCCCCGCTCTGATCCGGACGCCCCCGAGCTCCAGGTCTTCCAGCGCGACCCGCACCGGGCCGATCTGGATGATCGACAGGTACCGCAGCAGCTCTTCCACGGCGTTGTCGATCAGCGACGGGTCGGCGCGGAGCGCGGCGAGCTGGTCCGGGTTCTCCAGCAGGGCCAGCGTCCCGATGCCGATCATGTTCGCGGTCGTCTCGTGGCCGGCGATGAGCAGGAGGAGTCCCATGTTGGCGACCTCCTCGTCGGTGAGCTCGCCGGTCTCGATCAAACCGGTCAGCATGTCGTCGCCGGGGGTCTCCCGCTTGCGCGCGACGAGGTCCGCGACGTACTGCTCGATCCGGTCGAAAGCGGCCATGACCTCCGCGAAGTCGTTGTCCAGGCTGAAGCCCTCCCTCGTGTCGCGCTGGAACGCCTCGCGCTCCTCGTAGGGCACGCCGAGCAGCTCGCAGATCACCATCGACGGCACGGGCAGCGCGAACGCCTCGACCAGGTCGACCCCCGGGCCCTGCGCCCGCGTCGCCGCCAGGTGCTCGGCGACGATCTGCTCGATCCGCGGGATGAGCTGGTTCATCCGCCGCACGGTGAACTGCCCGGTGAGCAGCTTGCGGTACCGCGCGTGCTCGGTGCCGTCCATGTTGAGGAACATGCCGGGCTTGGCCGGTGGCGGGATGGGCACGGCCTGGCCGCCCACCCTGATCGGCGAGTGCTGGAGTTCGGCCCGGTTGCTCAGCCTGCGGTCGGCTAACACCGCGCGGGCGAGTTCGTGGCTGGTCACCAGCCACCCCTCGTGCCCGTCCGGGTAGCGCAACCGGCTGATCGGCTCCGTCGCGCGGAGTTCCCCCAGTCGTGCGGGCGGGTCCAACGCCGTGCTGCGCTGGACGGGCAGCTCGGAATGGAGCGTTTCGGTCATCTCGCACACCTCCCACTGTGTTCGGGACCTACTTTGCAAGCTACAGAAGATTCACGAACTCGTGAAGCAAATAGGCCGAAAGGGTGCGGGGGGAGGTCTTGTAGTACGGCTGATAGCAGATGTGCTACAAATTGGTCGGTAAGTCGGATGGGTCCGGAGGGTGTGCCGGGGGGCCTCCGGGCAGGTTGGGACGGGGTGCGGCGTCCGGCAGAGGTCCGGACGCCGGACCCGTCCGGACCTGCGCGGGGCGAACTCGCGGACCCGCGGACCTCGGCGAGGAGGGGGTGGGTCTTGGTCATCGAGGTGCGCGATCTGCGGATGCGCTACGGCACCGCGGACGTGCTGCACGGAGTGGACTTCGCCGCCCGGCGGGGCGAGGTGGTCGCGCTGCTGGGCCCCAACGGGGCCGGCAAGACGACCACGATCGAGATCCTGGAGGGGTTCCGGCTCCCGTCGGCCGGGCACGTCCGCGTGCTCGGCGTCGACCCGGCGAGGGGTGACGAGGCGTGGCGGGCCAAGCTGGGGGTCGTCCTCCAGTCCTGGCGCGACCACGCGCGGTGGAAGGTGCGGGACCTGCTCGACCACCTGGGGCGGTACTACGTCCCGTACCGCACACCGGACCGCGACCGGCCGTTCGACACGGACGAGCTGATCAGGACGGTGGGCCTGGAGGACCACGCGACCAAGAAGGTGTCGAAGCTGTCGGGTGGGCAGCGGCGGCGGCTGGACGTGGCGATCGGCATCGTGGGCAAGCCCGAGCTGCTGTTCCTCGACGAGCCGACGGCCGGCTTCGACCCGCACGCGCGGCGCGAGTTCCACGACCTGGTGCACCGCCTGTCGGACCTGGAGGGCATGACGATCCTGCTCACCACGCACGACCTGGCCGAAGCGGAGAAGCTGGCCGACCGGATCCTGGTGCTGGCGGGCGGGCGGATCATCGCCGACGGCAGCCCCGACCAGTTGAGCAGGCAGGTCGCCGGGCAGACCGAGGTGCGCTGGACGTGGGACGGCCGGCGGCACGTGCACGCGACCGAGGACGCGACCGCGTTCGTGCGGGAGCTGTTCGGGCAGCACCGCACCGGCATCTCGGACCTGGAGGTGCGCCGGAGCACGTTGGAGGACACGTACCTGACGCTCGTGCAGCGGTACGAGAGCGGGATGGCCGCCATGAGCGGGAACGAGGAAGTGGTGGCGCTGTGAACGCGACGGTCTACGCCGTCCGGCTGGGCGTGAGCCGGGGTCTGCGGGAGTTCCGGCAGTCGTTGGCCAGCGCGGACCAGTTCTTCAACCTGTTCACGTCGGTCGGGTTCCTGGCGGTGCTGTGGTTCCAGCGCGACACGACCGTCGAGGGGACGTCGTTGTCGTTGGCGGCGTTGACGTTGCCCGGCATGCTGGGGATGTCGGTGGCGTTCGCCGGCCTGGTCGGCCCGGCGGGCGCGCTGGCGATGAACCGGGAGGACGGCACGCTGCTGCGGGCCAAGGCGGTGCCCAACGGGATGACCGGGTACCTGGTCGGCAGGGTCACGCAGACCTCGCTGGACACGTTCTTCGGGCTGCTCCTGGTGTTCCTGCCCGGCGCGCTGCTGGTCGGCGGGCTGGCCGGGGTCGGCGTCGGCGGGTTGCTGTACGCGGTGCCGGTGCTCGCGGTCGGGATGCTGGCCACGTTGCCGTGGGGCGCGGTGGTCGGCTCGCTGGCGAAGAGCCCGCAGGGCGCGATGGGCTACACCATGCTGCCGATGATGCCGATCATCGCCATCTCCGGGATCTTCTACCCGATCTCGGCGATGCCGGGGTGGGCGCAGGTCGTGGCCCAGGTGTTCCCGGTCTACTGGCTCGGGTTGGGCACGCGGTCGGCGTTGCTGCCCGAGTCGGCCGCCGCCGCCGAGATCGGCGGGTCGTGGCGCGTGCTGGAGATGTTCGGCGTGCTGGGGGTGTGGGCGGTGGTCGGGTTCCTGCTCGCGCCTACGATTCTGCGTCGGATGGCCCGGCGGGAGTCCGGGGCGGAGATGGAGCAGCGGCGGCAGGCCGCGCTCCAGAGGGGCGTGGGGTGAGCGAAACCGTCTTCAACCGGATCGCGATGCTGCGCGCGGAGCGCGGGGTGTCGCGGCGGGAGCTGTCCGAGGCGTTGGGCATCCACTACCAGACCGTGGGGTACCTGGAACGCGGTGAGTACAGCCCGAGCCTGTACCTCGCGCTGCGCATCGCGCAGTACTTCGAGGTGACGGTGGAGGTCGTCTTCTCCACCGACCCGTTCCCGCGCCTGGGCAGTTCGTCGCAGCCCGCTTGAGGTCGGTTCCGGCGGTGCGGTTCAGCGGTCGCGGGTGTGGAAGACGGCTCGCAGGGCGGTGCGCACGGCGTCGGTGAGCTCCGCCCGGCTCTCCGGGCTGCCCGGTGGTGGGGCGTGCAGGGCTCCCGCGCCCACCAGGCGGTCGAACAGGAGGCCGTCCAGGTAGGCGACCAGGGCTCGGCCCTGGCGGTCCGGGTCGGGGACGTTCGCGCGTTCCAGCAGTTGCGCGGCGCGGGCCCTGGCTTCGGTGCCGTGGCCGAGGATGCCGCGCAGCTCCGGGTGGTGGGTGGCTTCCAGCAGGCACGCGTAGCGGGCGAGGGTGCGGTTCCTGGCGGTGGTCATCCAGTGGTCCAGCACGGCGGCCATGGCGGGGGCCAGGAGCTCCGGGTCCGGGTCGCCGGGCAGGTCCGCCGCCGCGGCCTCGCGCAGGTCGAGCGCGGCCAGGCGGGCCACCACCGCCTCGATCAACGCCTTCCTGGTGCGGAAGTAGGCGGAGGTCGAGCCCTGGGGCAGGCCGGCTTCGGCGTCCACCGCGCGGTGGGTCAGCCCCCTCATGCCCCGGGTGGCCACCAGGTCGATGGCGGTGTCGGCGATGAGCGTCACGCGCTCGGTCATTCTCGTACCTCCTTCTACACCTGTAGAGTAGCGATCTCTACAGGTGTAGAAGTGGGGTGGGGTTGTGACTGGTCCGGGTGGGGTCGGGCGACGGGCTGTGGTGGTGGGGGGCGGACTCGGCGGGTTGGCCGCCGCGGTGGCGTTGCGGCTGGTCGGGTGGGAGGTGGTGGTGTTCGAGCGGTCCGCGTCGTTCGGGGAGGTGGGGGCCGGGATCGGGGTGATGCCCAACGCCCTGCGCGCCCTGGAGGTGCTGGGGGTGGCGGACGAGGTCCGGCGGGTCGGCACCCCTCGGGGTGCGGCTCGGCTGATGGACTCGCGTGGCCGGCCGCTGAACCGGCTGGGGCCCGAGGTGGAGGGGCGGGTCGTCGCCGTCCACCGGGCCGACCTGCACCGGGTGCTGCGGTCCGCGCTGCCCGCGTCGTGCCTGGTCACCTCGACGGAGGTGACCGATCTCGACTCGCTCGACGGTGACCTGGTGGTGGTCGCGGACGGTGTCCGGAGTCGGCTCCGGGAAGCGCTCTTCCCGGGTGTCACCGAACCGGTGTACGCCGGGGTCACGGCGTGGCGGAGCGTCACCGAGGCCCGGTTCCCCCAGGGGCTCGCCCTCTCCCAGACGGTCGGGGCCGGCGCGGAGTTCGGGGTCCTGCCGCTGGGGGACGGGCGGGTCTGCTGGTACGCGGCCACGGGCGCGCCGGCCGGCGGGTCGGCCGGCGACGAGCTGGCGGCGGCGCGGGCGGTCGTGGGGGAGTGGCACGCGCCGATCCCCGCACTGCTGGACTCGACGCCGCCTGCTTCCGTGCTGCGCCACGACATCTACGAGTTGGGCGCGCCGCTGCCGTCTTACGTCTCCGGACGCGCGGTGCTGGTGGGGGACGCCGCGCACGCGATGACGCCCTACCTGGGACAGGGTGCCTGCATGGCGTTCGAGGACGCCGTGGTGCTGGCCGCCGCCTGCGCGCGGTTCTCCGACGTCCCATCGGCGTTGGACGCCTACGACCGGGAGCGCCGGCCGCGCACCCAGGCGGTCGCCCGTGCTTCCCGGCTGGCGGGGCGGTTCGGGTTCCGGTTGCGGAATCCGGCGGTGGTCGCGGCTCGTGATCTGGCCATGCGCGCGGTGCCCGGGTGGGCGGTCGTGAAGGGGGTGGAGCGGTTCACCGGGTGGAGCCCTCCGGCGCTGGCGTCCGTCCAGTGACATATCAGTGACATAGCAGGGACAAAGCAGGGACAAAGCAGCCGTGATGTAGATCACGAATCACTGCCATGATTCGGGTGGATAACGATCTAATATCACTCGTTTTCGCAGGATTCGTCACCCTTTTGCCGGATCAAGCACTCACTGTGTGGCATCGGTCGCCAGGTGTGTCGGCGTCCGATGCCCGGCACGGCGGTGCCGTTCTCCCCGCAGGGCAACTACGGTGTCCCGCCATGGCCCCCGTCCCCGCCTGTCCGGCTGCCGCCATCCCCCTTCGCGCCAACGCCGTCGACCTGTCGGAGGCCGACGAGTTCATCCGTCTCCACCACTCCGAGCACCCGGAAGCCGGACCCGTCGAGCACCGCCTGGCCGAGGTGCACGGCGAGGTCGCCGCCACCGGCACGTACCGGCACACACCGGCCGAGCTCGTGTTCGGCGCACGGGTCGCGTGGCGCAACAGCGCGCGCTGCATCGGACGTCTCTACTGGCGCAGCCTCCGGGTCCGGGACCTGCGCGATCTGCGCGATCCGAAAGAAGTCGCGGACGAGTGCGTCGAACACCTGAAACTCGCCACGAACGACGGGAAGGTGCGTCCCGTCATCACCGTCTTCGCCCCCGACGAACCCGGCCGGCCCGGTCCGCGCATCCGCAACGAGCAGCTCGTCCGCTACGCCGGCTACCGGGGCCGCGACGGCGGGGTGCTCGGCGACCGCCGCAACGCCGAGCTGACCGACCACGCCCTGGCGCGGGGCTGGCGGCCACCGGTCCGGCGCGGGCCGTTCGACCTGCTGCCGCTGATCGTGGAGCGCGAGGACGTCGAGCCGGCCGTGGTCGAGCTGCCCCGCGACGCCGTGCTGGAAGTCCCGATGAGCCACCCCGAACTCCCGTGGCTGGCCGGTCTCGGCCTCAAGTGGCACGCGGTGCCCGTGATCAGCAACATGCGGCTGCGGGTCGGCGGCGTCGACTACCCGGCCGCGCCGTTCAACGGCTGGTACATGGGCACCGAGATCGGGGCCCGCAACTTCGCCGACCGCGACCGCTACGACCTGCTGCCCTACCTGGCCCGCCGGATGGGCCTGGACACCTCCCGGGTGCAGACCCTGTGGCAGGACCGGGTGCTGGTGGAGCTCAACCGCGCGGTGCTGCACTCGTTCGCCGAGGCCGGGGTCACCATCACCGACCACCACACCGAGTCCGACCGGTTCCTCACCCACCTGCGCAAGGAGGAGGAGGCCGGCCGATCCTGCCCGACGGACTGGACGTGGATCGTGCCGCCCATGTCGAGCGGCATCACCAGCGTGTTCCACCGCTACTACGACAAGCGCGAGCTGGTGCCGAACTTCTTCCCCGGCGACACGCAAGGCGTGTGCCCGGTGATCCACTGACGGGGTGCAGTACGTCCGTCCGGTTAAAGTGAACGGCACGGTGTGGTGTGGATCACCTTTGATCGACTACCGTGCGTTCTTGTGAAAGTGGGCATCCCCGCGGAATCGCGGCCCGCTGAGCGCCGCGTGGCCGGTCTGCCGGAAACGGTGACCTCGCTGATCGGCGCTGGTCTCGCGGTGGACGTGCAGTCCGGGGCGGGCCGTCACGCCCACGCCTCGGACGCCGCCTACCGCTCGGCCGGAGCGGAGATCATCCCCGACCACCCCGCCGGCACCACCGACGTCGTCCTGACCGTGCAGCCGCTGGACCTGGACCGGGCCCGGCTGCTCCGCGCGGGCGACATCACCGTCGGCTTCCTCCAACCCGCCACCGAACTCGACCTCGTCCGCGTCCTCGCGGAGCGCGGGGTCACCTCCTTCAGCCTCGACCTGCTGCCCAGGGTGACCCGCGCGCAGAGCGCGGACGCCCTGTCCTCGCAGGCCCTGGTCGCCGGGTACCGGGCCGTCCTGCTGGCGGCCGGGTACCTGCCGCGCTTCCTGCCGATGTTCACCACCGCCGCGGGCACCGTGCCCCCGGCCAAGGTGCTCGTCCTCGGCGCGGGCGTGGCCGGCCTCCAGGCGATCGCCACCGCGCGCCGGCTCGGTGCCGTGGTGGAGGCCTACGACGTGCGCAAGGCCGCCGCCGAGGAGGTCCGCAGCCTGGGCGCGAAGTTCCTGGAGCTCAACCTGGAGTCCCAGGACGGCGTCTACGCCGCCGAGCAGTCCGAGGCCTTCCTGGAGCGCCAGCGCGAGCTCATCGCCGAGCGGGTCGCCGCCAGCGACGTCGTCATCTCCACGGCCGCCGTGCCGGGCCGCAGAGCGCCCGTCCTGGTCACCACCGACATGCTCAAGGCCATGCCGCCCGGCTCGGTCGTGGTCGACCTGGCCGCCGAGTCCGGCGGCAACGTCGTCGGGTCCGCGCCCGGCGAGGACGTGTGGGTGGGCGAGGTGCTCGTGCACGGCGCGCGCAACCTGCCCAGCGGCATGCCGGGGCACGCCAGCCGGCTCTACGCGAAGAACGTCGCCAACCTGCTCGGGCTGATGACCGCCGACGGCCGGGTCGAACCGGACCTGACCGACGAGGTGCTGTCCGGGGCGTGCCTCACCCACGCCGGCGAAGTCCGCCACGCGCCCACCAGGGAGCTGCTGTGATCGAGCTGCTGACGATCTTCGTGCTCGCCGTGTTCGTGGGCTTCGAGGTGGTCTCGAAGGTCTCCACGATCCTGCACACCCCGCTGATGTCCGGCGCGAACGCCATCCACGGCGTCATCCTGGTCGGCGCGATCCTGATCACCGGCCAGGCCCACGACGCCCTCACCCTCGTCCTCGGCCTCCTCGCGGTCTTCCTCGCCACGATCAACGTGGTGGGCGGCTTCGTGGTGACCGACCGGATGCTGGAGATGTTCAAGGGGCACAAGCGATGACGTGGGTCCAGCTCGCCTACCTGGCCGCCGCGCTGTGCTTCATCCTGGCGCTCAAGGGCCTGAGCACGCCGAAGCACGCCCGCCTGGGCAACCTGGTCGGCGCGGGCGGGATGGCGCTCGCCGTGGTCACCGCGTTCGTCACGGTGCCGGGCAACTCGGTGCCGATCCTCGTCGCGGTCGTGCTCGGCACGGTCGTCGGCATCCCGGCCGCCCGCCAGGTCAAGATGACCGCCATCCCGCAGATGGTGGCCCTGTTCAACGGGGTCGGCGGCGCGGCGGCGGCGCTCGTGGCCCTCGCCGAGTTCCTGGAGGGGCGCGACGCGGGCGTGCTCTACCTGGTGGCGACCGTGCTGACGGTGCTGATCGGGTCGGTCAGCTTCTCGGGCAGCGTGCTGACGTTCCTCAAGCTCCAGGAGATCATGACCACCCGGCCGGTGCTGCTGCCGGCCGGGCAGTGGGTCGGCCTCGGCGTGGCCGCGCTGAGCGCGGTGCTGGCGCTGACCACCCTGGTCACCGGTTCCACCGCGCTGCTGTGGCTGCTGGCGGTGGCGGGCCTGGCGCTCGGCGTGCTGTTCGTGCTGCCGGTCGGCGGCGCGGACGTGCCGATCGCGATCTCGCTGCTCAACGCCTTCACCGGCCTCGCCGTCGCGGCGTCCGGCTACGTGCTGGGCAACACGCTGCTGATCGTCGCGGGCACGCTGGTCGGCGCGTCCGGCACCATCCTCACCCGGCTGATGGCGCAGGCGATGGGCCGCTCGCTGGCCCACATCCTGTTCGGGGCGTTCAAGGCCGTGCCGCAGGTTGCGGTGGCCGGCGAACAGCGGACCGTGCGCTCCGGCACGGTCGAGGACGTCGCGATCCTGCTGGGCTACGCGCACTCCGTGCTCGTCGTGCCCGGCTACGGCCTGGCCGTGGCGCAGGCGCAGCACGCGGCGCGGGAACTGGCGCAACTGCTGGAAGCGCGCGGCATCAACGTCGACTACGGCATCCACCCGGTGGCGGGCCGGATGCCGGGGCACATGAACGTGCTGCTGGCCGAGGCGGACGTGCCCTACGAGCACCTCAAGGAGCTCGACGACGTCAACCCGGGCATCGGCAGCGTCGACGTGGTGCTGGTGGTGGGCGCGAACGACGTGGTGAACCCCGGTGCGCGGGACGAGCCGACCAGCCCCATCTACGGGATGCCGATCTTCGACGTGGACCGGGCGAAGGCCGTGGTGTTCATGAAGCGCTCGATGCGGCCCGGGTTCGCGGGCGTGGACAACAGCCTGCTCTACCACCCGAAGACGACCCTGCTGTTCGGCGACGCCAAGGACTCGCTGACCAAGCTGCTCGCGGCCGTGAAGCAGGTCTAGAGCTCGTAGCCGGGGACGGCGGGTCCGGTGAACCCGCCGTACGCGCCGTCCACGCCCACCCCGTGCCACCAGGCGGCCAGGTCCGGTGTCGGCACGTCCGGCACGAACACCGCGATCCCGGACTCCCGGATCGCCCGCACCATCTGCCCGATCGCCCGGTGCGGCAACGACTCCCGCTGCGCGGCCAGCCTGCGCACCACCGACGGCGCGAGCACCAGCGCGTCCACCGCCAGCTCGCCGACCAGCGACAGCTCGGCCTGCCCGCCGTTGAAGCCGGCCAGCCCGACCGCGATCCCGTTGTCCCGCAGGACCTGCGCGTTGTCGCCGTCCTCGACCAGCATCGACCGGGTGTCCAGGAAGACCCGCAGCCCGGCACCGGATAAGCCGGTCTCCTCCAGGACCCGCTTCACCGTGCCGACCAGGTCCTCGTCCCGCGACTGCATCGGCGAGAGCTCCACGTGCAGCGCGCCCGCCGACCACCCGGCCGCCGCCTCGGCCGCCTCGCGCAGCGCCCACCGGCCCAGCACGAGCGACAACCCGTTGACCTCGGCCAGCCCCACGCACTCCTCGTGCCCCAGCTCGTCCCACCGCAGCCGCGCCACGTACCCCACCGGCCGCCCGGACCCCGGGTCCGCCACCGGCCGGAACTCCACCTCGACCTCGCCGTCGGCCAGCGCGCCCGGCATCCGCGCGGCCCGCGCCAGCCAGGTCCGCGACCGGGTGTCCGCGGGCCGGTCGTAGGGCAGCCACTGCCGCTTGCCGTGCGCCTTCGCCCGGTGCAGGGTCGCGTTCGCGGCGCGCATCAGCTCGTCGACGCCCCAGTCGGCCGACGGCCGGTCCACCACGCCGATGCTCGCCGACAGCGCCGCGCCGGAGTCCAGCGGCTCGGCCAGCGCGTCGTTGATCCGCTCCACCATCTCCGGCACCGCCGGCGTGCCCGGCCCGTTGGCCACGACGATCGCGAACTCGTCCCCGCCGATCCGGGCCACCAGCGCGTCCTCGCCCGCCACCAGGGCCGCCAGCCGCCGGCCGACCTCGCGGAGCACCCGGTCGCCGAGCGCGTGGCCCAAGCCGTTGTTCACCACCGAGAACGCGTCGAGGTCCAGGTGGTACAGGGTGATCCCGCCCGACGACGCGCCGTGCATCGCCTCCAGCCGGGTCGCGAAGTGCTGCCGGTTCGACAACCCGGTCAGCGAGTCGTGCAGGAGCTGGTGGTCCAGGTTCTTCCGCAACAGGTGCAGCTCGGTGACGTCCTCCGCCATCGTCACGTGGAACGCCGGTCCGCCGTCGGCGTCCCGCAGCAGCGACACGGCCAGGTGCACCCAGACCGGCTCCCCGTCCTCGCGGACCAGCCTGCGCTGCTCGCGGAACCGGTCCACCCGGCCCGCGCCGGCCGCCCGGTACATCGCGGACAGCGCCTCCGCGTCGGAGGGGTGGAACAGCCCGAGCAGCCGGCGGCCGGTCAACGCCGCGTGCGGCACGCCGACCATCTCGCCCAGCGCCGCGTTCGCCTCCACGCACACGCCGCGCAGGTCGGTGACGGCGATGCCGAACGGCGACGTGCCGAACACCGCGCTGAACCGGGTCTCGCCGACCTCCAGCACCCGTTCCGCCTGCCGCGCCGCCACCACCAGCGCCCGCTTGACCTCCTCCTGCCGGTCGAAGGCGTCCAGCCGGCTCGCCACCGCGAACCCCGCGCCGATGCCGCCCACGACCGCCACGACCCGCTCCGCGAGCCGGGGCACGTCCCGCAGCTCCGGCGCGCGCAGCAGCGCGGGCCCGAGCACGTCGACCGTGCGCTGGAGGGTCTCCTGGCCGCTGAAGTGGCCGCGCACCAACCGCGGGCCGACGTCGGCGACCGCGTCCGGGGTGAACGGCTCGGCCCGCACGGCGTCGGTGACCACGTCCACCAGGTCGAGCAGGAACAGCTCGATCTCCACCGGGGACAGCGGGACGTAGGCCGTCGGGCAGACGGCCCGCATCCACCTGCGCGCGAGCTCCCGCCGCCGGGCTCTAGCGGACGGCGTCACGGGAGCTCACCTCTTGCTGCCGACCCCGGCCAGGATGCCCGCCCGCGCCGGGTCGACCTCCCCGACCGCGCCCTCCTCCGGACGCCACAGCGGCAGCGGCACCACACCGGGCTCGACGATCTCGAAACCGGCGAAGAACTCCGTGATCTCCGCGAGCGAGCGCGGGTGCACGGGGTTCGTGCTCTTCTTCATCACCTCGACGATCCCGGCCATCTCCACCGGTTGCAGGTCCGCCGTGAACTGGGACAACGCCAACCCGCTGCCGGGCGCGACCGCGTCCCGGTAGGCCGCGAGCACCCCCGCCGGGTCGTCCTCCGGTGCCACGAAGTGCAGCACCCCCACGGTGAGCAGGCCGAGCGGCTCGGCGAGGTCCAGCAGCCCGGTGCGCCGGGCCGCGGCCAGCACCGCGTCCGGGTCCGTCAGGTCCTCCTGGAGGACCGCCGCCCGCTCGTCGTGCGCCAGCATCATCCGGCTGTGCGCGACCGCCACGGCCTCGTAGTCGACGTACACCACCCGCGCCTCCGGAGCCGCCCGCCAGGCGATCTCGTGCACGTTGCCGACCGTCGGGATGCCCGAGCCGAGGTCCAGGAACTGGCGCACCCCGCGCCCCACCAGGTACAGCACCGCGCGGCGCAGGAACGACCGGTTGAGCCGCGCGATCGTGCGCGCGTTCGGCTGCGCCCGGAGGAACTTCTCGGCCAGCGCCCGGTCCGCCGCGAAGTTGTGGCCGCCGCCGAGCAGGTAGTCGTACAGCCGCGCCGCGCTGGGCAGGCCGGTGTCCACGCCGTCCGGTACCCAGCCCGAGCGTTCCGTCACGCCACAACCCCTATTCCAGGTGGCGGGGACCGAAACCGGTACCCGCGCGCAGAGGTTACTGAGCGGAACCCCCGGTCGGGAGTGCCCGGAGCCGCTTGTCCCCGATCGGCGTAGGGGGCGGGGTGCGGCGGTAACGGCACCGCGACCTCCCGCCGCACCCGTCCCGCCATGCGGACAACGCCGCTCCCGCGCCGGGAACTCAGTACCATTCGCGCATGTCAGACGAGGCACGCACGCTCACCGACGTGGTCACCAGACTGCGCCGAGCCCTGCGCACCAGCATCCGGTCCGAATGGCCGTGGGACTCGCTGCCGATGGCCCAGGTCGAGCTGCTCCAGACCCTCGCCGAACGCCCGCCGATGCGGGTCGGCGACCTCGCCGCCGAGCTGCGGCTCGCCCCCAACACCGTGAGCGGCCTCGTCGGCCAGTTGATCGAAGGCGGCCTGGTCGCCCGCGGCGGCGACCCCGCCGACCGCCGGGTCGCGCGGCTGTCCGTCACGCCCCAGGGCCACGAGCAGCTCGCCGTCTGGCAGACCGCCCACGAGAAGCGCATCGGCACCGCGCTCGACCGGCTCGACCCGGGCGAGCGCGCCGACGTGGTCCGCGCGCTGTCCGCCCTCGACCACCTGGTGGACCACCTGCGTGCCCACTGACCCCGACGCCCCGACCCCCGGTGAGGTCTCGCCCGCCGTGCTCGCCGCCATCGCGCTCGGCGGCGGTCTCGGCGGGCTCACCCGCCACGCGTTCGCCGGGTTCGGGGTCCTCGGGACGGTCGCGGTCAACCTCGTCGGGTCGGCGCTCATCGGCGTGCTGATGGCCCTGGTGCCCCGGCTGCACCCGCTGGCCCGGCCGCTGCTCGGCATCGGGTTCCTCGGCGGGTTCACCACCTTCTCCGCCTACGCCCTGGACGTCGTGCGGCTCGACCCGGGCTGGGGGAGCCTCTACCTGGTGGGGACGCTCGTCGGCGCGCTCGCCGCCACCGCGGCCGGCCTGGCGATCACCCGGAAGCTGACCGGGTGACCGCGCTCCTGGTGTTCTCGGGCGCGGCGGTCGGCGCGGTCGCCCGGTACCTGACCGACCGGGCCGTCCGGAGCCGGCACCGCTCCGCGTTCCCGTGGGGCACGCTCACCGTCAACGTCGTCGGCTCGTTCGTGCTCGGCTGCGTGGCCGGCGCGGCACCCGCCTGGGCCGCGCTGCTGGGCACCGGCTTCTGCGGCGGGCTCACCACCTACAGCACGTTCGGCTACGAAACCGTGCGGCTGCTGGAGGAACGCGCCTACCGGCGGGCGTGCGCGAACGTCGTGCTGAGCGTCGTGGCCGGCGTCGGTGCCGCCGCCGCCGGCCACCTGCTCACCGCCGGGGCTTGAGCCGGCCCAGCACCGCCGGCACCTCGTCCTCGTGCACCACGCCCAAGCGCTGCGTCGCCCGGGTCAGCGCCACGTACAGGTCGCTCGCCCCGCGCGGCGACTCCCCGAGGATGCCCGCCGGGTCCACCACCAGCACCGAGTCGAACTCCAGGCCCTTCGCGTCGGTCACCCCCAGCACCACCACCTGCGCGTCCAGGTCGTCCGACGCGCCCGGCACCACCGACCGCAGCGCCGAGACCCGCTCCGACGGCACGATCACCGCCAGCTTGCCGTCCCCGATCGCGGACACCTCCGCCGACACCAGCGCCGGCAGCGCGGCCGGCACCGACGCCACCCGCTCGCCCCACGGCTCGTTCCCGCTGTCCCGCACCGACGTCGGCGGCACCAGCTCCGGGTCCACGCTCGCCAGCACGTCCGCGGCCACGGCCATGATCTCCGACGGCGTCCGGTAGTTCACCGTCAGCTCGGTCGACTTCCAGCGGTCCATCACGTACGGCGACAGCACCTCGTGCCACGACGACGCGCCCGCGATGTCACCGGTCTGGGCGATGTCGCCGACCACCGTCATCGACTTGCTCGGGCAGCGGCGCATCAACGTCCGCCACGCCATCGGCGACAACTCCTGCGCCTCGTCCACGATCACGTGGCCGAACGTCCACGTCCGGTCCGCCGCCGCCCGCTCCGCCGCCGTCTCGTAGCGCTCCGCGCCGTGCCGCTCGGCCAGCCGGTAGGCGTCCACCAGGTCCGTCGCCATCAGGATGTCCGGGTCCGCGTCGTCCTCCAGGTCCAGGATGTCCAGCACGCCCTGCGCGTAGTCGACCGCCTGCCGCCGCTGCCGCTCCGCGCGTGCCTTGGCCTCGGTGTCGTCCTCGCCCAGCAGCTCCGCGGCCTCGTCCAGCAGCGGCACGTCCGCCGGCGTCCACTCCGCGCCGCGCGGCCGTTCCAGCAGCGCGCGGTCGGCGGCGGACAGCTTCGGCGTCGCCTTCGCCAGCCGCTTCGGCGAGGCGTACAGGTCTTCGAGCAGCTTCTGCGGCGTCAACCTCGGCCACAGCCGCTCCACCGCCGCCTGCACCCGGGCGTCCTCGCGCAGCTCGCGGCGGATGTCGTCGACGTCGGCCTGGTCCAGCAGGTGCCGCCCCAGCCGGTTCACCGCCTGCGTCGCCAGCGTCGAGACGATCTCCCGCGCGAACGTCCGGCGCGCCTCGTTGTGCGGCCGGCGGGTCCGCCGGGCCCGGCCGCGCGCCGCCGTGATCGCCCGCCGGTCCAGGCGCAGCACGTCCTGCTCGAAGGGCACCTCCACCAGCGACGGTGCCTCCTGGCGGTCCTTGACGGCGTGCGAGACCACGTCGGCCATCTCGATCCGGCCCTTCACCGCGGCCGTGGCCGCCGACTCGCGACCCACCGCCGTCAGGCCGGGGAACAGCTCGCCCACCGTCGACAGCAGCACGCCCGTCTCGCCCAGCGACGGCAGCACCTGCCCGATGTAGCGCAGGAAGGTGGAGTTCGGGCCGACCACCAGCACCCCGCGCTTGGCGAGCTGGCGGCGGTGCGTGTAGAGCAGGTACGCGGCGCGGTGCAGCGCCACGGCGGTCTTGCCGGTGCCCGGACCGCCCTGCACGACGACCACGCCGTTGAGCTCGCTCCGGATGATCCGGTCCTGCTCGGCCTGGATCGTCGCGACGATGTCGCCCATCTGCCCGGTGCGGCTCGCGTTCACCGCGGCGAGCAACGTCGCCTCGCCGGTCAGGCCCTCGCTGGGCCGTGCGGGGTCCACCGAGCTGATGTCCAGGACCTCGTCGTCGAAGCCCACCACCCGGCGCTGCTTCGTGCGCAGGTGCCGCCGCCGCCGCACGCCGTCCGGCGCGGCGGCCGTGGCCAGGTAGAACGGCCGCGCGGCGGGCGCGCGCCAGTCCATCAGCAGCGGCTCGTACTCCTTGTCCTCGTCGAACAAGCCGATCCGGCCGATGTAGAAGCGGTCGTCGGTGTGGAAGTCCAGGCGGCCGAAGCACAGGCCGTTCTCCACCGCGCTGTATTGGGCCAGTTGGTCCGAGTACATGGCCACCGAGGTGTCCCGCTCGGAACGCATCTGGTGGGTGCCGCCGGTTTCCCGCAGCGCCCCGGCCAGCCGCTTCGAGCTGAGTTCGCGGAGGTCGTCCAGCCTGCCGTACAGCATCGACACGTATTCCTGCTCCGACTCGATGTCCGCGAGTCGGAGGTCGTCGGAGGGGCTTGACAACGTGCCTCATTTCTGGATAGCGTGTTTTATCAGGCTGTGCCAGTTTTCGCCTGACGCCTCTCTGCGCGCGCAGAAAGTTCAATCTACACGGTCTTTCGTCAGCGCGCCTCCACCCGCGCCCCTTTCCCGCCGGGTGCGTGGACGACCGGCCCGGAGTGCCCCCGCGCCCGGACCGGGTGCTTCCTCGCGACCGCGCCCGCTGATCACCGGCCGGGGTACCGCCGTCCTGGTCGGTACCGGGTGCCACCGTCCCGGTTGGGGCGGGTGCGCGGTACGGCGGGTGAGGGACGGGTCCGGTGGCCCCACCCGATGAGCGGCACTCGGCGGGCACCCGGGTGACAGTCCGGGCGGGTGGGTGGGGCACCCGGCACCCTGGGAGGTGTGAAGGAACATCGCCGGGAGCTGGTTCGGCTGGCCCGGGTCGTGGTGGACCGGTCGCCGTGGCAGCTCGGGTTCGCCGTCGCGGTGTCCCTGTGGTCGCTGGTCTGGGTGGTGGGGCAGGCGTTCGGGGGGATCTCGCCGCTGGACGTCGTGCGCGGTCCGCTGGCCTGGGCCGGCGTGCCGGTGGCGTGGCTGGACTCCGTCGGCTCCTGGTGCGCCGGGCGGACCGGGTGGTGGGCGGTCGCCGGCGGCCTGCTGTGGGCGACGACGACCGCCCGGCAGCAGTGGTCGGCGTTGTTCGGGTGGCTCGCGGTGATGTTCGCGGCCGAGTCCGTGGGATATGGCGCGGTGCACCGGGCGTTGCTGACCTTCGCGGTGTTCCTGGCGGTCGTGGGGCTGGTGTCGATCCCGGGCCGGCGGGCGTTCGTGGTGGACCGGATCGCGCTCATCCCGAAGGACGTCGCGCGCGCCGCCGCCACCGCGCTCGCGTTGTCGGCGGTGGTGCCGTTGATCGCTCCCGGCCTGGTGATCGCGGGATTGCTGAAACCCTATGTGACGAGGCCGCCACGCTCGCGTTCTGAACCGAAAGAGCTCTGGGCGAAGTCAAGTTTCGATCACGCTTTGCCCGCTCCCCGCCCGCCCTCGCGCGCTCCGCTCGGTGCCGGTTCGGGGCCCGATGCGGGCTAGTTCCGGTTACCCGCGAGTACCGGTGATTGTCCGGCCGACAATCGTTTCGTCGATAATTACGTTGCTACCTGCGGTTTATCCGCGAAGTCCATTCGGCGGGGCCTCCGATGAACGCGAGCACCGCTCACGTGGTGACCGCAGTCCGGCGCGTACGTGGGACGATCCGTGATGAAGCTGTCCCAATCCGGTGTTTGGGCTACTGGTCCGTATCCCTCAAGATGTCCGAGTGCATGAAAATCCCGCCGAAAACCGCTTAGCCAAGGTGATGCGCCGTCAGCCTGTCCAGCAGCGGGGTGCCGCCACGGTGACCGCCATTGTCGACGCGTGCGCGCGACTGCTGAACGAGTACGACTACGACGACATCACCACAGCCCGGATCGTCGAGCTCGCCGGTGTGCCTATTGGCTCGTTCTACCAATACTTCCCGGACAAGCGTTCTGTTGTGCACGCCCTGGCGCTGCGCGGCATGGAGCAGTACCTCAGTCGGATCGACACCCTGTTCACCGAAGGACGGCTGGCCGCGAACTGGCGGGAAGCGGTGCAGCAAGTCGTGGACGTCTACCTGCGGATGCTGGTCGAATTGCCCGGTTTCGGGAGGGTTCGGTTCAGCGACCTGTTCGACGGCCACCACCTCGACGCCAGCGTCGACCAGTACGAACTCATGGCCGAACGGCTCCGCGAACTGTTCGTCAACCGCTTCGGCGTCCGGGGGGACGCGCCGGTCGCGCTGACGTTCCGGATGGCCACCCAGACCGCCGACGCGATGTACAAGCTGGCCGAACGGGTCGAACCCGCCGAACGCACGGTCGTCCTGCGCACCGCGGACGGCGTGATACTGCGGATGCTGGCCGGGGTGTTCGACCCGGCGTGACTTGCCGCCCCGGTCCGGGTGGTGTGTGGTGGACCGGTGAGCGACTTCGACGTGATCGTGATCGGCGGCGGACCGGTGGGCGAGAACGCCGCCGGCCGGACCGCCGCCGGGGGGCTGAAGACCGCGCTGGTGGAAGCCGAGCGGGTCGGTGGCGAGTGCTCGTACTGGGCTTGCATGCCGAGCAAGGCGTTGCTCCGGCCCGGTCACGCGCTCGCCGCCGCCCGGCGGGTCCCGGGCGTGCCCGTCGGCGACCGGCTCGATCCCGTCGCGGTGCTCAAGCGGCGCAACGACTTCACGTCGAACTGGGACGACTCCGGCCAGGTGGGGTGGGCGGAGGGGGCCGGTCTCGACGTCGTCCGCGGCCGTGGGCGGCTGGTCGGCGACCGCCAGGTCGAGGTCGACGGGCGGCTGCTGACCGCGTCCCGCGCGGTCGTCGTGTGCACCGGCAGCGTGCCGAAGATCCCCGGGCTGCCCGGACTCGCCGACGTGCCGTACTGGACGTCGCGCGAGGCCACCTCCGCGCAGGAGGTCCCGTCGTCGCTGGTGGTGCTCGGCGGCGGCGTGGTCGGCGTGGAGATGGCGCAGGCGTGGGCCCGGCTCGGCTCGGCGGTGACGCTGGTCGTGTCCGGCGCGCGCCCGCTGCCCAGGTTCGAGGACTTCGCGGGCGAGCTGGTGCTGGAGGGGCTGCGCGAGGACGGCGTGACCGTGCGCACCGGGGTCAAGGCCACCGGTGCGTCCACAGTGGACGGCGACATCGCGTTGGCGCTGTCCGACGGCACGTCGGTCTCCGGCGCGCACCTGCTGGTGGCCACCGGGCGGCAGCCCGCCACGGCCGACCTCGGCGTCGAGCGGTTCGGCTTCACCGCGGGCGAAGCGCTGCCCGTGGACGACACCGGCCGGGTGGACGGTGTGGACTGGCTCTACGCGGCCGGCGACGTCACCGGCCGCGCCCTGCTGACCCACCAGGGGAAGTACGCCGCCCGCGCGGTCGGTACCGCGATCGTCACGGGCGCGACGGACCCCGAGCCGTGGACCGCGCCGGTCGCCACCGCCGACCACACGGCGGTGCCGCAGGTCGTGTTCACCGACCCCGAGGTCGCGTCGGTCGGGTGGACCGAGGCGCAGGCGCGCGAGGCGGGCCTGGACATCCGGGTGGTCGACCTCGACATCGCGGTCGCGGGGTCGTCGCTGCACGCGGACGGCTACCGGGGCAAGGCGCGGATGGTCGTGGACGAGCGGAAGCGCACGCTGGTGGGCGTCACGTTCGCCGGCCCGGACACCGCCGAGCTGGTGCACGCCGCGACGATCGCGATCGTCGGCGAGGTGACCGTGGACCGCTTGTGGCACGCGGTACCGGCGTACCCGACGATCAGCGAGGTGTGGTTGCGGCTGCTGGAGTCCTACGGTCTCTGACCATCGGTAGACCGCCGCTCACGCAACGACACCAGGGGTACGCCGACTGCCGTACGTCGTCTGCCCCATTGGATGTCAGATCCGAAATTTCGCGGTCTGCGTCACTACACTGCGGAAGTGACCAGAGGAACCGTTGCCCTCGCGACCGCGGCGGTCTTCTGGTGCGTGTTCCTGATCGGCACCACGCTGACGCCCGGCGGGCCGGAGTTCTCGTCGTTCGTCGTGCACCTGCCGGGCTTCCTGGTCGCGCCGGTGGTGCTCTACACGCTCCTGCGCGCCCGGTCGAGCGCCCTGCTGTACCTGGCGCACGTGCCGAACTCGTTGCTGTGCCCGGGTTTCGCGGTGGCCGTGGTGGGGTGGCTGTTCTCCTGCGGCGCGCTGACCGGCCGTCCGGGCACCGAGATGCTGTCCACCGTGGCGGGTCTGGCGATCGTGCTGCACGTGGCCTTCGGGCTGATCGCGATCGGCCTCGCCCGCACCGGCCGCTGACCGTCCGCGAGCCGGCACCGCGCCCGCGCGAGCCCAGGGGCAGCTCCCCGGATGGAGCAATCTCGCATTCACCACATCGGGTCACCCCGCCGCTGGGCGGTGCCCCTGCGGGACGGCCGCCGGCGCCACCGAACCGGTGGCCCGCACAGAGGTCCTACTGGTGGGCGGGCAGGCGCAACGCCTGGTCGGCGAGCGCGGTCAGCGCGGGGTCCGCCGGGTCGGAGTCGCCGTCGACCCACACGACCTGCGCGATGCGCACCTGGTTGGTCTTCGTCACCGCTTTGATCGCCGCCCGGTCGAACGACACCGGACCGCCCGGCCACGTCCGGCCCTCCTTGACCAGCGCGGTCACCCCGCCCGACCCGGCCACCGACGCGACCCGGTGCAGTTCCGCCGCGCGCGCCGCGTCCGGCAGGTTCAGCTCGGACACCGCGACGCCGGCCTTCCGGCCGTCCACCGACGTCTCGAACTGGGCCCGCCGCAGTTGCAGGCACAGGTGCCCGGCCAGCCACGCCCGCACGTCGCCGAAAGCGTGCCCGGCGCACTCCTCGGTCCGGTCCGCGCCCTTCGGGGAGAAGTTCCGGCCGTCCACCACCACTGTCGTGGGCTGCGGCGCGGCGCTGGTCGACGACGCCGCCTCGGACGCGCCGCCGGAGGTCAG
The DNA here is from genome assembly GCF_040640215.1 of Actinosynnema sp. NPDC023587. Taxonomy (NCBI): domain Bacteria; kingdom Bacillati; phylum Actinomycetota; class Actinomycetes; order Pseudonocardiales; family Pseudonocardiaceae; genus Actinosynnema; species Actinosynnema sp. NPDC023587. Next base: position 222,918 of record NZ_JBFABG010000003.1, on the reverse strand, counting down.
CGCGACGACCAGGCCGACCACGAGCAGCACTGCCACGACGCCCGCCGCCGCATAGGGCAGCCACTTCGGCCGGCGCGCCGCCGGCGGCACCTTGGGCAGCAGCAGCGTGCTGGCCGACGCCAGGTCGGCCGCCGCGTCCGAGAACCCCTCCGCGCGCAACTGGCCGGCGTCCGGCGGGGTGCCGGTCGGCGCGAGCACGGCGAGCAGCTTGGCCGCGTGGTCCGCCGAGCACGGCCGGTCGCTGGTGGCCAGTTCGCGGGCCGCCGCGAGCAGCGTCGTGGGTTTGGGGTGCACCACCCGCACCCCGCGGTTGAGGTCGCCGGTGGGCTGGACGACCTGGCCCACGTACGGCCCCACCGCGACCACCGTGGTCACCGGCAGCGGTTCGCCGCGCATGTCCTGGATGCGCCGGGCCACGGCGGTGGTCGCCTCCAGCGCCTCGGCGGCCGGGCTGGTCGCCCCGTCGGGGCGGGTCAGCGGCCAGCCGTCGATCTTCCACTGGCCGGACAGCGGCGCTTCCAGGCGCATCGCCGGGTCGGGCAGGTCGACGCCGACCACCACGAGCACGCCGCGCGGCAGCACGATCACCGCGTCCAGGGCGCGCGGGCAGTCGGGTGGGGTCACGCCGAGCAGGGCCACCCCGCCCAGCACCGAGTCGCCGCCGCCCCACGTGCTCAACGCGGCGCGGACGTCCACCCCGATCTGGGACGGCTCGACTCCGAGCCGGATCAGCCGCACGAGATCACACCGTTCCTCACGGTCGGACACGGTAGCGCCGCGCGGGGTGGCCGCGCCCGCGGTTCGACGGGTCGGTCCGCCCGATCACCACCACCGCCGGGGACGGCGGACCCCGCTCCGGCCGGGCGCGGAGGGTACCGGGACGGGTCGACGGTGATCACGTGAACGTGACCGGGCGACCTCGGAATGTGACCTCGGCACCGCGGTGGACGGTGCCGAGGTTGCACTTCAGGGTCGAAAGTCCGGTATCCGACCCGCTCGGGTGATGAACGTGCTGGTTCTTCTGGCGGACCGCTCCGGCAGCGGGCAGAATGACCATGTCGGGAATTCACCGGATCGCCCGCTCGCGACAGGCCGTAGGGGAAGACGTCCCTCGTCGAGTAGCGGAGGTCAGCTGTGAGCACCCGCAGCACCAGTGGCGTGGTCTACGTCCACTCGTCGCCGTCTGCGGTCTGTCCGCACGTCGAGTGGGCGATCTCGGGCACCCTCGGTGAGCGAACGGACCTGAAGTGGGTGGCGCAGCCGGCCGCCCCGGGCCAGTTGCGCGCCGAGTGCGCCTGGGACGGGGACGCCGGTACCGGGGCTCGACTCGTGTCCGCGCTGCGCGCGTGGCCGATGGTGAGGTTCGAGGTCACCGAGGACCCGAGCCCCGGGGTCGACGGCGTCCGCTACTGCTTCGCGCCCGTGCTGGGCCTGTGGCACGCCCGGACCAGCGCGAACGGCGACATCGTCGTGTCCGAGGACCAGCTCCGCGCGCTCGCCGCGCGCAGTCGCGGCGGCGAGTCGTTCGCGCACGGCGTGGACGAGATCCTGGGCGCGGCCTGGGACGACGCGCTGGAGCCGTTCCGCCGGGCGGGCGACGGCGCGCCGGTCACCTGGCTGCACCGGGTCGGCTGACCCGACCGCGTCCACCCCCGGACGCGGTCGGCACCCGCCGGGTACGCGCGCGCCCCGGGCCGGGTCACTCCTGCGGTACCAGCGCCTCCACCGGCTGCCAGGCCGCCATCAGCTCCGCGTAGGTCGGGGAGTCCGCCATCAGCCGCTCGTGCGAGCCGAGCAGCGGCGGCCCACCGTCCATCACCAGCACCCGCCCGGCCCGCAACGCCGACGACAACCGGTGCGCGATCACCACCAGGATGCCGTCCCGCGCCGCGAAGGCCCGCTCCACCACGGCCTCCGCGGCCGGGTCGAGGTTGGACGTCGCCTCGTCCAGGATCACCACGTCCGCCGGGCACGCGTAGACCCGCGCGACCGCCAGCAACTGGGCTTCGCCCGCCGACAGGCTGCCCCCCGCGTGACCCACCGGGCCGTCCAGCCCGCCGAGCCGGGTCACGACGTCCGTCGCACCCACCGCCGCCACCGCCGCCAACAGCTCGTCGTCGCCCGCCCCGGGCGTGAACAGCGCCAGGTTGTCCCGCACGGTCCCGGTGAACAGGTAGGTCTCCTGCGGCACCAGCGCGATCCGCCGGTGGCGTTCCGCCGGCCGCACCTCGCGCACCGGCGCGCCGCCGAGCAGCACCGTCCCGGCCTGCGGCGCGACCATCCCGGTGACCAGGCCCGCGAGCGTCGACTTGCCGATGCCGCTGGGTCCGACCACGGCCAGGTGCGCGCCGCGCGCCAGCTCCAGGTCCAGGTCGCGCACCACGGGCTCGGCGTGCTCGCCCCACCCGAAGGTCACGCCGCGCAGCACGATCCCGCCGCCGTCCGGGACGAGGTCACCGGCCGGGGGCGGCACCTCCGGCACGGCCTCGGCGATCCGGCGCAGCGCCACCGCCAGCCGGAGCACGACGGTGCTCGTGGTGTCCGCGAGCCGCCGGAGCGCGGGTTGCACGCTGGTGCTCAGGTAGACCACGGCGGCCAGCACCTCGCCCGCGGTGAGCGTGCCGGCGGCGACCATGCCGGGCGTCATCACCAGCAGCAGCACCAGCGGCAGGAACCCGCCGACCGAGATCACCACACCGCGCAGCGCCGACGCCCACGCCATCCGCACGGTGGCCCGCGCCTGCCGGTCCACCTGCCGCGCGACGTCCTCGGCGGCCCGGTCCCGCCCGCCGCACGCGACGACGTCGCGCATCCCGAGCAGCACCGTGCCGGTCGCCTCGGCGGCGTCCTCGTCGGCCAGCACCAGCGCCCGCTGCCCGCGCGCCAGCGACGGCAGCAGCGCGCCGAACAGCACCAGCGCCGCCACCACGGGCAGGATCACCAGCCACGCCAGCGACGAGACCGCGGTGGCCAGGCCGACCAGCGCGGCGGTGGTCGTCACCAGCAGCGCGCGGGCCTGCACCAGCAGGCCGGCGGTCGCGTCCCGGACCACCTCGACGTGGCGGGTGATGCGGGCGACCGCGCTCGCGTCCGGCTGCCTGCGGTGCGACCGGCCGTCGTGCAGGACACCCCGCACGATCGTGGTGACCAGCCCGTCCCGCAACGGCTCCACCACGTCGCCGAGCCGGGTGAACACCTGCCGCAGCCCGAACGCGCCGATCATCGCGACCGCCGCGAACGCCACCAGCCACCACACGCCGGTCCACACGTCGCCGACCGCGAACCCCCGGTCGACGGCCAGGCCCACCAGCCGGCCGGACAGCAGCGCCGGCACGCCTTCCAGCACCGACCAGGCCAGCAGCGCCAGCACCGCGCGCCGGCGTCCGGCCAACGCCCGCAAGTAGGACCCCATCAGCCGAACACCGCCCGGTACTCCGCGTCCTCCCACAGCGACCGGTGCGAGGCCATCGCCCGCACCCGCCCGTCCTCCAGCCACACCACGGCGTCCGCCCGGCGCGCGGTCGCGGCCCGGTGCGTCACCACCACCCGCGTCCGGCCCGGCAGCGCCGAGGCCACCGCGCGCTCCACGGTGGACTCGGTCACGGTGTCCAGGCTGGCCGTCGCGTCGTCGAGCACCAGCACCCCGGGGTCGCGGACCACCGCCCGCGCCAACCCGAGCCGTTGCGCCTCACCGCCGGACAGCGGCGTGTCCGCCATCGGCGTGTCGTAGCCCTCGGGCAGCCGCACCACCACGTCGTGCACCTGGACCGCCCGGCACGCCTCCTCGACCTCGGCGCGGCCGAGGGAGGTCCCGTACGAGACGCTGTCGGCCACCGTCGTGCCGAGCAGCGAGGGCCGCTCGAACGCGTAGCCCACGGACCCGCCGCGCGCGACCTGCCCGGTCGCCGGCGCGGTCAGCCCGCCGATCACCGCCGCCAGCGCCGACTTGCCCGACCCGGAGCGCCCGACCACCGCCAGGAACATCCCGGAGGGCACCAGCAGGTCCACGTCGTGCAGCGCGTCCGGCACGCTCACCCCGCGCAGCTCCACCGAACCCGGTGGCGCGCCGCCGGGGGTGCCGGCGTCGACCGGCGGTTCGGCCAGCACCTCGTCGATCCGGGCGGCCGACGCGCGCGCCCGTTGCAGCGCGGTCAGCACGGTCGCCTGACCGACCACGGCCAGGCCCAGGCCCGCGTAGCCCAGGGCGGCCAGCACCTCGCCGACGCTCAGCCGGCCGGCGACCACGCCGAACCCGGCCGCGATCAGCACCGCCAGCTCCACCAGGGGCAGCAGCAGACCGGCCCGCCAGATCATCTTCGCCTGGGTGCGCCACATCCCGATCCCGGCGGCGGCGAGCCGGGGCAACGGCCGCAGCACGCGGTCCGCCTCCTGGTCGGCCCGGCCGGACGCGGCGATCGTGCGCAGGCCGCCCACGGCGTCCAGCAGCCGCGCCGAGAGCTCGCCCGAGACCTCCTGGTACGTCGCCACGTCCTCGGCGGTCAGCTTCAGGTGCGAGCGCACCAGCAGCAGCGCCAGCGGCACGCTGAGCAGGAACACCACCGCGAGCCGCCAGTCCAGCAGCGCCAGCGCCACCACCGCGCCGCACGCGGTCGTCGCGGTGATCCCCAGGTTGACCAGCAGCACCGCGAACCCGCCCGCGATCCCGCTGTCCCCGGTCAGCCGGCTCACCGCGTCACCGGCCTCGAACCGGCCGGGGTGACCGAGCGCCACCAGCTTGTCGATCACCGCGCGGCGCAGGAACGCCGTGCCGCGCGCGGCGATCGCCGCCGCCAGCACCACGCCGATCGCGTCGCCCAGCACCTCCACGCCGGCCAGCCCGACCAGCCACAGCACCGTCCCGGTGTCCAGCCGCCCGCCCAGCGCCATGTCCACCGCGCCGGCCAGCGCGGTGGGCAGCAGCAGTCCGGCGGTGGTGGCGACCAGGGCGTTGCCGGCCAGCAGCAGCCAGCGCGGGTCGCGCAGGACGACCGTCCTCAACAGCATCGGTGCTCCAGGCGGTGGCGGCGGGGCGCATCATGGGCGAGGGCCCGGGGTCGGCCACCCGGCTGTGAACCGGGGGACCGCCACCGGGCCCTCGTGAGGACCGGGTGAGCGGCGCACTTCGCCTGCGCCGCTCACCCCGTGCTGATCCGCGAGCGGAATCAGCAGAGGACGAGGCTCACGGTGGAGTGGCTGCACGGGAGCAGCAGGGAGACGTTCGACGCCGTCGTGCTGCCGCCGCCGCCACCGCTGCTGCCGCCCGACGCCATCGCGTTGGCCTGCACCTCGGGGGTGTCCATGTCCTGAAGGTCGAGGATGAACTCCATGTCGACTCCTAGCGTCGGGGTTGAACTTCGGGGAAACGGGGTTACTGCTACCGGCCCGCGAGGGCCGGGGCTTGGAGGAACGGCAGCACGGGCAGGCCGTCCACGGCGGCGGCGATCGCGAGCAGCACGCCCGCCCCGCCGGTGTTGAGGTCCATCGAGAGCCGGCGGAGCTGGATGCCGGGGAACGCGAGCCCCTCCTGGTAGGGCACGGCGTGCCAGGCCAGCGCGGCCAGGTGCCGGTCGACCGCCTCGCGAGCGCCGCCCGCGTGGGCGAGCGTGGCCAGCAGACCCGCCCGGCCCAGCGCCAGCGCGGGCTGGATCACGAACTCGCCGGTCAGGCCGGAGACCAGCTCGGGCAGCCGGGCCGAGCAGCCGGCGTCCGGCGCGACCCGGGCGAACTCGGCGAGCGCCAGCGCGATCCCGGCGGTGCCCACCCCCAGGTAGGGCAGGGTGCGGAAGTTGCCGTCGCGGACCTGGGTGGAGCCGTCCAGCGCGGTCATGCACTCCGCGAGGTCGCGGTCCAGCGCGCGTTCGGCCTGGTCGAGCCACCGCTGGTCGCCGGTCAGGCCGTGCAGCCGGGTGAACAGCAGCGCCGGACCCGACCAGCCGTGCAGCAGGCCCGCGCGGGCCTTGTCACCGGGCGGCGGCGCGTCGGCGAGCATCCCGACCAGCCGGTCGCCCAGCGCCAGCGCCTGCCCGGCGAACGACTCGTCGTCGCGGGTCCGGGCGAAGTGCAGCAGGTTCAGCGCCACGCCGGACAGGCCGGAGTTCAGGCCGTGGTCCTGGGTCGTGGGCAGCAGCTCGGCGTACGCGCGGACCAGCTCGCCGGCCTCGTCGTGGTAGCCGAAGTTCTCCAGCACGTGCGCGATGCCGTGCGCACCGGTGTAGAAGCCGGGCTCCTTCGGCGGGTCGCGGCGCAGCGAGTCCACCAGCCACCGCTCGTGCTCCGGGTAGCGGCCCTCGCCGGTGACCTCCAGCGCGTGCAGCACACCGGCCGCGCCGTAGGCGAAGCACGCGCCGCCGACCTCGAACTGCTCGACGTCGCCGGGGAACAGCCGGTCGTGCCGGTGCGGCGTGGCGCTGGCCAGGATCGCGGCGGCGATCGACTTGCGCACGACCGCCCAGTCCGGCGACGGCTCGTCCAGCGCGGTCGACACCGGCGGCGGCGGGTCGACGCGCGGGGTGAGCACCTCGACGATCCGGTCGCAGTACTCGTCCGGCAGGCCGAAGCGGGCGCGGATGACCTCCACGTGGTGGCGCAGCTTGACCGGGGCGAGCTCGATCACCGCGTTGAGCGGCAGGAACACGTACAGCCGCAGCGCGGCCAGCGCGTACTCGTCGATCTCGAACCCGGACCGGTCCGGCGGGGCCTGGAAGCCGGGGGAGCCCAGGGTGGGCTTGCGGTCCTCCTCGACCGGGAACGCCAGCTCGAAGTCGATCAGCGACACCGAATCGTCGTCGTCCACCAGGACGTTCAGCGGGTGCAGGTCGCTGAACACGACTCCGCGCTCGTGGACGTCGGCCATGATCCGCTCGACCCGGGCGATGATCGCCAGCGCCCGCGCGGTGTACCCGGTGACGTCGCCGACCTCGTGGTGGGTCAGCGGGTAGTGCTGCCCCAACCACTGGCCGATCGGCCCACCGGGCACCGGCTGCATCGCGAAGAAGTCGTGCTCCCACGCGGAGAACAGCTCGTGCACCGCGGGCACGCCGGGCACGCCCGCCAGCCGGGTGAGGATGTCGTGCTCGCGGTGCAGCCGGGCGACCGCGTCCACGTTGTCCCGGTCCAGCCCGGCGTGCGGGCGGGCTTCCTTCAGGACCACGTCGGTGCCGTCGGACTTGCGGGTCGCCCGGTACACACCGCCGCCGTTGGAGAAGTGCAGCGACTGCGTCACCCGATAGGGGAACGTCTCGGCGTCCCCGCCCTTACGCGCTGCAAGGTGCTCTTCCAGGCACGCCGGCAAGGTGATCCACTCCGGCACCCAGAAGGTGGGTCTGCGCTGGTCGGGAACCAGTTCGCCGTGCGTGCCCTCGATCGCCAGCACGCGTTTGCCGTCGACCTCAAGCCACTGCTCGACAAAACCGCCGTAACGGACGAACAACGGGCCCGCGCTGTACCGCAAATCGCTCAGGATGTACGCACCGGGTCGCCCGCCGAGCAGTTCGTCGAGCTCGCGCAAGGTCGTTTCCAACTGCGCTTCGTCGGCCGGGTAGATGGTGATCAGCTTGCCACTCGCTTCGCGCGGGGCGTATTTCGAGTTCCGGGCCAGCACGATCGACCGGGTACGCAGGTACTTGAACGGGACGCGCCGCCGCACCAGGTGGTCGTAGCACGCCAGGAGCAACTCACCGGCGTTGCGGACGGTGGCCGACACGTGGATCTTCCAGCCCTGGCGGGGCACCGAGGCACCGGCCGGGTGGAGGTAGCGCCAGATCGTGAGATCGGTGCTCGACCAGTCCTCGGGCAGCTCCGGGAGCACCTGCGAAAAATCATCGGCGGCAGTTTCCGTGGAGCTTTGCACGTCGTAGAAGAGGCGGTCCGCGAAGCAGTAAGCCTCATAGCGGAGATCCACGGGAATTCGCCTCCTTGAAATTGTTTCGACCGCTGTATTCCCGCACGGTGGTCGGTCGGAGGCCAATCCGCCAGATCGGGGAGTTGACTAGGCCGTTCGTGCCGGTCGGCACTGCGCGAATCAGTACTTTGGGTTGTCTCGGATGCAGTAGAATCACCCGTTCGCCAGGTTTGGCGCTGCTCTGGACGGCGGCCTATGGGTATCCACGCTAAACGGCACCGGCACGTTCACCTTCTTTCGTGCCTACGGCCTGCGGAATCGCCTGACTTTCCGCTTTTTTGCGGGTGTGGTGACCGGGGGTGGCCCGCTGGTCCTATCGGGGAGATATCCGCTATCAGCGGTCTTCCTCGTCCGTTGGGGTGCGGGACGTCCTCCGAAATTCGGGTTTACCGAATTGACGTACCCGGTCGCGCGGCGACCCGACCGCACCGATCGGGTCTCGCGCTGGTCCGATCGGGTGGTCAATCGTGCGTTCGGCGGCATATGGCACGCTGATCGGTGTGTCGTCCCGGCTGCTGCTGCCCGCGGTGCTGGTGATCGCCGCGCTGACCGCGGCCACCGGTGTGCTGGCCCGCGAGGTCTACCAGCGACCCGCCCAGGCGGTCGGCGACCGGATCGCCGTGCCGTCCCCCTCGACGTCCGTGCCGCGCTCCGCGCAACCGGGTGACACGGTCGTGCGACGCAGCCTCGACGCCGCCCTGCACCCCGACGGCGAACGCGTCCGGGGCCTGCTCCAGCGCTACTTCGACGCCCTCAACGCCCGCGACTACGACCGGTGGACGGCCACCGTCACCGCGGAACGCGTCGCCCGGACCCCGCGCACCCGCTGGGAAGCGGACTACGAGTCCACCCGCAACGGCACGATCCTGGTGCACCGGGTGGAAACCGCCTCACCGACCCGCGTGCGCGTCCTGATGACGTTCGTCAGCACCCAGGACGCGGCCAAGGCACCCGCCGAGCTCCAGTCCGACTGCATCCGCTGGCGGGTCGTCTACCCCGTGCAGGAGGAGTCGGGCTCCCTGCGCGTCGACTTCGGCACCGAGGGCTCCAGCTCCCGGTTCACCGCCTGCTGACCCGCCCTCGCCAACGCGAAAGGGCCGTCCCGCAACGGAAACGGCCCTTCACACACCACTGCCGACGACCACCCGCCGGGGTCGCACGGGCGCTGCCCGCGCCCGCTCAGCCGTTGGTGAAGACAAGCGACACGTTGTGCCCACCGAACCCGAACGAGTTGTTCACCGCCGCGACCAGGTCGATCTTGCGCGGCTCGCCGGTGACCACCTCCAACTGCACCTTCGGGTCCTGGTTCTCCAGGTTCAGCGTCGGCGGCACGACGCCGTCGCGCACCGAGAGCACCGTGGTGATCGCCTCCACCGCGCCGGACGCGCCGAGCAGGTGACCGTGGTTGCCCTTCGGCGCGGTCAGCACCGGGTGGTCGCCGATCGACCGGCGCACGGCCTGCGGCTCGATCACGTCGCCCACCGGGGTGGACGTCGCGTGGCAGTTGACGTGGCCCACGTCGGACGGGTCGACGCCCGCGTTGCGCAGCGCCGCCGTGATCGCCCGGGACTGGCCCAGGCCCTCCGGGTCCGCCGCGGTGATGTGGTGGCCGTCCGAGCTGGTGCCGATGCCCGCCAGCGTGCCGTAGATCCGCGCGCCGCGGGCGCGGGCGAAGTCGCCGCGCTCCAGCACCATGATCCCGGCACCCTCGCCGAGCACGAAGCCGTCCCGGTTGACGTCGAACGGGCGGGAGGCCCGCTCGGGCTCGTCGTTGCGGGTGCTCATGGTCCGGGCCTGGATGAAGCCCGCCATGGTGATCGTGGTGATGCACGCCTCCGCGCCGCCCGCCACGACCACGTCCGCCTCACCGGAGCGCAGCATCCGCCACGCCCAGGCCAGGGCCTCCGCGCCGGACGCGCACGCCGAGACCGGCGCGTGCACCCCGGCTCGCGCCTTGAGCTCCAGGCCGACGTGCGCGGCCGGGCCGTTGGGCATGAGCATGGGCACGGTCAGCGGGGACACCTTGCGCAGCCCCGACGCCTCGATCAGGTCGTCCTGGTCCAGTAGCGTCATCGCGCCGCCGATGCCCGTGCCGACGATCACGCCGAGCCGCTCGGGCTCGACGCCCTCGTCGCCCAGCCCGGAGTCCGCCCACGCCTGGCGGGCGGCGACCACGGCGACCTGCTCGCAGCGGTCCAGCCGGCGCGCCTCGACGCGCGGCAGGATCTCGGTCGGTTCGACGGCCAGCCGCGCGGCGATCCGCACGGGCAGCTCGAACCGCTCCACCCAGTCCGTCACCAGCGGCTTCACACCGCTGCGCCCGGCGAGCAGAGCATCCCAGGTGGAGGCGACATCGCCACCGAGCGGGGTGGTGGCACCCAGCCCGGTGACGACGACGTCGTTGACAGTGGTCATGCGTTGCTGGCGATGTAGTTCACCGCATCGCCCACGGTCTTGAGGTTGGCCAGCTCGTCGTCCGGGATCTTCACGCCGAACTTGTCCTCGGCCTGCACGGCGATCTCCACCATGGACAGCGAGTCGATGTCCAGGTCGTCCACAAAGGACTTGTCCGCCGTCACATCGGCCGCCTCGACACCGGCGACCTCCTCGACGATGTCGGCGAGCCCCTTCTGGATGTCCTCGTTGCTCACTGAAAATCCCTTCCTTCTTCTTGCTCCCGCCGGCTGGGGTGTCCCACCGGAGTCTGACTTCGGGTCACGGCAGTCGGACGACCTGTCCCGCGTAGGACAGGCCGGCACCGAAGCCGACGAGCAGGGCGACGTCCCCGCTGCGCGCCTCGCCCGCCGTGCGCAGGTGGTCCAGCGCGAGCGGGATGGAGGCGGAGGAGGTGTTGCCGGAGTCCACGATGTCACGCGCGATCACGAGGTCTTCACGCGCACCCTTGGCGCGCAACCGCTTCGCGATCGCCTCGATGATCCGCAGGTTGGCCTGGTGCGGCACGAACACGTCCACTTCGGACAGCTCGATGCCGGCCAGCTCGACGGCACGCAGGGCGATGGGTGCGATCTGCGTGGTCGCCCAGCGGAAGACCGACTGGCCCTCCTGGGAGATGAACGAGTGCCGGTCGGGCACCTGGATCATCTCCGACATGTCCCCCGCGCTGCCCCACGCGACCGGGCCGATGCCCGGCTCGTCGGACGGGCCGACGACCGCCGCGCCCGCGCCGTCGCCGAAGATGATCGCGGTGGACCGGTCGACCGGGTTCACCCAGTCGCTGAGCTTCTCGGCACCGATCACGAGCACGTGCTCGGCGGTGCCCGCGCGGACCAGGTCGGACGCCGTGGCCAGCGCGTAGCAGAAGCCCGCGCAGGCGGCGTTGACGTCGAACGCGGCACCGGCCTGGACGCCGAGCCCGTAGGCGACCTGCGCCGCCGCGTTCGGGATCATCGACGGCATGGTGCAGGTCGCGACCAGCACGGCCTCGATGTCGGAGGGCTCCAGCCCGGCGTCCGCGATCGCCTTCGCGCCGGCCGCGATCGTCATGTCGACCAGGAGTTCGTCCGGCTTCGCGATCCGCCGGTTGGCGATGCCGACGCGGTCCCGGATCCACTCGTCGGAGGTCTCCACGACCTGCGCGAGGTCGTGGTTGCTGACGATCGTCTCGGGCTGGTAGCTGCCCATGCCGAGGATGCGGGAGCCGGCGCGCCCGGTGGGGGCGGCGAGGGAGGTCATGCGGACGCCTCCAGCAGCTCCACGAGCGCGTCGAGCTGGTCCGGGGTCTTCACTGCCAAGGTGGGGGTGCCCTTCAATTCGCGCTTCGCCAGGCCGGTCAGCGTGCCCGCGGGAGGCAGCTCGGCCACCGCGGTCACGGCGCGCGCGGCCAGCGTCGCCTGGCAGGAGTCCCACCGCACGGGGTGGGTCACCTGGGAGATGAGTCGGTTCAGCACGTCGGGGCCGGAGGTCACCACGGCACCGTCGGCGTTGGAGAGCAGCGGCAGCGCCGGGTCCGCCGCGGTGATCGCGGTGGCACGGGCGCGCAGCGCCTCTTCGGCGGGGGCCATGTACTCGGTGTGGAAGGCACCCGCGACCTGGAGCCGGCGGATCTTCGCCCGCTCCGGGGGGTTCTCGACCAGCTTGTCCAGCGCGTCCAGCGGGCCCGCGGCGACGATCTGCCCCGCGCCGTTCCGGTTCGCGCCGACCAGGCCCAGCTCGTGGAGCCGGGCCAGCACCGCCTCCTCCTCGCCGCCGAGCACGGCGGCCATGCCGGTCGGTTCGAGCGCGCAGGCGGCGGCCATCGCGGCTCCCCGCACGGCGGCCAGCGCCACGGCGTCGTCGGTGCTCAGCACACCCGCGATCGCGGCGGCGGCGAGCTCGCCGACCGAGTGCCCGGCCACGACGGTGTCCACGGGCAGCGACACCCGGCGGCGGAGCTCCTCGAACGCGAGCAGCGCCAGCGCCACGACCAGCGGTTGGGTGACGGAGGTGTCCTTGATCTCGTCGGCCTCGGCGGTGGTGCCCAACCGGAGCAGGTCCAACCCGGTCGCCTCGGACCAGGCCCCGACGCGCTCGGCCGCCCCCTCGACCGCGAGCCAGGGGGTGAACATGCCGGGCGTCTGGGACCCCTGTCCGGGGGCGAGGAGCGCGATCACCCGCCCACTGAACACGTTTTCGGCGGTCTCCCGGGATGCCGCCGCTGACGAAACGAGAGGGCAACGTTTGTAGGGTCTCTACAAATGTGACTCAAAGATGAACGTCGAACCACGTCCTGTGTTGTGGGGCACGGCTGATAACGGGCCATATGGGACGTGCGTCGTCCATCACACCCGTTCGAGGGTCACCACAACCCGCGAGCCCGCGCCAGCCGTCCCACGGCCAGCGCCACCCGGAGCACCAGGGCGTCACGGGGGTCGTTGGCGTTCCTCCCGGTGAGCTCGGTGGCCCTGCGGAGCCGGTAGCGCACGGTGTTCGGGTGGACGAACAGCCGCCGCGCGCACGCCTCCAGGACCCCCCCGACTTCCAGGAAGGCGTCCACGGTGTCCAGCAGCGCCCCGCCCGCGTCCTCCAGCGGCCGGGCGACGCGGTCGACCAGTTGCCACTCGGCCTCGGGGTCCCCCGCCAGCGCCCGCTCCGGCAACAGGTCCAGGGACCGGACCGGCCGGGGCGCGGCGGGCCACCCCACCACGGCCCGGAGCCCGGACAGCGCGTCGCTGGCGCTGCGGTGCGCGTCGGCCAGGCTCGACACGGACGGCCCGGCGACGACCGCCCCGGCCCCGAAGGCGTCGGCCAGGCGCGCCAGGGCGTCCCCGCTCCCGGTCTCCCCGCCCAGCACCACGACCAGCCGCGACCCCTGGACGCTGAGCAGCACGGGCCGCGACATCCGGGCCGCCCTGCTGCGCACCTCGAAGACCACGGCGGGCGGGTCGTCGGACGGCGGGTTGCCGACCAGGACGGTCGCCTCGGCGGCCGGGTCCCACCCCAGGGCGGTGGCGCGGGACAACAGGGACTCCTCGGCGTCCCCGCGCACGATGCCGTCGACGACGAGGGCTTCGAGCCGGGCGTCCCACGCCCCCCGGGCCTCGGCCGCCGCCGCGTAGGAGGTGGCGGCGGAAAACGCGATCTCCCGCCCGTACCGCAACACGCCCTCGGTCAACAGGGCCCGCTCGGCGTCCCCGTCCGCCAATTTCGGCAGGAACTGCTCGAACAACTCCAGGGCGATTCGAACCAATTCGACGGTCTGCCGCAGGCTGACCCAGCGGGAAAGGTCTTTGGGGGCGGCCCGGAAGGCTTCGGCGGTCAATCGGATGGCCTGCTGCGGGTCGTGCAGCCAGGAGACGAACCCGGCCACCCCGTTCTGGATGAGCAGCAGCACCCCGGCGCGCTGATCAGCGGGCATCCGCCGAAACCAGGGGAGTCGCGCCTCCATCTCGGCGACACTGGCCGACGCGAGGTCCCCGGAGGCCCGCTGCAAGGTCCGCAACGTCTCCCGAGACAACGCCGGCACCACCTCGTCAGACCCGCTCATGCCCACCACGATCGCACGCGCCCCGACCCCAGGCCCCGCCGACCACCCGAAACACCCTCCGGACAAGCGCGAACACCACCCCCGCCGGCACCGCGACACCACCCCGCCGAGTCGCGTTCTCCCCGTGCGGCCGGCGCGGCCGTCCCGACCGGGTCACCCGGGGGGACGCGGCGGATCTTTGTTTCCCCCGGCGGCCTGCCCGGCGGTCTGCGCGGCGGCCTGCCCGGTGGCGAGCGCGGGCTTTTATCTCCGGCTTTATACCGCCGCGCCCAAGGCCACTCCGAAGCCGCTTCCCGGCAAACCACAAAATGCTCGGGCGTGGCCTCCGGCCCCCGACACCATTATTCCACGGACCACCGACAATCGACCCGCGCCGCCGCCCGCCGTACCGCCATCACCCCGCCGCGCCCTTGCCTCCCCGCCCTCGCCGCCGTCCCGGCCTGCCGCCGCCGCGCCCTTGCCGCCCCGCCGCTCCGCCCTCGCCGCCCCGTCCCTCGGCTCCACCTCGTGCCGGCCGCACCGCCCACACCAACGAGTGACTGGACCTGACGACCCACCGCAACGGACCTACCTTCGGATGGTCATCTGCCAACACCCGGGAGGTCCGCCGTGCGCAGGCACGTGTCAGCCGGTTTGGCCCTAGTCACCGCCCTGTCCGTCCCGATCCCAGCGACAGCCACCGCCGACCCCCCTGACCTGACCCCGTTCACCACGCAGCACCTGACGTGGGCCGCCTGCGAGAACACCCTCGAATGCGCCGACGTGGTCCTGCCGCTCGACTACCGCAACCCGACCACCGACCACATCTCCGTCCGCATCAGCCGCCGCAAGGCCGGCGACCCGGCCGCGCGCCGGGGCATCCTCGTCCTCAACCCCGGTGGTCCGGGCGGGTCCGGGCTCAAGATGCCGAACGTCCTGGCGCAGTCCGCCCCCGCCAGGGTCTACGACCTGATCGGGTTCGACCCGCGCGGCGTGGGCGCGTCGACCGCGCTCAACTGCCGGACCTCGCCTGATTTCGCCACGCCGGACACGCGGCCGTCCGACGAGGACTTCCCCAAGTGGGCGGCCGAGGCGCGGGCCGCCGAGGAGGCGTGCCAACGATCGGGCGGCGCGATCCGGCCCCACATCAACACCGCCAACACCGCCCGCGACCTGGACGTCGTCCGCGCCGTCCTGGGGGAGGAGAAGCTCAACTACCTGGGCTACTCCTACGGCACCTACCTGGGTGCGGTCTACGGCAGCCTGTTCCCCGAGCGCCTCGACCGCAGCGTGCTGGACTCGTCCGTGCACCCGGACTGGGTCTGGCGCGGGCAGTTCCGCGCGCAGGCCATCGCCTACCGCCGCAACGTCGACCAGTGGTCCGAGTGGGCCGCCGCGCGCGACTCGAAGTTCGGGCTGGGCAAGACCGGGGCCGACGTGGTGGCCACCGTCGAGCGGATCGCCGCCCGGCTCGCGACCGACCCGGCTCCCGCCCAGAGCCGCACCACGTTCGACTCCGCGCTGGGCGTGGGCACGCGCTACCGCCCGCTCTGGGCGGAGATCGCCGACTCGGTGAGCGAGCTCAGGAGCCCCGCGCCCACCGGTGCCGCCCGGACGTCCACCCCGGCCCTCGAAGCGATGGCCCGCGCCGGGCAGACCGAGTTCGTCTCCGGCGTGTTCAACACCGTCGTGTGCGAGGTCGACTGGCCGACCGACATCGAGACCTACTACGAGGACATGCGGGTCTTCCGCGACCGCTACCCGTACGGGTTCGGGGTGCTCCGCGCGGCACCGACCACGTGCACGTACCGGTCGTTCACGCCACCCGAGCCCCCGGTGCGGCTCCAGCGCGCCGGGTACCCGATCGGGGTGGTCGTGCAGGCCGAGGGCGACACGCAGACCCAGTACGAGAGCGGTCCGGCGATGGCCGCGCGCCTGGGTCACAGCCTGATCACCGTCCGGGACGAGGGCAAGCACGGCGTCTACGGCAGCGGCAACCGGTGCGTCAACGCCAACGTGAACCACTACTTGGTGAACGGCGTGCTGCCGGACAGCAGCTCGATCTGCCCCGGCGACCCCCGTCCGGACGAGGACGTCCGCACGGACGTGCAGTCCTATCTGGACGGACGCGGGTTCGTCACGTGGACGGGGCCGGGGGCACCCCGCCCGCCCAAGCCGCGTCCCTAGGGACACCGCCCGGAAATCGGAAACGCCCGACGCGCACGAAGCGCGTCGGGCGTTTCCCTCTCCCCGGTCCCCACCGGTCATTCCACTCTGGACTGTTCCGGCCGCGCGCGCCACGTCAGTCACTCTTTCGTGCCGGCACTTCAGGTTGCCGGGTGATGCGGCCTGGGAAACGATCTCGCCAGGCAACATCGAGCGACATTCGAGGAGGGACGTCGTGGGCTCCCAGATCACCGAAGGACTCGGACAGGCGTGGGCGATGGTGGCCACGTTCGTACCGAAGCTCCTCGGCTTCCTGCTGGTGCTGTTGGTCGGCTGGCTCATCGCCAAGGCGCTCGCCAAGGGGGTCGGCTTCCTGCTCAAGCGCGTGGGCTTCGACCGCCTGGTCGAGAGGTCCGGGCTGGGCGGCGCGCTGGCCCAGTCGCCGATCGACGCGTCCGGCCTCATCGTCAAGATCGTCTACTACTTCGTGCTGCTGATCGCGCTCCAGCTCGCGTTCGGCGTCTTCGGCACCGGCAACGCGGTGAGCGCCCTGCTCAACGACGTGATCGCGTACCTGCCGCGCATCGTCGTGGCCATGGTGCTCGTGCTCGTCGCCGCCGCGATCGGCAAGGCGCTGCGCGGCCTGGTGACCGGTGCCCTCGGCAACCGGTCCTACACCAGGCTGCTCGGCAACATCACCTACGGCTTCATCGTGGCGCTCGGCGTGATCGCGGCGCTGAACCAGCTCGGCATCGCCGTCTCGGTCACCATGCCGGTGCTGATCACCGTGCTGGCCACGGTGGCGGGCGTGATCGTGATCGGTGTCGGCGGCGGCCTGGTGCGACCGATGCAGCAGCGCTGGGAGGGCTGGCTCCACCGGGTGCAGCAGGAGACCTCCGGCCACGCCCCGGCTCCGCGCCAGTCCCACGACCCGGTGATGCCGCCGCGCCCGACCGCGTCGGCCACGAGCCGGACCAGCCGCCCCACGTCGGCGGACGCCCCGACCCCGCCCTCCGGGATCCAGATGCCGCCCACCGACCGCTGAGCCGAGGTTCGGCAGAACACCTGATCAGGTGAAATCCGAGGAGCCCCGCCCCACCCGGGCGGGGCTCCTCGCGTCGGTCCGCACGCCGCCGCCCGCCGTCGTGCCGCCCGCCGACGCGCTCCGGCTCGCCAAGTCCACAGTGGACACCACGCGGACGTTGACCGGGCCACTCGCCCGTACGCCGTACGCCACTCGTCCACCTCCTCCCGCGCCCTGGGACCCGGCCCGTCCGACGAGACCCGGGAGGCGGCCACCAGTAGCGCCAAAGCCGGGGCAACGGCCCTCACGCGGTGGGAGGGTAGGCGGCGGGGGTGTACTCCGGCCGGAGGTCGAGGTGTCCACGAGAGCTGTGGCCGGCGTTACCCCGGGAATCCGAGAGCGCGGCCGGGTGTTGCCCGCGAAGAGACGAGGGGAGAGCGCGATGCGGGCCCTGATGGACCACGGCTTCACGGTGTTCGGCCAGTTCGTGTCCTACGCGGAGTTCATCGGCCAGGTGTTCGCGCTGGTCGTCGTCTACCTGGCGCAACGCCGGACGCTCTGGACGTGGCCGGTGCAACTCGTCTCGGTCACGCTGCTCTTCGTCGTCTACCTGTCCGCGCACCTCGGCGGCACCGCCGCGCGGCAGGTCGTGATCGCGCTGATCACCGTGTACGGCTGGTGGGCGTGGACGCGGCGGCGCGACCCGGTGTTCGGCGTGGTGGTCCGCAGGGGCACGCTCCGCGAGCGGATCGCCGTGGCGGTGGTCTTCGTGGTCGGCACGACGGGGTTCGCGCTGGTCCTGGACGCGCTGGACGCGTCGTGGGCACCGTGGCCCGACGCGGCGATCTTCGTCGGCACGGTCCTGGCGTTCGCCCTGCAAGGGCTCGGCCTGGTGGAGTTCTGGCTGGTGTGGCTGGCGGTGGACGCGATCGGCGTGCCCCTGCAACTGCACTCGGGCCTGTACTTCAGCGCGGCGGTCTACTCCGTGTTCGCCGTCCTCGTGGTGCGCGGGTGGATCGACTGGAACCGCGAAGCCAAACGAGCCGCCCTCGCCGCGACCCGCTGACCCCGGGCCCACCCGGCCACCGCTCAGCGACCGCTGAGCGCGCGGGCCACGTCGGTCGACAACTGTCTCAGCTCCGCGTCCAGCGACCCGGGATTGCCCAGACCGGCGTGCAACGCGCCCTGGAGGACCCGCGTCACCTCTTCGTAGTGCGCGGTCACGGGCCGGTTGCGGGCGCTCTCGACCGCCGTGCGCAGGACTCCCAGGTGCGGCAGCCGCGCGTTGAGCTCGGGTTTCCGGTACAGCGCCCGCAGCGACGGCGGGTACCCGGCCTGCTCCAGCAGCACCTGCTGGCTGGCCTCCCCGGCGAGGAACCGGATGAACTTCCGCGCGGTCAACTGGTGCTGGGAGCACCGCGACATCGCCAGGTTCCAGCCGCCCAGCGCCCCCGGGCCGGGCAGCGCCGCCATCCGGAACTTCCCCTTCAACGGCGACGCCTCCAGGACCTCCCGGGCGTAGGGCCAGTTGCGCAGGAACAGCGCCCGACCCTCCTTGAACTCCGTCAGGCTGTCCGACTCGTCGTAGGTCAGCGCCTCCTTCGGGATCCAGCCCTCCTCGATGCCCCGCGCCAGCATCCCGATCCCGGCCCGCGCCTCCGGCGAGTCCCAGTTCCACCGGCCTTCTTCGACGCCGTGCGCCCACACCGCTTCCAGGGCGTTCACCGTCAGCCCCTCGTACCGGTCGAGCTGCCCGACGTACCCCGCGATCCGGTGCTTCGGCCCCAGCACCTCGGCCGTCCGCTCCAGCTCCGACCACGTCGCCGGCCAGACCAGGCCCTCGGCGGCCAGCAGGTCGGACCGGTAGTAGAGCACCCCGACGTCGGCCCGCCACGGCACCGCCCACAACCGCCCGTCCACCACCACGGACCTGATCGTCGCGGGCAGGTACTGCTCCGCCTGGAACTCCTCGGGCGACAGCGGGACCAGGTAGCCGGACCTGGCGAACTCGGCCGTCCACACCACGTCCAGCGTCATCACGTCGTAGCACTGCGCCTGGTAGTCGCCCCGCGCGCCCACGAGGTCCTGCGCACGGGCCATGAGCTGGGCCCGGTAGGCGTCCGTCGGCGTCGGCAGCGGCACGTACGTCACCTGCTCGCCCCGCCGGGCGGTGGCGTTCCACTCGTCCACCCGCTGCTTGATCTGCCGGTTCGACAGGTCCTGGCTGTCGACGAAGGTGATCCGCCCCACGCCGTCGCGCGCCGGGTCGATCGCCGGCACACCGCACGCCGCGACCAGCAGTGCCACCACCACCGGCACCAGCCACCTGGTCAACGCCCCCCGCTGCCTAGCCATCGGTACCCCACAGTCCGTCCGCCACCAGGTCGAGCGCCCGGTCCACGTCCCGTTCGGCGAAGCAGTCCCCCCGGTACGCGGCCCGGAACACGCCGAGCTGGCTGACCGCCGAGCACGCCCCCTCGGCGAACCCCACCCCGTACACGGTCACCGGCGAGTCCAGCACCGGCGGTCGGACCGGCGCGGCGGTCGCGGTGCCGCTGAGGACCACGATCGGCCGGTCCGACCCGAACTCGGCGACGCCGCGCTCCACCACGCCCGCCAGGTCGCCGGGCGCGAAGTCCAGCCGCAGCACCTCGCCGCGCGGCCGGATCCGCTCGGTGAGCCGGTCCGCGAGCTGTTCCGCGCGCGCCGTCCCGTCCACCGCGAGCACCACCGGGGTCGACCGGCCGGCCGACCGCCACGCCGCGCGCACCGCCGTCGCGTCCACCTCCAGCGCCAGCGCGGGCTGCCGGTCCGGCCGGATTCCCTCGTGCGGCTCGGGCACCCAGTCCTGGTCGCGGAAGCCGGCGTGCCGGAACGCCTCCTGCGCCGACCCGTCCCCCAGGTGGTCCTGGAACCGCTGGACGACGGCCTCGCGCCGCACGTTGCGCGGCCGGTCGCGCCGCACCACCGACACGAACGGGTGGGTCAGGTGCACGGTGCCGCCCGTCGGGTAGACCGCCTGGAGGCACGTCAGGTCGCGGATCGCCTTCTCCGAGCCGAGCACCGCCCGGTCCGCCGCCGGGCACGGGCCGGCCGGCTGCGGCGCGGTGCGCAGCGCCACGTCCCGCAACCGCCGCGCCACGTCCGGGCCGTCCAGCACCGCCGCGTCCAGCACCTCGACGTCGAGTTCGGCCCGCACCAGCGCCGCCGCCGCCGCCAGGCCCGCGCCGGACGCGTCCGCGTCGACCGCCGCGAGGGTCCGGAACGCGGCCAGCTCCCGCCACTCGAACGAGGGGTTCCGCGCCCGGTCCGGCGCGACGCCCAGCACGAGCTGCGAGTACGCCACCGGGCCGCGCTCGTCCAGCTCGACGTCGGTGCGCCCGCTGTCGGCGAGGATGGCGCGCACCTCGGCCACCTCCCACCCGGTGTCCGGCAACCAGACGTGCGGCTCGGGGCTCAGCGCGGCCACGTCGCCGTCCGGCCAGCCCCGGCCCAGCGCCGCCGCGCTCCGCTCGGACACGCCCACCGCCACGTACACGTCGGCCTGCTTGCACCCGGTGCCGTCGAAGGTCCGCGACCGGTCCTCGAACTCGGCCGCCAGGGTCCGCACCACGTCCGCCTTCTCCGCCGAGGTGAGCACGTTGAGCTGCACCGGGTTCGGGCACGGCGGTTCCGGCGCGGGCGCGCCCAGCAGCGCGTCGCAGGACAGCGGGGCGGCCAGCAGCACGGCCAGCACCGGCACGGCCCACCGGACCCGCGCCGCCGGCCGGGGCGGTCGGGCGGACGACGGCGTGTGCGGGTGGTCGGGCCGGCTGAGCCAGGCCGCGCCGCGCACCTCCTTCACGTCCACCGGGACCCGCCGGTACGAGTCCGGGTCGCACCCCGCGTCGTCGCGGACCACGTCCTGGTAGAACCGGTCGGACACGATCAGCGCCAGCTCGCCCGGCCGGCGGGTCACCTCGTCGCGCAGCGCGGCGCAGTCCAGCAGCCGGAACGCCAGCACCAGCCCGTCGCCCATCACGCCGTTGCCGTCGTTGAGCACCTCGCCGGCGGTGATCGCGGCGCGCAGCCGGATGCCGGTCTGCGGCCGGAACATCGCGTTGTACCGGCGCAACTGGCCCACCAGCGCGTGGGGCAGGGCGGATACCACGCGGCTGTTCGGCACCCCGGCGGGCACCAGCACGAACAGCCCGTCGCCGCGGTCTTCGTGGTAGGTGCCGTCCCAGTCGTCGTCCCACGGCACGCCGCACTCGACGAATGCGGCCTCCAACGCCGCGTAGAGCCCGTGCCGCACCGCCTGCTGCTGGCTGCGGCCGAGCGCGCCGAACCCGCAGACGTCCACCGCCAGCATCGTCCGGTGGACCGCGGGCCGCGGCGTCCCCATTGCCCCCCTCGTCGGCGTGTCCCGCCGATTCTATGGTGTGGATCACACCCGCGGTGGGCGGAACGGCCCGAATGCCCACCGCCCCCGCCCGGCCGCCGCTGAGGAGCCCGTGGCCGTCGGCCCCCTCCCCGGATGTCGATCTCCCCGCCGCGCGGTGCCAGAGCGCCTCTCAGGGGCCGCTACGGGTATCGCGCGGGTGGCTTCCGCCCCTCACCGGTTCCGTGACGCAGATCGTAGGAGCGCCCCTCGCTCGCGAGCCCGCAAAAAGGCGTGTGGGGCCCGACCCGATCGGGTGGAGCCCCACACGCCTCGCGAAACCCGCTGTGCCCGACCGCTACGCGAGACCCGCGTCCGAGGTGGACGGGCCCGCCGCGTTCACGTCGTCGATGCGGTACTTGCCCGCCGCCTGCACCACCAACGACTGCTCGACCTCGCCGCGCCTGGCGAGCGCCGCCAGCGTGGCCACCGTGATCGACTCGGCGTCGACCAGGAAGTGCCGCCGCGCCGCCGGGCGGGTGTCGGAGAAGCCGAAGCCGTCCGTGCCCAGCGTCGTCATGTCGGTCGGCACGTACGGCCGGATGAGGTCCGGCACGGCCGTCATCCAGTCCGACACCGCCACCACCGGACCGGCCGCCTCGGACAGCACCCGGGTCACGTAGGGCACCCTCGGCTCCTGGTCGGGGTTCAGCAGGTTGTGCCGGTCCACCTCGACCGCCTCGCGGCGCAGCTCGGAGTACGACGTCGCGGACCAGATGTCGGCCTGCACGCCCCAGTCCTCGGCCAGCAGCCGCTGCGCCTTGAGCGCCCACGGCATCGCCACGCCGGAGGCCAGCACCTGGGCGCGCGGACCCGTGCCGGGCCCGGCCTGGTAGCGGTACAGGCCCTTGAGCAGGCCGTCCACGTCCAGGCCCGCCGGCTCGGCCGGCTGCTGGTACGGCTCGTTGTAGACGGTCATGTAGTAGAAGATGTTCTCGGCGTTCTCGCCGTACATCCGCCGCAGGCCGTCCCGCACGATGTGCGCCACCTCGAACGACCACGCCGGGTCGTAGGAGACCACCGCGGGGTTGGTGTGCGCGAGCAGCAGCGAGTGCCCGTCAGCGTGCTGGAGGCCCTCGCCGGTCAGCGTGGTGCGGCCCGCCGTCGCGCCCAGCACGAAACCGCGCGCCATCTGGTCGGCCGCCGCCCACAGGCCGTCGCCGGTCCGCTGGAACCCGAACATCGAGTAGAAGATGTAGATCGGGATCATCGGCTCGCCGTGCGTGGCGTAAGACGTGCCCGCCGCGGTGAACGACGCCGTCGAACCGGCCTCGTTGATGCCCTCGTGCAGGATCTGGCCCTGCTCGGACTCCTTGTACGCCAGCATGAGCTGGGCGTCCACGGACGTGTAGAGCTGCCCGTTCGGGTTGTAGATCTTCTGCGCCGGAAACATCGAGTCCATGCCG
This sequence comes from Actinosynnema sp. NPDC023587, assembly GCF_040640215.1. NCBI lineage: Bacteria > Bacillati > Actinomycetota > Actinomycetes > Pseudonocardiales > Pseudonocardiaceae > Actinosynnema > Actinosynnema sp. NPDC023587. The sequence continues at coordinate 200,040 of NZ_JBFABG010000003.1, read as the reverse complement.
AACGTGCGCGCCTCGTCCGGGATCACCGGCACGATCCGGTTGCCGATCTCCGGGTCCTTGGCCAGGTCCCGGACCAGCCGGACGAACGCCATGGTGGTGGCGACCTCCTGCTTGCCCGAGCCGCGCCGGATCACGTCGTAGACCTTGTCACCGGGCAGCACCAGCGCCTTGGCCCTGGTCCGGCGCTCCGGCACGTAGCCGCCGAGCTGCTTGCGGCGCTCCTGGAGGTACTGGATCTCCGGCGAGTCCTGACCGGGGTGGTAGTACGGCGGCAGGTACGGGTCGAGGTCGCTGTCCGGGATCGGGATGCGCAGGCTGTCCCGGAACAGCTTCAGGTCCTCGTGGGTCATCTTCTTCATCTGGTGCGTGGCGTTGCGCGCGGCGAAGTGCGGGCCCAGGCCGTAGCCCTTGATGGTCTTGGCGAGGATGACCGTCGGCTGGCCGTGGTGCTCGGTGGCCGCCTTGTACGCCGCGTAGACCTTGCGGTAGTCGTGACCGCCGCGCTTGAGGTTCCACACCTCGTCGTCGGTCATCGGCGAGACCAGCTCCTTGGTCCGCGGGTCGCGGCCGAAGAAGTGCTCCTTCACATACGCGCCGTCGTTGGCCTTGTAGGTCTGGTAGTCGCCGTCCGGCGTCTGGTTCATCAGGTTGACCAGCGCGCCGTCGCGGTCCGCGTGCAGCAGCGAGTCCCACTCGCGGCCCCAGATGACCTTGATGACGTTCCAGCCGGCACCCCGGAAGAACGCCTCCAGCTCCTGGATGATCTTGCCGTTGCCGCGGACCGGGCCGTCCAGGCGCTGGAGGTTGCAGTTGACCACGAAGGTCAGGTTGTCGAGCTGCTCGTTGGCGGCGATCTGGAGCAGGCCGCGCGATTCCGGCTCGTCCATCTCGCCGTCGCCGAGGAACGCCCAGACGTGCTGGTCGGACGTGTCCTTGATGCCGCGGTCGCGCAGGTACCGGTTGAACCGGGCCTGGTAGATCGCGTTCATCGGGCCCAGGCCCATGGAGACGGTCGGGAACTCCCAGAAGTCCGGCATCAGCCGCGGGTGCGGGTACGACGGCAGGCCGCCGCCGGGGCCGGCGTGCGAGTACTCCTGGCGGAACCCGTCGAGCTGCTGGGCGGAGAGCCGGCCCTCCAGGAAGGCGCGCGCGTACACCCCGGGCGAGGCGTGGCCCTGGATGAACACGTGGTCGCCGCCGCCGGGGTGGTCCTTGCCGCGGAAGAAGTGGTTGAAGCCGACCTCGTAGAGGCTCGCGGAGGAGGCGTAGGTCGAGATGTGACCGCCGACACCCACGCCGGGCCGCTGCGCGCGGTGCACCGTCATGGCCGCGTTCCACCGGATCCACGCCCGGTAGCGCCGCTCGACCTCCTCGTCGCCGGGGAACCACGGCTCACGCTCGGTGGCGATGGTGTTGACGTAGTCCGTGCTGGTCAGCGCCGGTACACCGACGTGACTCTCCCTCGCCCGCTCCAGGAGCCGCAGCATCAGGTAGCGGGCCCGCTGCTGCCCGCCGCCCTTGAGCGCGGCGTCGAAGGACTCCAGCCACTCCGCGGTCTCCTCCGGGTCGATGTCCGGGAGGTGGGCGGCCAGGCCGTCACGGATGACGTGCACCCGTTCGGGAGTGTTCTGGGGGCTCAAGGGATCTCCTCGTTCCGGGGTCTCTGACTCCCATCGTCACCCGAGGTACCCGATCCGGGCACTGCTACCCGTGAGTAGTTCTGGATCGTGTCTCTCGCGCGCGCGAATAGGAGGTATGTAGAGCGTGCCTCATCCGGATGGAGGAACGCATCCCGGGGTACCCGATGCGGCGTGTCTTGGCTGTTACGGTTGCGCTCGGCAGGCCCGACAGTGTTCGCTAACCGCGACTGGTAGTGACATCGCGCGGCAGTCGAACCCGACTGCCGCTCTTGTGTACTTGGAGGAGTGGAAGCCGTGGTCGCCGCGGAAGACGCCGGCAAGATCGGTGTCGCCGACAGGCTCGGGATCGAACCGGGCAACGTGGTCCAGGAGATCGGCTGGGACGAGGACGTCGACGACGACCTGCGTGCCGCCGTCGAAGAGCGAGTCGGCAGCGATCTGCTCGACGAGGACACCGACGACGTCGTGGAGGTGGTCGTGCTGTGGTGGCGCGACGACGACGGCGACCTGACCGACGCCCTGATCAACGCCACCACGTCGCTGGCCGAGGAAGGCGTGATCTGGGTCCTGACGCCCAAGACCGGGCGCGAGGGTCACGTCGAGCCGAGTGACATCGCCGAGAGCGTGTCGACCGCGGGGCTCGCCCAGACCTCGAACCTCGCCGTGAGCCCCGACTGGACGGCCACCAGACTGGTGTCCCCGAAGTCGGCCAAGACCAAGCGCTGAGCACCACCCGACCGCGCTGCCGCTAGGCTCGACGACGGGCTCCGCAAGCGTGGAGCCCGTCTTCTCGGGTCGGTGCGCGGAAGGGTGTGGCATGGCGGTCGAGGTCGGTTCGGAGGCTCCGGACTTCACGCTCAACGACTACAACAAGCAGCCGGTGACGTTGTCGTCGTTCCGCGGCGAGCGCAGCGTGCTGCTGGTGTTCTACCCGTTCGCGTTCAGCGGGATCTGCACCGGCGAGCTGTGCCAGGTGCGGGACGAGCTCGCGGCGTACGAGGACGAGGGCGTCCAGGTCGTCGGGGTGTCCGTGGACACCCCCTTCAGCCTCAAGGCGTGGGCCGACCAGCAGGGGTACTCGTTCCCGCTGCTCTCGGACTTCTGGCCGCACGGCGCGGTCGCGGCCGAGTACGGCGTGTTCAACGAGACCGCCGGTCTGGCCAACCGGGGCACGTTCCTGATCGACCGGGCGGGCGTGGTGCGCTACGCCGAGGTCAACGCGCCCGGCGAGGCGCGCGACCAGGAGGCCTGGAAGAAGGCAGTGGCCGCGCTGAAGTCCTGATAGCGTTCCGGCGTCGCCCCGAGCGGGGTGGACGCCTCCGGGCGTGTAGCTCAGCGGAAGAGCACTCGGTTTACACCCGAGCGGTCGCAGGTTCGAATCCTGTCGCGCCCACCAGTGTGCAGTGTGTGCAGGTTCACATTTTCTTCGAAAATGGACGAAATTCGGCTCTTATTCGGCCGGTGGGACACTCCGAATCATTCTCATCATGGCCTTTCCCATCATTCGGGGATTCCACTATCAGGGCATTGCGTGAGCGTCTGCCTGCCGGGACGCTGGACTCATGCACAACCCGGAGCTCCACGTCAAGCTCCCGTCGGACCTGCCGAGCGAGAGCTACGAGGGCATCCGGCTCGCCGTCTCCAGCCTGCTGGAACTGTGGGGCGTGGAGGACGCGGGCACGAGTCTGACCAGTACCGGACCCGAGTCGACGCCATTGTCGACGAACAGCGCCGGCGAGTGAGGAAAACCCGGTCGAAATGTCCGCGCGCCCTTTTCCGGCCCGCCGCCGTGGGCGGTGCGGTCGTGCGTGAGCGGACTCCCGACCCGACGGACCCCGGACATGACGAACGCCCGGCCTGATCGAGGCCGGGCGTTCGCGGACGGGGGATCTAGCGGGCCAGCAGGGAGGTGATCTCCTGGGCCGCGCTGCCCGCTTGCAACAGGTGGTGGAGGTGCTCCGGCAGCACGTCGCCGCGCTTCTGCACGGCCTGCGCGTAGAGCCTGCCCGCGCGGTAGGAGGAGCGGACCAGGGGACCGGCCATGACACCGGAGAAGCCGATGCCCTCGGCGGTCTCCTTGTGGGTCACGAACTCCTCGGGCTTCACCCAGCGCTCGACCGGGTGGTGCCGGGGCGACGGGCGCAGGTACTGGGTGATCGTGATGATCTCGCAGCCCGCGGCGTGCAGGTCGCGCAGCGCCTCGGCGACCTCCTCCGGGGTCTCGCCCATGCCCAGGATCAGGTTCGACTTGGTGACCAGGCCGGCCTCGCGGGCCCTCGTGATCACCTCCAGCGACCGCTCGTAGCGGAACGCCGGGCGGATGCGCTTGAAGATCCTCGGCACGGTCTCCAGGTTGTGCGCGAGCACCTCGGGCCGGGACCCGAACACCTCGGCGAGCTGCTCGGGGACCGCGTTGAAGTCCGGGATCAGCAGCTCGACGCCCGTGCCGGGGTTGAGCTCGTGGATCTGCCGGACCGTCTCCGCGTACAGCCACGCGCCGCCGTCGGCCAGGTCGTCACGCGCCACACCGGTCACCGTGGAGTACCGCAGGCCCATCGCCTGCACGGACTCGGCCACCCGGCGCGGTTCGTCGCGGTCCAGGTCGGCGGGCTTGCCGGTGTCGATCTGGCAGAAGTCGCAGCGCCGGGTGCACTGCTCGCCACCGATCAGGAAGGTGGCCTCGCGGTCTTCCCAGCACTCGTAGATGTTGGGGCAGCCGGCCTCTTCGCACACCGTGTGCAGGCCCTCGCGTTTGACCAGGCTCTTGAGCTCCCGGTACTCGGGGCCCATCTTCGCCTTGGTCTTGATCCACGAGGGCTTCTTCTCGATGGGCGTTTGACTGTTGCGGACTTCTAGTCGCAGCAGCTTCCGACCCTCAGGTACGACGGTCACGGGCCAACCCTACGTCACGGGAGGTCGGGCGTGACGCCCGTGAGATCGGCGGTCAGGTCCCACAACCGGCCCGCCACGAGCTCGTCGCGGGCCGCCGCCGTGGAGATCGCGCGGGCCGGGTGGCCACGGGTGCCGCGGAACCCGTCCGGGCCGTAGTAGCCGCCGCCCTCCACGTCGGGTGCCGTGGCCGCGCAGAGCTGCGGCAACGCCCCCATCGCCACGTTCTGCGAGAACAGCCCGGTGATCTTCGCGCCCAGCGCCAGCAGCGGGTTGCGCTGCGCGCGGGCCATCGTGGAGCTGAGCTCGGTGACCGTCAGGCCCGGGTGCGCGGCGACGGACGTCACGTCCGCTCCCGCCCGGCGGCAGCGCCGGTCGAGCTCCCCGGCGAACAGCAGGTTCGCCAGCTTCGACTGGGCGTACGCGCCCCACGCCGAGTACCGGCGCACCTCGTAGTTCGGGTCGGCCAGGTCGACCGCGCCCTGCTGGTGGGCGAGGCTGGACACGGTCACCACGCGGGCCCCCGGTGTCGCGCGCAGCAGCGGCACCAGCCGCCACGTCAGCGCGGCGTGGCCCAGGTGGTTGGTGCCGAACTGGCGCTCGAAGCCGTCGGCGGTGCGCTCCAGCGGACAGGCCATCACACCGGCGTTGTTGATCAGCACGTCGAGCCGGTCGGTCCGGTCGCGCACCTCGGCGGCGGCGTCGCGGACCGACATGAGGTCGGCCAGGTCCAGCGCGACGAGCTCGGCCGCGCCGCCGGTCGCGAGCACCTGCTCCAGCGCGCGCTGCCCCCGTTCAGGGGACCGGCAGGTCATCAGGACCCGTGCGCCCTTCGCGCTGAGCACCTCGGCGGTGCGCAGGCCGAGACCCGAGTTCGCCCCGGTGACCAGCGCGGTGCGGCCGGTCTGGTCGGGGATGTCCGCTTCGGTCCACTTCATGGTCACCACCTAACCGGCGTCAGGCGCTCTTGGCGAACCCGGGGGACCACGCCCCCGCCTGCGGTGAGGAGGGCCACGATGACCGTCGATCGACGAACGCCCGCACCGGACTCCCTGCACGGACGCGCCCCTCGGCGGCGTCCACGACACCGTGCCGTTCGCGCTGTGGGCGGCGGCCCCGACCTCGACGACTACGAGCGCGCCACCGGGATCACCGCCGGCGACGGCACCACCTGCGCCATCGTGGCGGCATACGTCGGGAGCGGGGCCCGCAGGCCCACGCGGAACAGTCCGGGGCGTCGGATCGCGGGCACCGGTGGGCGGCGATTAGCGTTGAGCCGTGGAACTGGAGCTGCGCATCTTCACCGAGCCCCAGCAGGGGGCTTCCTACGACGACCTGCTGCGCGTCGCCCGCGCCGCCGAGGACGCGGGCTACGGCGCGTTCTTCCGGTCCGACCACTACCTGCGGATGGGCCCCGGCGACGGGCTGCCCGGCCCGACCGACGCGTGGATCACGCTGGCCGGCCTGGCCCGCGACACCACGACGATCCGGCTGGGCACGCTGGTCACCGCCGCGACCTTCCGCCACCCCGGCCCGCTCGCGGTCTCGGTGGCCCAGGTGGACGTGATGTCCGGCGGTCGGGTCGAGTTCGGCCTCGGTACCGGCTGGTTCGAGGAGGAGCACGCCGCCTACGGCCTGCGCTTCCCGTCGCTGGGGGAGCGGTTCGAGCTGTTCGAGGAGCAGCTCGCGGTCATCACCGGCCTGTGGGGCACGCCGGTGGGCGAGCGGTTCTCGTTCGAGGGCAAGCACTACGCGCTGGCCGACTCGCCCGCGCTGCCCAAGCCCGCGCAGTCGCCGGTCCCGGTGGTGATCGGCGGCACGGGCGCGAAGCGCACGCCCGCGCTGGCCGCGAAGTACGCCACCGAGTTCAACCTGCCGTTCGTCGACGTCGCGTTCGCCGCCGGGCAGTTCGAGCGGGTCGACCAGGCGTGCCGGGAGATCGGCCGCGACCCGGCCACGATGACCCGCTCGGCGGGCCTGGTGCTGTGCGTGGGCCGGGACGACGCCGAGGTGGCCCGCCGGGCGGCGGCGATCGGTCGCGAGGTGGCCGAGCTCAAGGAGAACGGCCTGGCCGGCACCCCCGCCGAGGTCGTCGAGCGGCTCGGCGAGTGGCAGGCCGCGACCGGGATCGGCCGGGTCTACCTCCAGGTGCTGGACCTGGCCGACCTCGACCACCTGGAGCTGGTGGCGGCCGAGGTCGCGCCTCAGGTCCGGAGCTGACCCGCGACGTCCGACGCGGCGGTGAGCAGGACGAGCACGGGGATGGTGGCCGCGCTGCGCAGCCGGTAGCTCCCGCGCTTGTCCTGCTCCACCACGCCGGAGCCGGTGAGCGCCTTCAGGTGGTGGTAGAGCTGGCCGGTGGAGCCGAGCCGGGCGGCCTCCTGGAGCGCCGCCGCCGGCTGCGGGCCCTGCGCCAGCAGGGAGCGCACGATGTCCACCCGCGCCGGGTGCGCCAGCGCGGCCAGCACCTCGATCCGGGGCCGGTCGGCCAGGGACAGCGCGCGTTCCGGTGTCACGTCCATCTGCCAGGTCACCCGTCCGCCGCCCAGCGACACCCGCCCGCCGTAGCCGAACGCGCCGCCGGCGTCCTCGGCCTCGGGCAGCACCACGCTCTCGCGCCCGTCGCCCTCCAGGGCCGCCACGCGCTGCTCCAGCTCGGCAAGTCGCTGCACCAGGTCCACCGTGGACATCCTACGAGAGGCTCACCTGGAATCGCCCCGGCGCAGCGGGGTCAAGCAGGGCGTCGAGCACCAGTTCGACCAGCGCCGGGGCGGTGCCGGACCGGTGATCGTCGACCTCCTCGACGAGCACCGCCGCCGTGCCGACCCGGCCGTCCCGCCATCGGACGCGGAGCCCGAGGGTGAGCACGCCGGGCAGCGCGCCGCCGGTGAACCCGATGCCGGCCACGCCGTCCGGTCCGGTCCGGCCGTGCTCCAGGTGGGCCAGGGCGCGCGGGAACCCGTCCAGCGCGCGGAGCAGCCGGTGCAGGCCGGCCGCCGTGCTGCGCGAGGTCGTGCGCGTGAAGGGCCGCTGTCCCGCGTAGCTCTTCGGGACGTTCGGCAGCCGGCCGATGACCTCCAACTGGAGCTGTGGGTCGGCCAGGTACCGCTGGACGTCGACCGCGCGCCCGAGCACCAGCCGCAGCCACTCGCCGAGGAGGGACGGGACCGGGGCGTCCGGCCAGCCGCCCCGGATCGCGGCCGTGCGCAGGGTCCGTTCGCCCAGCCGGTCGCGCAGGTGGTCCAGGGCGGCGTGGTCGCCGTGCCGGGCGGCCACCGCGACCAGGTCGTCCAGGGTGACGGTGGCGTTGGGGTCGTCGGCGGTGAGGCCGTTGGTGGACTTCAGGTCCAACGCGCGCAGGGCTTCCCGGTGCGCGCCGTCGTCCATCCCCAGGTGGTACTTCTCCCAGTCGCCGACGCGGACGCGCTCGCCCGGGTCGGCCTGGCCGCCCCGCACCGCGAGGTCGTAGCCGGCGAGGTGCACCGCCCGCACCGCCGCCGCCAGGGGTTGCCGCTCGTGGGGCCGGTGGGCGAGCCGCCCGCCCCGGCCGTCGTCCAGCACCGCGGCGACGTGCCGGCGGTTCGCGCGCAACCAGCCCAGCCAGTCGTCGGGATCGGGGTCCGCCGCAGCGGGCGAGGAGGGCAGCAGCAGGGCGCTGCCCGCCACACCACAGGCGGAGAGCAGGTGCCGTCGAGTCAGGAGCACGACGAATCTCCCCTCTGGTAGTCCGTAATTCCGGAATACTAGAAGGGGAGATTCGGGGTTGTCAGGGGGTTTGCACCGCGAACGTGACGCCGGCGGCCACCGGTTGTTCACGGATGATCGTGCGCTCGGTCAACGGCAGCACGCCGTCGAGCGCGTCGATCACCGCCTGGCGGGCCAGCGGCAGCACCTCGGCCACCGTGACCTCGCGGTCCAGCTCGTGCGACAGCGACGCGACGCCCGCGTCCCGGATGCCGCACGGGATGATCGCGCCGAAACCGGCCAGGTCCGCGTTGCAGTTGATCTCGAAGCCGTGCATGGTCACGCCGCGCTGCACCCGGATGCCGATCGCCGCGATCTTGCGCTCCACGCCCCGGTCGTCCGCCGCGATCCACACGCCGCTGCGGCCGTCCACCCGGCCGGTGCGCACGCCGAGCTGGTCGCACACGTGGATCAGCGCCTGCTCCAGGCGGCGCACGTACTGCACCACGTCCATCGGCTCGGTCAGGCCGACGATCGGGTAGCCCACGAGCTGGCCGGGACCGTGCCAGGTGATCTTGCCGCCGCGGTCGACGTCGATGACCGGGATGTCGCCGCCCCGGGGGCGCTCCTCGGCCTCGGTGCGCCGGCCGCAGGTGTAGACCGGGGGGTGCTCCAGCAACAGCATCGTGTCGCCGATGTCGCCGTCCGCGCGGGCCTCGACGAGTTCGCGTTGCAGGTCCCACGCGGCCAGGTAGTCGGTGGTGCCCAGCTCGCGCACGTCGATCGGGTCCGTCGAGGTGCGGCAGGAGGGTTCAGGACTGCTCACGCCTCGACCCTACGCCGGCCGGCAGCAGCCGCAGGGCCAGGGCCGCGAGCAGGCCGACCCCCGTCGTGGCCAGCGCCGCGCCCACCGTGTCGGTGAACCAGTGCATGGTCAGCGCCACCCGGCTGGCCGCCGTGAGGGCCACCGCCGCGACCGCCAGCACGACGGCCGTGCGCAGGTGGCGGCGGGCGAGGTGGGCGCACAGCACGACCCCGGTGAACGCCACCGCGGTCACCGCCGTCACGTGCCCGCTCGGGTACGAGGGCAGGTCGAACACCACCGGGCGCACCCGGTCGTAGCCGAACCGGGCGAGGACCGTGCACCACGAGACGCCGAGCAGGACCGCCGCCTTGAGCACCAGCACCTCGCGCGCCAGCAGCGCCCGCAGCCCCAGCGACACCACCGCGACCACCGCCATGCCGGGACTGAGCAGGAAGCTGACCACGTCCGCCGCGCCCACGAAGGCCGGCCCCAGCTCGCGGGCGCGGTCGCGCAGGGCCACGTCCGGCCCCGGCGGGGTCCCGCGCACCGCGATCCCGAGCGCGACCGACGCCAGCACCAGCAGCACGCCCGCCACCGCGACGAGCGCCCGGGGGCCGCCGGTCATCCGGCGACGGCCGCCGCCACCGCCGCGCCCAACGCCGGGTGCAGGAAGTGGAAGCCGTGGCGCTCCAACACCTTGGGCACCGCGCGCTGACCCGCCAGGACGCCCTCCTCGGCGATCCCGCCGAGCACCGCCTTGAGCGCGAACCCGGGCACCACCCACGGCGTCGGCCGGTGCAGCGCGTGCCCGACCGTGCGGGTGAACTCGGCGTTGGTCACCGGGCTCGGCGCGGTCAGGTTCACCGGGCCCTCGACCGACTCGTGCTCCAGCACGAACTGGATCGCGGCGATCGCGTCGTCCAGCGAGATCCACGGCATGTACTGCCGCCCGTCGCCCAGCCGCCCGCCGAGGAAGAACTGGAACAGCGGCTTGAGCTTGCCGAACAACCCGCCCGCCGGGCTGATCACCAGACCGGTGCGCAGCCGCACCACGCGCCGGGACGCCGCCGCCTCGGTGGCCGCCTCCCACTGCCGGCACATCTCGGCCAGGAACCCGGTGCCGGCCGGCGTGGCCTCGTCCACCACCTCGTCCCCGGTGTCGCCGTAGTAGCCCACCGCGCTCGCGTTGACCAGGGTCGGCACCCCGTGCTCGACCACCGCCGAGGCCAGCACCTCGGTCGGCACCGTCCGGCTGTCCAGCAGCACCTGCTTGCGGGCGTGGTCCCAGCGCTTGTCCGCCACCCCCGCGCCGCACAGGTTGACCACCGCGTCCGCGCCGTCCAGCGCGCCGGGGTCGAGCTGCCCGGCGGGCGGGTCCCAGCCGCGCTCGTCGGGCGCGGTCGGCCGGCGGCGGACCAGGCGGACGACCTCGTGCTCCGCGCCGCGCAGCGCGGCGACCAGACTGGTGCCGATGAAACCGGACGAACCCGCGACCACTACCCGCATGCGTTGATCGTCTCGCAGTGACCGGCGTGGTGCACAGCGGCCCGGGTGTCAGGAGCGCCACTGACCCCGCAAAGACCGAAGCCGTTCCGGGACGGGTCCCGGAACGGCTTCGGCGGAAGGTGGCCCGACGGCCTGGGCTCAGAGGCCCAGGTCGGCCTCGAACGCGCCCTCTTCCAGGCGGTTCTTGACGGTGGTGAGGAACCGGCCCGCGTCCGCGCCGTCCACCAGGCGGTGGTCGTAGGTGAGGGCCAGGTAGGCCATCGAGCGGATCGCGATGGTGTCGTCGCCGCTGTCGTCGGTGATCACCACGGCGCGCTTCTTCACCACGCCGACGCCCAGGATGCCGACCTGCGGCTGCTGGATGATCGGGGTGTCGAACAGCGCGCCGTTGCTGCCCAGGTTGGTCAGCGAGAACGTGCCGCCGGTCAGCTCGTCCGGGGTCAGCTTGTTCGACCGGGCCCGCGTCGCCAGGTCGCCGATCTTGTGCGACAGGCCGGCCAGGTTGAGGTCGCCCGCGTTCGCGATCACCGCGTTGAGCAGGCCGCGCTCGGTGTCGATCGCGATACCCAGGTGCTCGGCACCGTGGTAGACGATCTCCTTCTTCTCCTCGTCGATGGACGCGTTCAGCACCGCGTGCTGCTTGAGCGCCTCGACGGCGGCCTTCGCGAAGAACGGCAGGAACGTGAGCTTGGTGCCCTCGCGCTGCTCGAACGCCGCCTTGGCGCGGTTGCGCAGCCGGGCGATCTTGGTGACGTCCACCTCGAACACCTGGGTGAGCTGCGCGGACACCTGGAGCGACTCGCGGGTCCGCTGCGCCACGATCTGCCGCAGGCGGGGCAGCTTCTGCACGGTGCCGCGCTTGCCGCCGTCGGCGGCGGGCGCGGTCGCGACCCGCTGGGCCGGCGCGGACGGTGCGGCGGCGGGTGCGGGGGCCGGGGCCTTGGCGGCCTCGACGGCGGCCAGCACGTCCTGCTTGCGAATCCGGCCGCCGACGCCGGTGCCCTTGAGGGTCCCGAGGTCGATGCCGTTCTCCGAAGCCAGCTTGCGGACCAGCGGCGTCACGTACGGCGCGCCGTCGGCGTCGTCCGACGACCCGGCCTTGGCGTGCTGGGCCGGCTGGGACTGCTGCCGGGCCTCGGGCGCGGGCTGTGCCGGTGCCCGCTCGGCCGGCTTCGCCTCCGGCTCGGGCTGCGCTTCCGGCTCGGCCTTCGGCGCGGGCTTCGGGGCCGGTGCCTGCTCGGCGGGCTTCGCCGCCTGCTGGGCCGACGCCTCCTGGGCCGGTGCCTGCTGGGCCGGTGCGGGCTCGGCCTTCGGGGCGGGGGAGCCCGAGCCGACGACCGCGAGCTGACCGCCGACCTCGACGGTCTCGTCCTCGCCCGCGGTGATCTCCAGCAGCGTGCCCGCGACCGGGGACGGGATCTCGGTGTCGACCTTGTCGGTGGACACCTCCAGCAGCGGCTCGTCGACCGCGACCGAGTCGCCGACCTGCTTCAGCCAGCGGGTCACGGTGCCCTCGGTGACGCTCTCGCCGAGCGCCGGCATGGTCACCGGGGTGCCCTCGGCCGCGTCGCCGGACGGCGCGGACTCCTGCTCCTCGGCCGGGGCGGCCTGCTCGGCCGGCTCCTCGTCCCGCGCTTCGGGGGCCTGCTCCTCGGCGGACTCCTGGTCACCGGCGTCCTGCCCACCGGACTCCTGGCCGGCGGACTCCTGGCCGGCGGACTCCTGCCCGGCGGACTCCTGTTCCGGGGAGGAATCCTGCGCGGGAGCGGCGTCGCCGTCGCCGATGACGGCGAGCTCCGCGCCGACGTCGACGGTCTCGTCCTCCTGGACGACGATCTTCTGGAGGACACCCGCCGCCGGGGACGGGATCTCGGTGTCCACCTTGTCGGTCGACACCTCCAGCAACGGCTCGTCGACCTCGACGCGGTCACCCTCCTGCTTCAACCAGCGGGTGACCGTGCCCTCGGTGACGCTTTCGCCGAGTGCGGGCATTTGGACGGAGAAGGCCATCGTTCGCTGACTCCTCGTGCGTGGGTCGGGTATCGGCTGACTGGGGTGCGACGGTCAGCCGTGCACGTGCAGCGGCTTGCCGGCCAGGGCGAGGAAGGCCTCGCCGAGGGCTTCTGTCTGGGTCGGGTGGGCGTGGATCAGCGGAGCCACGTCCTCGGGGTGGGCCTCCCAGCTATAAATGAGCTGGGCTTCCCCGATCAGCTCGCCGACCCGCTCGCCGACCATGGTGACACCGACGACCGGGCCGTCGGGTGCCTTGACCAGCTTCACGCCGCCGGCGGTCTTCAGGATCTGGGACTTGCCGTTGCCCGCCAGGTCGTAGACGAACGTCTCGACCGAACCGTACTTCTCCTTGGCCGCGGCCTCGGAGAGACCCACCGAGGCGACCTCCGGCTTGCAGTAGGTGACCCGCGGGATGCCGGCCTCGTCGATGACCTTCGGGTGCTGCCCGGCGATCTCCTCCGCGACGAAGATGCCCTGCTGGAACCCCCGGTGCGCGAGCTGGAGGCCGGGCACGATGTCGCCGACGGCGAAGACGTTCGGCAGGGTGGTGCGCAGCCGCTCGTCGGTGACCACGAAGCCGCGCTCGATCGCGACGCCGGCCTCCTCGTAGCCGTGGCCGGCGGTGTTCGGGCCGCGACCGACGGCGACCAGCAGCAGGTCGGCGTCCAGCACGTCGCCGGACTCCAGCCGCACCGAGACGCCGGAATCGGTCTGCGTCGCGCCGGTGAACTTCACGCCGGTCTTGAACTTGATGCCGCGCCGGCGGAAGGCGCGCTCCAACTGCTTGGAGGCGTACTCGTCCTCGGCGGGGACCAGGCGGGGCAGCGCCTCCACGATGGTCACGTCCGCGCCGAACGAGGCCCACACGCTGGCGAACTCCACGCCGATCACGCCGCCGCCGAGCACTACTACCTTCTCCGGCACGTGGTCCAGGTTCAGCGCCTGGTCGCTGGTGACGACCCGGCCGCCGATCTCCAGACCGGGCAGGCTGCGCGCGTAGGAACCGGTGGCCAGCACGACGTTCTTGCCGGTGTACCGGTCGCCGCCCACCTCGACGGTGTTCGGGCCGACGAACGTGCCCGCGCCCTCCACGAGGGTGACCTTGTTCGCCTTCGCCAAGCCCTGGAGGCCCTTGTACAGGCGGCTGACCACACCGTCCTTGTAGGAGTTCACGCCGGCCATGTCGATGCCCTCCAGGGAGGACTTCACGCCGAACTGGTCGCCTTCGCGGGCGTTGTCCGCGACCTCGGCGGCGTGCAGCAGCGCCTTGGTCGGGATGCAGCCGCGGTGCAGGCAGGTGCCCCCCAGCTTGTCCTTCTCGACCAGGACGACGGACAGGCCGAGCTCGGCCGCGCGGAACGCGCAGGCGTAGCCGCCCGAGCCGCCACCGAGGATCACAAGGTCGGCGGAGGTGTCGGTCACGGGATCTCCCTGGAGGGCTTGTTGCCTTACATCGCGCGGGTGCGCGCGGGTGATTGCCATCTTGTCACTACTTCACGGGGTACGGCGACGCGGTGTCCTCTTCGGAGGATTTGCCCACGCCTTCACACCCGCGCCGGCACCATGGTCGCCAGGAGTCGCTACGGGAGGTGGCCCGGTGGGCCTGTTCGACCGTTTTCGCAGGAAGCAGCGCCCAGGCGTGCTGCGGTCGTCCACGTCCACGGATACCGGTCACCTGGAGAAGTGGGCGGCGGACCGGCGCGGGGTCGAGGCGTACGTGGAGCCCAAGACCACCGTGACGGAAACCACGGTGGTGCTGGTCGCGCACGACGGCGAGTGGACCCGGCGGCGCATCGACGGGTCCGACGGCGCGAAGAAGTTGGCGAAGAAACTGCGCATCCCGATCTACGACGCGGGCATCGTGGGTTACCCGAAGCGGATGCGCGAGTACTCCCGCCGCAAGGAGCAGAACGGCTGAGCGCCGCCCGGTGCGCGGGTAACCGGCATTCCGCCCGGGTCGGCGGTGCCGGTCAGCCGAGGCCGGACCAGAGCGCGGCGACGATTCCGCGCGGGTCGGTGGGCCAGTCGGTGAAGAACCCCAGGAACACGGCGTACTGGCACGCGCCGAGCAGCAGCCCGGCCGCCGCGCGGGGGTCCGCCGACGCCGGTAGTCGACCGATTTCCCGTTCCGCCGCGAGGTAGCCCGCCAACGCCTCGACCAGCAGGTGGGGGCCTGTGCCCCGGTGCCGGAGCACATCCCTGTGCGCGGCCAGCAAAGTCGGTTCGGAGAAGACCGACGCGGCGATCGGGAACGTTTCGGTGTAGAAGCCGAGCGCGGTGCGCGCGACCCGTTCCAGGTTTTCCCGGACGTCGCCCTCGCCCGCGCGCAGTTCGGCGAGCAGCGCGCCGAGGTCGCTCGGCACGCGTTCTTTCAGCACCGCCAGGAACAACCCGGTCTTGTCCTGGAAATGCTTGTACAGCGCCGCTTCCGACAGTTCCGCCGCCTTCGCGATCTCCTTGGTCGTCGCGCGGGCGAGCCCTTTCGTCCGCATCACGTGGGCCGCCGCGTCGAGGATGCGGTCGCGTGTGGTCATGTGGTAATCCTAGTGGTTAGTGAGTACTCACCAACCACCGAGGGGGTTCGACGTGAAGATCACCGTGTTCGGAGCGAGCGGCGGCACCGGGGCCCAGGTCGTGGCACGGGCGCGGGCCGCCGGGCACGAGGTCACCGCCGTCGTGCGGACGGCGAACGGGCGCGACGCGGTGGCCGACGTGACCGACCCGGAGTCGATCGGGTCGGTGGTCGCGGGCGCGGACGTGGTGGTCACCGCGATCGGCACGCGGGGGCGCGGGCCGACCACGGTGCAGGCCGACAGCACGGCGACCATCGTGCGGGCGATGCGGGCCCGGGGACTGCGGCGGCTGATCGTGGTCAGCAACAGCGGCATGACGGTGGACGAGCAGGACACCGCGCCGAGCCGCTACCTGGTCAAGCCCGTGCTGCGGCGGGTGCTGCGGGACGCGTGGGGCGACATGGCGGCGATGGAGCGGGTGGTCCGGGCGAGCGGTCTGGAGTGGACGATCGTCCGGCCGCCCCGGCTGACCGACGGCGGGCACACCGGCGAGTACCGGACGGCGGTGGACGCGAACCTGAGGCGGGGCAACACCATCTCGCGCGCGGACCTGGCGGACCTGATCGTGGCCTGCGCCGAGGACCCGTCCACGGCGGGGCAGGCGATCGCGGTGGGGTACTGAGCGCGCGGGTCGCGGCGGAAGCGCGGAGGGGGACCCGCCGTGCTGCGGGTCCCCCTCCGCCGAGGTCGGAAGATCAGCCGTTCGCGGCGATGTCCGCCAGCACGGCGGCCAGCGTGCGGACCGGCACGCCGGTGCCGCCCTTGGTGGTGTACCCGTGCGGCGCACCGGAGTGGAACGACGGGCCCGCGATGTCGACGTGCGCCCACGGCACCCCGTCGGCGACGAACTCGCGCAGGAAGATCCCGGCCACCAGCATCCCGCCGAAGCGGTGCCCGGCGATGTTCGCCAGGTCCGCGACCCGCGAGTCCAGGTCGCCGCGCAGCTCCTCGGGCAGCGGCATGGCCCAGGCGTTCTCGCCCACCGCGCGGCCGAGCGCCGCGACGCGGTCGCGGAACTCGTCGGAGCCCATCACGCCGGCCGTCCGCTTGCCCAGCGACACGACCTGCGCGCCGGTGAGCGTGGAGGTCTCGATCAGGTAGTCCGGCCCGTCCTCGCACGCCCGCGCGATCGCGTCGGACAGCACCAGGCGGCCCTCGGCGTCGGTGTTGAGCACCTCGACGGTCTTGCCGCCGTACATGGTGAGCACGTCGCCAGGCCGGTACGCGGTGCCCGACGGCATGTTCTCCGCCAGCGGGGCCCACGCGGTGACCTCCAGCGGGTACTTCAGCTTCGCCGCCAGCACGACCGTCGCCACGACCGCCGCCGCACCGCTCATGTCCGAGGTCATCTCGTCCATGCCCGCCGCCGGCTTGATGGAGATGCCGCCGGTGTCGAAGGTGATGCCCTTGCCCACCAGGGCGACCTTCTTGCCCGCGCGCGGACCCCGGTAGGTCACCCGGACCAGGCGCGGCGGCCGGGACGAACCCGAGCCGACGCCGAGGATGCCCCCGAAGCCCTGCTTGCGCAGCGCCTTCTCGTCCAGGACCTCGACCTCCAGCCCGTCGACGCCCTGGGCCAGCGCCGTCGCCCGCTCCGCGAAGGAGGCCGGGAAGAGGTCGTTCGGCGGGGTGTTGATCAGGTCGCGGGTCGCGGCGACGGCCTCCGCGACCGCGGTGGACGCCTTGAGGGTCGCGCGGTGCGCCTTGATCGTGCCCCCGGTGGGCGCGACCAGGTCGACGCGGGCCACCGGGGCCTCGCCGGCCGACGACTTGTAGGCGGTGAACTGGTACGCGCCGAGCACCGTGCCCTCGACGGCCGCACCGAGGTGGATCGCGGAGAGCGTGGTGGTGGCGCGCTTCTTGCCGACCAGGGCGCGGGCGGCGGCACCGGACGCGCGGCGCACCTGCTCCTCGTCGACCTGGTCGCCGTCCGCCTTGCCCAGGCCCACGGCGATCAGGAGGGGCGCGGCGAGCTTGCCGAGGGTGGGGACGGAGACGATCTCCTCGGCCTTGCCGGTCGCGCCCAGGGTGGTGAGGATGGCCGGCAACCCGCCGTCGAACGCGGCGTTCACCGCCGCCGCGGCACCCGTGAGGACGAGGCCGTCCGGCCCCTGGATGGTGCCCACCACCACGGCGTCGACGGGTGTAGTGCTCAGCTCACTGTCGGTGATGGCCAGTTTGGGGGCGGTCACTGCGGCTCCTTGACGGGGTCCTCCCGGCACTTCCTGGTCGTGCGGCGGGAACGTGGGTGGATCGTGACGAATGCTAAAGGTCTTGGTCAGAGAGGGGACCGCCGCACCTTCGATAGCGGAAAGTAACAATTAACACGATCGTGGGTCGACCGGCCGGCCGTCAGCGGTCCTCCGGTCCGTCTGGGACTGTGTAGCGGTGACTGCCACGCCCCGCGCGGGGGCCGTGGTGCTCGCGCTCGGTGCGACCCTGGGTGCCGGAATCCTCGTCGGATTCGCACCCGCCGCCGCCGTCGCGGGCCCGTGGTTCCTCCCCGCGCTCGTCCTCGCCGCCCTCACCGCGCTCTGCTGCGCCTACTCCACGGCCGACCAGCAGCGGGCCTACCCGGACGCGGCCGGCGGCTACGCCTACATCCGCAACCAGCTCGGACCGTGGCCGGCCCGGATCGGCGCGAGCGCGCACCTGATCGGCCGGGCCGGGCTGGCGGCGGCGGTGGCCGGGGCGTTCGGGGCCTACGTGTTCCCGGCGGACCGGGTGGCGGCCGGGCTCGGCGTGCTCGTGCTGACGGCGGTGGTCGGCCGGTACTGGGCCCGGTTCGTGGCCTGGGCGGCGGTGCTGGTGGTGCTCGCCGTGCTCGGGGTCGTCGTCCTGGTGTGCTTCTCGGTCGCGCCGGCGGCGAACCCGGTCGGACCGGTCGAGGCGGCCGGGTTCGACGGGATCATGGGCGCGTCGGGCCTGATGTTCGCGGCCTTCACCGGGTTCGAGCGGATCACCGCGCCCGTGCGCGGAGACCGGGTGTTCTCCCCGGGCGTGCTGCGGGTGGCGATCCCGGTGCTGGTGGTGGTGGTGCTGGTGGTCACGCTCGGCGTCGGTGCCGCCGTGGTGCACCAGCTCGGGGCGGCCCGGCTGGCGCTGTCGCCGGCACCCCTGCGCGACGCGCTGGTGGCGGCGGACGGGCGGTCCCTGCTGCCGCTGCTGGCGGTCGGTGCGGCGGTGGCGGCGGTGTCGGTGCTGATCTTCGTGCTAGGCGGCGCGCGGCGCACGCTGCTCGGGCTGGTGGAGAACGGGGACCTGCCGAACATCCGCGCGCGGTGGCCGTTGGAGGTGGTGGCGGTCGCGTTGGCCGCGTCGGCGTTCCTGCTGCTGCCCACCGCCACGGCGTTCGCGGTCGGGGCGTGCGGCACGGCGTTCTACTACGGCTTCACCAACGCGTCGGCGCGGGTGCTGCTCCAGGAGGACCGGACCTGGCCGATGCGCACGGCGTGCCTGGGGCTGGGGCTGTCGGTGCTGCTGGCGATGAGCGCGCCGGCCGACGCGCTGCTCATCACCGGGATCGGGTTGGTGGTGGGCACGGGGCTGCTCGGGCTCGGGCGCATCCGCCAGTCGGTCGGGTGACGCGGGGCGCGGGTGGCGGGCGCGAGGTGGACCCGTACGTGCGTGGCCACCGCGAAGTCGGACGTCCGAGCGTCGGGACGACGATTTTCCGAAGTCCCACCGGCGGCTAGTGTGCTGGCATGACGACCGCGTTGCCTTTCACCCGGACCCCCAATCCGCAGCCGGCGACCCCGGAGCGGGTCGCGGAGGTACTCGCCAATCCGGGCTTCGGGCAGCACTTCACCGACCACATGGTGACGATCCGCTGGAACCGCGAACAGGGCTGGCACGACGCCGCAGTCGAGCCGTACCACTCGCTGGAGCTGGACCCGGCGGCCATGGTGCTGCACTACGGCCAGGCGATCTTCGAAGGGCTCAAGGCGTACCGCCGGCCCGACGGGTCGATCGCGTCCTTCCGGCCCGAGGCGAACGCCGAGCGCTTCCGCGCGTCCGCCCGCCGGCTCGCCATGCCCGAGCTGCCCGACGAGCTGTTCCTGGGCTCGGTCCGGGAACTCGTCGGGATCGACAGCCGGTGGGTGCCCGCCGACCACGAGGAGTCGCTGTACCTGCGGCCGTTCATGTACTCGTCGGAGAAGGGCCTCGGCGTGCGGCCCTCGTCCGAGTACGTCTACGTGCTCATCGCCTCGCCCGCCGGGTCGTACTTCTCGGGCGGCCTCAAGCCGGTGACGGTGTGGCTGTCCACCGAGTACGTGCGCGCGACGCCGGGCGGCACCGGCGCGGCCAAGTTCGCGGGCAACTACGCGGCGTCGCTGGTGGCGCAGGCCCAGGCCGCCGAGCAGGGCTGCGACCAGGTGGTGTGGCTGGACGCCGTGGAGCGGCGCTGGGTCGAGGAGATGGGCGGGATGAACCTGTTCTTCGTCCTCGGCTCCGGCGCGGACGCGCGGATCGTCACGCCCGAGCTGTCCGGCGCGCTGCTGCCGGGCATCACCCGGAACTCGCTGCTGCGGCTGGCCGCCGACTTCGGCTACGCGGTGGAGGAGCGGCGCTTCTCCACCGAGGAGTGGGAGAAGAAGGCCGGGTCCGGCGAGCTGACCGAGGTGTTCGCCTGCGGCACGGCCGCGGTGATCACGCCGGTCGGCCACGTGAAGCACGCCGGTGGCGAGTTCAGCGTGTCGGGCGGGGCGACCGGCGAGGTGACCCTCCGGCTGCGGGCAGGGCTGACCGGCATCCAGCAGGGTCTGGCCGAGGACCCGCACGGCTGGATGACCACGCTGGCCTGAGCCGGCCGGACCGGCCCGGTGGGTGTCTCACGGGGAGAGTGAGCAGACGGCGAGCACCACGAGGCTCGCCGTCTCGCACGCCGCGCCGAGCACGTCGCCGGTGATCCCGCCGAACCGGCGGCGGGTGTGCCGGATCAGCAGCAGCACGAGCGCGCCGGCCAGCACGACGGCGATCGGCCCGTGCCACGGGGACACGAAGCAGCCCGCCGCGATGAGCGCCAGCCACCACGCGAGGGCGACGGGTGCCGGTTGGGTGCCCGCGACGAGCGCGCCCAGCCCCTCCGGGCGGGCGGCCGGGATGCCGTTCCGGCAGCACAGGACGAACGCCGCGCGTCCGGTGGTCAGCGCCAGGACCACCGCGCCCCACGACACGGCGGGGAGCGCGCCGGCCTCCCCGCCCAGGACGACGATCAGCGCGACGACCCCGAACGGGCCCGCGCCGCCCTGCTTCATGACCTCCAGGGCGCGTTCGGGCGGGCCGTAGCAGCCCAGCCCGTCGGCGGTGTCGGCCAGGCCGTCCAGGTGCATGCCCCGGGTGGCCAGCGCCAGACCCCCGACCACCAGGAAACCGGCCGGCAGCGGGGGAGCGCCGAGGAGCGCGAGGCCGTGCAGCGCGGCGGCGGACGCGAGGCCGAGCAGGAGACCGACGAGCGGTGCGCACGTGATGGCGCGCCCGGCCGACCGCGCGTCCACGTGGTCGACGTGCACCGGCAGCACGGTCAGCCAGGACAGGGCCAAGCGCATCAGGCGGTGCCCGGGGGCGTGCCGGGGGGCGGGCCGTCCATCAGGCCGGCCCGGACACGCCCGCGCCGTCGAAGGTCGCCATCTCCGCGAGGACCTTCGTCGCCATCGCGACCAGCGGGAGCGCGGCGACCGCGCCGGTGCCCTCGCCGAGCCGGAGGTCGAAGTCGAGCAGCGGCTCCAGGCCGAGGTGGTTGAGCGCCAGGGCGTGCGCGGGCTCCGCCGACTTGTGCCCGGCCACCCACCACTCACGGGCACCGGGGGCGAGCTCCTCGGCGACGATCGCCGCCGCCCCGACGACGACCCCGTCCAGGATCACCGGGGTGCGGCGCACCGCCGCCTGGGCCAGGAAGCCCGCGATGGCGGCGATGTCCGCGCCGGAGGCGGTGGCGAGCAGTCGCACGGGGTCGCTGATCACCGGGCGGGCGCGGCGCAGCGCGTCCCGGATCGCGGCGGTCTTGCGCATCCACCCCCGGTCGTCCACGCCCGTGCCCCGGCCGACCACGGCCACCGGCTCGGACCCGGTGAGGGCGGCGATCAGCACGGCGGACGGGGTGGTGTTGCCGATCCCCATGTCGCCGGCGATCAGGATGTCCGCACCGCCGTCGACCTCGTCGTCCACCAGCCTGCGACCGAGCTCGATCGCCTGCTCGGCCTCCTCGCGGGTCAGCGCGTCCTCGCGGTCGATCGACCCCGAGCCGCGACGGACTTTGGAGTCGCCCACGGAGGTGTCCGAGTCGACCGCCACGTCGACCACCCGGACGGTCGCGCCGGCGACCGTGGCCAGCACGTTCACCGCCGCGCCACCGGCCAGGAAGTTCGCCACCATCTGACCGGTGACCTCGCTCGGGTAGGCGGACACGCCGTGCCGGGCGACGCCGTGATCGCCCGCGAAGACGATCACCCGCGGCCGGGTGAACGGTCGCGGCGGGCACGCGCCCTGGCACGCGGCCACCCAGACGCCCAGCTCCTCCAGCTTGCCCAGCGAGCCGGCGGGTTTCGTCAGCACCCCGTGCCGGGCGACGGCCTCGCGGCGGGTGCCCTCGTTCGGCGGGTCGACGGGCGGGAACACGATGGTCACCGAGTACCTCCGGCTTCGCGCAGTCGCAGTGGGATTCCGGCGACGACCAGCAGCACCTCGTCGCAGACCTCGGCCAGCCGCGCGTTGAGCGAACCGAGGTGATCCCGGAAGAGCCTGCCAGAATGCGTGCCGGGCACCACCCCCAGCCCGACTTCCGCCGAGACCAGGACCAGTCGGGCGCGGGTCTGGGACACTGCGTCCACGAGCTGCCGGCACCGCTGCTCGACCTCGGCGATGCCGTGCCCCTCCCACGCGCCCGCGTCGTCCAGCGCGCCGGCCAGCCACGTCGCCAGGTCGTCCACCAGGATCGGCGGGTCGCTCTCGGCGGTGGCGGTGAGCAGCGCGACCAGGTCGCCCGGGGCCGGGGCCTCGACGGTGTGCCACGTGGTGGGGCGGCGGGCCACGTGCTGCGCGATGCGCAGCGACCAGTCCACGTCGTCGGGGTAGCGGCGGGCGGTCGCCACGTAGGTGACGACGTCATCCGTGACCAGGCCCTCGGCGTGGGCCGACTTGCCTGATCGCGCGCCGCCCAGGACCAGTGTCCGACGCGTCACACCGCACTCCATCCGGGTTGGGAAGACATAGCCTGACCAGGAGACGTTACCTGGAATACAGCACGGGAGGCCGTCGTGGAGTACCGCTGGCGGTACCAGGACGAGCAGGGCCGGGAGCTCGACGGACCGGCTGTGGAATTCTCGGGCCAGGGCGAGGCCGAGGACTGGTTCAACGCCTCGTGGGAATCGCTGGCCGCGCTCGGGGTCGCCCAGGTGACGCTGCTGCGCAGCGAATCCGAGGTGTACGGGCCGATGTCGTTGTCGCCCGTGAAGTGATGCCTGCCGTGCGGTGATGCCGGCGTGCGGTGGAGCAGGCCGTGCGGTGGAGCAGGAGGAAGGCCCCCGCTCGGCGGGGGCCTTCGTCAGGTCACGGGGTGACGGTGTGGCGGGGGTCCGTCTCGACGACGCCGTCCAGGACCTCGTCGATCTTCTCCAGCAGTCCGGCGTCGAGCTTCACGCCGGCGGCCTTGACGTTCTCGGTCACCTGCTCGGGGCGGGAAGCGCCGATGATGGCCGAGGCCACGTTCGGGTTCTGGAGCACCCACGCGACGGCGAGCTGGGCGAGGGACAGCCCGGCCTCCTCGGCGAGCGGCTTCAGGTTCTGGACCTTCTCCAGGACCTCGTCGCGCAGCAGGCGGCCGATGAACTTCGAGCCGTTCTCGTCGGTCGCGCGGGAGCCGGCGGGGACGGGCTGACCGGGCAGGTACTTGCCGGTGAGCACGCCCTGGGCGATCGGGGACCAGACGATCTGGCTGATGCCCTCGCGCTCGGAGGTCGGGACGACCTGCGGTTCGATGACCCGCCACAGCATCGAGTACTGGGGCTGGTTGGAGATGAAGGGCACGTTGAGCTCGCGGGCGAGCGCCGCGCCCCGGGCGATCTGCTCGGCGTTCCACTCCGAGACCCCGATGTAGAGGGCCTTGCCCTGGCGGACGACGTCCGCGAAGGCCTGCATGGTCTCCTCCAGCGGGACCGTGCGGTCGAAGCGGTGCGCCTGGTAGAGGTCGACGTAGTCGGTCTTGAGCCGCTTCAGCGAACCGTTGATCGACTCGTGGATGTGCTTGCGACCGAGCCCCTTGTCGTTGGGACCGCCGGGGCCGGTGGGCCAGAAGACCTTGGTGAAGATCTCGACGGACTCGCGGCGCTCACCGTCCAGGGCGCGGCCGAGCACCTCCTCGGCCTTCGTGTTGGCGTACACGTCGGCGGTGTCGAAGGTGGTGATGCCGGCGTCGAGCGCGGCCCGGACGCAGGCGGTGGCCTGGTCTTCCTCGACCTGCGAGCCGTGGGTGAGCCAGTTGCCGTACGAGATCTCGCTGATGTTCAGGCCGCTGCGGCCGAGACGTCGGAACTCCATGCGACCCAGCCTAGTACCGGGTGCTTCGGCTAGCTAACGATGTGCAGGTCGGGAGAGTCCTCGGGGGCCTGGCCGTTGCCTGCGAGGTGGGCGGCGAGGACTTCGCGGACGACGTGGAGGGGGACTTCCCGGATGGCGGGGATGTCGGCGGCGTTCCCCTGCACGTCGTACACGACGACGCCGGTCGCGTCCGGGTCGCCCTGCGTGGCGCGCTGGGGGTGCCAGTTCTCGTGGACGAAGCCCCGGTCCGCGCCGATGCCCGCGTTGACGACGGGGGACCTGAACGGATTCTCGGCGTTGGTGATCTCGACGATGGTGGGGCAGGGGTGGCCGGCGGACGCGGTGCGCACCCGCTCCACCAACTCGTCCATGTCTTCCTGAGTGCGGATCAGGAACGGGTTCTCCGCGGTTGACTGGTCGTAGATCGCCTGCAACGTCACCACGGTGGTTCCTGTCCTCCGGTGAAGGTCCGCCGATACCCGTCGGTACCGTGCACGGTGAGCGAGAAGCCGGTGGGTAGCACGACGCCGAGCAGTTTTTCACAACCGAGGATGAGCCCGCACGGCACATTGTCGATCACCAGTGTGGCGTGGCGGATATCGTTTTTGATCATTCGCACGGCCGGCTTCATCTCGACGTGCATCGACACGAAGGGCATCCCCGGACGCGGATAGCCCTCTCGTCGAAGGGCTTCGAAGGCGGTTTGTGCGTCCGGACCTTCGCCACCGACCAGTTCTTCCGCCGGGCTTTCATCGACGAACCACCAGCCGTGTGACTTGGTGCCGGCCCCGGGTTGCACAGGTGGCGGAAGTCGCCGACGGAGCCGGTCGGCACGTGCAGCCCCGGCAATCTCAGAGGGGAGCGGAAAGCGGGATTCGAGGCTCTGGCTGAGCGTCTGGTCCTCGACCTGCGAGCCGTGGGTGAGCCAGTTGCCGTGCGAGGTCTCCGCTGATGGTCGGGCCGCTGCGGCCGGGCGTCGGAACTCCATGCGACTCAGCCTGGTACCGGATCATTCGGGTGGCTCATGAACTGTCCGGGTTCAAGGATCGAGAAGCTGTGCTTCGATCGCAAAGGCGCTTTCCATGACGAGCGCGCGGTCGACGAGTCCCGGACCTCTCTCGCCGTCGTGCCGACTGTGGTTGACCTGGACCTCGGCGTTGCGCACCCGGAAGACCACCGTCCGCAACTCCTGCTTGCCACCCGTCGACGCCGGGAGGTCCGTCAACGCCTCGTCGCCGAGGCCCGGTTCGGCGCTCCAGCGGTCCGTGGTGGCCCGTAGCGGTCCCATGTGCTCGGCGGCGGCCCGTGCGTCGACGGTCAGGGTGACCCTCACGTGGAGAAAGTCGCTCCGTTCGGGGCGGAACCACGAGCAGGATCTCGTGCCCGGCCCTCTGTCCAAGGGGCTGCGTTCCTCGGCACCTGGAAACCACCGCTCCAACCCGGGGGTGGCCCTGAGTACGCCGCACACGTCCGGCGTGGACGTGAACACGGGGTCGTCCAGGTCGTACCGGGTGTCGTCGAGCCCTTGCTTCACGCCGGCCGCGCAGAGGACGACGAGGAGGAGCGTGACCCCTGCGTCGGCCGCGACCTTGCCCGCCCGTCCCGCAGCCGAGGGGGCCTTGTAATGGACGCCGCCGTGGATGTTGTAGGCCATCACGACAGGACCGGTCACCGTGTCGGCGATCACCCGGTTGTCCGCGCCTTGCTCCGCTGTGCCCATCGGCCACTCCCACGTGTGCGTGCGGGAGTTCGACGTTACTGGGCCGGTCACCGTCGTGACCTCCGAACGGAGAGCACAGCCCCGTTCAGGGTGAGCCGGTTGCCGTGCGAGGTCTCGCTGGTGGTCAGACCGCTGCGGCCGAGGGGTCGGAACTCCGTGCCGCCCAGCCCGGGACGGGGTGCGTCGGCTGGACCGGTGGGGTGGAGCTGGTCAGACCTTCGTGCCGTAGGTCACGCGGGGCTTGGGGACGCGCAGGCGGCGGAGCTGGCTGGCCCGGATGAAGGAGTACCAGCCGATGGACAGGCCCCGGGTGGTGTCCTCCGGGAACTTCGCCCGGACGCGCTTGGCGACCACGCGGCCGAGGACCACGCCTTCGACGACCATCGCCAACAGCATGAACGTCGTGAGGAGGGTGGCGTACTGCTGCACCGCCGGCTGCGGTACCAGCAGGGCGACGAAGACCAGGATCGCCAGGGGCATGAACAGGCCCATGAGGTTGCGGCGGGAGTCGACGACGTCGCGGATGTAGGCCTTGACCGGCCCCCGGTCGCGGGGGAGCAGGTACTTGTCCTCGCCGGCCATCATGCGCTGGCGGCGCTCGACGGAGGCCGCGCGGCGCTCTTCCTTGCTCTGCTTGTTGCCGCGCATCCGCTTGAGTGCCTCGCGCTGCGTGCGGGGCGGGGGCGGGACCGGGCCCCTGCGCTTGTTCTGGGCCTCTCGGCGCTTCGGGGTGGGTTTGCCCTTCGCCGGGGTGCGCGCCGGGTCGGCGGACGTCACCTCCGCCGGCGTCTCTTCGGCGGTCGGGACGGCTTCGTCGGCGTTGCGGCGCAGGAACCTCACTCCCCAAGAGTAGGAGATGGGCGCTGTGGGGGGTTACGTACCCTTCGCGAGGTGCGCGTGGTGATCGCTCCGGACTGCTTCGGCGGGACCTTGACAGCTCGGGAAGCCGCCGACGCGATCGCCTCCGGGTGGCGGTCGGCGGCTCCCGGTGACGACCTGCTGCTCCGACCCCTGGCGGATGGCGGGCCGGGGTTCGTCGACGTGCTGCACGGCGCGCTGGGCGGTGAGGTGCGCACGTCCGTCGTGTCGGGACCTCGGGGGGAGGAGGTCGAGGCGCGGTGGCTGGTGAGCGGGGACGGAACCGCCTACGTCGAGTCCGCGACGGCCTGCGGCCTGCACCTGATCCCCGCCGACGAACGGGCGTCGTCCGTGGAGACCGCCTCGACGCGCGGCGTGGGTGAGCTGGTCGCGGCTGCGGACGGTGCCGGGTGTCACACGATCGTCGTGGGGCTGGGCGGGTCCGCGACGACGGATGGCGGCGCTGGGTTGCTGTCCGCGGTGTCGTCGGTCTCCGCTCGGCTCGTCGCCGCCTCGGACGTGCAGAACCCGCTGCTGGGCCCGCACGGGGCGGCTGCGACGTTCGGACCGCAGAAGGGTGCCTCGCCGGAGGTCGTCCGGCGGCTGGAGGCGCGGTTGGCCTCGATGGCCGCGCTGGAGCCGGTGCGGGACCTGCCCGGCGCGGGTGCGGCGGGCGGGCTGGGTGCGGCGCTGCTGGCGCTGGGTGCCTCGGTGGTGTCGGGGGCCGGGCTGGTCCGGTCGCTGACGCGGCTGGACCAGGCGCTGGACGCCGCCGATCTCGCGGTGTCCGGCGAGGGCAGTTTCGACTGGCAGTCGTTGCGCGGGAAGCTGGTCACGGCGGTGGCGGGCGGGGCCGCCGAGCGGGGCATCCCCTGCCTGGTCCTGGCCGGTCAGGTGACGGTGGGGCGGCGCGAGGCCGGTGCGGCGGGGGTGCGGGAGTCGTACTCGGTCAGCGAGCACGCCGGGTCCGCGACGAGGTCCCTGGGCGACCCGGCGGGCACCCTGTCGGCGCTCGCCGCCCACGTGGCGAGGCAGTGGTCACACTCCCGCTCCTGACGACTGTGCGACCATGAGGTAAGGAACAAAGCGGGTACCGCCCGTGTTTCCAGGGAACAGATGCCCGCAAAGGACCTCCGAGGGAGAGCTATGACGACCGCTCAGGACGCAGTCACCCCGACTCCTGAAGCACCGCCCACCCACGGCGTGACGCTGACCGACCCGGCGGCCGTGAAGGCCAAGGCGCTGCTCGACCAGGAGGGGCGCGACGACATGCACCTGCGCATCGCCGTCCAGCCCGGCGGCTGTGCGGGTCTGCGCTACCAGTTGTTCTTCGACGAGCGCACGCTCGACGGTGACGCCCTGCGGGACTTCGGCGGGCTCAAGGTCGCCGTGGACCGCATGAGCGCCCCGTACGTCGAGGGCGCGGTGATCGACTTCGTGGACACGATCGAGAAGCAGGGCTTCACGATCGACAACCCGAACGCGGGCGGCTCGTGCGCCTGCGGCGACTCCTTCCACTGAGTCGTCCACCCGGGTTCTCGGCCAGACCGCGAACGGCCCCCGCTCCGGCGGGGGCCGTTCGCGTCGTCCGGTGCGCGTGGAGCCGGCGGGTCGTCGGTCAGACGTAGGTGTCGAGGCCGGCGACCTGGGCCACGCAGTCGTCGGTGACCTGCCACGGGGTGGCGGGCCGGGGCTCGGGCGGGGTGTCGGCCCGGCCGCGCAGCTCCGCGGGCATGGCGGTGCAGTCGTCGATCAACTCGTCCAGGGTGTCCGCTTCGGTGTTCCTCACGCCCGCGACGTTATGCGGACACCGCCCCTGCGGACACCCCTACCGGGCGGTAGTCGCCCGGCGGGGGTTGTCCCTGGTCACGCGGGTGCGTGGGCGGTACCGGACGGTTCGGTGGCGGGTGCGGCCCCTCGACGCACCAGCCTCGCGACGACCAGGGCCACGAGCACGCCCAGGACGGTCGGGACCGCACCCACCGCGGCGATCCACTGGAAGCCGAAGCCGCCCGCGATGACGGCCCCGCCGAGCATCGGGCCGAGCGCGGCGGCCACGTTGAACGCCGAGATGTTCACCGAGGCGACCAGACCCGCCGCCGAGCCGGCCTGGCTCATCAGGAACGTGTGCAGCAGGGGACCGGAGGCGAACGCCGTCGCGCCCAGCACGAACACCGCGACCACCGCCGTCACCGCGGTCTCCAGCAGGAAGCCCTGGGCCAGCAGGAGCACGGTCAGGGCGGCGAGCGGGATCGGCAGGACCTTCGCGGTGGAGCCCGGTGGGACCCGGCCGGCGATCGTGCTGCCGACCATCGTCCCGAGGCCGTAGACCAGCAGCACCCCGGTCACCCACGCCGGGCTGAAGCCCGTGACGTCGCGCAGCGCGGGTGCCAGGTAGGTGAACGCGGTGATCATGCCGGTGAACGACAGCACGGTGGTCAGCAGACCCAGCAGCACGGTCCGCTTGCCGAACGCGAACAGGCCGGCCCGCACGCCCGCGTCCGGTTCGTGCGCCACCTTCGGCGCGCCCAGGACGACGCCGATCAGACCGACCAGGGTCAGGGCGGCGACCAGCGCGAACGACGCGCGCCAGCCGTGGTTCTGGCCGACCAGGGTGCCGACCGGGATGCCGAGGACGGTGGACAGCGCCACGCCGTTGACCACCTTGGCGATGGCGGCGGTCTGCTTCTCCGGCGGCACGGCGGCCACCGCGATCTGGGAGGCGACGGCGAAGAACAGGCCCTGGGCCAGCGCCGCGACCATGCGGGCGGCCATCAGGGTGGTGTAGTCGCCGGCCAGGGCGCAGGCCGAGGTGGCCAGCAGCGCGAGCACCATGACGGCGATCAGCAGGGACCGGCGCGGCAGGCGGCCGGTCAGGACGGTGAGGACGGGACCGCCGACCGCGACGGACACCGCGTACGCGGTGACCAGCAGGCCCGCGGTGGGCAGGGTCACGTCGAGGTCCGCGGCGACCTCGGGCAGCACGCCGACGACGATGAACTCGGAGGTTCCGACGGCGAACGCGCACAACATCAGGACGAGAGCGATCACGCGGACGACGCTAAAGTGTGACACTGACGTCAGGGTCAAGCTTCGGTGATCGAGGGCTCTTCTGCCCGGGTTCGGGAATACCCGTGGGCCGGGACCGACGTGGAGGTGGCGGGTGCGGATCGGCGAGTTGAGCGAGCGGACCGGGGCGACCGTGCGGATGCTGCGCTACTACGACCAGCACGGGTTGGTGCGGCCCCGGCGCACGGAATCGCGCTACCGCGTGTACGACGAGTCCGATGTGGAGCGGGTGCGCAGCGTCCGCTGCCTGATCGCGTCCGGGCTGAACGTGCGGCTGGTGCGGTTGGTGCTGGCGCACGCGTTCGGCGAGGAGATCGAGTTGCCGGAGGACGAGGCCAGGTGCGTCCCGCTGCTGGAGATGCTCAACGACGAGTTGTCGGCGGTGGAGCGGCGGATCGGCTCGCTGGAGCGCAGCAAAGCGCACCTGACGCGGTTGGTGGCCGACGTCGAGGTGCTCCTGGTGGCCAAGCGCGCCGGCGCGGGGGAGTGCGTGGACGTTCCCGGCTGAGCACGTCCGGGCGGCGGGTGGACGAGCGGAAAGCCCCCGGCGGGTGCCGGGGGCTTTCGAGGTTCGCGCTGGTCAGAGCTTGACGGGGTAGTGCGGCTCGGGGACCACCGGGCGGAGGCGGCCCTCGATGAAGATGCCGTGCCAGAGCATGAACACGAGCAGCGCCCAGATCCGGCGGCTGTTGTCGGCC
Organism: Actinosynnema sp. NPDC023587; assembly: GCF_040640215.1. Classification (NCBI taxonomy): domain Bacteria; kingdom Bacillati; phylum Actinomycetota; class Actinomycetes; order Pseudonocardiales; family Pseudonocardiaceae; genus Actinosynnema; species Actinosynnema sp. NPDC023587. The sequence continues at coordinate 170,050 of NZ_JBFABG010000003.1, read as the reverse complement.
ACGCCGGAGCGGTGCTCCTCGATGATCCGCAGCACGCCGTTCTTGTCGATGTACTGGTCGGTCTGCGACTGGCGGACGATGTCCACGGCCCAGTCGTGCATCTCGTCCTTCAGCCAGTGCCGGATGGGCACCGGGAAGCCCAGCTTGCGGCGGTTGAGCACGTGGGCGGGGACGATGTCGCGGATCGCCCGGCGCAGGGCGTGCTTCGTCGTCTCCTTGGTGAGCTTCAGCTCGGACGGCACCTGCGACGCGATCCGGAACACCTCGGGGTCCAGGAACGGGACCCGCAGCTCCAGCGAGTTCGCCATGGTCATCTTGTCGGCCTTGACCAGGATGTCGCCGCGCAGCCAGGTGAACAGGTCGACGTGCTGCATCCGGGTCACCGGGTCCCACTGCTGGGACTCGCGGTACGGCTTGGCGGTCACGTCCCGGTGCGACACGTTCGGGTCGTAGGTGCGCAGCACCTGCTTGAGCTGGTCGTCCAGGAAGATCCGGGCGTTGCCGTAGTAGCGCTCCTCCAGGGTCAGCGCGCCCCGCCGCAGCAGGTCCTTGCCGCGCACGCCCTGCGGGATCTTGGTGGACACCCGGCCCATGGCCTTGCGCAGCGCGCCCGGCACCTTCTCGAACGGGGCCAGCGACAGCGGCTCGCGGTAGATCGTGTAGCCGCCGAACAGCTCGTCGGCACCCTCGCCGGACAGCACGACCTTCACGTGCTCGCGCGCCTCGCGGGCGATGAACCACAGCGGCACCAGCGCCGGGTCGGCCACCGGGTCGTCCAGGTACCAGGTGATCAGCGGCAGCGCGTCCATCATCTCCTGCGCCGTCACCGCCCGGACCACGTGCTTGACGCCGATGGCGGCGGCGGACTCGGCCGCCACGTCGATCTCGGAGTAGCCGGACCGCTCGAACCCGGTGGTGAAGGTGATCAGGTCCGGGTTGTGCTCCTTGGCCAGCGCCGCGATGACGGTGGAGTCGATGCCGCCGGACAGGAACGCGCCGACCGTGACGTCCGCCCGCATGTGCTTGGCCACCGAGTCCCGCAGCGCGGCGGTGATCTCGTCGTACAGCCGGTTCTCGTCCGCCGCGCCGTGCACCGCGCGCGGCCGGAAGGTGGCCGGGAAGTAGCGCTCGGCGACCACCTGGCCGCCCGGCTGCACGGTGAACGAGGTGCCGGACTCGACCCGGTGGACCTGCCCGTGCAGCGACTCCGGCTCGGGCACGTACTGGAGGATCAGGTAGTGCTGGAGGGCCTTGCGGTCCAGCTCCGGGCGGATGCCCAGGGTCGGCGCGAGCTCCAGCACGGACTTCTTCTCGCTGGAGAACGCCACCCCGCCGGGGCCGGACGCGTAGTACAGCGGCTTGATGCCGAAGGGGTCCCGCGCGCCGAAGACGACCTTGCGCTCGGAGTCCCAGATGAGGAACGCGAACATCCCCCGCAGCTTGCCGACGGCCGCCGGCCCCCAGTAGTGGTAGGCGGCGACGATTGTCTCGGTGTCACCGTCCGTGGCGAACACCGCGCCGAACTGCTTGGTCAGCTCGGCCCGCAGCTCCAGGTAGTTGTAGATCTCGCCGTTGAAGTTGACGGTGTACCGGCCGGGCAGTTCCGGCGGCCCCCAGTGCAACGGCTGGTGCGAGTGCTCGATGTCGATGATGGACAGGCGGTTGAAGCCGAACACGACCTCGCCACCCTGCCAGGTACCCGTCTCGTCGGGGCCGCGGTGCCGCTGGCAGCGCATGGCGGCCGCCACCGCAGAGCGCGAGTGGTGCGCTTCGTTCTCGCCAGGGCAAACCAGTCCAACCAGGCCGCACACGCCGTCGCACCTTTCGTGGGGTGTGGAGAAGTGACCAGTATGCCGGGACCCCTTCGTGTGACCGAAACTGCACCGTGCGGGTGCGGCCCCCGAGGGGTGGTGACACGGTGCCTGAGCTACGCTCCCGCATGATCCGGCAAGGGTTGAAGTCCGCTCTTGCCTGCGAGCTTTCAACGAGGAGGCGGCGAGCAGTGGGCCTGAAGGAGGGCACCAGGGCAGCGCGGCTGGCGAAAGTCGTCGGGCTGGTCGGCCTGGTCGGCGTCGGGGCCACGGGTTGCTCCACGGAAGAGGTGTTGCGCTTCGGCTGGCCAGTGGGCGTGACGGAGCAGGCGCACCGCATGCAGGAGCTGTGGACCTGGTCGGTCGTCGCCGCGCTCGCGGTCGGTGCGATCGTCTGGGGCCTGATCCTCTGGTCGGTGGCCTTCCACCGCAAGAAGGGCGAGGAACTGCCCCGCCAGGTGGCCTACAACCTGCCGCTGGAGCTCGTCCTCATCGTCGTGCCGACGGTGATCGTCGCGGTGCTGTTCTACTTCACCGCGATCACCCAGAACTTCGTCACGAACAAGACCGGCGACGCCGACGTGACCGTGGACGTGGTCGCGTTCCAGTGGAACTGGGAGTTCAAGTACCCCCAGTACAAGATCCCCGGCGCGCAGCCCGTGAACGGCGAGGACCCCGTGGTGAGCACCGTCGGTTCGTCCGGCGAGGTGCCGCTGATGGTCCTGCCGCAGGGCAAGCGGATCTTGTTCAACCTGGAGTCCACGGACGTCATCCACTCGTTCTACGTGCCGGAGTTCCACTTCAAGCGGGACGTCTTCCCGCAGCCGCACAAGAACAACCAGGACGCGTCCTTCGAGATCAGCGGGATCGACCGGACCGGGTCGCTGGTCGGCCGGTGCGCGGAGCTGTGCGGCGTCTACCACGCGGTGATGAACTTCGAGATCCGCGTGCTGGAGCCGGCGGTGTTCGACCGGTACATGGACCTGCGCGCGGAGAAGAACCCGGAGACCGGGTTGCTGTACACGGCGTCCGAGGCGCTCACCGAGTTGGACTGCGGTGAGCTCTGCACGCCCTACGCCGTCACGACCAAGCCCTTCGACACCGATCGGACCGTCCGCGAGGCGTCGTCCGGCGGCGGTCGGTAGGAGGGATCTGCGATGAAGATCGAAGCGCGCATTTTCGACCTGGTGATGGTGTTCTCGTTCCTGGTGGCCGCGGTGTACGGCTACTGGACGTGGGCCGACACCGACCACGTGGAGCCGACCGGCACGGTCGCCCTGGCGCTGACCGGTGGGTTGGCGCTGATCGTGGGCACGTACTTCCGGTTCGTCGCCCGGCGGATCGAGGTCCGGCCCGAGGACAACGCCGACGCCGAGATCTCCGACGGTGCCGGTGAGCTGGGCTTCTTCAGCCCGGGTTCGTACTGGCCGATCGGCCTGGCGGCGTCGGCGGCGCTGGCCGCCGTGGCGCTGGCGTTCTGGTACGTGTGGCTGCTGGTGATCGCCGTGGTCGTGCTGCTGGTGATGGTGGGTGGACTGGTGTTCGAGTACCACACCGGGCCGAACCACGACTGAGCACGGCCGGGCACTGCCGGACCGGGTACGACCGGGCACGTGAGCGTGCCGGGGCCGCCTCCCCTCGGGGAGGCGGCCCCGTGTCGTTTCCGGGGTCGGGGGGCCGGGTCAGGCCGCCTGGTCGGTGGAGCCCGCCTGGTAGCGGTCCACGTAGTCCTGGCCGGACAGGTCGAGGATGCGGTAGACGATCTCGTCGGTGACCGAGCGCAGGACGGGCAGGGACTCGTGCATCCCGGCGTACCGGGAGAAGTCCAGGGGCTCGCCGAAGCGGATGGTCACGGGCCGGATGCGAGGCAGTTTCGCGTCCACCGGCTGGACCTGGTCCGTGCCGATCAGGCCCACCGGGACGACCGGGGCACCGGATTCCAGGGCCATCCTGGCCACGCCGGTCCGGCCGCGGTGCAGGTGGCCGTCCAGGGAGCGGGTGCCCTCCGGGTAGATCGCGAAGGCTCCGCCGGCGGCCAGGATCTCGGCCGCGGTGTCCAGGGAGGCGCGGGCGGCCCTCCCGATGCCGCGGCGCACCGGAACGTGCCCCAGCGCGCCGAAGAAGTACCGGGAGAGGGCTCCCTTGACGCCGGTGCCCTCGAAGTACTCGGCCTTCGCGAGGAACGACACCCGGCGGGGGACGACCACGGGGATCACGATGCTGTCGATGAACGACAGGTGGTTCGGGGCGAGGATCACCGGGCCCGTCCGGGGGATGTTCGCCAAGCCCTCGACCGTCGGCCGCCAGACCAGCTTCGCGGTGGGGGCGACCACCCGTTTCATCACCGTGTAGAGCATGGGAACAGCATCCACCCCCGCCATCACCCGGCAGTGGAGAGGTGGTGGAAACCTCAGATCGGGTGATGGCGGGGGCGTTCGCGGTCAGGCGTCCGGTAGTTCGGCCTTCAGCTCCGTCGAGCGGGCCGCCCACCTGCGCAGCAGGTCGGCGGCCCGGCCCGTGTCGATCGCGGCGGCGGCCCGGCCCAGGGCACCGGCCAGGTCCGCGTGCAGGTCGTCGCCCAGGCCGGTGTGGGCGGCGATGGCCCCGGCCGCGTTCAGCAGGACCGCGTCGCGCACCGCTCCCGGCTTCCCGCCCACCAGGTCCCGCACCACCTCGGCGTTGAACGCCGCGTCACCGCCGCGCAGGTCGTCGGGCAGGGCCGGGGGGATCTCCAGGACCGACGGGTCGATCCTGGTCTCCCGGACCACGCCGTCCTGGGCGACCCAGACGGTGGTGGTCGTGGTGGTGGTGATCTCGTCGAGGCCGTCGTCCCCGCGCACGACCAGGGCCGTGTTGCCCCGCCTCGCGAACACGCCCGCGATCAGGGGCGCGGCCGACTTCCGGGCGCAGCCGATCAGGCCGACCTTCGGCAGCGCCGGGTTGGTGAGGGGGCCCAGGAGGTTGAACGAGGTGGGAATGCCCAGTTCACGGCGCGGGGCGAGGGTGTAGCGGAACGCCGGGTGGAAGACCGGGGCGAAGCAGAAGCCGATGCCGAGCTCGGCGACCGTCGCCTGGACGCCCGCCGGGGGGAGGTCGATCGCCACGCCGAGGGCTTCCAGAACGTCGGCGGTGCCGCACTGGGAGCTCGCGGCGCGGTTGCCGTGCTTCACGATCGGCACGCCGGCCGCCGCCGTGACGACGGCGGCCATCGTGGAGATGTTGACCGAGTGCGAGTTGTCCCCGCCGGTGCCGACGATGTCCGCCGCGCGGCCCTCGACGGTGAACCGGCGCGCGTGCTTGAGCATCGCGTTCGCCAGGCCGTCGACCTCCTCGGGGGTCTCGCCCTTGGCCCTGAGCGCGACGGCGAAACCGCCCACCTGGGCGGCGGTGGCGGCTCCGGACATGATCTGGTCCATCGCCCACGACGTGTCGTCCTCGGACAGGTCGACCCGGTCGATGAGCTGGTTGAGCAGTAACGGCCAGCTCCGCTCGGTCACCGCGCTCACCCCCGCACTACGGGCGTGGAGGTCGAGCGCAGCACCTCGGCGACGGTCTCGGCGGCGGCCAGCGGGTCGAGCGGGTGCACCAGCACCGCGTCCGCCTGCGACCACGTCGCCAGCCACCGGTCGTCCTTGCGGCGGACCGCCACCACGATCGGGGGACAGTCGGTGATCTCGTTCTTGAGCTGGCGGGACAGGCCCATGCCACCGGTGGGCTGGGCCTCGCCGTCGAGGATGGCCAGGTCGACCTTGCCGTTGTCCATCTCGTACAGGACGTCGGCGATCGCGCCGAACTCGACGTACTCCACCCGGCCCAGGTCGGGGGCCGGCCTGCGGCCCACCGCAGTGATGATCGTCTCACGCACCTCGGGGCGGTGGCTGAACACCAGGATCCTGGTCGTCTGCGTGCTCATCTGCGTGATCCTCCGGCGGGTCGGGTGCCAGGTTGGCTGATGCTAGCGGGCTCGCCTGCGCGGGCCCTTGCGGGACCTGGAGAGCATCCCAACCGATCCAGTCGCCGCCCAGCCGCTGGGCCAGGCTCGCCATCCTGGAACGCTCCTGCGCGCACGACAGGGCGGTCAGGACCTGGACCCTCAGGGCGTGCGCGACCGCACCTCCGGTGAGCGTCCAACCGTCCTGCGCGAGCAGTTCTCGCGCGCGTTCTACCTGGTCAGGCGGCAGCGTGAGGTGGTGTCGCAGGACGGCGGGCGCGTCGGGGCGGAGATTTGTCGATCTTGCGAGCACCGCCGAGTCGGCGTCGGCGAAGTCGAAGGACCCGGCGACCACGACCAGGCCGGGTGAATCGACCTCCGGGACCGGTTCGGCCTTCCGCCTCCGGCGTTCGCGCAACCGGCTCAACAACCCCACGAGGACCTCACCACCTGTGTGACCTGGACAACCCGCCGGACAGCTCCGGACCCGATGGGCGGAGCGAAAACCTGCAAGCAATAATGCGTCGTGTGACAACGGCAGCGCCCTCCATCGGCCAGCGCGTGCACTCGCTGAACCGCCCGAACATGGTCAGCGTCGGCACGATCGTCTGGCTGTCCAGTGAGCTCATGTTCTTCGCCGGGCTCTTCGCCATGTACTTCACGGTGAAGGCCCAGAACGAAGGCCCCTGGCCCCCGGCACCGACGCACCTGAACGTGCCCTACGCACTGTTCTTCACGATCATCCTCGTGGCCTCGTCGTTCACGTGCCAGTGGGGCGTGTTCGCCGCGGAGCGCGGTGACGTCTTCGGCCTGCGCCGGTGGTACCTCGTGACGCTGATCATGGGGGCGATCTTCGTGGCCGGTCAGGCCGGGGAGTACGTGACCCTCGTCGAAGAGGGCACCACGATCCCCGGCTCGGCGTACGGCACCGTCTTCTTCCTCACGACCGGCTTCCACGGTCTGCACGTGATCGGTGGTCTGATCGCGTTCGGCTACCTGCTGGTCCGCACGAAGCTGAGCAAGTTCACCCCGGCTCAGGCGACCTCGGCGATCGTCGTGTCGTACTACTGGCACTTCGTGGACGTCGTCTGGATCGGCTTGTTCGCCATCATCTACATCGTGCCCTGACGACCAGCACGAACCCCGAACTCACACCAGCAAGGGTTGCCGCACACATGACCACCAACACCACACGGGCCCGGAAGCGCGGCACCAAGCTGCGCAGGCGGATCTCGGGCCTCCTCGCGCTGGGCTTCGCGCTGCTGTCCGCGGGCTTCCTGTTCAGCGCGCTCGCGCCGCAGCCGCAGACCGCGCAGGCGCAGGACGACCCGGCCCAGGTGCGACTGGGCGAGCAGCTCTACAACAACACCTGCATCTCCTGCCACGGCAAGAACCTCGACGGCGTCGAGGACCGGGGCCCGAGCCTGATCGGCGTGGGCGAGGCGGCCGTCTACTTCCAGGTGTCCTCCGGCCGGATGCCGATGGCCCGCCAGGAGGCCCAGGCCCAGCGCAAGCCCCCGGTGTTCACGCCGGAGGAGATCGACGCGCTCGGCGCGTTCATCCAGTCGCGCGGCGCGGGCCCGCAGACCCCCGAGGAGCGCGGCGAGGCGCTGCGCGGCGAGGACCCGGCCCGCGGTGGCGAGCTCTTCCGGCTCAACTGCGCGGCGTGCCACAACTTCACCGGTCGCGGCGGGGCGCTGTCGTCCGGCAAGTTCGCACCCGAGCTGGACGGCGTGGTGGAGGAGCAGCTCTACACGGCGATGCTCACCGGCCCGCAGAACATGCCGAAGTTCTCCGACCGGCAGCTCACGCCGGAGGAGAAGAAGGACATCATCGCGTACATCAAGTCGGTGACCGACGGGAACAACAACCCCGGCGGAGCCCCCCTCGGCGGCCTCGGGCCGGTATCGGAGGGTCTGATCGCGTTCATCGTGGGTATCGCCGCCCTGATCGGCGTGACCCTCTGGATCGGAGCCAAGGCATGAGCGGCGAGAAGCCGAACAACGTGCCCGACGAGGCCGAACTCGCCGGGATGAGCCGGGACGAGCTGGTGCGGCTCGGCACGCAGCTCGACGGCGTCGAGCTCGTCCACTACGAGGAGCGGTGGCCGGTCAAGGGCACCCGCGCCGAGCGGCGCGCCGAGCGCTCCGTCGCGCTGTGGTTCCTCATCGCGGCCCTGTCCGGTGTGGCCTTCCTCGCCGCGTTCCTGTTCTGGCCCTGGAAGTACGAGGAGCCCAACACCCCCGGGCACTGGATCTACAGCCTGTACACGCCGGTCATCGGCGCGACGCTGGGTCTGTCCATCCTGGCGCTGGGCGTGGGCGCGCTGCTCTACACGAAGAAGTTCATCCCGGAGGAGCTGGCCGTCCAGCAGCGCCACGACGGCGGCTCCCCGGAGGTCGACCGGGCGACCGTGCTGGCCGAGCTGGCCGACACGGGCGCGCGCTCCACCCTCGGCCGCCGGTCGCTCATCAAGCGGACCGCCGGCCTGGGCGCGGGCGTGTTCGGCCTCGGTGTGCTGGCGGTGCCGCTCGGCGGCCTGATCAAGAACCCGTGGTCGGACAGCGAGACCAAGAACTCCCTCTGGCACACCGGCTGGAAGGCCGAGAACGGCGAGAAGATCTACCTGCGCCGCAGCACCGGCCGGATGCACGAGGTCGCGCTGGTGCGCCCGGAGGACCTGGACGCCGGCGGTTTCGAAACGGTGTTCCCGTTCCGCGAGTCGGAGCGCGGCGACGAAGAAGCCCTGATCGCGGCCATGAAGCGGGCCGACAACCCGGTCATGCTGATCCGGCTGCGCCCCGGCCAGGAGGTCATCAAGCGGGACGGCCAGGAGGACTTCAACTACGGCGACTTCTACGCCTACTCGAAGATCTGCACGCACCTGGGCTGCCCGACCTCGCTGTACGAGCAGCGGACCGGCCTGCTGCTCTGCCCGTGCCACCAGTCGCAGTTCGACGTCTTCCACTACGGCAAGCCCCGGTTCGGTCCGGCGACCCGCGCCCTTCCCCAGCTTCCGATCACGGTGGACGAAGAGGGATACTTGATTGCCCGCGGCGACTTCATCGAGGCTGTGGGTCCGGCGTTCTGGGAGCGTAAGTCATGAGCGGCATCACGACGCCGACGAAGCGGCAGAACGCCGCCGCCAGGGTGGCGGGCGGGGCCGCGAAGTGGGCTGACGACCGGTTCCACATGGCCGGTGGCATCCGGCGGCAGATCAACAAGGTCTTCCCGACCCACTGGTCGTTCCTGCTCGGCGAGATCGCGCTGTACAGCTTCATCATCCTGCTGCTGTCCGGCACGTACCTGGCGCTGTTCTTCGACCCCTCCATGGAGGAGGTCCTGTACCACGGCAGCGTCACGAACATGAACAACATGGAGATGTCGCGGGCGTTCGAGTCGACGCTCCAGATCTCCTTCGACGTGCGCGGCGGCCTGTTCGTGCGCCAGGTCCACCACTGGGCCGCACTGCTGTTCATGGGCGCGATCGTGATCCACATGTTCCGGATCTTCTTCACCGGCGCGTTCCGCCGGCCCCGGGAGATCAACTGGGTCATCGGCATCCTGCTGTTCATGCTGGGCGCGATCGAGGGCTTCCTCGGCTACTCGCTGCCCGACGACCTGCTCTCCGGCACCGGCCTGCGGGTGATGGCGGCCCTGCTGATCTCGATCCCGGTGATCGGCACCTGGCTGAACTGGCTGGCCTTCGGCGGGGAGTTCCCCGGCACGGAGATCATCCCCCGGCTCTACACGCTGCACATCCTGCTCATCCCGGCCATCATCCTGGCGCTCATCGCGGTCCACCTGGGTCTGGTCTGGTACCAGAAGCACACCCAGTTCCCCGGGGTCGGTCGCAAGGAGACCAACGTCGTCGGCGTGCGCATCATGCCGGTGTTCGCGGCCAAGGGCGGGGGCTTCTTCGCGGTCGTGGTGGCGGTCACGGCCATCATGGGCGGCGTCTTCCAGATCAACCCGGTGTGGAACATCGGCCCGTACAACCCGGCCCAGGTCTCGGCGGGCTCGCAGCCCGACTGGTACATGGGCTGGACCGACGGCCTGGTCCGCGTGTGGCCCGCGTGGGAGATGTACCTCGGCGACTACACGGTCCCGGCACCGTTCTGGCCGTTCATCCTCGGCCTGCCGCTGCTGACCGGCCTCGCGGCGGTCTACCCGTGGATCGAGCGCAAGCTGACCAAGGACTACGCGCACCACAACCTGCTCCAGCGCCCGCGCGACGTGCCGGTCCGGACGTCGCTCGGCGTCATGGCCATCTCGTACTTCATGGTGCTGCTGGTGATGGGCGCGAACGACATCTTCGCGTACAAGTTCGACATCTCGTTGAACGCGACGACGTGGATGGGCCGCATCGGCCTGCTGGTGATCCCGCCGGTGGCGTACTTCCTCACCTACCGGTTGTGCATCGGCCTCCAGCGCGCCGACCGCGAGGTGCTGGAGCACGGCGTGGAGACGGGCATCATCAAGCGCCTGCCGCACGGCGAGTTCATCGAGGTCCACCAGCCCCTCAGTCCGGTGGACGACCACGGCCACCCGCTGCCCCTGGCCTACCAGGGCGCTCCGGTGCCGAAGAAGATGAACAAGCTCGGGTCCGCCGGTCACCCGGTGCCCGGCAGCTTCATGACGCCGGACTCGCCGGAGGAGACGGCGGCGCTCGGCCGGGCCCGCCACGACTCCGGCCAGCCGAAGACGGCCCTCACCGGGGAGAACAAGCCCTCGGACGAGCTCGCGGGCAGGCCCGCCCAGCCCGAGGACTGACGACGACAGCCGAACGGCCCCGCACCCGGGAGGGTGCGGGGCCGTTTCGCGTCGCCCGGGTCAGCTCTCGTCGAGGCCCACGGAGAAGGAGGCCTCGGTGTCGCGCTTGGAGTAGGAGCGGAAGGAGATGTGGGTGTCGGTGTTGAGCACGCCGGGCACCTTGGAGATGTGGCCGGGCACCAGCTCGGCCAGGTCCTCGTGCCGAGCCACCTTCACCAGGGCGATCAGGTCGACATCGCCCGCGCACGAGTAGACCTCGGTGACGCCTTCGATGTCGGCGATCGCCTGTGCCGCGTCCGGGATGGTTTCGGCGGCGGCCTGGATCAACACGATCGCGGTGATCACGGCGTCCTCCTCGTTCAAGGTCGGGGTGTGCACATGCTAGTGGCCCGTGATCCGGTACTGGTCCCGGCCGGCCTCGGCGAGCTCGACCCACGCCCGCCACGCCCCGGCGGACGCCGCCGGTGACGTCCACGGCCGGTCGCAGTGCACGAGCCGGGTACCCGGCCGGTCCAGCCAGCGCAGCACCACCGACGTCTCCTCGGGCGGCGCGCCGCGCAGCGGGCCGTCGTCGGGGAGGACGGTCTCGGCGGCGGCGACCAGGCCGGCCACCACGGACATCGGCGGCACACCCCGGCGGGCCACGCCGGCGGACGCCAGCCGGCCGTGCCGCACCACGGCGAACTCCCAGCCGCCCGCACCGTCCGGGCGGGCCGCGACGAGTTCGGGCAGCGCCGCGAGGCCGGCCAGCCGCTGGCCCCGGTCCAGCGCCCGGACCAGGGTCGAGAGCCGGTCGCGGTGGGCCGCGGCGTCCTCGAACCGGTGCGCGCCGGACAGCTCGGCCAGGTGGGCGGCCACGCCGTGCAGCGGCGCGGTGTCCCGGCCGGCGACCAGGTCCCGCAGCGCGGTCACGGCGGGGGCGTACTCCTCGACCGACTGCCGGCCCGCGCACGGGGCCCGGCACCGGCCCATCTCGAACAGCGCGCACGGCGTGCCGGTCGGTTTCCGGGCCGAGATCCGCTGCGCGCACGCCCGCACCGGCACGGCGTCCAGCAGGGCCTCCTGGGCGGCCTCGGCCACCCGGCGGGACCGGAACGGGCCGAGGGCACCCGCGCGCGGTGTGCGGACCAGGGAGAGGCGCGGGAACGGCTCCTCGGTGAGCGCGAGCCACCACCAGCCGCCCTGGTTCTTCGACCGCCGGTTGTAGGCGGGTTTGTGCGCGGTGAGCAGCCGGAGTTCGCGCACCTCGGCCTCCAGGGAGTGCGCGCACTCGACCGCGTCCACCCGCACGGCCAGCGCGACCATCTCGCGCACCCGCTGCCGGCCCTCCGACGCGGTGAAGTACTGCCGCACCCGTCTGCGGAGGTCCGAAGCCGTGCCGACGTAGAGCACCTCCTCGGACGGACCGCGGAACAGGTACACGCCGGGCGTCGAGGGCAGGTGCGACGCCAGTTCCCGCTTGCGGCGCTGCGCGGGCGTCACCTCGGGGAGGTAGGCCAGCAGCTCCTCCAGCGAGTGCACGCCGACCGAGCCGACCCGCTCCAGCAGGTGGTGCAGCACCTCCACGGTGGCCTGCGCGTCGACCAGCGCCCGGTGGTTGGGGGTGGTCGCGACCCGGAACAGCTCGGCCAGCGCGGACAGCCGGCAGCTCGGGGCCTCGTCGCGGGACAGCACCCGGCGGGCGAGCTTGACCGTGCACACCACGCTCGGCCGGGGCCAGTGGTAGCCGTGTCGCTCGCAGGCGGCCTTCATGAAGCCGACGTCGAAACCGGAGTTGTGCGCGACCAGCACGGCCCCGGCGGCGAACTCCAGGAACGCGGGCAGCACGGTGGCCAGCCGGGGCGCGCCGGTGACCATGAGCTGGGTGATCCCGGTCAGGGCGACGATCTGCGGCGGTATCCCGCGCTCGGGGTCGACCAGGGTGGAGAACGTGCCGAGCACCTGCCCGCCCCGCACCTTGACCGCGCCGATCTCGGTGATCGTGTCGGCGGCGGCGCTGCCACCGGTCGTCTCCAGGTCGAACACGACGAACGTGATGTCGCGCAACGGGGTGCCGAGCTCGTCGAACGAGAGCTGGGAGGGGACGGCGGTACTCATCGAGGGCACCGTAGCGAGGAGGTACGACATTCCCCGCACCCCCGACGACCACATCCCACCGCAATCGCCCCTCGCCGCCCTGTAGCCCCCGCCCTCCTCCCCGCTCTACCGCCTCCCATCACGCTCCCCGCTCCGCTCTCCCCGCTCCGCTCTCCCCGCTCCGCTCTCCCCGCTCCGCTCTCCCCGCTCCGCTCTCCCCGCTCCGCTCTCCCCGCTCCGCTCTCCCCGCTCCGC
>NZ_JBFABG010000003.1:0-157107 GCF_040640215.1 Actinosynnema sp. NPDC023587 | reverse complement strand
CGCTCCGTTCCGCTCCTCACCGGCCACCCCCGCGAGGCCGCGTCGGTGGTTCGCGACCCGTTTCCCGCCGATCACGCTCTTCGATCGGCGGGAAACGGATCGCGAGCCGCCGACTTCCAGGCGGCCGAGCCGCCGCGACGGAGTCGCGGCCATTCAACGCTGTCGTAGCCTGTACGGGTGCAAGACCCGACAGCGTCCGCCGACGAGCTCGTGACCGGAGAACCGGACGCGCCCGTCGAGTCCACTGTGGACTGGGGGGCGTTGCCGGAGCCGCTGCGCGCCCGCTTGGCCGAGCTCAGCGCCGACGCCCTGGGCGATCTGGCGAAAGTCGACGTGCCGCAGTCGTTGCGCGCGGTCGCGCGGTTCGCGCCGACCAAGCGCGCCCGGCTGGGCGGCGGGCCGTTGATCGGCGGTTTGCGCGGATCGGCGAACTTCCGCGCGGCCGTGGTCGAGTGGCTCCGGCGCAACCGGCCGGCCGCCTTGGAGGTGACCGCGCCGGACCCGGTGGCGGCGGGCGCGGCGGCGATCCTGCTGGGGGAGGAGGTCGCGGCCCACTTCGTCGAGCTGGTGACCCGGCGGGGGACCGAGGCGGCGCTGCGGGTCGAGCGGGACGGCGCGGTGCAGCGGGCGCAGCGGCTGGAGCAGGAGCTGGAGCGGCTCAAGGCCGAGCGCGCGGAGTCCACCACCGTCACCGACAAGATCCGGCAGGAGGCCGAGGTCGAGCTGGAGCGGTTGCGCAAGCGCCTGCGCGAGCAGGGCGTGCGGCTGCGGGAGGCCAAGGACCGGGCCGAGGCGGCGCTGTCGGAGGCCGAGCGGGTTCGGGGCGAGGCGGGTGCGGAGGTCCGGCGGATCACCGCCGAGCGCGACCGGGAGCGGGAGCGCGCGGAGAACGAGCGGGGCAAGGCGCAGCGCGCGGCGGCCGACGCCGAGGTGGCCCGGCAGTCCGCCAAGGAGGCCCGGCAAGCCGACGAGGTGCGGCTGGCGCTGCTGGTGGACACGTTGGACGGTGCGGTGAACGGGCTGCGCCGCGAGCTCGCCCTGGGCGGTGCCGGGCCGCGCCCGGCGGACCTGGTGCGGGGTGCGAGCGCCGCGCAGTCGGCGGTGGGCCGGGTGGAGGACCCGGCGGCGTTGGACCGGTTGCTGGCGCTGCCCGCGGTGCACCTGATCGTGGACGGCTACAACGTCACCAAGACGGGTTATCCGGAGCTGTCGCTGTCCGACCAGCGCGACCGGTTGGTGCACCAGCTCGCGGTGCTCGCTGCGCGCACCGGCGCGGAGGTGACGCTGGTGTTCGACGGCGCGGGCGTGGTGGCCGTGCCGACCAGCGCGCCGCGCGGTGTCCGCGTGCTGTTCAGCGATCCCGGGGTGCTGGCGGACGACGTGATCCGGGCGCTGGTCACGGCCGAGCCGGAGGGCCGTCCGGTGGTCGTGGTGACCTCCGACCGGGCGGTGGCGGACTCCGTCCGGCGGCGGGGTGCGCACCCGGTGCCCTCCGCCGTGCTGCTGGCCCGGCTCGGCCGCGTGTGACACGCGTCGTGTTTTTCACACCACGCTTGGTCACACTGCGAGGTCACGGGACGACCGTTCGGGAATCGTTGTCAACCTGAAAGGTTTTCGGGCTCCTGCGGGTGGACGCCGGGCCCCACCTTTCGTAACCTAGCCGAGATCTCGCGGCGGACAGCCGTCCATCCTGGACGGCTACGCGGGTTCACCGCCGAATCGGCCTGTCGGGGTGCCGAGCCGGAACACCAAGCCAGATCAGTCGCGCAGGTGCGTTCACCCGCGCCTCCGACCGGTAGGCGGTTCATACGTTAGGAGTGACACGCGACTGTGGCGTCGCAACGACTCAAGCGCGGTGTGCGCGGGGCGATCGCGGCCACGGCGGTGGCCGCCGCGGCGGTGGGCGTCATGCCCGTTCCCGCCGGGGCTCAGCCGGACACGGCTTCGGATGCGCTGAAGAAGTACAACGAGCTGGCCGAGCAGGCCACGAAGCTCAACGAGGAACTCCTCCGGGCCGAGGAGCAGCGCGACAACAACCAGAAACTGCTCGACCAGGCCAACGCGGACCTCTCGCAGGCCTCCCAGGCGGGCGACCAGGCCCGCACCGACGAGGAGACCTTCCGCGTCCAGGTCGACAAGCTGACCGAGGCGTCGTTCGAGGGCGCGCGGTTCAACCACCTGTCGGCGTTGCTGGTGAGCGACTCCCAGCAGGACTTCCTGAACCGGATGTCGGCGCTGGGCGTGCTCGCCGCCGACAACGGCGAGGCGCTGGACAAGCTGGCGGGTGCGGTCAACGCGGCGGAGTCGGCCAAGACCGCCGCATCCGACGCCCAGGGCCGGGCGCAGAAGGCGACCGACGAGTCGGCCAAGATCGCGGACGACATCAAGAAGCGCCAGGGTGACCTCGACGGCCAGATCGACGAGGTCAAGACCCAGCTCACCCGGCTCAACACCCCCGAGCGGACCAAGCTGGCCGACCCCGGTGACACGTCGAACATCTCGGTGCCCTCGGGCACCGCGGGCGCGGCGCTGGCGTTCGCGCTGGAGCAGCGCGGCGACATGTACCAGTACGGCGCGACCGGTCCGAACGTGTGGGACTGCTCCGGTCTGACCTCGCGGGCGTACGCGTCGGCGGGGGTCACCATCCCGCGCACGAGCAACGGCCAGGCCGGTGCCGGGCGCGCGGTGTCCCGCGGCGAGGTCCGCGCGGGCGACCTGATCATCTACAACGGCGGCAACCACGTCGGCATGGCGGTGGACAACGCGACCGTCGTGCACGCGTCCACCGACGGTGTGCCGGTGAAGATCGTGTCGTTGGAGGCACCGGGATCGATCTACGCGATGCGCCGCATCGAGGGCTGATCCCGCACCTCACCCGGCAGGGCCGTCCCGCACCGGGGCGGCCCTGCCGAGTACGTTGCGGACCCGTGAGCCGCTTCCGGGTCCTGCTGGCCGCCGTCGTGGCCGTCACGTTCCTGTGCGGGCTGGCGCTGGCGGTCCCGCCCGCCGCCCCGCCCGGCGCGTCGTCCGCCGCCGACCCGCGCGAGCACGCCGTGCGCGACCTGCTGGACCGGCGGGCCCGCGCGGTCCGGGACCGCGACGAGGCGGCGTTCACCGCCGACCTCGACCCGTCCGCCGACCCGGCCTTCCGGCAGCGCCAGCGCGACCTCTTCCACAACCTCGAGGCCGTGCCCCTGGACGGCTGGGCGTACCGGCTGGAGGGCGAGACCGACCTGGCCGCCCTCGCGCTGCCCGCCGCCGACGAGTCGTGGGCACCGGACGTGCGGCTGGCCTACCGGCTGCGCGGCGTCGACGCGGTGCCCAGCACGCAGGCCATGGCCTACCTGTTCACCCGGCGGGGTGACCGCTGGTACCTCAACTCGGACACCGCGCTGGAACCGCTCGGCAAGCGCACCTGGCGCGGGCCGTGGGACTTCGGGCCGTGCCGGGTGCTGACCGGGGCGGGCGGGTTCGTGCTCGGCCACCCCGGCGGCGAACCGCTGGCCGCGCGGGTGCTGGCCGAGCTGGACACCGCCGTGGCCTCGGTGACCGAGGTGTGGGGCCCGGGGTGGGCGCGCCGGGTGGCGGTGCTCATCCCGGCCGACGCGCGCGAGCTCCAGGCGCTGGTCGGACCGGGGTTCGCGGACGGGTCCGTCGCGGGCGTCGCGCTGGCCGACCGGGTGGACCCGGTCACCCGCACCGCGCAGGGGCAGCGGGTGGTGCTGAACCCGGGCAGCGCGGACGTGCTGTCGCCGTTGGCGCTGCGGGTGCTGCTGCGGCACGAGATCACGCACGTCGCCGCGCGCGGGGAGACCGTGGACGGCGCGCCGATGTGGCTGCTGGAGGGGTTCGCGGACTACGTGGGCCACCGGGGCAGCGGCGTGCCACCGCACGAGGCCGCCCCCGCGCTGGCCGCCCGGGTGAAGGCGGCGCTGCCGGACGCGCTGCCGTCCGACGAGCGGTTCCGGGGCAGCGACGCCGAAGTGGCCTACCAGGAGTCGTGGTCGTTCACCCTCTACCTGGCGCAGCGGTTCGGCGAGCCGGGACTGGTGGAGACCTACCGGCGGATCGCCCGCGCCGGCCGGCTCACCGACGGGCAGGTGGACGCGCTGGTGCTCGACACGACCGGGGTGGACACGACCGAGTTGGTGCGCGGTTGGCGGGAATTCCTCCGGTCCGCGTTCCCGTAACGTGATGGCGGTGCGCCGGACGCTGCTGGTGACCAACGACTTCCCGCCCCGACCGGGTGGGATTCAGGCGTACCTGCACGCACTGGCGGTCCGGCTGCCCGACCTCGTGGTCTACGCGCCCTCGTGGGAGTCGCCGTCCGGTTCGCACCCCGAGTTCGACGCCGTCCAGCCGTTCGAGGTGGTCCGGCACCCCGGCACGCTGATGCTGCCCACGCCGGACGTGCGGCGGCGCGCCGCGGAGATCGTCCGGTCCCACCGGTGCGAGGCGGTGTGGTTCGGCGCGGCGGCACCGCTGGCCCTGCTCACCCCGTGGCTGCGGGACGCCGGCGCGCACCGCGTGGTGGCCTGCACGCACGGTCACGAGGTCGGCTGGTCGATGCTGCCGGTGGCACGGCAGTCCTTGCGCGCCATCGGTTCCGCGGTCGACGTGGTGACGTTCGTGAGCCGCTACACCCGCTCCCGGTTCGCCGCCGCGTTCGGGCCGATGGCCGCGCTGGAGCACCTGCCGTCCGGAGTGGACACCGCCGTGTTCGCGCCCGACCCGGTGGGCCGCGCGGAGATCCGCGACCGGTACCGGCTGGGTGAGCGGCCGATCGTGGTGTGCGTGTCGCGGCTGGTACCGCGCAAGGGGCAGGACGTGCTGGTGCGGGCGCTGCCGCAGATCCGCCGGCAGGTGCCCGGCGCGGCGCTGCTGCTGGTCGGCGGTGGGCCGCACGCGGACGTGCTGACGCGGTTGGCGGCGTCGGTGGGCGTCGCGGAGCACGTGGTGCTGACCGGGTCCGTGCCGTGGTCGGAGCTGCCGGCGCACTACAACGCGGGTGACGTGTTCGCGATGCCGTGCCGGACGCGCGGGCGCGGGCTGGACGTGGAGGGGCTCGGGATCGTCTACCTGGAGGCGTCGGCGACCGGGCTGCCGGTGGTGGCCGGGCGGTCCGGCGGCGCGCCGGAGACCGTGCGCGACGGCGTGACCGGGACGGTGGTGGACGGGCGCGCGGTGTCCGAGGTGGCGACCGAGGTCGGTCGGCTGCTGGAGGACCGCGACCTGGCGGTGAAGATGGGCCTGGCCGGCAGGGAGTGGGTGGCCCGCGAGTGGCGCTGGGACGACCTGGCGGTCCGGCTGGCGTGCCTGATCGACGGCTAGACGAGTGCCGCGCGGGCGGCGGTGGTGCCCGGAGGCGGACGAAGGGTAATCAAGATCAGTTCGTGAGGACCGACCCGGACACCCTGCCGACCGCACTCCAGGTCGAGATCGACGACCACCTCGCCGGTGGGCGTCGGACGGGCAGGCCGCCGAAGCCGACCGACGCGGTACCCGCCCGGCCAGTCCGGCCGCAACCGCCGCCTGCGCGCCGCGCTGCCGCCGGCCGAGCAAGTGGGGCCATACCGGTCCGGTGCGCCCGTCCAGGGCCGAACAGGGGGTCGGGCCCTCGGCCGAACGGCCCGCGCGGTACCGGCCGGGCTGCCGCCGACGGCCCGAGTCACCGCCGCGTCAGCGATACGACAGCGCGGTCGGGCAGTCTTGGGGACGTCCCGGTCGGGGGACCGGGACAGCACAGCTCCTCGAATCCGCGACAGCGGATGACGATCACTGGGGGTCGGGTGGCCCGCACCTGCTGGGTGCGGGCCACCCGTCTTATTTCGCGTAGATCGCGTCGATGTCCTGCCGGTAGGTGGACGCCACCACCGAGCGCTTCAGCTTCAGGCTGGGCGTCATCTCGCCGCCCGCCTCGGTGAAGTCCACCGGCAGGATGCGGAACCTCCTGATCGCCTCGGCCTTGGACACCGACTGGTTGGCCTCGTCCACCGCGGCCTGGATGGTGGCCACCAGCGTCTCGTCCTCGACCAGGTCCGCCACGGACGTCGACGGCGACTTGCCGTTCTGCTCCTTCCACGCCGGAAAGAACTCCGCGTCGATGGTGACCAGCGCGCCGATGAACGGCTGCGAGTCGCCCACCACCATGCACTGGCTGATCAGCGGGTGCGCCCGCAAGCGGTCCTCCAGCACGGCCGGCGACACGTTCTTGCCGCCCGCGGTGACGATGATCTCCTTCTTCCGGCCGGTGATCCGCAGGTAGCCGTCGTCGTCCAGCTCGCCCAGGTCGCCGCTGTGGAACCAGCCGTCTTCCAGGGCCTCCGCGGTCGCGGTCGGGTTGTTCCAGTACGACCGGAACACCACGTCGCCCTTGACCAGGATCTCGCCGTCCTCGGCGATCCGCACCGCGGTGCCCGCGATCGGCCGGCCGACCGTGCCCACCCGGAACGCCGTCTGGGTGTTCACGCACGCCGCCGCGCTGGTCTCGGTCAGGCCGTAGCCCTCCAGCACGGGCACGCCCACACCGCGGAAGAAGTGCGCCAGCCGGTCGCCCAGCGGAGCGCCGCCGGACACCGCCGCGATGCACCGGCCGCCCAGCGCCGCCCGGAGCTTGGAGAAGACCAGCTTCGAGAACAGCGCGTGCTTGAGCTTGAGCCCCAGACCCGGGCCGCCGCCGTCCAACGACTCGCTGTACGCCACGGCGGTCGCCTCGGCGGCGTCGAAGATCTTGCTCTTGCCCGCCGCGTGCGCCTTCTGCTTCGCGCCGTTGTAGACCTTCTCGAACACCCGGGGCACGGCCACCACGAACGTCGGCCGGAACGACTGGAGGTCGTCGACCAGGTTCCGCACGTCCGGCGTGTGGCCGAGCGTGACCCGGGTGTACACCCCGCACAGCGCGATCGCGCGGGCGAGGATGTGCGCCAGCGGCAGGAACAGCAGCAGCGAGTTGCCCGCCTGCATGAGCTGCGGGAACGCGGCCACGTCGGAGCGCACCTCGGAGAGCAGGTTGTAGTGCGTGAGCTCGCAGCCCTTGGGCCGGCCGGTGGTGCCGGAGGTGTAGACGATGGTCGCGGTGTCGTCCGCGCCGATCTCCCGGCGGCGGGCCCGCGCGTCGTCGTCGGACACGCCCGCGCCCAGCGCGGTCAGCTCGTCGATCGCGCCGGCGGCGTCCGCCTCCGGGCCGTCGATCTGCCAGGCGCTGCGCAGATCGGGCAGCCCGGACACGATCGCGTCGAGGGTCGCCCGGTGGTCGGCGGTCTCCACGAACACGGCCTTGGCCTGCGCGTCGGACAGGATCCACTCGACCTGCTCGGCGGCCGACGTCTCGTAGATGGGCACCACGACCCCGCCCGCGTGCCAGATGGCGAAGTCGAGCAGGGTCCACTCGTAGCGGGTCTTGGACATCAGGCCGACCCGGTCGCCGGTCTGGAGCCCGGACGCGATGAGGCCCTTGGCCACCGCGGTCACCTGGGCGGCGAAATCACGGGCCGTCACGTCGACCCAGGTGCCGTCCACCCGGCGGCGGAAGCTGACGGCGTTGCCGAAGCGCTCCGCGTTCGCCTGCACCATGTCGGTGAGGTTCTCCTCGGCAGCCACAGTGGCGGTGGCGGGGACGCTGAACTCGCGCACGTCAACCTCCGGACGATTGTTTGTTACCGGTGCGGAAACTTAGCCTGTGATTCCGGCGATACACCAGGCCGGTGCCCCTTACCGTGACCGTGTCGTGGCACTCTTCCCACCCGTGCCGAGCGTGGACGTCGTCGACGAGACATTTCTCGCAGTCCCTCCCGAGGTGGTCGCCGCCGCCTTCGCCGCTCCCGAGTCGTGGGCGCGGTACTGGCCCGACCTCATTCTGGACGTCTACCTCGACCGCGGCGCGCAGGGCCTGCGCTGGACCGTCGGCGGCGCGCTGGTGGGCACCATGGAGGTGTGGCTGGAGCCGGTGCTCGACGGCACCCTGCTGCACTACTTCCTGCGCGCCGACCCGCCCGGCGAGAGCACGCCCCAGCGCCTGCGGCGGGAGGTCCGGCGTCGCCAGTTGGCCGCCAAACAGGTGTCCTTGGGGTTGAAAATGACCTTGGAAGCGGGTCGCGAGCCCGGTGTGCCGCCCGTTCTGCCGTAGATTCCGTGTGGTGCGGGTTCACGTCGTCTCGGATGTCCACGGCAACGCCGAGGCCCTCGCCCGCGCGGGCGACGGTGCCGACGCACTGGTGGTCCTGGGGGACCTGGTCGACTTCGTCGACTACCACGACCACGGCCGGGGCATCCTCGGCCGGGTGTTCGGCGCGGAGAAGGTCGGGGTGTTCGCCCGGCTGCGGCGCGAGCGGATGGGCGCGGAGACCGTGCGCTACATCCGGTCGCTGTGGGACAGCCTGGACGACGCGGCGGCCGTGGTCCGCGAAGCGGTCCTGGAGCAGTACACCGAGCTGTTCGCGGCGATGAGCGCGCCGACCTACGCGACACCCGGCAACGTGGACAGCCCCGAGCTGTGGCCGCGATTCGTCCGCGACGGGGTGCACGTGCTGGACGGCGAGGCCGCGGAGATCGGCGGGCTGCGGTTCGGGTTCGTCGGCGGCGCGCTGATCGCGCCGGGTTTCGTGCGCCGGCCCGGCTCGCCCTGGTACCCGTACCTGCGCACCGAGGAGGAGTTCGGCGCGGCGCTGGCCGGGCTGGGCCCGGTGGACGTGCTGTGCACCCACATCCCGCCGGCGGTGGCCGAGCTGACCTACGACGTGGTGGCGCGCCGGCCCGAGTGGGGCTCCGCGTCGCTGCTGGGCGCGATCCACCGGGACCGGCCCCGCTGGTCGGTGTTCGGGCACGTGCACCAGCCGATGGCGCGGCGCGTGCGGGTGGGGTGGACCGAGTGCGTGAACGTCGGCCACTTCCAGCGCAGCGGCACGCCCCACGTGTTGCGCTGGTGATCCGAACCACCGGGTAGCCTCCCCGGCATGGCCGACGAGTCCACCCAGTCCATCGTCATCGACGCGGCTCCCTCCGAGATCGTGGCGGTGATCGCCGACTTCGCCGCGTACCCCGAGTGGGCCAACGGGGTGAAGCGCACCGAGGTGCTGGAGACCGGCGCGGACGGCTACGCGGCGCAGGTGAAGTTCAACATCGACCAGGGTCCGATCAAGGACGAGTACGTGCTCGCCTACGACGAGTGGTCGAGCTCGCGGATCTCGTGGCACCTGGTCAAGG
The DNA here is from genome assembly GCF_040640215.1 of Actinosynnema sp. NPDC023587. NCBI lineage: Bacteria > Bacillati > Actinomycetota > Actinomycetes > Pseudonocardiales > Pseudonocardiaceae > Actinosynnema > Actinosynnema sp. NPDC023587. Next base: position 147,906 of record NZ_JBFABG010000003.1, on the reverse strand, counting down.
GGCAGATGCAGAAGTCCCAGGAGGGCAGCTACGCCTTCACCGAGCGCGCCGGCTCGACCGAGGTGACCTACACGCTGTCCGTGCAGCTCGTGGTGCCGATGATCGGCCTGTTCCGCCGCAAAGCGGAGAAGATGATCATGGACACCGCGCTGAAGGAGCTCAAGCGCCGGGTGGAAAAAGCTGGATGAGCGCGCGCCTGCTGCTGTTCACCGGCAAGGGCGGGGTCGGCAAGACCACCCTCGCCGCCGCCACGTCCGCCGCACTGGCCGCCGGCGGGCGCAAGACCCTGGTCGTGTCCACCGATCCCGCGCACTCGCTGGGTGACGCGTTCGGCGTGCCGCTCGGGTCGTCGCCCGCCGAGGTGGACGCCGGTCTGCACGCGGCGCAGATCGACCCCCGCGCGCTGGTCGACGACACCTGGCGGGAGCTGCGCGGACACCTGCGGACCGTGCTGGCCGGCGCGGGCGTGGACGAGCTGGCCGCCGAGGAGCTGACCGTCCTGCCGGGCGTCGAGGAGCTGCTCGCGCTCTCCGAGGTGCAGCGGTTGGCGCGCACCGGGCCGTGGGACGTGGTCGTGGTCGACTGCGGCCCGACCGCCGAGACGTTGCGGCTGCTCGCGCTGCCCGAGGCCCTCGCCTCCTACCTCGAAAGGCTGTTCCCCACCCACCGCCGGGTGGTGCGCGGCCTGCTCGCCGGCCTGGCCGGCACCGCGGCCTCGGTGGAGAGGTGGGACGCCACCGCCGACGCGCTGGGCCGGCTCGCGGAGAACCTGGAGCAGCTCCGCGCGCTGCTCACCGCCGACACCACGGCGGTCCGGCTGGTCTGCACCCCCGAACGGGTGGTCGTCGCCGAGACCCGCCGCACCGTCACCGCGCTCGCGTTGCAGGGCATCCGGGTCGACGGCGTGATCGCCAACCGGCTCGTGCCGGACCCCGGCGACGATTCCGGCCCGGCCGCGACGTGGCTGCGCACCCGGCGCGCCGAGCAGGAGGCCGTGCTCGCGTCGCTGGACCTGGGTCCGCTGCGGACCGTCGGGCACCGCGCCGGCGAACCGGTCGGCCTGGCCGCCCTGCTGGACGTCGCGGACGGCCTCTACCGGGGCGCGGACCCGCTGGGCGGTGCCGGCACCCCCGGGCCGCTGGTCGAGGTCGTGCCGGTGGGCGACGAGTACGAGTTGCGGCTGGCGCTGCCGGTCGGCGACTCGGACCTGGAGCTCGCGCGGGTCGGCGACGACCTGGCGGTGACCGTCGACGGGCGGCGCAGGCTGATCGCCCTGCCGTCGCTGCTGCGGCGGTGCGTGGTGCTCGGCGCGGAACTGGACGACGACGGCCTGGCGGTGCGCTTCCGCCCCGACCCCGACCTGTGGATGCGGTGAGGAACGTGGACGCGAAACTCGCCGAGGAACTCCGGCTGCTGCTGGACGCCGCCTCGGAGCGCGCGCAACCGTGGCTGGACAAGCTCGCCGAGCGCGAGCACGGCGAGCACGGCGAGCGGACCTGCGACTGGTGCCCGCTGTGCAACGCGGCGGCGCTGGTCCGCGGCGACCGCTCGGAGCTCGCGGCCCGCGCCGCCGAGCACGTGGCCGGTCTCCTCGCGGTGCTGCGCGCCGCCCTGGCCGAGCCCGCCGACGCGGCCGGTGCCACCGGTGCCGCCGCCGACGCGGAGGACGCCGGGCCCGCGTCGCACGTGCAGCACATCCCGGTGGTCCGGCGGCGACCGCAGTGCTGACCGTCGGCGTCGACGTCGGCGGGACGAGCGTCCGCGCCGGCGTGGTGGACGCCGACGGGGCCGTGCTGGACACCGCCCGCGCCGCCACCCCGTCCGGGGAGGAGGCGCTGGAGGAGGCGATCGGCGCGACCGTCGCCGAGGTGGCCTCGCGGCACCGGGTGGCCGCCGTGGGGCTGGCGGTGGCGGGTTTCGTCACGCCGGACCGCCGGACCGTCCGGTTCGCGCCGCACCTGGCCTGGCGGCAGGCCCCCGTCGCCGACCGGATCGCCGAGCGCGTCGGGCTGCCCGTGGTGCTGGAGCACGACGCCAACGCGGCGGCGCTCGCCGAGCACCGGTTCGGCTCGGCGCGGGGCGCGGGGATCGCGGTGCTGGTCGCGATCGGCACCGGGATCGGGGGCGCGCTGCTGGTCGACGGCGAGGTGTTCCGCGGGGCCCACGGCGTCGCCCCGGAGCTCGGCCACCTGCGCCTGGTGCCGGACGGGCGGCCCTGCGCGTGCGGGAAGAACGGCTGCTGGGAGCGGTATTGCAGCGGTACGGCGCTGACCACGACCGCGGTGGAGCTGCTGGCCCGGCACCCCGGCGTGTCGACGCTGCTGGCCCGCGAGGCGCGGAGTGACTCCCGGGCGGTGACCGGCCGCCGCATCGCCGCCGCCGCCCGCGACGGCGACCCGCTGGCGACCCGCGCGATGACCGACCTGGCCCGCTGGCTGGGCGAGGGCCTGGCGCTGGTGGCCGACGTGTACGACCCGGAGGTCGTGGTGATCGGCGGCGGGGTGTCGGAGTCCGCGCCCCTGTTCCTGGACGAGGCCCGCGAGCGCTACTCGGCCGTGGTCACCGGGGCGGGCCACCGCCCCCTGGCCCGCATCCGCACCGCGCAGCTCGGCGACGACGCCGGCATCGTCGGCGTGGCCACCCTGGCCCGGGACCTGGCCGCTGCCCGCTAGGCCCGACCGGCACGCGCTGCCGGGGCGGTGCTCCCCGGTCCCGACCGCGAGCGGCTACAGGACCGCGCCGTCGTCCCAGCCCGAGTCGGGCGGTGGGCCGTTGCGGATGCGCAGGACCAGCCAGCCCGCGCCCGAGCAGAGCACGACCAGCGCCAGCGGGGTGCCGACCGACGACCCCAGGCCGAACAGGCCCGGGAACAGCAGCAGGACCACGCCGAGCAGGATCAGCAGCAGGGCGGCGATGGTGCCGGCGCGCAGCACGGGCAGCGGCGGCGGGTCCGGGGGGACGAAGTGGTCGTCCGGGCCGTCGTCCGGCTCCTCGTCCGGGTCGTCGTCGACCGTCGCCACGGCCGGTTTGCCCTCCGGGCGGATCGGGCCGGCGGGCTCGGCCTCGTCGGCCTCGTCGTCCGGCTCCTCGCCGTCGGGCCAGGTCCTGCCGACGCCATCGCGTTCCAGACCGGCCACGATCTCGGCGAAGGTCGCGTCCACGTCCTCCGGGCCGTCCGCCGGGTCGCGTCGGGAGTTCATCGGCGTGCTCCAGCCCTCCGGTAGTGAAGGCGAACCCTCTGCCAGACTTCATCGTCCCACGAGGCCGTGGTGTTGCGGATCGCGGCGGTCGGTGGGACTCGCGACCGCACCGGCCGCACCCCGGGTTCGTTGTGCCTGGTGCGGTTGGCTCCGTAGGCTGACCCGCGGGGATCAAGCACGTCGAGGAGGCGCGGCCGGCAGTGCTCTACTGGTTGATGAAACACATCTTTCTCGGGCCGCTCCTGAAGCTGTTCTTCCGCCCCCGGATCATCGAGGGCGCGGAGAACATCCCCAAGGAGGGCGGTGCGATCCTGGCGTCCAACCACCTCGCCGTCTCCGACTCGTTCTTCCTGCCGCTCAAGCTCTCCCGCCGGGTCACCTTCCCGGCGAAGATCGAGTACTTCACCGGCAAGGGCGTCAAGGGCGCGTTGCAGCGCTGGTTCTTCTCCGGCGTCGGCCAGGTGCCGATCGACCGCTCCTCGGCGTCGGCGGCGCAGGGCGCGCTGGACACCGGCGTGCGGATCGTCCGCGAGGGCAAGTTGCTCGGCATCTACCCCGAGGGCACCCGCTCGCCCGACGGCCGGCTCTACAAGGGCAAGGTCGGCGTCGCCTGGATCGCCCTGGAGTCCGGCGTGCCGGTCATCCCGGTCGCGATGTTCGGCACCGACAAGGCCAACCCCATCGGCTCGAAGATGTGGCGGCCCCACCCGATCCGGATCAAGATCGGCAAGCCGCTGGACTTCTCCCGGTACGAGGGGCTGTCCGGCGACCGGTTCGTGCTGCGGTCCATCACCGACGAGATCATGTACGCCCTGATGGAGCTGTCCGGCCAGGAGTACGTCGACGTCTACGCGGCCAAGGCGAAGGAGGAGCAGGGCGACCCGAAGCGGCCGGGCGGGGACGTCGACCGGCTGCCCGGCACGAAGGCCGGGTGAACCGCACCTTAAGGTTGGCGCGGTGCGGTTCTTCTACGACTGTGAGTTCATCGAAGACGGTGTGACGATCGACCTCGTCTCCATCGGGGTGGTCGACGAGGAAGGCCGCGAGTTCTACGCCGTGTCGACCGAGTTCGACCCGGAGAAGGCCGGTCCGTGGGTGCGGGCGAACGTGCTCACCCAGCTTCCGCCACCCGCCGACCGGGCCTGGCGCGGTCGCGAGCGCATCCGCCGCGACCTGCTGGAATTCGTCGGCGGTGCCAAGGCCAACCGGGACGACATCGAGCTGTGGGCGTGGTTCGCGGCCTACGACCACGTGGCGCTGGCCCAGTTGTGGGGCCCGATGCCCGCGCTGCCGCGCTGCCTGCCCCGGTTCACCCGCGACCTGCGGCAGCGCTGGGAGGACGTGGGCAAGCCGAAACTGCCCGCACCGCCCGCCGACGCGCACGACGCGCTCGCCGACGCGCGCCACAACCTGGCCCGCTGGAAGGTGATCGAGGCCGAGCGGCACCGCCGGGGGTTCGCCGTCCGCTAGGTGGGACCCACCCTTGCTGCACCGATCCAGGTCGTGACAGTCTTGGGTGACCCACGCCACGAAGAGATTGGCTAAGCAGATGCGTATTGGTGTGCTCACCGGCGGTGGTGACTGCCCCGGCCTGAACGCGGTCATCCGCGCCGTCGTCCGCAAGGGCGTCGAAGGCCACGGCTGGGAGGTCGTGGGTTTCCGCAACGGTTGGCAGGGCCCGGTGGAAGGGCTCACCAGGCCGATCGGCCTCGGTGACGTCGAGGACATCCTCACCCGGGGCGGCACGATCCTGGGTTCGTCGCGCACCAACCCGTACAAGATCGAGGGCGGCGTGGACCGCATCCGCGAGGTGCTGGCCGCCGAGGGTGTGGACGCGCTGATCGCGATCGGCGGCGAGGACACCCTGGGTGTCGCGAAGCGGCTGACCGACGACGGCATCGGCGTGGTCGGCGTGCCGAAGACCATCGACAACGACCTGGGCGCGACCGACTACACGTTCGGCTTCGACACGGCCGTGCACATCGCGACCGAGTCCATCGACCGCCTGCGCACCACCGCCGAGTCCCACCACCGGGCGCTCGTGGTCGAGGTCATGGGCCGGCACGCGGGCTGGATCGCGCTGCACTCGGGTCTCGCGGGCGGCGCGAACGTGATCCTGGTGCCCGAGCGGCCGTTCAGCGTGGAGAAGGTCGTCGAGTGGGTGGAGCGGCGCTTCGAGCGGCAGTACGCGCCGATCATCGTCGTCGCCGAGGGCGCGGTGCCCGAGGGCGGTGCCGAGGTGCTGCACTCCGGTGAGAAGGACGCGTTCGGCCACGTGCGGCTGGGCGGCGTCGGCACCTGGCTGGCCGAGGAGATCGCCCACCGCACCGGCAAGGAGTCCCGCGCGGTCGTGCTGGGCCACACCCAGCGCGGCGGCATCCCGACCGCGTACGACCGGGTGCTGGCGACCAGGTTCGGCCTGCACGCGGTGGACGCCGTCGCCGAGGGCGACTTCGGTGTGATGGTGGCGCTGCGCGGCACCGACATCGTGCGGGTGAAGCTGGCGGAGGCGACGGCGGAGCTCAAGACCGTGCCGCTGGAGCGGTACGCGGAGGCCGAGGTCTTCTTCGGCTAGACCGCGCGACGAGCTCGCGGGCGCTCCCGGACGGACCCTCGACCCGTCCGGGAGCGCCCGCGTCCTGCTGTCCGGGCGGGACCGGCCACGGCGGTGACCCACCGCCGGTCCCGCCCCCGGCCCGCCGGGTGCGCGCCGCCCGGACCGGTGGCCGGCATGACGCACATCTCGCACAGGCCATCCAGTGCCCGTCCCCCGGTGCCGACCGCATACCCTTGACCCGTGAACTGGACCGTGGACGTGCCCGTGGACACGCTTCCCGAGCTCCCGCCCCTCCCGCCCGAGCTCCGCAACCGACTGGACGACGCACTGGGCCGGCCCGCCGCCCAGCAGCCCGAATGGCCGGATGCCGAGCAGGTGCGCCGGGTGCGCGCGGTGCTCGAAAGCGTCCCGCCGATCACCGTGCCCGCCGAGATCGACCGGCTGCGCGGCAACCTCGCCGAGGTGGCCCGGGGTGAGGCGTTCCTCCTCCAGGGCGGCGACTGCGCCGAGACGTTCGCGGACAACACCGAGCCGCACATCCGCGCCAACATCCGCACCCTGCTCCAGATGGCGGTCGTGCTGACCTACGGCGCGAGCCTGCCGGTGGTCAAGATCGGCCGCATCGCCGGCCAGTACGCCAAGCCGCGCTCGTCGAACATCGACGCGCTCGGCCTGCCGTCCTACCGGGGCGACATCGTCAACTCGCTGATCACCACGCCCGAGGCGCGCGTCCCGGACCCCTCGCGGATGATCCGGGCGTACGCCAACGCGGGCGCGGCGATGAACCTGCTGCGGGCGATGACCACCGCGGGCATGGCCGACCTGCACCGCCTGCACGAGTGGAACAAGGACTTCGTCCGCCAGTCGCCCGCCGGCGAGCGGTACGAGGCGCTGGCCGCCGAGATCGACCGCGGCCTGCGGTTCATGTCCGCGTGCGGCGTGGACGACAGCTCGCTGCACACCACCGAGATCTTCGCCTCCCACGAGGCGCTGCTGCTGGACTACGAGCGCGCGTTGCTGCGCCTGGACGCCAACAGCGACCAGGCCAAGCTCTACAACCTGTCCTCGCACTTCCTGTGGATCGGCGAGCGCACCCGCCAGCTCGACGGCGCGCACATCGCGTTCGCCGAGCTGCTGGCCAACCCGATCGGCGTCAAGATCGGCCCGACCACCTCCCCGGAGATGGCCGTCGAGTACGTCGAACGGCTCGACCCGCACAACGAGGCCGGCCGGCTGACCCTGATCAGCCGCATGGGCAACGGCAAGGTGCGCGACGTGCTGCCCGCCATCGTGGAGAAGGTCACCGCGTCGGGCCACCAGGTCATCTGGCAGTGCGACCCGATGCACGGCAACACCCACGAGGCCTCCACCGGCTACAAGACCCGGCACTTCGACCGGATCGTCGACGAGGTCCAGGGCTTCTTCGAGGTGCACCGCCGCCTCGGCACCCACCCCGGCGGCATCCACATCGAGCTGACCGGCGAGGACGTCACCGAGTGCCTCGGCGGCGCGCAGGAGATCTCCGACACCGACCTCGCCGGCCGCTACGAGACCGCCTGCGACCCCCGGCTGAACACCCAGCAGTCGTTGGAGCTCGCCTTCCTGGTCGCGGAGATGCTCCGCAGTTGACCTGATCGAGCACGGACCCCGTGCCCCGGCCGGACCTGGACCCCGTCCCGGACCGCCGGGGCACGCGGCGGTCCGGGTGGCGACCGCGCCACGGACGACACCGCGCCCGACGACCGGGAGGTCGGACGCCCTCCCGGTCGTCGGGGGTCGCGGTCAGACCGCGATGATCGTGATCTTGGTGCCCTTCGGCACGCGCTCGCCGCCCCGGATGGACTGGTTGACCACCGTCGACCGCTCCCGGTTGCCGAACCGCACCTCGACCTGGAGACCGGCCTTCTCCAGCGTCTCCTTGGCCTCCCGGAGCTTCTTGCCCTCGACGTTGGGCACGGTCACGCCGCGGTCCGCCGCGACGATCACGGTGACCCGCTTGTCCGCGCCGAGCGCGGTGCCCGCCGGCGGGGTCGTGCGGATCACCCGGCCCCCGTCGACCTCGCCGGACGGTTCCTCGGGACCCTCGACCGGCTCGAAGCCCGCCGCCGACAACTCCGCGAACGCCTCTTCTCTCGTCTTGCCCTTCAGGTCCGGCACCGGCTTGGGCTGGATGCCCTTGCTCAGCACGATGGTGACCGCGCTGCCGATCTCCACGGGCGTGCCCGGCGCGGGCTTGGTCGTCACGACCTTGCCCTTGGGCACCCGCTCGCTGAAGGCGTCGTCCTCCGGGACGAGCCTGGGCTTCAGCCCGACCGCGCTGATCTCCTTCTCCGCGGCGGCCACCTCGACGCCGGACGCCACCTGCGGCACGACCGGTTTGCCGCGCGAGACCACGACCCGCACCAGGTCGCCCCGGGTGCCCTCCGCGCCCGCTGCCGGGTCGGTGCGCAGGACCTGCCCGCTGGGCACGGTGTCGCTGTTCTCCGTGGACACCGCGGCCTTCAGGGACGCGTTCTCCAGGATCGCGACCGCCGCGTCCTGCTCCTTGCCCACGACGTCGGGCACCGACGCGACCCGGCCGATCGCCATCCACCAGCTCACCAGGCCGATCAGCACCGCCGCGACCCCCACGACGCTCATCCAGGTGATGAACTGCTTCTTGCTCTTCGCCCGCATCTCCTCGTAGAGCTGCTCGGGCGTCTTCTGCTTCGGAGGTCGCTTGGGCCGCACGGGCCGCGTGCGGGGCACCACGGCCGTCTGCTGCCCTGTCACGGGCACGGACAGGCCCTGGGCGGGTGACGGGGTGGGGTCCAGACCGCGCGGCAGCGCCTGGGTGCCCTGCGGGCCCGGCGGGGGGAACCTGCGCACCGGGACGGTCGCCTCGGCGTGCGCCACGGCCCCGACGCCCACCGGCTGCACCCGTTCGGTCCGGGGCTCGGCGGAGGCGGGGGCGTCGACGGTCGCCGCCGTCACGGTCGGCACGTCGACGGAGGCCAGGCCGAGCGTGGCCCGCGCCGTCTCCACCTCGGACAGGAACGCCTCGGCGTCCGCCGGCCGGAGGAACGGCTCCTTGCGCGTCGAGCGCCGGACCAGCTCGGCGACCTCGGCGGGCACGCCGGGCACCGGCGGCACCTCTTCGTTGACGTGCCGGTAGGCCACCGAGATGGCCGTGTCGCCGACGTAGGGCGGCGTGCCGGTCAGCATCTCGTACAGCAGCACGCCGGCCGAGTACACGTCGCTGCGGGCGTCGGCGGAGCCGTTGGTGACCTGTTCGGGCGACAGGTACGCGACCGTGCCCAGGATCGTCGTGTCACTCGTGATGGCCGGTGTGGCCACCGCGCGGGCCAGCCCGAAGTCCGCGACCTTCACCGCGCCGCCCCGCCCGACGAGCACGTTCTCCGGCTTCACGTCCCGGTGCACGAGCCCGGCGCGGTGCGCGGCGGCCAGCGGCGACAGGACCCGCTCCAGCACCGTCAGCGCCAGCGGCACGTCCAGCTTCCCGCGCGCGGTCAGCAGGTCGCGCAGGGTGCCGCCCTCGACCAGCTCCATCACCAGGTAGACCCGGTCCTCGTCCACGCCCTGGTCGTGCACCGCCACGACACCGGGGTGGTGCAGCCCGGCGGCGGCGCGCGCCTCGCGCTCGAACCGGGCCACGAATTGCGGGTCCGAGGAGAAGCGGGGGTCCATGACCTTGATCGCCACGGGACGCTCCAAGCGCGTGTCGACGCCCCGGTACACGGTGGACATGCCCCCGCGCGCCACCAGGGCTCCTACTCGGTAGCGTTGTTCGAGCAGCCCGCCGATCACGTTCGTCGCAGACCTTTCCACAGCCGTGGATCGTACGGTGGGGTGGAGCCGACCGATGTGGTGCGCTGGGAGCATCCCGGCCCGCGTGTGGGATCAGTGTCAAAGCCCCCGGGAACAGGGGGTGTCCGGGAACCGACCCGGGGGTGTACGGCCACCACCCGGTTGGCGCAGGGCGTTGCTCCCGGCGTTGTGGCATCGTGGCGCACGTGAGTGCGATTCCTGCCGCTGCGGATGTACTGGCTCCCGACCTGGAGGTCCTCGACCTGCCCGAGGTCGCCGAGCGTCTCGGTCTACCCGTCACCCGTGTCCACCAGTTGCTGCGCGACGGTCAGTTGATCGCGGAGCGCCGGAACGGTGTCCTCGTCGTCCCCTCCCACTTCCTCGCCGCCGGAGGCGTGGTGAAGGGGCTGCCCGGCACCATCACGGTGTTGCGCGACTCCGGCTACTCGACCGATGAGATCCTTCGGTGGCTGTTCACCGAAGACGACACGCTGCCCGGGACGCCGATCGAGGCGTTGCGGGGCGATCGCGGCCGTGAGGTGAAGCGCCGCGCCCAGTCCTTGGGCTTCTGACTCCGACCAGGCGCGTCCGGGCGGTTCCCGCGGAGCCGTCCGGACGTCGCGCGGAACACCACCGTCCGGGCCGGTCCGGACAGGCGCACACGTCCGAGGTCTTCCCCCACGCCCCACGGGAAGTGCGTGCCGGCTCGGTTACGCGTACCTGCTGGACAGCTTCAGCGGGTCGGGCTTGACCAGCGACACGCAGGCCAGCGCCGAGACGGCGATCGTGACGGCCAGGTAGCCCCACGAGTAGAGCCCGGTGTCGCCGTTGGGGAACGTCACCAGCAGCAGGAACGTGGAGAAGAACGCCGCCCCCCGCAGGCCCTTCGCGCTCCACGCGAGACCCGCGCCGAGCACCAGCGCCCAGCTGAAGTACCAGGGCAGCGTCGCGGGGGACAGCAGCGCCACGGCCAGCAGGGTGATCGCGGCCCGGCGGACCGCCTCCGGCCCGCCGTCGTCGGCGGCCCGCCACTGCCGCCACGCGACGTAGACCAGCAGCAGCGACCCGAGGCCGCGCGCGACGGTCATGAACACGCCGGGCTCGACCCGCACGAACAGGCTCACGACCGTGTGGGTGAAGTCACCCACGGCGCTGGGCAGGGACAGCCAGTTGACGATGGTGGAGGACGAGCTCAGCGCCGGTATCCAGCCCAGGGACAGCCCGGACAGCAGCGTGGTCGCCGCGAACACCGCGACGAACGTGGCCAGCCCGCCCGCGATCGCCTTGACGAGCTGCGCGGTCCGCGTGCCGGACAGCCGCCGCGCCCACACCAGCACCAGGAACGGCAGCGCCACGACGGCGGTCGCCTTCACCGCGAACGCCAGCGTCACCACGACGATCCCCAGCACGTGCCGGCCGTCGAGCACGAACAGGCAGCCGGCGGCCATCAGGCCGACCATCAGCAGGTCGTTGTGCGCGCCGCCGGTGAGCTGCACCAGCATCAGCGGGTTCGCGGCGGCCAGCCACAGCGCCACCGCCGGGCGTCCGCCGAGGTGCCGGGCCAGGCCGGGCAGCGCCCAGCAGAGCAGTGCGAGGCCGATGACCAGCACGAACCGCATCAGCACCACACCGCCGATGATGCTCGCGCTCGTCACCCACACGACGCCCATCGCGAGCACCAGGAACAGCGGGCCGTACGGCGCGGGCGTGTTCTGCCAGACCCAGCTCACGTTGTCCGACAGCGGGTTCTGCAACACCGCCGGACCGACCTGGTAGGGGTCCAGGCCGTTGAGGGCGATCTGGCCCTGCGCGAGGTAGCTGTAGATGTCCTTGCTGAACAGCGGTGGCGCGAACAGCAGCGGCAACGTCCACACCACGACCGCGGTGAGGACGGCGTTGCTGCCGACGTGCCCGTTGCGGACCATGCGGCCGAGCCGGATCCACGACCAGACCACCAGGCCGAGTCCGACGTAGAGCACGGCGTTGGCCAGGTCGTGGCCGTGGCCGTACCTGATCCAGCTCAGCGTGGTGTCGGCGAGGAGCGGGTCGCGCTTGAGGATCGCCCCCGCGCCGGTGCCGCCCAGCGCGATGAGCATGACGCCCGCCACGCCGAGCAGGATGGTGCGGACGGGGATTCCGCCGGGGTCCGGAACCTGGGTAGCACCGGACCGCACCGGCTCGACAGGTGCGGTGCTAGAGGTGGGTGGGGACGGGGTCGCGGCCATCGCGGCAACATCGTCGCACAACGCGGGCGCGCGACGGCACGCGATGGCGGACACGTGCGCGGGCAGGTGACACCCCGACGGATCGTCGCACGCGGGTGTCACCCGAGCGAGTGACCACATGGAGTATTACGACGTGCGGGAACGCCTGGTCGGACACGTTTCGTGGCCGATCCGGCCGTCTTCCCACGGGGGTGGTCGGGCAGGTCGCGCATCCCGGTCCAACCCGGTCCCGGGAGCGGCGCGCGTCCCCGGCGGGCGGTGCGGGCTAGCGCGGGCCGTGCGCTCGCGACCTCGCCGCGGGCCGCCGCCACGCCGCGCCGGCCGACCCGGTGATCCGCTGCGCGGCCAGCTTCCCGGAGATCAGCACCGGCGGCACGCCCACGCCCGGCGTGGTGCCGCAGCCGGCCAGCACCGCGTTGTCCAGCACCAGGTTGCGCGGTCGGAACGGGCCGGTCTGGGCGACCGTGTGCGCGGCCGAGAACGGGGTGCCCGCCGCCAACCCCAGGCCCGCCCAGTCCCGGGGCGTGACCAGGGCCTCGACCTCGATCGACGCGCCGAACCCGGTCAGCCCGCGCGCCTCCAGGGTCTGCACCACCTCGTCCCGGTAGGCCGGGCCGACCCGGTCCCAGTCGATCGGGCCCACGCGCAGGTTCGGGGTGGGCGCGAGCACGCACACACCGCCCCCCGGCGGGCTGGTGACCAGCAACGACGGGTCGCTCATCAGCGTGCCCCGGCGGGTCAGCTCGTCGAAGGTGCGGTCCCACGCGCGGCCGAAGAACACCGTGTGGTGGGCCAGTTCCGGCCACGTCCGGTCGACGCCGGCGTGCAGCACGAACGCCGACGGCGACCACGTGATCGGCACCGGGCGGCGCGGGCGGTGGCCCAGCAGCCGGTACGACATCGGCAGGTCCGGGGTGAGCACCACGGCGTCGCACGGGATGCGCTCGCCCTGCGCCGTGCGCACGGCGGTGACCCGGCCGCCGATCCGCTCCAGCCACGCGACCTTCGTCCGGTAGCGCAGGTCCGCGCCCGCGTCCCGGGCCGCGTCCGCCAACGCGTCGGGCAGCGCGCGCATCCCGCCACGCGGGTAGTAGACGCCCGCGACGGTGTCCATGTACGCGATCACGGCGTAGGCGGCGAGCGCCTTGCGCGGTGGCACGCCCGCGTAGAGCGATTGGAAGGAGAACACCCGTTGCAGCCGCTCGTCCTTCAGGAACCGCGCGATCGACGGCCCCAGTCGGGAGAAGCCGCGCAACGCCGCCAGCCGGGCCAGCCGGGGCGTGAGCAGCCCGATCGGCGAGTCGAAGTTCGCGTCGATGAACGCGTCCTTCTCGGCCCGGTAGAGGTCGGTCAGCCAGTCCCGCAGCGCCCGGTACCCGGCCGCCTCGGCGGGACCGGCGAACCGGCGCACCTCGGCTTCCATCGCGTCGCCGTCCGCGTGCACGTCCAGCACGTCGCCGTCGGCGAACCGCGCCCGGTACGCGGGCTCCACCGGCACCAGGTCCAGCCGGTCGGCCAGGCTCTCGCCGACCGCGTGCAGCGCCTCGTCCACCAGGTCCGGCATGGTCAGCACGGTCGGCCCGGTGTCGAACCGGTAGCCGCCCAGGTCCAGCCGCCCGGCCCGCCCGCCGGGCACGTCGTCGCGCTCCACCACGGTCACCCGGCGGCCCGCGCCGAGCAGGTGCAGCGCGGCGGACAGGCCGGCCAGGCCCGCACCGACCACGACGACGTGGTCGGTGCGGCCGGAGACCGTGCGCATGGTCAGTAGGTCCGTTTCGTGGCGCTGATCGCGAGCTCGGCGAGCCGCTCCCCGGCGGGTTCCGCGACCGGCGCGCCGGCCAGCGCCCGGAGCGCCGACTCGGTGAGCCGCGCGATCCGGTCCTCGACCGCGGCCACCGCGCCGACCTCGACCAGCCGGGCCCGCACCTCGTCGACCGCGGCGACGTCCAGGTCGGGCCTGCCCAGCGCGTCGTGCAGCACGTCCGCGCCGAACTCCACGCCCAGCGCCACCAGCAGGGTCCGCTTGCCCTCGCGCAGGTCGTCGCCCGCGGGCTTGCCGGTCACCGCCGGGTCGCCGAACACGCCCAGCAGGTCGTCGCGGAGCTGGAAGGCCACGCCGATGTCGGTGCCGAACGCCCGCAGGCCCGCCACCAGCTCCGGTGCCGCGCCGCCGATCGCCGCGCCCATGTGCAGCGGCCGTTCCACGGTGTACGCGGCGGTCTTGAGCCGGTCGATGCGCAGCGCGGCGTCGGTCGAGGCGTCGCCGCGCGCCTGGGTGAGCACGTCGAGGTACTGGCCCGCGAGCATCTCGGTGCGCATGTCCCGCCACGGCAGGCTCAACCGCCGCAACGCGTCGTTGGGCAGGCCCGCCGCGAACAGCATGTCGTCCGCCCACGCCAGCGCGATGTCGCCGATCAGCACCGAGGCGGCCAGGCCGAACCGCTCGGGCTCGCCCAGCCAGCCCTCGTCGCGGTGCCGGCGGGCGAACCGGACGTGCACGGTCGGCATCCCGCGCCGGGTTTCCGAAGCGTCCATCAGGTCGTCGTGGATCAGCGCGCAGGCCTGGATCAGCTCCAGCGAGCTGACCGCCGTGAGCACGGCACCGGCCAGGTCGCCGTCCGGGTCGCCGCCCGCCGCCCGCCAGCCCCACCAGGCGAAAGTCGGCCGTATCCGCTTGCCGCCGCCGAGCACGAAATCCGCGAGCGCGTCGACCGCGCCGGCGAAGTTCTCCTCCATCCGCTCGCCCAGGGCGCGGCGGTCGGCGAGGTAGCCTGTGAGCGCTGCGTCGACGTGCTGGGGGAGTTCGAGGTCCAACGGGTGGGGCGGCACCCCCCTATGGTCACCTCTGCCCGGCGCGGCCGGCCAACCGGGGGCCTGCTCCCACCTGATGAGCGGCTTCTCCCACTGGCCGGCACCGGCACTAGGCTGGAGGGCATGACGTCGGTCGTCGAACGCCTCAACGGCGGCACCCCGGTGTTCTCGGTCGAGTTCTTCCCACCGCGGGACGACGCCGACGAACTGGTGCTCTGGCGCGCCATCCGCGAGCTGGAGGCCCTGGACCCGGCCTTCGTGTCGATCACCTACGGCGCGGGCGGCTCCAACCGCGACCGCACCATCCGCACCACCGGCCGCGTGGTCCAGGAGACCACCCTCGTGCCGATGGCGCATCTCACCGCCGTGGACCACTCGGTGGCCGAGCTGCGCAACGTGATCGGGTGGTACGCGGCGGTCGGCCTGCGCAACATCCTCGCGGTGCGCGGCGACCCGCCCGGCGACCCCAACGGCGAGTGGGTGCCCCACGCCGACGGCCTGACCTACGCCGAGGACCTGGTGCGGCTGTGCCGGGAGCTGGGCGACTTCTGCGTGGGCGTGGCCGCGTTCCCGTACGGGCACCCGCGCTCGGCCGACCTGGACACCGACACCAGGCACCTGGTCCGCAAGCTGCGGGCGGGGGCGGACTTCGCGATCGCCCAGCTCTTCCTCGACCCGGACGACTTCCTGCGGCTGCGGGACCGCGTCGCCGCGCTCGGCCACGACACGTTCCTGCTGCCCGGCCTGATGCCGCTGACCACGCCGCGCACGCTGGCCAAGTCCGTGGAGCTGTCCGGCGCGCCGGTGCCCGCCGCCGTGGCGCGACGGCTGGAACCGCTGGTCGACGACCCGAAGGCGTTCCGGTCGGCCGGGGTCGACCTGGTGACCGAGATGGGGGAGCGGCTGCTCGCCGAAGGCGTGCCGGGGTTGCACTTCTACACGTTCAACCGCTCCAAGGCGACCCGCGAGGTGGTCGGCCGGCTGGGCCTGGTGCCCGTCCGGACCTGACCACCCCGCCCGGTCGCGCCCGAGCCCGGCCCGCTCAGCGCAACCGGCGCTCGGTGGCCGACTCCAGCGGCACGCCGATCCGGTTGAACCCGTTGATCGCGATGATCTGGGCCAGCAGCCCGGCGACCTGCGGCTGGTCGAAGGTCGCGGTGACCCTCTCCCACAGCTCGTCGGGCACGCCGTGCTCGCCGAGCCGGGTCACCGCGTCGGTGAACTCCAGCGCGTCCCGCTCGGTGTCGGTGAAGAACCGCGACTCGCGCCACACCGCCACGGCGAACAGGCGTTGCGCGCTCTCCCCGCGCTTGAGCGCGTCGGACGAGTGCAGGTCGACGCAGAACGCGCAGTTGTTGAGCACGGAGGCCCGCAGGTTCACCAGCTCGGCGAGGGTCGGGTCGATCCGCTCGCGGGCGTAGCCGTCGAGCTGGGCCAGCGCCCGGTAGACCTCGGGCGCGACTTCGGCGAGATTCATCCTCATGCCCGCTGGACGGTGTGGCCGGCCGGGATGTGACAGTGCTCCCCCCACCGGCTCCCCACCCGGCGGTTGGCGCTACGCCACGAGGCTCCGCCGGTGCGCGACGATCGCGAGCACCACCACGATCAGCGCCGCCGCGCCGGTCAGGCCCGCCACGAGCATGGTCCACCCGAAGTAGGACGGCGAATTCTCCCCGGCGTAGCGGAGCGTGGCCGTGATCATCGTCGCCTGGCCCGGCTTGGGTGCCCACGCGATGGTCGTCGGCTCCTCTTCGCGCCCGTTCGTGTCGACGACCTCACCCGGGAAGCTGATCTTGATCTGGATGTCCGCGCGGTCGGTCGGCACCTGGGTGAGGTCCACCGACCCGGACAGCGTCACCAGGTCGCCGGACCGCCGGAACGCGAGCTGGTAGCGGCTGGAGGACGCGCTGGTCACCATCGACAGGGTCCGCACCTCCTCGAAGGTGAGGGCGCTGAAGAACACCTGCGTCCCGGTGTAGCCGTCCGCCCGGTACTGCTTGGTGGTCACCCGCCCGACCAGCTCCTCCGGCACCTTGAGCTGCGGGCCCGGGTCGTTGTCCTCGGTGGGCGGTGTGGCGGCGACGATCTCGCCGGAGACGCGGTCGTCCTGCGACAGCGCCATCGCGGCGTGCAGCCGGATGCACCCCGTCAGCGAGAACATCGCGAGGAGGATCACCGGCAGGAGGAGCGCTGAGGCCCTGGGCACGCGGCCATCCTGCCGGCCGGGTCAAAAGTTGACCGTCTGGACACGGTCGTGAGCGTGGCTAATTACCTGTTGGAGGTACATGACCCACGGGTAACGTGCGGTTCATGTCACCCTCTCCGGCCGGCGTGCACGGCATCAGCAACCAGTTCGTGGCCGATTACGCGGCGGCCGACCCGTTGACCGCGACGTTCATCGGCACGCCCGGCCACGACGACCGGCTGACCGACTACTCGCCCGAGGGCCACGCCGCCCGCCGGGAACTGGCCGCGCGCGCCCTGGCCGAGATCACCGCCGCCGAGCCCGCCGACGCCGGCGAGGCCGCCGCCAAATCCGTGTTCCTGGAGCGGGTCGGCCTGGACGTGGAGATCCACGAGGCGGGTCTGTGGGAGGGCGAGCTCAACGTCATCGCGGGCCCCGTGCAGAACCTGCGCGAGGTGTTCGACCTGATGCCGACCGCCACCACCGAGGACTGGGCCACCGTCGCCAAGCGGCTCACCGCCATGCCGGAGGCGGTGGCGAACCTGCGCGCGGGCCTCGCGCACTCGGCGGACCGGGGCGAGGTCGCCGCGCTGCGGCAGGTCGCCCGGGTCGCCGAGCAGTGCGACACCTGGTCCGGCCGGTCCGGCGGCAAGTCCTACTTCGCGTCGCTGATCGAGCCGGCCGACGTGGACGCGTCGCTGCGCACCGACCTGGAGACGGGCGCGCGGGCCGCCGCCGAGGCGTACGCGGACCTGGCGTCGTTCCTGCGCGACGACCTCGCGGCGAAGGCACCGGAGAAGGACGCCGTCGGCGAGGACGTCTACCGGCTGTGGTCGCGCTACTTCACCGGCGCGCGGCTGGACCTGGCCGAGGCGTACGAGTGGGGCTGGGCCGAGTTCACCCGCGTCGAGACCGAGATGAAGCAGGTCGCGAACCGGATCAAGGCGGGCGCGACGCTCGCCGAGGCCGCCGCCGCGCTGGACGCGAACCCGCGCTACCTCGTGCACGGCCAGGACGCCCTCCGGTCCTGGATGCAGGACCTCTCGGACAAGGCCCTGCTCGACGTCCGCGACGTGCACTTCGAGCTGCCCGACGAGCTGATGGAGCTGGAGTGCCGCATCGCGCCGCCCGGCGGTGCCGTCGGCGCGTACTACACCGCCCCCACCCCGGACTTCTCCCGCCCCGGCCGCATGTGGTGGTCGGTGCCCGCGGACAAGACCGAGTTCTCCACCTGGCGCGAGGTCACCACCGTCTACCACGAGGGCGTGCCCGGCCACCACCTCCAGGCCGGCACCGCCGTCTACCAGGCGGAGAAGCTGAACAACTTCCAGCGGACGATGTGCTGGGTGTCCGGCCACGGCGAGGGCTGGGCCCTCTACGCCGAGCGCCTGATGCGCGAGCTCGGCTACCTGGAGGACGACGGCGACCTGCTCGGCATGCTCGACGCGCACCTGTTCCGCGCGGCCCGGGTGATCATCGACATCGGCATGCACCTGGAGCTGGAGATCCCGAGGGGCGCGGGCTTCCACGACGGCGAGCGCTGGACGCCGGAACTGGGCCTGGAGTTCATGCTCACCCGCACCATCACCGACCCGGCGCACGTGCGCGACGAGATCGACCGCTACCTGGGCTGGCCCGGCCAGGCCCCCTCCTACAAGCTCGGCGAGCGGCTGTGGCTGGCGGCGCGGGACGACGCGCGGGCCCGCCACGGCGCGGCGTTCGACCTCAAGACCTTCCACAAGGACGCCCTGGAGATGGGGTCGATGGGTCTGGACACGCTGCGGGAGCGCCTCGCCCGACTGTGAACGGCTGATCGGTGACCGGGCCCCGGTGATTCCGCTTCACGGCGTCGTCACCGGGGTTTCTGTTGCATATGCTGCGGGGACGAGGGTGAGGGGGGACGGATGTCCAGACGTCTCAGGCGTTCCGCGACGGTGTTCGCCGCCGTGGGCGCGCTGGTGTTGGGCCCGGTGTTGAGCGCGGTTCCGGCGCAGGCGCGGCAGAACGAGCACGCGCCGGACGAGTGGCGGATCCGGCTGGAGATCGTCGACTACGCGTTCAGCCAGATCGGGGCGAAGGAGAACGGCCCCAACGGCTACCCGCAGCGCTACCAGGACGTGGACCCGGACGTCCGGCGTCCCGTGGAGTGGTGCGGCGTGTTCGTGAACTGGGCGTGGACGAAAGCCGGTGTGCCGCAACGCCCGTCGATGCGGCCGGCCGACGGCGCGCCCGGGGTCGACCAGGGCCACTGGGCGACGTACTGGCAGAAGTGGGGCCAGGCGAACGGCCGCTGGAAGTCGCTGGCGGACCGCGACGTGGAGATGGGTGACGCCGTCGTGTACGGCAACTACCCGTCGATGGTCGCGCACGTCGGCATCGTGGTCGAGGTCAACTACGACCGCACCGGCCAGAAGGCGACGCACGTGCGCACGGTCGAGGGCAACGTGAGCGACAAGGTCGTCCACTCCAAGTGGCGCAGGATCGCCGACCTGAACGCCGGTCCGGGGCTCAAGGCCTCCGGGTTCGTGTCGCCGTTCTAGGTCCGGGAGTGCGCCGGGCGGTCGTCCTCCGGGACGGCCGCCCGTCGTCGTGTCAGTCCAGCGGCAGGGTGCGGCCCAGCACGGCGAACGGTCGCGGGTCGCCGGTGAACTGGTAGTGCCGCAGCACGTCCGCGAAACCCAGCCGCCGGTAGAGCCGCCACGCCTTGCTCGGGCCCTCCGGGGTGGACAGCAGCACGCGGGACGTCGGCACCCCCGCCAGCAGGGTGCGCAGCAGACCTTCGCCGACGCCCCGGCCCTGTTCGCCGGGCAGGACGTGCAGCTCGGTCAGCTCGAAGTAGTCGCGCATCCACTCCTCGACCGAGTTCGGCCCGGAGACCAGGGTGAGGCCGTGCCGCACCTGCTCGTGCCACCACTGGCCCACCGAGCCGCGGTAGCCGTAGCCGATGCCGATCAGCTCGTCCTCCTCGCCGAGCGCCACCACGCAGCGCCAGCCGTCGCGCAGCATGTGCGCCAGCCACATCGGCGCGCGCTGCTCGGCCGTGCCCGGTGGGTAGTTCATCGCGCTGACGTAGAGCGCCAACGCCTCGCCGAGCCGGGCGTTCAGGTCCCGCGCGGACACCTCCACGAGCCGTTGCGACGGCGCGGCCGTCATCGCGCGACCGTCGCGGGGGTGCCGCCGGTCAGGTCCACCAGACCGGCGCAGGTCGTCGGGAACAGCGCGTGCGGGTGCCCGGCGGCGGCCCACACCACCTCGTACCGCTCCAGGTCGACGTCCACGAACGTCCGGATCGGCGCGGGGTGGCCCAGGGGCGACACCCCGCCGATGACCTGGCCGGTGTGCTCGCGGACGAAGTCCGGCGAGGCGCGGTCGATCCGGTCCGCGCCGGCCAGTCCGGCCAGCAGGTCGGTGTCCGCCCGGTGCGCGCCGGAGGTGAGCACCAGCAGCGGGGCCACCTCGGCACCGCGGACGGCGGCGAACACCAGGCTGTTCGCGATGGCCCCGACCGGCACGTCCACCGCCCGTGCGGCCTCGGCGGCGGTGCGGACGGCGTCGGCGAGGACGCGGATCCCGTCGGCCGCCTCGGGGTGGCCGGCCTCCGCCAAAGCCGCCGCCACCTTGCGGATGCCGGGGTGGTCAAGTGCGCTCACGTGTTCATAAGACCACGTGCGGCCGGGTTGAGGAGTGCCGGGTTCTCGGGCTACGCTGACCTTGCTCGAACGTCTGTTCGAGCTATGCCTTGGTGGTGGGGCGGGGGAAGCGCCCCACCACCAAGTGCCGCCGTCTCCCCGCGGCGGTCGTCGCTGTCCCGACGCCGCGAGGAGGCCGCCGATGTCGACTTCCACCGACTTCCCCGGCACCCGCCGGGTCCCGCCGCTCCCGTCCCCGGCGTCGGCCGTCACCCCGCTCGTCCGGGCCCGTGATCGCGTTCGGGAAGCCGAGCGCGCGACCGGGTCCGCCGAGCGGTCCGCCACCGCCCACCCGCGCTGGACCACGGGACCGGGCCGCGTGCTCCGCGTCCCGCGCGGCCGTCCGGGCGGGCACCCGGCGGGTGGACCGACGGAGTGCCGACGACCTCGTGCGCCAAGCGGCGCGGTTCACCGAGCTGGTCGACGAGATCACGTACGAGGGCAGACTGTGAGCAGGGGACTGGTCGGCTACGGCCGGCTGATCGACGTGGTGGCGGCGGAGGCCGAGCTGCTGGCGGTGTCGGCGGAAGGGCAGCGGCCGGAACGCCAGGTGCCCGCGTGCCCGGGGTTGAACCTGGGCGAGACCGCGCGGCACGTCGGCAGCACGTTCCGGATGGTCGCGGCGTGGGTCCGGGAAGGACGGCAACCCGGTGCGTGGCAACAGGACCCGGCACCCGGGCAGACGGTGTCGGACTACCTGAGGGAGGGGGTCGGGCCGCTGGTGGACGCCTTGTCCGAACGCGCCGCCGACCACCCGTGCGAGACGTGGTGGCCCGCCGAGCGCACGTGCGGGTTCTGGGCGCGGCGGCTCGCGCACGAGGCGACCGTGCACCGGATGGACGTCCAGTCGGCGGCCGGCCTGCCGCTGGACCCGGTGTCCGACGACGTCGCCGAGGACGGCGCGGACGAGGTGCTGTCGCTGTGGCTCGGCCACCGCCTGGACGTGCTGGGCGTGCGCGGCACCAGGGAGAGCACGGTCGCCGTCCGGTCCGGCCGCCGGGTGTGGCTCGTCCGCACCGGCCCGGAACCCGCGACCGCGTGGCGGGCGTCGCCGGAGGAGGCGGAGTCGGCGGACGCGGACGTCACCGGCTCGCCGGTGCTGGTCTACCGCTGGCTGTGGGGCCGCATCCCGGACCGCGACGTGCGGACCACCGGTGACCACGACGCGATCGCGCAGTTGTGGGCGTTGCTGAGGTTGGCGACGAAGTGACTAGAGGGTGAGGTTCGCGCTCTCCACGAGACCGTCGCCGGTGGCGGTCTCCAGGCGGTAGCGGGCGGTGCGGCCGATGATCTCCAGCACCGCCACCGAGTTGCCGAAGTGCGGCCCGCTGATCCGCCGCCACGCGACCGGGTCGGGCGTCACGCCCGCCCGGTCCGCCCAGCGGCGCAGCAGCCACGCCAGCGGCTTCGACCAGGACAGCCGGAACACCACGCGGAAGGGCTTCGGCGGGTCGTTGTGCACCGGCGAGCAGACCAGTTGCAGCACCTCGGACCTGGTCGGCTCGGCGAACTCGGCGCGGGCGGCGTAGCTGTGGTGGACGTCGCCGGAGAGCACGCAGATCGTGCCCGGCGCGTCCGCCGCGCTGCCCAGCCGGCGCAGCAGGCGCGCGAGCCGCTCGAACGACGCCCGGAACGCGGGCCAGTGCTCCAGGTCGCCCACCTGGCGGACCTTCTCGCCGATCCGCCCGCGCAGGCCGGGACGGGCCGCCGCGCGTTCGTTGAGGGACTGGAGGTGGCTCAGCGCGTGCGGCATCAGCCACGGCAGCGACGAGCCGATCAGCAGGTGGTCGACGTCACCCTCCGCGTTGCGCTCGATCCAGTCGAACTCCTCGTCGCCCACCATCAGCCGCTCCGGCCCGTCCAGGATCCGGCCGCTGCGGGTGTCGATGACGAGCAGCCGCACCCGGCCGAAGTCGCGCCGGTAGCTCCAGCGGGTGGCCTTGCGGCCCTCCACCTCGCGGTCGGCCTGCTCGGCGAAGTCCTCCAGGAGCTGCTGGACGTCCTCGCCCGCGTTCTGGACGGTGGTGAACAGCTCGTTGTCGGCGAGTTCGGCCGGACCGAGGTTGCCGATGTGCTGGTAGACCCAGTACGACGCCAGCCCGGCCCGGATGCGCTGCCGCCACCACGGTTTCTCGGCCATCTTGGCGCGCCACGGGCCGGAGGTGTTCCAGTCGTCCCGGATGTCGTGGTCGTCGAAGATCATCGACGTCGGCAGCACCGACATCAGCCAGCGGATCTCCGGGTCCGCCCAGGACTCGTGGTACAGCTCGGCGTACTCGCGGAACGACACCACCTCGCCCTCCGGCTCCGGCCGCCGCTCGGCCAGCCACTCGCGGATCCGGGGCGTCGGCTCGTCCGCGTACACCTGGTCGCCGAGCAGCAGCAGGGCGTCCGGCCAGCGCTCCTCGGGCAGGTCCTGCATCCGCACGGCGAAGGCGTCCAGCGCGTCCGGCCCCAGCCGGTCGGTCTCGGAGCCGCCCTTGGCCGCGCGGCACGACCCGAAGACCAGTTGCCGCACCGGTCCGGTGCGGATCCTCGGTGCGGGGAAGGGGTAGTCGGGCTCCGGCCAGACGACCCGGTCGTCCAGCCGCACGTCGTAGGCCGTCGACGTGCCGGGCGTGAGACCGTCCACGACGACCAGCGCGAAGTGCTGCTCGCCCACCTGGAACGTCGCGGCGCGGTGGCCCGCCACCGTGACCTCGCAGGCCGCGTCGGTCTCCACCCAGATGGTGGCCGACGTCGCGTCGACGTGTCGCAGCACGGGGCCGATCACCAATTGCGCCATGGGCGCAGACGTTACCTCCGGATCACGGTGACGAGGTCGTGCTCTGTGGCCGTGGACACTGCCGACCCGTCCCGACGCGGTTTCCCGGTTCCGGGCGCTCGGCCGGACGGCCCATCCGGGCTGGGCGTGCGCTTCCCGGTTCACGGGGCCCGACCGCCCGGTGCGGTTCGCGTTCCGCCACAGCACGGCGATCAACGCCGGTCCCGGCGGTCGGCGGTGAGGGCGGTCGGTGGTGAGGGCGGTCGGTGGTGAGGGCGGTCGGTGGTGGGGCCGGCGTCGGCCGGCCAAGCCGGGTTAGGGTCCGGTATGCAATATATCAGTCGGGCCCTTTACCGGGACCAGGCGTTGACCGCGATCCGCGCGGCGATCCTGGACGGCGACCTCGCGCCCGGCACGCCTGTCAAGGACGTCGAGCTCGCCGAACGGCTCGGCCTGTCGAGGACGCCGGTGCGCGAGGCGCTGGCGCGGCTGACCGAGGAGGGCCTGGTCGAGTCGAAACCGCACAGCTACACGCGGATCACCCCGCTCGACACCGCGCCGGTACGCGACGCGCACGCCGTCATCCAGACCATGCACGCCCTCGCCGCGCGGCTCGCCGTGCCGACGATGGGCGAAGCGGAGTTGGCGGCGATGCGCGCGGCCAACGGGCGGTTCGCGACCGCGCTCGCGGCCGGGGACGTCGCCGCCGCGCTCGCCGCCGACGACGAGTTCCACGACGTGGCCGTGCGGGGGAGCGGGAACTTCGCCGTGATCGCCACGATCGAGCGCTACACGCCCCTGGTGCGACGGCTGGAGCGACTGCGGTTCGCCGCGCCGACCGGACGGCACTCGGTGGCTGTGCACGACGAGATCACCGCCGCGTGCGCGGCCGGCGACGCCGACGGCGCGGCGCGGCTGGTCGAGCGGAACTGGGCGACGTTGGCCGACCTGCTGGAGGAGAACTGACCATGGCACTGGATGATTTCGCGCGGTTCCCGCTGACCTTCGGCCCGTCTCCGGTGCACCCGCTGGAACGGCTCACCAAGCACCTCGGCGGGGCCGCCGTGTGGGCCAAGCGGGAGGACTGCAACTCCGGCCTGGCCTACGGCGGCAACAAGACCCGCAAGCTGGAGTACCTGGTGGCGGACGCCCTGGCCACCGGGTGCGACACGCTCGTCTCGATCGGCGGCGTGCAGTCCAACCACACCCGCCAGGTCGCCGCCGCCGCCGCGCGGGCCGGGCTGAAGTGCGTGCTGGTGCAGGAGAGCTGGGTGGACTGGCCGGACGCGGGGTACGACCGGGTGGGCAACATCCTGCTCAGCCGGCTCCTGGGTGCCGAGGTCAGGCGGGTGGAGGCGGGCTTCGGGATCGGCGTGAAACCGGCCTGGGAACAGGCGGTCGAGGACGTGCGCGCGGCCGGGGGCACGCCCTACGCGATCCCGGCGGGCGCGTCGGACCACCCGCTGGGCGGGCTGGGCTTCGCGGGCTGGGCGGCGGAGGTGGAGCGGCAGGAGGTCGAGCTGGGCGTGCGGTTCGACACCGTCGTGGTGTGCTCGGTGACCGGCAGCACCCAGGCCGGGATGGTCGCCGGGTTCGCGGGCCGCGACCGGCGGGTCATCGGCATCGACGGGTCGGCCAAACCGGCCGAGACGCGGGCGCAGGTCACCCGCATCGCCCAGGCGACCGGAAAGTTGCTCGACGTCGAGGTGCGCGACGCGGACGTCCTGCTCGACGAACGCTTCCACGAGGGCGTCTACGGCGTCCCGGGCGAGTCCACGGTGGAGGCGATGAAGCTCGGCGCGAGCCTCGAAGGCATGATCACCGACCCGGTGTACGAGGGGAAGTCGTTGGCGGGCCTGGTGGAACTCGTGTCGTCGGGCGAGATCCCCCGCGACTCCACGGTGCTCTACGCCCACCTCGGCGGCCAGCCCGCGCTCAACGCCTACAGCAGCCTCTTCCGCTGACCCCACCCACCGACCGATCCAGGACTGAACCGCCACAATCCGCTCGCAGTCCGCTCGCAGTCCGCTCGGCGAGGTGGCGAGGTGGCGATCGGCGTCCGCCGGGCCGCGCCGGGCCGGGTCTGGGGCCGGGCCGGGTCTGGCCGGGTCTGGTCTGGCCGGGTCTGGTCTGGGGTTGGGCCGGATTGGGTCGGGATCGGGGCTTCGCGTGGTCAGGCGCGCAGGCGCAGTCCCTTCGGGGTGGCGCGGAAGCCTGCTTCCTGGAGGACGCCGGCCAGCCGTGAGCCCAGGGCCACCTCCCCGTCGGCCCGTTGCACCGCGAGGTGGCCCAGCCAGCCGTCGCGCACCGCTTGGCTCAGCGCCTGCGCAGCGGCTCGCAGGACGGCTTCGTCCTCGGTGAACGACAACAACGAGCGACCGCCGCGCTCCACGTACAACGTGGCCGCGCCGTCCACCAGCACGGTGAGCGCGCCGGACTTCCGCCCCGGCCGGTGCTTGCCCTCGCCGAGCGGGTCGGGCCAGGGCAGGGCCGCGCCGTAGGGCTGGGCCGGGTCGGC
This sequence comes from Actinosynnema sp. NPDC023587, assembly GCF_040640215.1. Taxonomy (NCBI): domain Bacteria; kingdom Bacillati; phylum Actinomycetota; class Actinomycetes; order Pseudonocardiales; family Pseudonocardiaceae; genus Actinosynnema; species Actinosynnema sp. NPDC023587. The sequence goes on along the minus strand of NZ_JBFABG010000003.1, from coordinate 122,150 downwards.
GGCGGCCAGGACGACCGCCTGCGGTGCGCCCACGTGCTCCTGGCCGGGCGGCCGGGACAGGGCGCGCAGGCGGTCCACCGCGCCCTTCGCCGCGAACTGGGCCGCGCCGAGTCCCTCGACCACGTAGCCGCGCACCACCTGGCCCGACTCCTCCATCGCGCGCAGCACCCGGTAGACGCCGCTGAACCCGCCGGTCACCCGCTCGGTGTCCAGCGCGCCCCTGGTGAGGACGCCGTGGCGTTCCAGGAACGCCTCGGCCCGCGCGTGGGCGCGCCTGGTCGGGTCCGCGACGGGCACCACGGCCAACGACCAGCGCCCGGCGACGGTGGGCGGCCCGCTCCGGCCGGGCAGGTCCGGCCGGCCCGCCCGCATCCGCGCGTAGCGGCCCCTCGGGGCTGTCCGGCGGGGTTTGTGCGCGGTGCCGCCGCCCGCGACCAGCGCCCGCAGCGGCGACAGGGTGTCGTTGGTGACCACGCCCGCCCACACCAGGTCCCACAACGCGCCCACCACCGCGCCGTCGGTCGTCGGCCCCTGCACCGAGACCCGGTCGACCACCTGCCGGAAGAACAGCGCGCCGCCGGCCAGCGCCTCGACCACGGCGGTGTGCAACGACGACTCCGGGACCGCCTCCGGCACCAGGTCCGGCAGCAGCAGGTCCGCCACGTCGGCGGGAGCCAGGGCGATCCAGCCGTCGCCGCCGGCCAGCGCGCCGCAGCCGGTCCACGTCACCTCGCCGGACGCGGTCAGCTCGTCCAGCAGCGCCGGGCTGTAGCCGGGCAGCCGGGCGGGCAACAGCAACGACTCCACGGCGCTCGCCGGCAGCGGCGCGCCCGCGAGCTGCTCCACCACGGAGTACACGTCGTCCACGGTCGGCGCGGCCCGCAGCCGCCGGCCCACGCCGTGCCAGCTCGGCAGGAACCGGCCCAGCGCGGCCGGCTCCACCGGCTCGACCTCGGCGCGCAGCCGGGCCAGCGATGCCCGCCGCAGCCTGCGCAGCACGTCGGCGTCGCAGAACTCGGTGTGGGTGCCGCCGGGGCGCAGCTCGCCGCGCACCAGCCGGCCCGCGCCGGCCATCCGCTCCAGCACCGCCGTGACCACCGCGACGCCCAGCCCGAACCGCCGCGCGGCCTCGCTCGCCGGGAACGGGCCGTGCGTTCGCGCGTAGCGGGACAGCAAGTCGCCCAACGGGTCCGCCACCGGCTCGGTGAACGCCTCCGGCACGCCGACCGGCAGCGCCACGCCCAACGCGTCGCGCACCCGGCCCGCGTCCTCGATCGCGATCACCCGCTCGTCGCCGGCCATCCGCACCCGGATGGCCCGCCGCTGCGCGACCAGCTCGGCCAGCCACTCCGGCCGGATGCCCCGCTCCAGGGCCTCCGCCTCGGACAGGTCGCCCAGGAACCGCAGCAGGTCGGCCGCGCCCTCGGCGTCCCGCGCGTGCCGGTCCGGGGCGAGGCGCTGCAAGGCGCGCTCGACCTCCTCGACCACCTCCGGGTCGAGCAGTTCCCGGATCGCCTCGGAGCCCAGCAGCTCCGCGAGCAGCGCCGAGTCCAGCGACAGGGCCGCCGCGCGCCGTTCCGCCAGCGGCGCGTCCATGTCGTACAGGAACATCCCGACGTACCCGAACAGCAGGCTGCGCGCGAACGGCGACGGCGACGGCGTCTCCACCTCCACCACGCGCACCCGCCGGGCCCGCACGTCGGTCATCAGCTCGCGCAGCCCGGGTACGTCGTACACGTCCTGGAGGACCTCGCGCATCGCCTCCAGCACCACCGGGAAGCTCTCGTACTTCGCCGCCACGGACAGCAGTTGCGCGGACCGCTGCCGCTGCTGCCACAGCGGGGTGCGCCGCCTCGGGTCGCGCCGGGGCAGCAGCAGCGACCGCGCCGCGCACTCCCGGAACCGGGCGGCGAACACCGCCGAGCCGCCCACCTCGGCGACCACGATCCGGTCGACCTCCTCGGGGTCCAGCAGGACGTCCTCCGCGCCCGCCACGACCGGTGCGCCGTCCTGGTCGACGGCGTCGGGCAGCCGCACCACGATCCCGTCGTCGGAGTGCGCCGTCTGCGCCTCGATGCCCCGCCGCTCGCGCAGCCGGGCCGTGATGGCCAGCGCCCACGGCGCGTTGACCTGCGCCCCGAACGGCGAGTGCACGACCAGACGCCAGTCGCCCAGCTCGTCCCGGAACCGCTCGACCAGCACGGTCCGGTCGTCGGGCACGTGCCGGGTCGCTTCGCGCTGCTCGCCCAGGTAGGCGAGCAGGTTGGCCGTCGCCCAGGTGTCCAGCCCCGCGCCGGCGGCCCGTTCCGCCGCCGCCTCGGGTGCCATCGCGGACATCTCGCGGAGGAACCTGCCCAGCGCCCGCCCGAGCTCCAGCGGACGCCCCGGCGCGTCGCCCTTCCAGAACGGCATCCGGGCCGGCTGACCGGGTGCGGGCACCACGATCACCCGGTCGTGGGTGATGTCCTCCACCCGCCAGGACGAGGTGCCCAGCAGGAACGTGTCGCCCACCCGCGACTCGTAGACCATCTCCTCGTCCAGCTCGCCCACCCGCGAACCGGGCCCCCTCTCCGACGCCGGGGTCATCACGGTGAACAGCCCCCGGTCCGGGATGGTGCCGCCGGAGGTCACCGCCAGCCGCTGCGACCCCGGCCGGCCGCGCAGCTCGCCGTTCACCCGGTCCCACGTGATGCGGGGCCGCAGCTCGCCGAACTCCTCGCTCGGGTAGCGGCCGGCCAGCATGTCCAGCACCGCCTGCAACGCCGACTCCGGCAGCGCGGCGAACGGCGCGGCCCGCCGCACCAGCCCGGCCAGCGCCTCCACCGGCCACGGCTCCATCGCCACCATCGCCACGACGTGCTGCGCGAGCACGTCCAGCGGGTTGCGCGGGTACCGGACGGCCTCGATCGCGCCGTCCCGCATCCGCTCCGCGACCACCGCGCACGACACCAGGTCGCCCCGGAACTTCGGGAACACCACCCCGCGCGACACCGCTCCCACCTGGTGCCCGGCGCGGCCGACGCGCTGCAACCCGGACGCGACCGTGGGCGGTGCCTCCACCTGCACCACCAGGTCGACCGCGCCCATGTCGATGCCCAGCTCCAGCGACGACGTCGCCACCACGCACGGCAGCCGCCCGGACTTGAGCTCCTCCTCCACCACCGTCCGCTGCTCGCGCGACATCGAGCCGTGGTGGGCGCGGGCGATCACCGGCGCGGTCTGCGTGGTCAGGCCCGACTGGCCGATCGCCCCGGCCGGGAACCGGCCGGGCTCCGGCACCGCCTCCTCGGCCAGCTCGTTGAGCTTGGCGGTGAGCCGCTCGGCGAGCCGGCGCGAGTTCGCGAACACGATCGTGGACCGGTGCTCGCGGACCAGCTCCAGCACCCGTTGCTCCACCGCCGGCCAGATCGACGCCCGCTGCTCCGCGCCCGACGCCGGCCCGCTGACCTCGCCGGTCGGCTCGCCGAGGGCGGACATGTCCTCGACCGGCACCTCCACCCGCACCTCGATGGTCTTCGCGGACTTCGGCTGCACGACCTTCACCGGACGCCCGCCGGCCAGGAACGCGGCCACCTCCTCGACCGGGCGGACCGTCGCGGACAGGCCGATCCGCTGGGCCGGCCGCTCCAGCAGCGCGTCCAGCCGCTCCAGGGACAGCGCGAGGTGCGCGCCCCGCTTGCTACCCGCGACCGCGTGCACCTCGTCCACGATCACCGTCTCCACGCCGCGCAGCGACTCGCGCGCCGACGACGTGAGGATGAGGAACAACGACTCGGGCGTGGTGACCAGCACGTCCGGCGGGCGGCGGGCGAACGCGCGGCGCTCGTCGGCCGGGGTGTCGCCGGTGCGCATCCCGACCGCGATGGACGGCTCGGGCAGGCCCAGCCGGTGCGCGGCCTGCCTGATCCCGGTCAGCGGCGCGCGGAGGTTGCGCTCCACGTCGACCGCCAGGGCCTTCAGCGGCGAGACGTAGAGGACGCGGCAGCGGTGCCGGGGCTCCTCCGGCACGGGGGTCGACGCGAGCCGGTCCAACGCCCAGAGGAACGCGGCCAGCGTCTTGCCCGAACCGGTCGGCGCGATGACCAGCGCGTGCTCGCCGGCGGCAGCCGCCTCCCACGCGCCCGCCTGCGCCGCCGTCGGCGCGGCGAAGGCCCCGGCGAACCACTGCCGGGTCGCGGGGGAGAAAGCAGCCAGTACATCCATGCGTCCATAGTGAACCGGGGGTACGACAATTACCCGGCACCGCCTCCGGCGGTGCGGCTCGGGAGCCTGGAAGTCCCGGCCTCGCGCGGTGGGGGTTTGTGACAGGATCACCCCGGTTCGTACGTGAAGGGGTGACTGTGCGCGTCCTGTCCGTTGACCTGGGCACTTCCAACACCGTCGCGGTGCTCGCCGCGCACGGTCGCCCGCCCAGGGTCGTCGAGGTGGACGGGTCCGCCACCATGCCCTCGGCCGTGTACTGCGAGGAGGACGGCTCGCTGGTCGTCGGCCGGGACGCCGAGCGCCGCGCCCGGCTGGACCCGTCGCGGTTCGAGCCCAACCCCAAGCGCCGGGTGGACGACGGGACGCTGCTGCTCGGTGCCAACGTCGTGCCGGTCACCGACGCGCTGGCCGCCGTGCTGCGCCGCGTGCTGGAGGAGACCACCCGCCAGCTCGGCGGCGAGTCGCTGGACGAGGTCCGCCTCACCCACCCCGCCCAGTGGGGGCCGACCCGCCGCAACGTGCTGCTGTCGGCGGCCCGGCTGGCGGGGGTGAACACCGACGTCGTGCTGGTGCCCGAGCCGGTCGCGGCGGCGTCGCACTACGCCTCGCTGTCGGTCGGCCAGGCGCTGGCCGTGTACGACCTGGGCGCGGGCACGTTCGACGTGGCGGTCGTCGGCGCGACCCAGAGCGGGTTCACCGTGCTCGCCGAAGACGGCCTGCCCGACCTCGGCGGGCTGGACGTGGACCAGGCGCTGCTGGAGCACGTGGGGCGGCAGGTGTCGCACCGCGACCCGGCGGTCTGGCAGCGGCTGCTGCGCCCCGAGTCGACCGCCGACCGCCGTGCGCGGCGGGCGTTGCAGGAGGACGTGAGGGCGGCCAAGGAGTCGTTGTCCCGGCACGCGCACACCGAGGTGCCGATGCCGGAGCCGTTCGAGGACGTGCTGGTCAACCGGTCCGACCTGGAGGCGCTGGTCCGGCCGAGCATGCTGCGCAGCGCCGAGCTGCTGGCCTCGACGATCCGGTCCACCGGCATGGCACCCAACCAGCTCGCGGGCATCTACCTGGTCGGCGGTTCGAGCCGGATTCCGCTGGTCGCGACCATGATCACCGAGCAGGTGCGGGTGGTGCCGACCAGTCTGGACCAGCCGGAGACGGCGGTCGCGCTGGGCGCGCACCACGTGCCCAAGGACGGCGTGACGCCGCGCTCGGAGCAGCGCCCGGTCAAGGTGAACCACGATCCGGCCACCGTGATCACCAAGCCGGTGACCGGTCCGAACCCCGTCGCGACCGCGCCGTACCCGTCGAACCCGGCGGTCAGCGGTCCGTACCCGGTGAACCCCGCGGTGAGCGGCCCGTACCAGGTCAACCCGGCGGTCAGCGGCCCGTACCAGGTGAACTACCCGCAGACGGGGCCGCAGCAGTTCAACTTCCCCAGCGTCACGCGCGCCCAGCCGCCGCCGAAGAAGAAGCCGAACAAGAACGCGCTCATCGCCGCCGGTGCGGCCGTGGTCGTCGTGCTGGCCGTGGTGGGCGGCTTCTTCGCGTTCAGCGGCGCGGGCGTGCCCAGCGCGGAGGACTGCAAGTCGGAGACGGAGAAGGACGCGCAGGGCTTCACGCAGTGCTTGCGGCACCTCGCGGGCACGTTGCCGGACACGAACACGTGCAAGGCGGGCGGCGCGGCCGGCGTGTCGGGCATCAGCGCCATCAAGGGCACCGTGGTGAGTTGCGCGATCCAGGACGACTACTCGGTGCAGTACATCCTCACCGAGACCGTCACGGGCGCGCAGCAGGGCGCGGAGGCCGTGGTCCGCTCGATGAAGGCGGACATGGTCGAGGCGGAATGGGCCGGCAACGGCCTCAAGGGCAAATACCGGGCCGCTGCGGACGGTGGCGTGGGGCTGCTCGCGTTCACCGCCGACGACCGCCCGCTGCTCGGCATCGTGACCAAGAGCGGTGGCGGCGACCTCACCGCGGACACCGTCGCGACCTTCTTCGAGAACACCGTCCAGCCGGGCACCTGACCCTTACGGAGGCTGTGCCTGCGCCATTCGGCCTGGCACCATGATGATCATGACCACGGTCGAGGTGGTGCAGCGCCGGGTGCTCCGGGTCCTGGGGGTCACCCAGGTGCTCGGCGCGGCGGGCGTGACCATCGGCCTGGCGTTCTCCACGCTCATCGCCGCCGCGCTGTCCGGCTCGGACGCGGTGGGCGGCCTGGCGCAGACCGCCGCCGTCCTCGGTGCGGCGCTGTTCGCCCTGCCCACGGCACGTCTGGCCACCCGGCGCGGCCGTCGCCCGGCGCTCGTCCTCGGCTACGGCGCGGGCGCGGCCGGGGCGTTCGTGGCGGCCTGCGCGGTGGTGCTCGGCTCGTGGCAGGTGCTGGTGGTCGCGCTGGTCCTGTTCGGGGCCGCGAGCAGCGCGAACCTGGCCGCGCGCTACGCCGGGACGGACCTGGCGCACCCTCGGCGACGGGCGCGGTCGCTGGCGCTCGTGGTGTGGGCGGCGACGCTCGGCGCGGTCGCCGGGCCCAACCTGGCCGACCCGGCGGGGCAGCTCGCCGCGCGGCTCGGCCTCCCGGTGGGCGTGGGGCCGTACCTGGCGGCAGCCGTGCTGTTCGGGGTGGCGGCGCTGGTCGTGCTGCGCTTCCTGCGACCCGACCCGCTGACCCTGGCCCGATCGGCGTTGCCCGCGCCGTCCGTGACGCCCGCGCACTGCGCCGGGGGAGTGGGCGACACGCGGGGCTCCGGTGCGGTGTGGCGCGCGCTGCCCGCCACCGGCAAGCTCGCGCTGGGCGGCATCGCACTGTGCCACACGGCGATGGTGGGCCTCATGTCGATGACCCCGGTGCACATGGACCACGCGGGCTCGTCGTTGCGGGTCGTGGGCGTGGTGATCAGCCTGCACGTGGCGGCCATGTACGCGGCCAGCCCGGTGTTCGGGTGGTTGGCCGACCGGCTGGGCCGGGTGCCCGTGCTGGCCATCGGCTCCGCGCTCGTGGTCGCCGCGTCCGGTGTCGCCGGCATGGCACCCTCGCACGACGCGCCGCAGCTCGCGGCCGGTCTGGCGCTGCTCGGCCTCGGCTGGTCGGCCGGTCTGGTGGCGGGGTCCGCGCTGCTCACCGAGTCGGTCCCGGTGGCCGACCGGCCGGCCGCGCAGGGCCTGTCCGACCTGTGCATGAACATCGGCGGGGCGGTCGGCGGCATCACGGCGGGGATCGTGGTGACGGCGTGGTCCTACGCCGCGCTGGGGCTGATCGTGGGGTTCACCGCGTTGCCGCTGCTGGTGGCGTGCCTGTTCACGGCGTTGCAGCGGACCCGCTGATCACTTCCTGCGGTTGTGGTACCACCACGCGCGGAGACCGACCACGATCGCGGCCACCAACCCCGCGATGACCACGACCTGGAAAAGGGGTCCTGCCACGGTGTCGTCCACAGGTCGAGGTTAGCGGGCCGCAGCGGCGAATTCGCGCACGCGGCCCGTCTCGCCCGCCGTGCGCCAGACCATTCCCCATTCCAGGTGAGGAGCGCCTTCCAGGGGCAGGAATGCGATCTTGGGGCGCGCGAAGTACCCGGCCGCGTGCGCACCCAGCGGACACACGCCTTCACCATTCGCGATCACCGTCATGAGCTCTTGGAACGTCGTAAGGGCGCGCCCGCGCGCGATAGGGAGGCCGGACGGTGTCGTGTCACGCCAGAAGGCCGCGCGGAACACCGTGTCGCGGGCGAGGTCTTCCACCGTGACACGGGACTGCCTGGTGAACGGGTGGGTGTCGGCCACCGCCAGCACCATCGGCTCGCGGTAGACCACCGGACCGGCGGTCAGATCGGGCTCGCCGACCGGGAACAGCGTCACCAGCACGTCCGCCTCGTCGTCCCGGAGCAGCGCGAACGGGTCCGCGAACGGTGCCTCGCGGATTCGGACCTCGCTGCCGGGGTGCCCGGCGCGGTAGCGGGCCAGGACGTCCGGGATCAGGTCGGCGAGCGCCGGTGCCTCGAAGCCCAGCCGCAGCAGACCCGTCCCGCGACCTGCGGCGATCGCACGTTCCACGGCTTCGACGATCCGCTGGTGGGCGGGACCGATGTCGTCCCGCAGCCGGCGGCCGATCGGGGTCAGCGCGACGCGCCTGCTGGTGCGCTCGAACAGGGGCGCGCCGATGCGGCGTTCCAGGTGCTTCACGGTCTGGCTGACGCGGGCCTGGGACACGTGCAGGCGGGCGGCCGTGCGGCTGAAGTGCAGCTCCTCGGCCAGGGTCAGGAAGATCTCGACGTCCCGCCGTTCCATAACACCCAGGTTATCGTTCGGGGCGTTTCCCGTCGTTGTCGGGGCGTTCGATCCGGGAGATCGTCGTCCTGTGGACAACGCACTGCTCATCCGGGCCGATCAGGCCGAGAAGCTCACCGCCGACCCCGCCGCCGTCGTCACCCTGCTCGCCGACCTGGACGGGCTGACCTGCAACCGCTCCACGTTCCTCGACGGCGCGAACGGCGCGCCACCGCACTTCCACACCCGTGCGTCGGAGCTGTTCTTCGTGCTCGACGGCACCCTTCAGGTGCTGCTCGACCAGGACGTGATCACGCTGGCACGCGGCGACTTTCTGGTCGTGCCGCCGCGCACCCCGCACGCGTTCGGCGCGGCCGAGGGCGCGGACGCCGACGTGCTGTTCGTCTTCACGCCCGGCCTGGGCCGGTTCGACTACTACCGCCTGCTGGACCGGGTGCGGCGCGGTCAGGCCGACCCCGCCGGGATCGGGGCGTCGCAGGACCGCTACGACAACCACTACGTCGACAGTCCTGCCTGGCAGGCGGCGCGCTAGCCTGGACGGAATGCGCAATACGGTGTTCCGCAAGCTGATGTCCGACGAGTTCGGGCAGGTCAGGGCGGAGATGGTGGCCAGGGATCACGTGATGACCGCCCTCGGCGGGCGTACCGCCGACCAGGCGCTGGAGGAGGGCGTGCCGACCAAGGAGATCTGGCTGGCCGTCTGCGACGCGTTCGACGTGCCGGCGCACCGGCGGTGAACGGCGTGCCGACCACGCGTTCGAACACCTGTTCGGCTATAGTTCCCGACACGTCCGGGTGACGCATCCCCGCAGGTGACCCGGTCCCCGCCGAGAAATGTCGTACCCCGCCCGTAACGTCGGCACCGACATCGCTCAGCGACCAAGAAGACAAACCGAGGTGGACTCCAGATGGCACAGGCACCCGACCGGGACAAGGCGCTCGAACTGGCCCTGGCCCAGATCGACAAGCAGTTCGGCAAGGGCTCGGTCATGCGGCTCGGCGAGGAGGGCCGCGCCCCGATCGAGGTGATCCCGACCGGCGCGATCGCGCTCGACGTCGCGCTCGGCATCGGTGGCCTGCCCCGTGGCCGGGTGGTCGAGATCTACGGCCCGGAATCCTCCGGTAAGACGACCGTTGCGCTGCACGCCGTGGCCAACGCCCAGCGCAACGGCGGCATCGCCGCGTTCATCGACGCGGAGCACGCGCTCGACCCGGACTACGCCCGCAAGCTCGGCGTCGACACCGACGCGCTGCTGGTGTCCCAGCCGGACACCGGCGAACAGGCGTTGGAGATCGCGGACATGCTGATCCGCTCCGGCGCGCTGGACGTCCTGGTGATCGACTCGGTGGCCGCGCTGGTGCCCCGGGCCGAGATCGAGGGCGAGATGGGCGACAACCACGTCGGCCTCCAGGCGCGGTTGATGAGCCAGGCGCTGCGGAAGATCACCGGCGCGCTGAGCTCGTCCGGCACCACCGCGATCTTCATCAACCAGCTCCGCGAGAAGATCGGCGTGATGTTCGGCTCCCCGGAGACCACGACCGGCGGCAAGGCGCTGAAGTTCTACGCGTCCGTGCGCCTGGACGTGCGCCGCATCGAGACGCTGAAGGACGGCGGCGAGCCGGTCGGCAACCGGACCCGCGTCAAGGTCGTGAAGAACAAGGTCGCCCCGCCGTTCAAGCAGGCCGAGTTCGACATCCTGTACGGCCTGGGCATCAGCCGGGAGGGCTCGCTCATCGACATGGGCGTCGACCAGGCCATCCTGCGCAAGTCCGGTGCCTGGTACACCTACGAGGGCGACCAGCTCGGGCAGGGCAAGGAGAACGCCCGCAAGTTCCTGCGCGACAACCCGGACGTGGCGAACGAGATCGAGAAGCGGATCAAGGACAAGCTCGGCATCGGGGCGACCCTCGACGCCGACGACAGCGCGCCCGCGCCGGTCGACTTCTAGCGGTGGCGGGGCAGGGCGGCCGTGGTCGCGGGACCTCCCGCGCACCCTCGGCCGACTCGTCTCCGATGCCGCCCGGATCGACGGCTTCCGGTCCGACGCCCCCCGATCCGCTCGGGGTGCCGGACGGTGATGTGGTGCGGGCGGCGTCGGCCAACGCCTGGTCCGACGAGGCAGGGCCGGTCGACAACCAGATCGGCCATCCGGTCGGCGACCAGGTCGGCGTGGCAGCGCCGGTGGGCCCGGTCGACGCCTGGGGCGATCCGGCGGTGCCGGCGGCGTCGGACGAAGGCCGGGGCGGTGCGGTTGCGGCTGATGCCCGGAGTGCGGCGGCGGGTTCCGCTGGTGCGCCCGGGGCCGACGTGCCCGGGGCCGAGGAGTCCGGAGCGGTCGAGGCTGGGACGGTCGAGGCTGGGGCCGTCGGGGCCGGGGACGCCGACCCGTTCGAGGAGTGGGGCCGTCGCCGGGGTGAGTCCGGCGAAGCCGTGCCGCTCGTGGCTCCGGGCGGGGCGGTCGAGGTCTCCGACGATCCGTTCGAGACGTTGGGCCGGCGGCGGGGCGCGTCGGGTGAAGCCCTGCCCGCCGAGCCCGGAGCGCTGCGGGCCGAGCGCTCGGCCGACGACCCGTTCGAGGCCCCGGCGCGGAAGCGGGGGACCGCCACGCGGGACCGGTCCGGCGACACGGCTCCGGTGGTGCCCGGCGGCGAGGACGTGTCCGGCGGCGAGGATGTGCCCGGCGGGGCCGAGGCCGGGAGCGGGTCCGGGACTTCTTTCGACAGGGCGTTCGAGGACGCGTCGAAGGGGTCGTCCCGGGGCGGCCCCAGAGGTCGCTACGGCCGTGGGCGGGCTTCCGGACGTCGGGGCTCGCGCGAGGTCGACCCGGATGCGGAGGCTGCGCCGGTCGACCCGGTGAAGGAGCAGCGCAAGGCCACGGACATCTGCTACGCGCTGCTGACCGCCCGTGCCCGGACTCGGGTCGAGCTCAAGGAAGCGTTGCTGCGCAAGGGGATTCGTCCGGAGACCGCCGAGGTGGTGCTTGGTAGGTTCGATCGGGCGGGGTTGATCGACGACGCGGCGTTCGCCGAGGTCTGGGTCCGGTCCCGGCACGCCTACCAGGGGTTGGGTCGGCGGGCGCTGGCGCGCGAGTTGCGGCAGAAGGGGGTGGCCGACGAGGTGGCCGCCGAAGCCGTGGCGGCCGTGGACGACGAGGCCGAGCAGGAGCGGGCGCGGGAGCTGGTGCGCAAGAAGCTCCGCTCGATGTCCGGTGTGGACGATCAGGCGAAGATCCGGCGGTTGGTGGGTGCGTTGGCGCGCAAGGGTTACGCCGAAGGCATGGCCTACCGGGTGGTGCGCGAGGAGCTGCGCGCGGCGGCGGTCGAGTCGCCGTTGGACGACTTCCTGCCGGACTAGCCCACCTCGCGGTCCTCGGCGTCCCGCCGGCTATCTTGTCGGGGCGGAAGGGGAGGCGCTGTGACGAACGCCGTGAAGCACGTGGTCTGGGACTGGAACGGCACGCTGCTGGACGACGCGCACGCCATGCTCGACGCGGTGAACCAGGTGTGCCTGCGCTACGGCCGGGCCGTCGTCGCGCTGGACGAGTGGCGCGCGATGTTCAGCCGTCCGCTGCCCGCCTGCTACGAGCGGCTGCTGGGCCGGGCGCTGTCGGCGGTCGACTGGACCGACATCGACGTGCTCTACCACGAGCGGTACCGCACGCTGCTGGGCACGTGCCGGCTGGCGACGGGCGTGCCGGACCTGCTGCGCGGGTGGGCGGGCACGCAATCGCTGCTGTCCCTGTGGTTCCACGACGAACTCGTGCCGCTGGTCGCGGAGCACGGCCTGACCGCGCTGTTCACCCGGGTCGACGGTCTGCGCCGGGACACCTCCGGCGGGTCGAAGGCCGGGCACCTGGCGGAGCACCTCGCCCACCAGGGGCTCGACCCGGCGGACGTCGTGCTGATCGGTGACGTGGTGGACGACGCCGAGGCGGCCCGGCACGTCGGGGCGCGGGCGATCCTGGTCACCACCGGCATGGGCGACCGCCCTCGGCTGGAGGCGACCGGCGTCCCGGTGGTCGACTCGATCCCGGAGGCCCTCGCCCGGCTCGCCTGACACCGGCCCCCTGACACCAGCCCCCTGACACCGGCCGACGCGGCCCGCCGCCGTGACCGACCAGCACCGCGTCGGCGGGTCGAGCGTTCCGGTGCCGGGGAGCTGGGTGTCAGAGGCAGGGTGTCAGGGGCCGGGTGTCAGAGTGCCGACGCGGCCTTGGCCAGGGCTTCGACGCGGGCGAAGTCACCGGCCGCCAGGGCGTCCTTCGGGGTCAGCCACGAGCCGCCGACGCAGCCCACGTTCGGCAGCGCCAGGTAGCGCGGCGCGCTGTCCACCGTGATGCCGCCGGTCGGGCAGAAGCGCAGGCCGGGCAGCGGGCCGCCGACCGACTTCAGGTGGTCCACGCCGCCCGCCGCCTCGGCCGGGAAGAACTTGAGCGCGGTCAGGCCGCGTTCGGCCAGGCGCATCGCCTCGGACACCGTCGCCGCGCCGGGCAGGAACGGCAGGCCGGTGTCCTCGACCGCGTCCAGCACCCGGTCCGTCGCCCCGGGCGTGACCAGGAACGCCGCGCCGGCCTTGGCGGCCTGCTCGGCGTGCTCCGGCGCGGTCACGGTGCCCGCGCCCAGCACGATCTCCGGCACCTCGGCGGCGATCCGCTCGATGGCCGCCAGCGCGGCGGGCGTGCGGAGGGTCAGCTCGATCACGCGGATGCCCCCGCGCAGCAGCGCCCGCGCCAGCGGCACGGCCTGCGCGGCGTCGTCCAGCACGACGACCGGGATGACGGGGGACAGGTCCAGCAGATCAGCGCTGGTGGTCACCGGGTTACCTCCTGGTTCGCGCGGCCCGCGAAGTGCGAGGCCGCGATGGGGCCGAACACGCTCGCGCCCCGGTCGGCCGGTCCGACCGAGCGGCGCAGCGCGCCGAACAGCTCACGTCCGGTGCCGGTCCACGCCTGCGCGTCCGGCGGGAAGTCCACCAGGTCGCGGGCGGCCAGCTCGGTCGGGTCGACCAGCGCCTCCAGCGTGCCGGTCTCGGCGTCGACGCGCAGCACGTCGCCGTCCCGCACGCGGGCGAGCGGACCGCCGACGGCGGCCTCCGGGGTGACCTGGATGGCGGCCGGGATCTTGCCCGACGCGCCGGACATCCGGCCGTCGGTGACCAGGGCGACCCGGAAGCCCCGGTCCATCAGCACGCCCAGCGCGGGGATGAGCTTGTGCAGCTCGGGCATCCCGTTGGCCTGCGGCCCCTGCTGGCGCACCACGATCACGACGTCCCGCTCCAGCTCGCCGGCCCGGAACGCGGCGCTGAACCCCTCCTGCGAGGTGAACACCCGCGCCGGGGCCTCGACCACCCGGTGCTCGGCCTTGACGGCGGACACCTTGATCACCGCGCGGCCCAGGTTGCCGGCCAGCATCCGCAGGCCGCCGTCCGCCGCGAACGGGTCGGACGCCGGCCGCAGCACGTCGAGGTCCAGCGAGCGGCCGGGGCCGTCGCGCCAGGTCGGCACGCCCTCGACCAGGACCGGCTCCTGCCGGTAGCGGTCCAGCCCGGGGCCCGCGACGGTGCGCACGTCGGGGTGCAGCAGCCCGGCGTCCAGCAGCGTGCCGACCAGGAACTGCACGCCGCCGGCGGCCTGGAAGTGGTTGATGTCGGCGCTGCCGTTCGGGTAGACCCGGGTCAGCAGCGGCACCACCGCCGACAGGTCGGCGAAGTCGTCCCAGCCCAGCTCGATGCCGGCGGCGGACGCGATGGCGACCAGGTGCATGGTGTGGTTGGTCGAGCCGCCGGTGGCGAGCAGCGCGATCACGCCGTTGACCACGGACTTCTCGTCCACCACGTGACCGATCGGGGTGTACTCGTCGCCACGGCTGATCACCACGGCCCGGCGCGCGGCCTCCTCGGTCAGCGCGCGCCGCAGCGCCGTGCCCGGCGGCACGAAGCTCGCGCCCGGCAGGTGCAGGCCCATCACCTCGACCACGAGCTGGTTGGAGTTGGCGGTGCCGTAGAACGTGCAGGTGCCGGGGCTGTGGTAGGACGCCGCTTCGGCCTCCAGCAGGTTCTCCCGGGACGCCTTGCCCTCGGCGAACAACTGCCGCACCCGGGCCTTCTCCGAGTTCGGCAGGCCCGAGTGCATGGGGCCGGCGGGCACCAGGATCGCCGGCAGGTGCCCGAACGACAGGGCACCGATGAGCAGGCCGGGCACGATCTTGTCGCACACGCCGAGCAGGAGCGTCGAGTCGAACATGTCGTGCGACAGGGCGACCGCGGTGGACATCGCGATGACGTCCCGGCTGAACAGCGACAGCTCCATGCCGGCGCGGCCCTGGGTGATCCCGTCGCACATCGCGGGCACGCCGCCGGCGAACTGCGCGACGCCGCCGGCCGCGCGGGCCGCGTCCTTGATCCACGCCGGGTACTCGTCCATGGGCTGGTGCGCGGACAGCATGTCGTTGTACGCGGACACGATCGCCACGTTCGGGCGACGGAGGGCGCGCAACGCCTCCTTGTCACCGCCGGTGATCCCGGCGAAGCCGTGCGCGAAGTTGCTGCACGCCAGGTCCCGGCGAACCGGGCCCTCGGCTGCGGAATCGGCAAGTCGTTGCAGGTAGGAGGACCGGCTGGCGGCGCTGCGGGCGGCGATGCGAGCCGTCACTCCAGCGACGACGGGATGCACGCTCATGGTTTCGCTGTCTCCGGTGGTGATCACGGGCCGTGGTGGGCCCGGTGGGACGACAGCGCTGGCGTCGCACGTACGGACGTGACAGCACCCACACTATGTCACGACGCAGGGTCCCCACAAAAACGATTCAGACCTTGAGACACGACGCGAGCACCTGTGGTGCTTGTCACAGCGGCCCGGAACCGGCAGAGTCGGCACCCAGACCCCCAAGGGAGGTGCTGCCATGACGTCCTCGGAGATCGTGGAGCTGCGTCGAGCCCTCGGCCAGCTTCGCCACTGCGTCGGTTCCCTGCGCACGCGGTACGGCGACGTCGCCGCGGTGCAACGGCTGGCCAACGACGTCGAGCGGATGAACATCGACGCGACCGAGCTCCTCGACCTGGACAGCACACCCCGCCAGCGCGAGGCACCCCGACTGGAACGCGAAGTGGTCGTCGTGCCCGACACGCCCTACGACCCGAAGCTCTGGCACGACGCCGACGACGAGGGTCTCGGCGGATACCGCCACACCTGAACGACCGCGAGCCGGCCCCCGCGACACCACGCGGGGGCCGGTTTCGGTTTCCAGCCCGTCCCGCTCACCGGATGAGCTCGACCGGACCGATTGCCGACCGTCCCCACCACAACGAAGTGGAACCGAGGTGAGGTATGAGGGCGCAGATCGCCCAGCGCACGTTGCGCACGGACCGGTGGTGGCTACCGCCCCTGGTCACGGCCGTGGGCCTGCTGCTGATCTCGATCTACGCGGCGGTGCGCACCTTCATGGGCGACTACTACTGGGTCGACGAGTACCGGTACCTGACGCCCATGTACTCGCCCTGCCTGAGCCAGGAGTGCGTGGCGGGGGCGGCGCACTTCGGCCGCCCGCTGCCCGAGCTGCCGGGGTTCCTCACGCCCCCGGTGGTGATCATCCCGTTCCTGCTGGGCTTCCGGGTAACCTGCTACTACTACCGCAAGGCGTACTACCGCGCGGCGTGGATGTCCCCGCCCGCGTGCGCGGTCGCCGAGCCGCACGCCAAGTACACCGGCGAGACCAGGTTCCCGCTGATCGCGCAGAACCTGCACCGCTACTTCTTCTACGCGGCCTCGATCCTGCTGCTGATCAACATCTACGACGCGGTCTACTCGCTGACGACCGGCCTCGGCCTGGGCAACATCGTGCTGCTGGTCAACGTGGCGCTGCTCGGCGCGTACACCCTGTCCTGCCACTCGTGCCGGCACATCGCCGGCGGGCGGCTCAAGCACTTCTCCAAGCACCCCGTGCGGTACTGGGCGTGGACGCGGATCTCCAAGCTGAACGCCCGCCACATGCAGTTGGCGTGGGCCTCGTTGATCTTCGTCTGCGTCACCGACCTCTACGTCGCGCTGGTCTCCTCCGGGACGATCGCCGACCTCCGGATCATCAACTGAGGAGCTGGTCTTGCCCGAGGTGGAACGGCATTCGTTCGACGTGCTGGTGATCGGTGCCGGTGGTGCCGGCCTGCGCGCGGCGATCGAGGCCAGGGAGCACGGGATGCGCACGGCGGTGCTGTGCAAGTCGTTGTTCGGCAAGGCGCACACGGTGATGGCCGAGGGCGGCATCGCCGCGGCCATGGGCAACGCCAACTCCAACGACAACTGGCAGGTGCACTTCCGGGACACCATGCGCGGTGGGAAGTTCCTGAACAACTGGCGGATGGCCGAGCTGCACGCGCGCGAGGCCCCGGACCGGGTGTGGGAGCTGGAGACCTACGGCGCGCTGTTCGACCGGACGAAGGACGGCCGGATCAGCCAGCGCAACTTCGGCGGCCACGAGTACCCCCGGCTGGCGCACGTCGGTGACCGCACCGGGCTGGAGCTGATCCGCTCGTTGCAGCAGAAGGTCGTGTCGCTGCAACAGGACGACCACGCGGCCACCGGTGACTACGAGTCGCGGCTGAAGGTCTTCCAGGAGTTCACCGTCACCGACCTGGTGCAGGACGACGGGACGATCGCCGGCGCGTTCGGGTACTGGCGGGAGTCCGGGCGGTTCGTGCTGTTCGAGGCACCGGCGGTGGTGCTCGCGACCGGCGGCATCGGCAAGTCGTTCAAGGTGACCTCGAACTCCTGGGAGTACACCGGCGACGGGCACGCCCTGGCGCTGCGGGCCGGCGCGTCGCTGATCAACATGGAGTTCGTCCAGTTCCACCCGACCGGCATGGTGTGGCCGCCGTCGGTGAAGGGAATCCTGGTCACCGAGTCGGTGCGCGGCGACGGCGGCGTGCTGCGCAACTCCGACGACAAGCGGTTCATGTTCGACTACATCCCCGAGGTGTTCAAGGACAAGTACGCCGACGACGAGGCCGAGGCCGACCGCTGGTACGCCGACCCGGAGCACAACCGCCGCCCGCCCGAGCTGCTGCCGCGCGACGAGGTGGCGCGCGCCATCAACTCGGAGGTCAAGGCGGGCCGGGGCTCCGAGCACGGCGGCGTGTTCCTGGACGTGTCGACCCGGCTGCCCGCCGAGGAGATCACCCGCCGGCTGCCGTCGATGCACCACCAGTTCAAGGAGCTGGCCGACGTCGACATCACCGCCCAGCCCATGGAGGTCGGACCGACCTGCCACTACGTCATGGGCGGCGTCCAGGTCGAGCCGGACACCGGCGCGTCGTCGGTGCCGGGGCTGTTCGCGGCGGGCGAGGTGTCGGGCGGCATGCACGGCTCGAACCGGCTGGGCGGCAACTCGCTGTCCGACCTGCTGGTGTTCGGCCGCCGCGCGGGCGAGGGCGCGGCGACCTACGTGTCCGGGCTCGGCGAGCGCCCGGTGTGCTCCGACGAGGCGATCGCCGAGGCGCAACGCGTTGCGGTGGAACCGTTCTCACGCGACGGCGGGGAGAACCCGTACACGCTGCACATGGAGTTGCAGCAGGCGATGAACGACCTGGTCGGCATCATCCGGCGGGCCGAGGAGATGGACCGGGCGGTCCAGCGCCTGGACGACCTCAAGCAGCGCGCGCAGGCGTTGACCGTGGAAGGTCACCGCCAGTTCAACCCCGGCTGGCACCTGGCGCTGGACCTGCGCAACATGCTGCTGGTCAGCGAGTGCGTGGCACGGGCGGCGCTGCTGCGCACCGAGTCGCGCGGCGGCCACACCCGCGACGACCACCCGGCGATGGAACCCGAGTGGCGGCGCAAGCTGCTGGTGTGCACGGTGACCGGTGACGAGGTCGCGGTCACCGAGGAGCCCCAGGTCCCGATCCGACCGGACCTGCTGGCGCTGTTCGAGGACGCCGAGTTGCGGAAGTACCTGACCGCCGACGAGCTGGAGGGCTGACATGGGGTACCAGGGGCACTTCAGGGTGTGGCGCGGTGATGCGGACGGAGGAGGTCTGCGCGACTTCACGGTGGAGGTCAACGAGGGCGAGGTGGTCCTCGACGTGATCCACCGGTTGCAGGCCACCCAGGCGGCGGATCTGGCCGTGCGGTGGAACTGCAAGGCCGGCAAGTGCGGCTCGTGCTCGGCGGAGATCAACGGCCGGCCGCGTCTGCTGTGCATGACCCGGATGTCGGTGTTCGCCGAGGACGAGACGGTCACGGTGACGCCGATGCGCACGTTCCCGGTGATCCGGGACCTGGTGACGGACGTGTCGTACAACTACGCGAAGGCGCGCGAGATCCCGGCGTTCCAGCCGCCGAAGGGCGTCGCGCCGGGCGACTACCGGATGTCGCAGGTCGACGTCGAGCGGTCCCAGGAGTTCCGCAAGTGCATCGAGTGCTTCCTGTGCCAGGACACCTGCCACGTGATCCGCGACCACGAGGAGAACAAGGAGTCGTTCTCCGGGCCGAGGTTCCTGATGCGCGTGGCGGAACTGGAGATGCACCCGCTGGACGAGGCGGACCGCGTGCCGGCCGCCCAGTCCGAGCACGGCCTGGGCCTGTGCAACATCACCAAGTGCTGCACCGAGGTGTGCCCGGAGCACATCAAGATCACCGACAACGCCCTGATCCCGATGAAGGAACGCGTCGCGGACCGCCGCTACGACCCGATCGTCTGGCTGGGCGACAAGCTGTTCCGCCGGTCCTGAACGCCCGGGACGGGTGCGGGGGCCGGTCGCGGTCCTCGACCGGGTGAGCGCGGGAACGGGGGCCGGCGCGTGGCCGGCCCCCGTTCCCGGAGCTGTCGGATCAGCCGGAGCCGGCCGGGGTCAGCTACAACCCGAGGTGGAGCCGCAGCCCTCGCACAGGTAGCAGGAACCCGCGGGGCGCATCTTGGTGCCGCAGGTCATGCAGAGCGGCGCGTCGGCGGTGGTGCCCAGGTGCAGTTCCAGCAGCTCGGTGGAGCTGCCCACCTGGATGTCCTGCCGCCGGGGCTCCTCGACGGCGGTCTTCGGGGTCGCGTCGACCGACGTGCGCAGGCCCTCCAGGTCCACGTCGCCCGAGCCGTAGCTCTCGTTGACCTGCGCGGTCCGCTCGTCGGCGGTGAAGATGCCGAGCTGCGAGCGCTTCTCGAACGGCAGGTAGTCCAGCGCCAGCCGGCGGAAGAGGTAGTCCAGCACGCTGGTGGCGATCCGGACGTCCGGGTCGTCGGTCATGCCGGCCGGCTCGAAGCGCAGGTTCTGGAACTTCGAGACGTAGAACTCCAGCGGGATGCCGTACTGGAGACCGACCGAGATGGACATGGAGAACGCGTCCATCACGCCCGCCAGGGTCGAGCCCTGCTTGCCGAGCTTGACGAAGATCTCGCCCAGGCCGTCGTCCGGGTACGAGCCGGCGTGCAGGTAGCCCTCCGCGCCGCCGACCGTGAACGACACCGTCTGCGACGGGCGCTTCTTGGGCAGCCGCTTGCGGACCGGGCGGTACTCCACGACCGTCTCGGTCTTCTTCCCGGCGACCGGCTTCGCGGACTTGCCCGCCGACAGGGGCTGGCCGACCTTGCAGTTGTCGCGGTAGATCGCGAGCGCCTTCAGGCCCAGCTTCCAGCCCTGGTAGTAGATCCCCTCGACCTCCTCGACGGTCGCCGTCTCCGGCATGTTCACCGTCTTGGAGATCGCACCCGAGATGAACGGCTGCACCGCCGCCATCATCCGGACGTGGCCCATCGGCGCGATCGAGCGGTCGCCCATGGCGCAGTCGAACACCTCGTAGTGCTCCAGCCGCAGGCCCGGCGCGTCGACCACGTGGCCGTGCTCGCCGATGAACTCGACGATCGCCTCGACCTGCTCGTCCTGGTAGCCCAGCGACCTCAGCGCGCGCGGCACCGTCTGGTTGACGATCTGCATCGAGCCGCCGCCGACCAGCTTCTTGAACTTCACCAGCGCCAGGTCCGGCTCGATGCCGGTCGTGTCGCAGTCCATCATCAGGCCGATGGTGCCGGTCGGGGCGAGCACCGACGCCTGCGCGTTGCGCCAGCCGTTCTTCGCGCCGACCTGGATGCCCTCCTGCCACGCGCGGGTCGCGATCTTGTGCACCGCGACGTCGTTCGCGTGGTGGGTGCGGATCAGGTCGTTCGCGGCGGCGTGCTTGCGGATGACCCGCTGGTGCGCCTCGGCGTTGCGCGCGTAGCCCTCGTACGGGCCGACGATCCCGGCCAGCTCGGCGGACCGCTTGTAGGCCACCGCCTGCATCAGCGAGGTGATCGACGCGGCGAGCGCCCGGCCGCCCTCGGAGTCGTACGCGTGACCGGTCGCCATGAGCAGCGCGCCCAGGTTCGCGTAGCCGATGCCGAGCTGGCGGAACTTGCGGGTGGTCTCCGCGATCGGCTCGGTCGGGAAGTCCGCGAAGCTGATCGAGATCTCCATCGCGGTGATGACCAGCTCGACCGACTTGGCGAACAGCTCGGCGTCGAACCGGCCGTCGTCCTTGAGGAACTTCATCAGGTTCAGCGACGCCAGGTTGCAACTGGAGTTGTCCAGGTGCATGTACTCCGAGCACGGGTTCGAGGCGGTGATCCGGCCCGACTCCGGCGTGGTGTGCCAGTCGTTGATCGTGCCGTCGTACTGGATGCCCGGGTCGGCGCACTCCCACGCCGCCTTGGCCAGCTTGCGGAACAGGCCCTTGGCGTCGACGTGCTCGATGACCTCGCCGGTCTGCCGGGCGCGCAGGCCGAACCGGCCGCCGTTCTCGAACGCGTGCATGAACTCGTCGGACACCCGGATCGAGTTGTTCGCGTTCTGGTACTGCACGGACACGATGTCCCGGCCGCCCAGGTCCATGTCGAACCCGGCGTCGCGCAGCGCGCGGACCTTGTCCTCTTCCCGGGCCTTGGTCTCGATGAACTCCTCGACGTCCGGGTGGTCCACGTCGAGCACGACCATCTTCGCCGCCCGGCGGGTCGCGCCGCCGGACTTGATGGTGCCCGCGGACGCGTCCGCGCCGCGCATGAACGAGACCGGGCCGGACGCGGTGCCGCCCGAGGACAGCAGCTCCTTGGAGGAGCGGATCCGCGACAGGTTCAGGCCCGCGCCGGAGCCGCCCTTGAAGATCAGGCCCTCCTCGCGGTACCAGTTGAGGATCGACTCCATCGTGTCGTCCACGGCGAGGATGAAGCAGGCGCTGACCTGCTGCGGCGAGCTGGTGCCGACGTTGAACCAGACCGGCGAGTTGAAGCTGAACACCTGGTGCAGCAGCATCCAGGTCAGCTCGTGCTCGAAGGTCTCGGCGTCCTGGTCGGTGCCGAAGTAGCCGTGCTTGACCCCCGCCTCGGTGTAAGTCCTCACCACGCGGTCGATCAACTGGCGCAGGCTGTGCTCGCGCTGCGGCGTGCCCACCGCGCCGCGGAAGTACTTGCTGGTCACGATGTTCGTCGCGTTGACCGACCAGGAGTCGGGGAACTCGACGCCGCGCTGCTCGAAGTTGATCGAGCCGTCGCGCCAGTTCGTCATGACGACGTCGCGGCGCTCCCAGGTCACCTCGTCGTAAGGGTGCACGCCCTCGGTGGTGTAAACGCGCTCCACCGCGAGGCGCTTGTCCCCCGCGCCGTTGCGGGTGGCCGTCTTCTTGCTGGAGCCACCAACGGTCTCCGTCATTCCCCGTTCCTCTTTCCGCGCGTCGTCGTCTGAATCGGTGGTGCGGCCGACGTCCGGCTCCCGCACGAGGCGGTCGCGGACGTGTTCGTGTGCCGCTGGGTGGTGCTGTGTGGCGGGTGCTTTGTCCGGGCGGTCAGTCCTGTTGTGCGGTTCGCAGGTCGGCGATTTCCTTCTCGAAGTCCTCGACCGAGGAGAACGACCGGTAGACGCTGGCGAACCGCAGGTAGGCGACTTCGTCCAAATCTCTGAGCGGGCCCAGGATGGCCAGGCCCACCTCGTGGCTGGGGATCTCGGCGCAGCCGGTGGCGCGGATCGATTCCTCGACGCTCTGCGCCAGCAGGTGGAACGCGTCCTCGTCCACGGGCCGCCCCTGGCACGCGCGGCGGACGCCGGTGACCACCTTGTCCCTGCTGAACGGCTCGGTCACCCCGGACCGCTTCACCACGGCGAGGACGGCTTCCTCGACGGTGGTGAACCGGCGACCGCAGGCGGAGCACGACCGGCGGCGGCGGATCACCTGGCCCTCGTCCACCTCGCGCGAGTCGACCACGCGGGAATCCGAGTTGCGGCAGAACGGACAGCGCACGACCGGTCACCCTTCCCCTGCGCGGCGTCCGTCACGGCAGCCCTGGTGGAGGGGAATACCCCAACCTGTGGACTGACGACGACGGTGTAACCACAAGATGTAGGGGTTCAACCTATGCCTGTGACCCAGGTGGTGCAAGTTCGCCGGCGGCGTGTCGCGGGTCGACACGGTCGGGTGAAACTCGCTGCGACGGGGTGGCTACCGGGCGGCGAGGGGCCGGTGCCGGGCGGTAGCGGGCCGGCTGCCGGGCGGTGACCGGGACGCCGGGTCCACAGTGTCCCGGTCGGTCGGGCGGGGCCGTCGAGGGGGTCCGGCGGTGGAGGCGGCGCGGCGGGTGGGAGGCGCGAAGGACGACGCGGCGGGGTGTGCGCGGGCGTCAGGTCGTCGGCGCGGTGCGGCCGTCCGGGACCACCAGCGGGAGGCCGGGGGTGATCGGAGTGGTGTCGGTGAGGTTGTTCAGGGACCTGATGCGGTCCACCACGGCTTCCGGGTCGCTGTCCGGGGCCGAGCGCTCCGCGACCTCCCAGAGCGACTCACCCACCTGGACGTGGACGACGCTGGTGCGTTCGGGGACCGTCGTCGCGCCCGAGCCGTACAGGTAGAGCAGGCTCAGGGTCACGGCCGCCACGATCGCCACGGCCGCGTGGAGCGCGAACCGGAGGGCCGGGTGGCGGGTGCTCCGGCGGACCTGGCAGGCCGCCGGGTCCGGGGCGGTGCGGGCCGCCGCCGGGCGCGGGCGGGGGGTGGTGGGGCGGCGGGTGTCCCCGAAGGTCCGCAGGACGCGCGGGCCGGGGTGTGGCTGATGGCCCCGGCGCACGTCGTCCGCCGTGGTTCCGTCCACGAGGTCGAAGCCGTTCCGCGTGCCGACAACCACCGCCATGACACCCTCCAACGCAGGTCATCCGATCATGATCGAACTGATGTTCGATCGAACGTCCGTGCGAATGTCTACCACTTCGACCGGCGGAACGGGAAGGACACGCCGACACTTACTTCGAACAGGTGTTTGATCTGGACGTTGACTGCGACTACCTTCGACGATTGAAGATCGACGCAGAACCGGCCTGGGCAATCGGGACCGGTGAGGAGGGAAGCACCGTGGCTCGCAAGACCGACGACGACCCGCGCAGCGCGGCCGACGCGCCCTCCGCTCCCCCACCCGCCGACATCGCGGGCAACGCCGGGCTCACGCTCCGGCAGCGCAAGGTGCTCGACGTGATCCGGGACTGGCTGGACCGGTTCGGCTACCCGCCCAGCGTCCGGGAGATCGGCGAAGCGGTCGGGTTGACCTCCACCTCCTCGGTCGCGCACCAGTTGCGCGCGCTGGAGCGCAAGGGCTTCCTGCGGCGCGACCCGAACCGGCCGCGCGCGGTGGGCGTGCTGCCCGCCGAGATCGTGACCGGGGTCGACCCCGCCTCCCGTCCCACCCCGGCCTACGTGCCGATGCTGGGTCGGATCGCGGCCGGTGGACCGATCCTGGCCGAGGAGTCCATCGAGGACGTCTTCCCGCTGCCGCGCGAGATCGTGGGCGAGGGGGAGGTGTTCCTGTTGAGGGTCGTGGGTGACTCGATGGTGGATGCCGCGATCACCGACGGTGACTGGGTGGTGGTCCGCCAGCAGCCGACCGCCGAGAACGGCGACGTGGTCGCGGCCATGATCGACGGCGAGGCGACGGTGAAGACGTTCAAGCGCCGCGACGGGCACGTGTGGCTGCTGCCGCACAACTCCGCCTACCAGCCGATCCTCGGTGACGAGGCGTCGATCCTGGGCAAGGTGGTGGCGGTCCTCCGCCGGCTCTAGCTCGTCGGTCGGGCCCGCCGGTCGACTCACCACGTCACCGACCACCGGACGCGGCTCAGCCCCGGCGCGCCCTGCGGCGGGAGCGGCGGATCGCCAGGGCCACCAGCGCCAGGGCCGTTGCTCCCGCTGCCACGACCGGCCACAGCGGCCGGTCGTCGGTCTCCCCGGGTTGCCGGGGAGCCGCCGCGGTGTTGCTCTGCGGCGGGGGTGTAGTGGTCGTCGTCGGTGGGGCGGCCAGTCCCGCCGCGCCGGGGACCGTGCGGACGGCCGAGCTGGTCGCGCCCTGCGTGCCGAACTCCGAGGCGGACAGCAGCGTGCCGTCCGGGTCGAACGCGAGGGCCTCGCCCTGCGGCTCGTCCGGCAGGGGGATGCGGACGGGGTCCGCTTCCAGCGCCTTCACCAGGTCCCCGTCCGGGACGGGGAACAGGTAGGCGTCGGTGTAGGTGCGCAGCGCGGCGGTCCGGCCGTCCTTCGACAGGGCGGCCCCGGTGACGACCCGGGTCATGACCGGGCTCTGGAGCGGCCCGCCGGGGGTGTCGGTGCCGTCCAGGGAGACCTGCGCGACCTGTTCGAGCGGGGTCGGCGCGTTCTCGTTCCACGCCGTCGCGGGGCGGTAGACCAGCGCCGAGCCGAGGGGCTCCTTGGTGATGATGTGCGGGGTGCCGTCGGCGGCGAGGAGCAGGGCCTCGGCGTCGTGCTTGCCGTCCGGGTACGTGAAGCGGTAAATCCGTGCGGTGCCGTCCTGGCCCACGGCGTGCAGGGCGACGGTGGCGCGGGTCTTGCCGTTGTCGCCCGTGTCGGCCAGCCAGAGGGTGCCGTCCGGGGCCAGCGCCAGGTCTTCCACGTCGTACGGGTCGTTCGCGGCGGTGACGGTGTCGGTGATCCGGCACGTGCGGTCCAGCACGTGCACCTCGATGGTGCCGCTGTCGCTGTCGTTGACCGCGAACCACCGGTCACCGTCCGAGGCCAGCCCCGAGAGCTCTTCCAGGCGCTGGTCGGTGATCCGGCACAGCTCGCCGACGGCCGGCTGCGCTGTCGCGGAGCCGGCCGTCAGGGCCAGGATCAGGAGTGCGGCGGTCAGCACCGGGTCAGGTGCGGCTTCCGTTCACGGCGAACTGCTCCAGCGCACCGGCGAGGTCCGGGCGGACCCGGGCGCTGAGCTCGGTGCCCTCCTCGGTGTGCCGCTCCTTGATGATCTCGCCCTCGCGGTGGATGCGGGCGACGAGCTCGCCGCGCGCGTACGGCACCAGGGCCTCCACCACGACCTCGGGTCGCGGGATGAGGGAGGCGATGCGCTCCCGCAGCTCCTCGATGCCCTCGCCGGTGCGCGCGGACACCAGGACGGCCGTGGGGAACAGGTGCCGCAGCCGGGCCAGGCCGAGCTCGCCCACCGCGTCGACCTTGTTCACCACGAGGAGTTCGGCCGGCATCGGGTCGTCCCGGCGCTCGCTGATCTCGGAGATCACCTCGCGCACGGCCGTGACCTGCTTCTCCGGCATCCCGTCCGCGCCGTCGACGACGTGGACCAGCAGGTCCGCGTCCGCGACCTCTTCCAACGTCGACCGGAACGCCTCCACGAGCTGGTGGGGCAGGTGCCGGACGAAACCGACCGTGTCGGTCAGCGTGTACGGCAGGCCCTCCGGCGTCTGGCTGCGCCTGGTCGTCGGGTCGAGGGTGGCGAAGAGCGCGTCCTCCACCAGCACACCCGCCCCGGTCAGGGCGTTGAGCAGGCTGGACTTGCCCGCGTTGGTGTAGCCGGCGATGGCCACGTTGGGCACCGCGTTGGCGACCCGGGCACCGCGCTTGGTGTCCCGGATGACGCTCATCCCGACGATCTGCCGGCGCAGCTTGGAGATCCGGGCGCGGATGCGCCGGCGGTCGGTTTCGAGCTTCGTCTCACCGGGGCCGCGCAGACCCACGCCGCCGTTGCCGCCGCCCGCGCGGCCACCGGCCTGCCGGGACAGCGACTCGCCCCAGCCCCGCAGGCGGGGCAGCAGGTACTGCAACTGCGCCAGCTCCACCTGCGCCTTGCCCTCCTTGGAGGAGGCGTGCTGGGCGAAGATGTCGAGGATCAGCGCCGTGCGGTCGACGACCTTGACCTTGAGCTTCTCCTCCAACTGCCGGAGCTGGCCGGGGGAGAGCTCGCCGTCGCAGATCACCGTGTCCGCGCCGGTCGAGATCACGATGTCGCGCAGCTCGGCGACCTTGCCGGAGCCGATGTAGGTGGCCGGGTCGGGCCGGTCGCGCCGCTGCACGAGCCCTTCGAGCACCTCGGAGCCCGCCGTCTGGGCGAGCAGCGCCAGTTCGGCCAGCGAGGCGTCGGAGTCGGCGGCGGTGCCTTCGGTCCACACGCCGACCAGCACGACGCGCTCCAGGCGGAGCTGCCGGTACTCGACCTCGGTGACGTCCTGGAGCTCGGTGGACAAGCCCGAGACGCGGCGCAGCGCGGCTCGTTCGGCGAGGGCGAGCTCACCGGTGGACAGCTCGGCGTCGTGGTCGAGCCAGTCGTTGCTGTTGTGCGTGTTTTCCGTCATTTGCCTCTTATCGTCGCACGTCCAGGCGCTGTCGCCGAGTAGTTAATCCCCCGGGTAGATCGCGAGGTAGAGCGCCACGCGCTCCCCCGAGGGGTCGTCCGGCTCGGCGGCCAGCTCATCGAACAACGAACGGAGCCGCCGGTTTAGTTCCGCCGGGTCGACCCGGACGACGAGCCGGGTCTGGTTGAGCCGGGCGGGGTCGACCTCGGCGACCTCGGCCAGGTACGCCTCCAGCACCGCCTGCCCCTTCGTCGCGCCGAAGCCGCCGGACAGCCGCCACGACAGCCCGGTGGACAGGTACGGGATCTCGCGGGCACCCCGGTTGCCGGTCCGCGCCGGCTGGGCCTCCAGGAAACCCGTGGCGACGAGTTTGCGCACGTGGTGGAGCGTGGTGGCGGGGTCGCGGTCGAGCCGGTGCGCGATCTCCTTGTTGGTCAGCGCGCGGTCGTGGGTCAGGCGGATGATGCGCAGCCGCACGGCCGAGGCGAGGGCGGCGGCTTCGGCCTCCGTGGCCGGGCGGCGGTGCATGGTGCCAGGATAAGTGATTGACACTTTCCAATCACTTCGGCCACACTCCTCGGCGTGTCCCTCCGGCATCACCGAGACTTCCGCCTGCTGTGGGTGGGCGACACCATCTCCCAGTTCGGCTCGACCATCGGCCGGACCGCGCTGCCGCTGCTCGCCGCCGGCGCGCTGGCCGCCACCCCGCTGGAGATGGGCCTGCTGACCGCGGCGAACACCGCGGCCTTCCTGCTCATCGGCCTGCCCGCCGGGGTGTGGGTGGACCGCGTGCGCCGCCGCCCGCTGATGCTCACCGCGGACTTCGTGCGCGCGGCGCTGATGCTGTCCATCCCGGTCGCCTGGTGGCTGGGCACGCTCACGTTCGCCCACCTCGTCGTGGTCGCCCTGCTGGTCGGCGCGGCCACGGTGATGTTCGACGTCGCCTACCAGTCCTACCTGCCCTCGCTGGTGGGGCGGGACCAACTGGTCGAGGGCAACTCGAAGCTCACCGCGAGCCACTCCATGGCCGCGGTGTCCGGACCGGCCGCCGCCGGCGGCGTGGCGCAGTTCGTCGGCATGGCCAACGGCATCCTGGCGACCGGCGTCGGCTACGTGTGCTCGGCGCTGTTCCTGCTGCGAATCCGGACCGAGGAGCCCGCACCGCGTGCGGCGGACCGGACGGGCCTGGTCTCGGAGATCGCCGAGGGCCTGCGGTTCGTGTTCGGCAACCGGTCGTTGCGGGCGATCGTCGGCACGACCGGGACCGCGAACTTCTTCGACGGCGTCTCGCTGGCCGTGCTGGTGCTGTTCCTGGCGCGCGACCTCGGCCTGTCCGACGGCGTGATCGGGCTGCTGCTCGGCTCGGCCGGCCTGGGCAGCGTGCTCGGCGCGCTGACCGTGCACCGGTGGCACCGGAGGTGGGGCCAGATCCGGGTGATCTGGCTGTCGCTGCTGGTCACCCAGCCGTTCGGGCTGCTGCTGCCGCTCGCCGGCGACGGCTGGCGGCTGGCGTTCGTCGTGGTCGCGGACCTGTTCCTGGCGTACGGGGCGATCGTCTACAACATCGCGCAGGTCAGCTACCGGCAGGCGATCTGCCCGGACCACCTGCTCGGCCGGATGAACGCCTCGATCCGGTTCGTCGTGTGGGGCGCGCTGCCGCTGGGTGGCCTGGCGGGCGGTCTGCTCGGGACGCAGGTCGGCGTCCTGGCCACGCTGTGGGTCGCCTTGATCGGGCGCGCCATATCGCCCGTGTGGGTCGTGTTCTCGCCGTTGCGCACCGCGCACGACCCCGTCACCACTGCGGGCGATGCGGAACCCGTCAAGTGATCACTACCGTCGCGCACCATGGTTGACACCACCGTGGTGCGCGAGGGTCTCCGGTTCGGCGAAGGACCTCGGCGCGGACCGGACGGCCGGCTCTACTACTCCGACTTCTACGACCACGAGGTGCGGGCGCTCGACCTCGACACCGGCCACCAGGAGGTGGTCTGCACCGTCCCGGGCCGGCCGTCCGGGCTGGGCTGGCTCCCCGACGGACGCCTGCTCGTGGTGTCGATGGAGGACCGCACGGTCCGCCGGCTCGACGGCGGCGAGCTCGTCCGGCACGCCGACCTGAACGGCATCGCCACGTTCCACGCCAACGACATGCTGGTCGACGCCCGGGGCCGCGCGTACGTGGGCAACTTCGGCTTCGACCTGCACGCGGCGATCGCGGCGGGCGGCGAGGGGCCGATGTCCCAACCCGACTGGGTCGCGCCGGGCACGCCCCTGGCGCTCGTCCAGCCCGACGGGTCGGTGTCCGTCGCCGCCGACGACCTGAAGTTCCCCAACGGCATGGGACTGCTGCCCGGTGGCGGCGGACGACCGGACGTCCTGATCGTCGCCGAGACGCTCGCGTTCGGGCTGACGGCGTTCGACGTGGCCCCGGACGGGACGCTGTCGAACCGGCGCGTCTGGGCCGCGCTGCGAGAGCACTTCATCGCCCCGGACGGCATCGCCGTCGACGGCGAGGGCGGCGTGTGGGTCGCGCCCGCGTTGCAGCCTTACGCGTTCCGCGTGGTCGAAGGCGGCGAGATCACCCACCGCGTCGAGACCAGCCAGATCTGCTTCGCCGTCGCGGTCGTGGGGGACCGGCTCGTGTGCTGCACCGCGCCCACCTCGCAGCCCGAGGTGGTCGCCGCGGCCCGGCTGGCCAAGCTGGAGGTGTTCGCGCTCTAGAGGGCGTCCCACCAGGCCTGGTCGAGCTCTCCGCGGGCGAGCAGCACGGCCGGGCCGGTGAGGGTCGACGTCTCCTCCTCGACCACCACGGACACCTGTCCACCGAGGACGTCCACAGTGGCCTTGCCGGTGCGCCGACCGGTGCCGTGCAGCCACGCCGCGACGGTCGCGACCGTGCCCGTGCCGCACGACCGGGTCTCGCCTACGCCGCGCTCGTGGACCCGCATCCGCAGCGCCCCGTCGCCCAGCACGTTGACGAACTCCACGTTCACGCCCCGGGGGAACACCGCCGGGTCGTACTCGGGCTGGTCGCGCAGGTCCAGGGACGCCACGGGCGTCGTCGTCACGCACGCCAGGTGCGGGTTGCCGACGTCCACCGCGACCCCGGCGAACTCCACGCCGCCGACCCGCGCCGCCGAGGTCCCGGAGATCCGCGCGGGACCCATGTCCACGGTCACCGAGCCGTCCTCGTGCGCCACGACCTCGCGCTGCCCGGCCCGCGTGCCGACGGCGAACCCGCCGAGCGGCACCAGACCGGCCTCGACCAGGTAGCGGGCGAACACCCGCACGCCGTTGCCGCACATCTCGGCGATCGACCCGTCGGCGTTGCGGTAGTCCATGAACCAGGGACCGAAGTCGGGCCGCACGACCCGCAGCACCCCGTCCGCGCCCAGCCCGCGCTGCCGGTCGCACAGCGCCCGCACCCGCGACTCGGTCAGGTCCACCAGGCTGTCCGGGTCCGGCAGCACCACGAAGTCGTTCTCGGTGCCGTGACCCTTCAGAAACTCGACTCCCACCCGGCCAGGCTACTTCGCGACCAGCGCGAGCACGTCGGCGACCAGCCCGTCCGAGCCCGCGTCGAACCAGGTGACCCGCCGGTCGCGGCGGAACCAGGACCGCTGGCGGCGCACGAACCGGCGCGTGGCCCGCGCGGTCTCGGCGGCGGCGGTCGCCAGGTCGTGCTCGCCGTCGAACGACGCCAGCACCTGCTGGTAGCCCAGCGCGCGCGACGCCGTGCGGCCCTCCCGCAGCCCGACCGCCGCCAGCGCCCGCACCTCGTCCACCAGGCCGTCCCGGAACATCCGGTCGACCCGCCGGTCGACCCGCTCGTCCAGTTCGGACACCTCGCGGTCCAGCCCCACCAGCACCGTGCCGTAGCGGGCCGGACCGGGCTTGGGCAGCGTCGCCGAGAACGGCTGCCCGGTCATCTCGACGACCTCCAGGGCGCGCACCACGCGGCGGCCGTTGGTGGGCAGGATGGCCAGCGCGGCGGCCGGGTCGAGCTGGGCGAGCCTGCCGTGCAGGACCTCCGCGCCGAACACCGCCAGCTCGTTCTCCAACTGCCCCCGGATGCGGTCGTCGGTGCCGGGGAACACCAGGTCGTCCAGCACCGCCTGCACGTACAGGCCGGAGCCGCCGACCAGCACCGGGACCGTGCCGGCGGCCAGCAGCGACTCGACCACCGCGCGGGCGTCCCGCTGGTAGGCGGCCACCGAGGCGGGCTCGGTCACGTCGAGCACGTCGAGCAGGTGGTGCGGCACGCCCCGCCGCTCCTCGGCGGTGACCTTCGCCGTGCCGATGTCCATGCCCCGGTAGAGCTGCATCGAGTCGGCGTTGACCACCTCGCCGCCCAGTTCGACGGCGAGCCGCACGGCGAGGTCGGACTTGCCGGTGGCGGTGGGGCCGACGACGGCGACGGGGGCGTTCACGGGGTCAAGCCTCCCAGACGGCCACGTGGTAGCCGACCCCGAAGGGGACCAGGAGCTCCGACCGGGTGCACCGCCACGCGCCGGGCACGCCCGCCAGCACCTGCCAGGCGGCCCGCCCCCGCGCGCCCAGCTCGTCGGCCAGCGCCGGGTCGAGGGACCGCAGGGCCGCCACGTCGGCCGTGGCGAGCGCGGCGCGCACGGCCTCGTCGAACGGCCCGGCGCGGTCGTCCGGACGGCCCACGGCCCGCTCGCCGTGCCGGTGGGACCCGTCGCCGAGCACCAGCAGCGCCCGGCCGGGCAACTGTGACCCGAATGAGACGCACTCCGCCGGGGACAGGTCCGGCGGCACGAGGTGCAGCCGGACCGAGCGCGCGCCGGCGTGCTCCCGCAGCCACCCCGCCACCAGGGCGGGCAGCGGCAGCGAGGGATCCACAGAGGACGGCCGCCCGGAGAGCGCGACCGGCACGTCCACCCCGAACCCCCGGAACGATCCGGCGCTGTCGGCCAAGGTCCGGGGCCCGGAGGGGTCGACCGCGACGGCCGTCCAGTCCACGTCGTGGGCGGCGAGCTCCCGTGCCGCGGCAAGGCACGCGGTCCGCACGGCGGCGGTTTCCGCGACGGCTCCGGAGACCAGTTCCGGCACGAGCAGAGGAGGGTGCGGCACCACGGCGACACGCGAGATCATGGCGACCCACGCTACTCATCGGCCACCACCGGTACCGATGTGAGCCTTGACCTGTTTGAATGCGCGCGGGGTACTGGGCACTGTCTGAAGCGTCGCGGTACCCGGGTGCTGGGCCCCGCCATCGGCGGGGCGCCCGTGGTCGGCACGGGCACCACGAAGTGGGCAGGCGAGGAGGAAGCCGGCGATGACGGAGCACGAGACGACACCGGAAGCCACTGGCGACAGTGGTACGGGGGCAGTGGTCGAGGAGACGCGGGCGGTAAGCAGCACGCCTCCGCCGGTCCCCGTGGCGTCGGACCACCCTGACCGCTGGGGGCGCGTGGACGCGGACGGCACCGTCTACGTCAAGACGGCGGACGGGGAGCGGGTCGTCGGTTCCTGGCAGGCGGGCGAGCCCGCCGAGGGCCTGGCGCACTTCGCGCGCCGGTTCGACGACATCCGCACCGAGGT
Organism: Actinosynnema sp. NPDC023587; assembly: GCF_040640215.1. Lineage (NCBI taxonomy): Bacteria > Bacillati > Actinomycetota > Actinomycetes > Pseudonocardiales > Pseudonocardiaceae > Actinosynnema > Actinosynnema sp. NPDC023587. The sequence goes on along the minus strand of NZ_JBFABG010000003.1, from coordinate 89,524 downwards.
CGAGCTGCTGGTGACCCGGCTGTCGTCCGGGGCCGGTGACCCGAAGCACGCGCTGACCAGCGCGAAGCACGTCCAGGAGAGCCTGGCGGAGGCGGCCGTGGTCGGTGACCTGGCGGCCCTGGCCGCCCGGGTCGAGCACGTGCTGGCCAAGGCCGAGGAGGGCCTGGAGGCGGCGAAGGCGGCCAAGGACGAGGCCCGTGCCGCGGCGGGCGCGCGGAAGCTGGAGCTGGTGGAGGAGATCGAGGTACTGGCCAACGAGTCCACCCAGTGGAAGGCGGCGGGCGACCGGCTGCGGCAGGTCCTGGACGAGTGGAAGACCATCCGGGGCGTCGACCGGAAGACCGACGAGCAGCTCTGGCGGCGGTTCTCCAAGGCGCGGGACGCGTTCAACCGGCGGCGGGGCTCGCACTTCGCCGACCTGGACCGCCAGCGCGGCGTGGCCAAGTCCCGCAAGCAGGAACTCGTGGAGGAGGCCGAGAAGCTCGTCGAGTCCGACGACTGGGGCCCCACCGCCGGCCGCTACAAGGACCTGATGGTCGAGTGGAAGGCCGCCGGGCGTGCGCCCAAGGAGGCCGACGACGCCCTGTGGCAGCGCTTCCGGGCCGCGCAGGACGCCTTCTTCGCCAAGCGGTCCGAGGCGTTCTCGGAGCGCGACGCGGAGTTCGCGACCAACGCGAAGCTCAAGGAGGAGCTGCTCGCCGAGGCCGAGCACATCGACCCCTCGCACGACCTGGAGACCGCCCGCCAGCAGCTCTACAAGATCCAGGAGCGCTGGGACGCGGTCGGCAAGGTGCCGCGCGAGCGGGTCCGCGAGCTGGAGGGCAAGCTCCGCACCATCGAGGAGCGGGTGCGCGGCGCGGTCGACGCCCAGTGGCGCAAGTCCGACCCGGAGGCCGAGGCCCGCGTGGCCCAGTTCCGCGAGCGCGTGGAGCAGTTCGAGGCCCAGGCCGAGAAGGCCCGCGCCGCCGGCGACAAGCGCCGCGCGGAGCAGGCCGAGGCCCAGGCCCAGCAGTGGCGCGAGTGGCTCGCGGCAGCCGAACAGGCCGTGGCCTCGCGTTAGTCACGACAGCGGAACAGCCCGGTCCGGGGACTCCCCGGACCGGGCTGTTCCGCGTGGGCAACCCGCGGGCGACGCCCGGCCGACCGCCGCCGCCGGCTTCAGTTGATCGGCGGCCGGGAAGCGGCGATGCGCAGCCACTTGACCAGGAGCAGGACCACCGCGACGACCGCCACGACCAGTCCCGCGCCGGGGCCTTCCCCCGGCTGGTGGCCGGTGGTCGTCTGGGTCGTCCAGATGGACAGGACGCCGCTCACCGACGCCACGAACAGCGCCAACGAGGAGACCCACGCCAACGCCCACCGGCGCGCCAGCAGGGTCACCGCGGACAGCAGCACACCCCCGGCCAGGGCGGCGTGGGCGAACACCTTGGGGATGGCCCGCGCCTCGCCCAGCAGCACGTCCAGGCCGTTCCGCCCGCCGTCCCACGGCAGGACCATCGAGACCAGGATCGCCGACACCGCCACCGCGATGGTCAGCGCACCGCGACCCGGGTCGAAGCGCTTGGCGGCCGAGCGGCCCACCTCGTTGATCTCGGCCCGCAGCTCGGTCAGGTCGTCGCGTTCGTCGCTCATCATCCGACCGCGCACCCGCCGACGGCGGCCGGGAGCGGCTCCGGGGTGCCGAACTTCGGGAGTCCGAGGGTGACACCTGGCGTCTTGGGCTTGATACCGGCCTCCGAGCGGTCACCCGCCTTGGTGCGGCGGTGGGACAGGATCGCGCCGTCCGCGATCAGGTTGTGCGGCGCGGCGTAGGTCACGACCGTCTCCACGACGTCACCCGGGCGGATGCGGGCGTCGCCGGGCGCGAAGTGGACGAGCCTGCCGTCTCGCGCGCGACCCGACATCCGGTGCGTCTCGGCGTCCTTGCGGCCCTCGCCGCTCGCGACCAGCAGCTCCACCACGCGGCCGACCTGGAGCGTGTTCTGCTCCCAGGCGAGCTCGTTGACCAGCGTGACCAGCCGGTCGTAGCGCTCCTGCACGACCTGCTTGGGGAGCTGGTCGGGCAGCTCCGCCGCCGGGGTGCCGGGCCGCTTGGAGTACTGGAAGGTGAAGGCGCTGGAGAACCGCGACTCGCGCACCACGTCCAGGGTGGCCTGGAAGTCCTCCTCGGTCTCACCGGGGAAGCCGACGATGATGTCGGTGGTGATGGCCGCGTCGGGCATGGCGCGGCGCACGTCGTCCAGGATCGACAGGTACTTCGCCGACCGGTAGGACCGGCGCATCCGCTTGAGCAGGCGGTCCGAGCCCGACTGGAGCGGCATGTGCAACTGGTGGCACACGGCGGGCGTCTCGGCCATCGCCGCGATGACGTCGTCGGTGAAGTCCTTCGGGTGCGGGGAGGTGAACCGGATGCGCTCCAGGCCCTCGATGCCGCCCGCCGCGCGCAGCAGCTTGCCGAACGCGAACCGGTCGCCGAACTCGACGCCGTACGAGTTGACGTTCTGCCCGAGCAGCGTCACCTCCAGCACGCCCTCGTCCACCAGCGCCCGCACCTCGGCGAGCACGTCGCCGGGCCGGCGGTCCTTCTCCTTGCCGCGCAGCGACGGGACGATGCAGAACGTGCAGGTGTTGTTGCAGCCGACCGACACCGACACCCAGCCGGAGTAGGCCGAGTCCCGGCGCGCGGGCAGCGTGGACGGGAACGTCTCCAGCGAGTCGAGGATCTCGACCTGGGCCTCCCGGTTGTGCCGCGCGCGCTCCAGCAGCACCGGCAGCGACCCGATGTTGTGCGTGCCGAACACCACGTCGACCCACGGGGCGCGCTTGACGATCTCGCCCTGGTCCTTCTGCGCGAGGCAGCCGCCCACCGCGATCTGCATGTCCGGGTTCGCGGTCTTGGCCGGCGCGAGGTGCCCGAGCGTGCCGTACAGCTTGTTGTCCGCGTTCTCCCGCACCGCGCAGGTGTTGAACACCACCACGTCGGGAGCCGCGTCGCTTTCCACGGGCGTGTAGCCCGCGTCTTCGAGCATCCCGGCGAGGCGCTCGGAGTCGTGCACGTTCATCTGACACCCGAACGTGCGGATCTGGAAGGTCCTCGGGACCTGCAACGCGCTCACGTAGTCACCATATCCCCTGGTCAGTGGCCGGTGGAGGCCACGGTCGCCATGAGGTCATCACTGCTGTCCAAAGGGAGATCACTCCGTGGTGCGAGGTGGTCCGACGGCCGCACGCCGTGCGTGGATGACGCTCTGGTGTCCACCGAGCATGGTAGGCGCTCCGGCCGACCACCCCGGCCCACCGGCGTCGGTCCGGCCCGGCGAACTCCGTCCACCGGGTCCGTCGCACGCCCTGGACGTGCGACGATGCGGTCGTGTCGGTAACGCTGTTCAGAGTGCACGCCGCCGGGGCCGTGCTGGCCCTGGCCGCGCTGTCGGTGACCGCGTGCGGTGACGACTTCGACCAGGTCAAGCTCACCATGGTGGCGGGCAGCGACACGGGCGTCTACCACAAGCTGAGCACCGCCCTCGCGGACGCGTGGACGCGCGACCCGGGCATCCCGCGCCCGCAGGTCGTGGCCACCGCCGGGTCGGTGGACAACCTGGAACGACTGCGCACCGGTCAGGCGCAGGTGGGGTTCTCGGCGGCCGACGCCGCGGAGGAGGCGCAGTCCAACACCGGCGGTCACCGCCTGTACGCGCTGGCCCGGATGCACGACGACTACCTCCAGCTCGCCGTGCGCGACGACCTCCCGGCCACCAAGCTCGCCGACCTGAAGGGCCTGCGGGTCTCGCTCGGCGCGCGCGACTCCGGCGTGAAGCTGATCGCCGAACGGCTGTTGCGCTCGGCCGACCTCTCGCCGACCGAGGACCTGGAGCCCCGGTACCTGGACCTGAACGCGACCACGGACGCGATGCGGGCCGGCGCGCTGGACGCGTTCTTCTGGTCCGGCGGCGTGCCGACCGCGGGCGTCACGACCCTCGCCACCACCGTCAAGCTGCGGATGCTGGACCTGGGCGACGTGCTGCCCACCCTGCGCCGGCTCTACCCCGTGTACGGGTCGGCGACGCTGCCCGCCTCGGCCTACGAGCTGCCCGGCGGCCCGGTCGCCACACCGGTCACCACCCTCGTCGTCCGCAACTTCCTGCTGGTCACCGACTCGATGCCGGAGGACGTGGCCGAAGCCCTGCTGGGCGGGCTGTTCCGGGCGCAGCCGGAGCTGGTGGCGGTCAGCCCGGTGGCCCGGTCGATCGAGGTCAGGTCGGCGATCGAGACCACCCCGCTGCCGCTGCACCCCGGCGCGAAGAACTACTACCGCGACGTGAAGGTCTAGGGCGCACCCCCGGACCGCGACCCGCCGCCGAAACCCGGGGACAGGCCCTAGCCGGCCGCCGGGAACGTCACGGTGACCCGCAGCCCGCCGTCCTCGGGCAGGCTCAGCAGCACCTCGCCGGCCACCCGCTCCACGATCTGCCGCACGATCGCCAGCCCCAGCCCGGACCCCTGGATGTTCTGGTGCGCGGGGGAGCGCCAGAACCGGTCGGTGGCCCGTTCCAGCTCGTCCGGGGCCAGCCCGGGGCCCTCGTCGCGCACCGACAGGCGCACCAGCCCGTCCCGCCGCCGCACGTCGACCAGCACCAGCGTGTCGTCCGGCGCGAACTTCAGGGCGTTGTCCAGCAGCGCGTCCAGCACGGCCTCCACCCCGCGCGGCGGGACCAGCACCCGGCCGCCGGGCTCGCCGTCGAGCACCAGGTGCACCGAGCGCGCGGCGGCGGCCGGCTGCCACGCCGAGAGCCGCCCGGCGACCGCCCGGTCCACGTCCACCTCGACCGGGTCGACCGACGGCGAGCCGGCGCGGGCCATGGCCAGCAGCTCGTCCAGAATCCGGTTGAGCCGGTCCGCCTCGTCCAGCGCCGCGCCCTGGTGCACCACCCCGTCCCCCGACACGTGCCCGTCCAGGTTGGACAGTCGCAGCTTCAGCGCGGTCAGCGGGTTGCGGAGCTGGTGCGACGCGTCCGCGACGAACGCCCGCTGCGCGGCCAGCACGTCACCGACGTTGGCCGCCATCTGGTCGAACGAGCGGGAGAGCTGCCGCAGCTCGGGCGGCCCGGACGAGGACCCGACCGGCTGCACCGGCTTGCCGGACACCACCGCGCCCAGCAGCGCTCCGGTGGCGTCGTCCAGCCGGTGCACCGGCCGCAGCGTCCACCGCACCAGCGGCAACGCGGCGAGCACCGCGAGCGCGAGCACCAGCAGGCTCGCCGCGAGCAGCAGCACCCACCACCACATCACCTCGGTCCGGGTCTTGATGGTGGGGGAGAAGGTGACGACCGCGCCGCGCACCTCCCCGTCCACCAGCACCGGCTCGGCCAGCACCAGGTCCTCCCGGTCCCAGGGCATCAGCAGGTCGGGCGCGACCGGCTGCCGCCCGGCGAGCGCGCCCCGGACCAGGTCCGGCACGGGCTCCGACGTCACGTCGATGCCGGACCCGGACGCCGCGACCACCCTGCCGGAGCGGTCCAGCAGCGCTACCCGGATGCCGTAGAGGTCCTGGTAGCGGGCCAGCTCGCGGTCCAGCACGGCGGGTTGGTCGTCGATCAGCGGGCGCTGCGCGACGGACGCGAACCGGGCGGTGTCGGTCAGCCGGTCCAGGAACATCTCCTGCTGCTCGCCGGCCGCGACCCCGCGCCCGAGCGGCACGCCCATGCCGACCAGCACCACCACCACGAGGGTGAGCACGATGCCCAGCAGCCGTGATCGCACTCAGCCCCCGATCGAGCTCAGCCGGTAGCCGACGCCGCGCACCGTCTCCAGCAGCGCCGGCCGGCCCAGTTTGGTGCGCAGGGTGGCCACGTGCACGTCCAGCGTCCGGTTCGCGCCGGCCCAGGTCCGGCCCCACACCTCCGCCAGGATGCGCTCCCGGGTGCACACCGCGCCGCCGGCGGCCATCACCAGCGCCAGCACCTGGAACTCCTTGCGCGACAGCGCCACCGGTTCACCCGCCACGGTGACCTCGTGACGGGCCAGGTCCACCCGCACGTCGGCCGTCTCGAACACCTCGGTGCCCGCGACGCCGACCCCGACCGGGTCGCCGCGCCGCCGCCGCACCGCGTGCACCCGCGCCACCAGCTCGCCCACGTCGTACGGCTTGACCAGGTAGTCGTCCGCACCGGCGTGCAGACCGAGAATCCGGTCGTCGATCTCCCCGCGCGCCGACACCACGATGATCGCGACATCGCTCGCGGCCCGGATGCCGCGGCACAGGGTGACCCCGTCCACGTCCGGCAGACCGAGATCCAGCAACACCACGTCGACCCCCGCCAACCGGTCGAGCGTCCCCCGACCGGTGGCTTGTCGGTCTACCGTGAAACCACGTCGGGTCAGCGCCGGGACCAGCGCTTCCGCGACGCGGTCGTCGTCCTCGACCAACAGCACGCGCACCGGCGTCCTCCCGAGTCATCTCGCCTGCTTGTGACAGAGTTGAGACCCTAAGTCTTGCTCAACCGCCTGGACTGGTGTGGTGGCGCACACCTAGGTTTCCGCCATCGCTGAAGAACCCCCGTTGGAGGATCTGATGACCGCCCCCACACCTGCTCCGCCGATGATCCGGATGACGGGCGTGGACAAGTTCTTCGGGCCTCTGCACGTCCTCAAGGACGTCGCGCTGGAGGTGCCCAAGGGCCAGGTCGTCGTCGTGCTCGGACCGTCGGGCTCGGGCAAGTCCACCCTGTGCCGCACGATCAACCGACTGGAGCCCATCGACAAGGGCACCATCGAGGTCGACGGCCAGCCGCTGCCCGCCGAGGGCAAGGAGCTGGCCCGGCTGCGCGCGGACGTGGGCATGGTCTTCCAGTCGTTCAACCTGTTCGCCCACAAGAGCATCGTGGACAACGTGATGCTGGCCCCGCTGAAGGTGCGCAAGACCCCGGCGGCCGAGGCCCGCAAGACGGCCATGGAGCTGCTGGAGCGGGTCGGCATCGCCAACCAGGCGGAGAAGTTCCCGGCCCAGTTGTCGGGCGGGCAGCAGCAGCGGGCGGCGATCGCCCGCGCCCTGGCGATGCGGCCCAAGGTGATGCTGTTCGACGAGCCGACCTCCGCGCTGGACCCGGAGATGGTCCAGGAGGTGCTGGACGTCATGACCACGCTGGCCAAGGAGGGCATGACCATGCTCGTGGTGACCCACGAGATGGGCTTCGCCCGCAAGGCCGCCGACCGCGTGGTGTTCATGGCGGACGGGGAGATCGTCGAGGACTCGACGCCGGGGGATTTCTTCTCCGCGCCGAAGTCCAACCGCGCGAAGGACTTCCTTGGCAAGATCCTGACCCACTGAAGTCCCGTGACCGCGGCGCTGCCCGGCGTCGCCCGATCCCGATGAAGAGCAGGAGACAGACGATGAGGGTTCGCACCCTTGCGGTGGTGCTGCTGGCCGGTGGCCTCGCCTTGACCGCGTGCGGCAAGGAGGGGAGCCCCGGCGCGTCGGACCCGGCCCCCACGCAGAAGGTCGAGAGCGACGTCAAGGTCGAGGGCTCGAAGACGTTCGACAACATCACCAAGCGCGGCAAGGTCGTCATCGGCGTCAAGGAGGACCAGCCCGGTCTGGGCCTCAAGGACGCGACCACGAACAAGTACAGCGGCTTCGACATCGAGATCGCGAGGCTGATCGCCTCGAAGCTCGGCTACGGCGAGGACAAGATCGACTACAAGGCGATCGCGTCCGCCGGCCGCGAGCAGGCGCTGATCAACGGCGACGTGGACTACTACGTCGGCACCTACACGATCAACGCCGGTCGCAAGGAGAAGGTCGCCTTCGCCGGGCCGTACTTCACCGCGGGCCAGGACCTGCTCGTCCGCGCGGACGACGACTCGATCACCGGTCCGGAGACCCTCAAGGGCAAGAAGGTCTGCTCGGTCACCGGCTCCACCCCGATCAAGAACGTCAAGGACAAGGGGTACACGGAGCCGGAGAACATCTCCGAGTACCAGAACTACTCCCAGTGCGTGGCGAAGCTCGCCGAGGGGTCGATCGACGCGGTGACCACCGACGACGCGATCCTCAAGGGCTACGCGGCCGAGGAGAAGGACAAGTTCAAGGTCGTCGGCAAGCCGTTCTCCACCGAGCCCTACGGCATCGGCCTGGCCAAGGACGACAAGCCGCTGCGGGACAAGATGAACGACATCCTGGAAGCCGCGATCTCCGGCGGCGACTGGCAGAAGATCTACGACGCCACGCTGGGCAAGTCGGGCTCCCCGGCGACGAAGCCCGTGATCGACCGCTACTGATATCCGCGTCAGGCGCCACTGATCAGCACTGATGGTGGCCGGTGACCGCGGAGGTCACCGGCCACCCCCCGTTTCGTCCCCCGGCGAGGAAGTCCCATGAGCGTCCTTTCCACCTACTCCGACCTGTTCCTCAGGGCATTCGGCACGACCATCCAGCTCTTCCTGTACTCCGCGGTCGGGTCGCTGGTGCTGGGCACGCTCCTGGCGATGCTGCGGGTCAGCCCCGTGCCGGTGTTCCGCTGGACCGGCACGGCGTACGTGACCCTGGTCCGCAACACCCCGCTGACCCTGGTGTTCTTCTTCTTCGTGTTCGCCTACCCGCTGCTCAAGATGGTGAAGCTGGACCCGTTCCAGGGCGCGGTCGTCGCCCTGACCCTCTACACCTCGGCGTTCATCTGCGAGGTGGTCCGGTCGGGTATCAACACGGTGCCGGTGGGCCAGGCGGAGGCGTCCCGCGCGCTGGGGCTCACGTTCGGCCAGATGCTGTTCAGCGTGGTGCTCCCGCAGGCCATGCGCTCGGTGGTGCCGCCCCTGGTGAGCACGCTGATCGCGTTGCTGAAGAACACCACGATCTCTGCGGGCTTCTCGGTGGGCGACGCCGGCTCGATCAGCTACGTGCTGTCGGAGAACGGCGAGAACATGCTGCTCGGGCTGTCCTGGGTGGCGTTCTTCTTCGTCCTGCTGGTGATGCCGTTGACCGTGGTGCAGCGCGCCCTGGAGAAGCGTTGGAGCGTGGCCCGATGAGCTCCGTCCTGTTCGACGTCCCCGGCCCCCGGGCGCGGGTGCGGCACCGGATTCTCGCCGTCGTGGGCTCGCTCGGCGTGGTGGGCCTGATCGGTTTCGTGGTGTACCGCTTCTACGCCAGCGGCCAGTTCGAGCCGCGCCTGTGGGAGTGGATCCAGTACGAGAACATCCAGCTCGAACTGCTCGGCCGGCTGGGCAACACGCTGTCGGCGTTCGCGGCGGGCGCGGTGCTGGCCGTGGTGCTCGGCGCGGTCCTGGCGGCCGGCCGGCTGTCCGACCACGCGTTCTGGCGGGTGCCGGCCACCGTCCTGGTGGAGGTCTTCCGCGCGATCCCGCTGCTGATCCTGATCTTCCTGTTCTACTACGGCTCGTCGTCGTTCGGCATCAAGCCCACGCCGTTCATGGCCGTGGTGGCCGGTCTGACCCTGTACAACGGCTCGGTGCTGGCCGAGGTGTTCCGCGCCGGGGTCCTGTCGCTGCCCAGCGGCCAGGCCGAGGCCGCGTACGCGCTGGGCATGCGCAAGACCCAGGTGATGACCTCGGTGCTGCTCCCGCAGGCGCTGCGGGTGATGCTGCCGACCATCGTCAGCCAGCTCGTCGTCCTGCTCAAGGACACCGCGCTCGGCTTCATCATCACCTACCAGGAGCTGCTGGACTACGTGAAGTACCTCGGCGCGCAGGGCCAGTTCGGCCGGCCGCTGGTGCCGCTGACGATCGTGGTCGGCGCGATGTACATCGCGATGTGCCTGCTGCTCACCTGGCTGGCGACGTGGCTGGAGAAGCGCAACCGGCGCAACAAGAAGACCGTGAAACCGGTCCAGGACGCGAAGCCGGTCGTACCGGCCGACGCGTAGCACCGCCCGCCGGGAGGGGGAGCCGGGTGCCGGCTCCCCCTCCCGCGTCCGGGCGGCCCGAGGGCCTCCGCACCGCCCCTGGTGCGGGCGGGCCTTGTAATCTCGCGGGTATGGCTGAAGAACCCGGCGCACTGGTGAATGCGCGGCAAGGCGCGGTCGACCACCTGCTGCGCGTCGGCATCGACGGCTTCGGCCCGTTCAAGAGCGCCCAGCAGGTGGCGGGTGACCTGCTCGAACAGGGGATGACCAGGGACGAGTCGATCCGCAGCCTGATCCGCTCGCACGTCACGGCGGCGGGCATCCAGGGGTTCGCGACCAACCTCGGCGGCCTGATCACCCTCCCCGTGACGCTGCCCGCCAACATCGCGGCGGCCTACCTGGTGCAGACCCACCTGATCGCGTCCATCGCCGCCGTCCAGGGCCACGACCTGGAGAGCGACGAGGTGCGCACGGCGATCCTGGTGTGCCTGCTCGGCAACGCGGGCACCGAGGTGCTCAAGAAGGCCGGTATCAAGGCGGGCTCGAAGCTCACCATGAGCCTGATCGAGCGCATCCCGGCGCAGCTCATCCGGGAGATCAACAAGCGGGTGGGGTTCACCCTGCTGGCCAAGTACGGCACCGCCAAGGCGGGCATCACGCTGGCCAAGGGCGTGCCGCTGGTCGGCGGCGTGATCGGCGGGTCGTTCGACGCGATGACCACCCGGGCGGTCGGCGGCTTCGCCCGCCGCTTCTTCGCCTCGCCGCCCGGTGCGCCGGGGGTGGTGGACGGGAACGTGGTGGAGCCCGACGTGCTGGAGGGCGAGATCGTCGGCGAGATCCGGTACGACGAGAGCTCCGGCCGCGATTGAGCCCGGTCGTCCCACCGCGTCCACAGAGGACACTCCGGCCGCTGTGTCCTCGATCGCTTCGGAAAACACTTGGCAATGCGGACCCGGACCCGCTACGGTCTGTGTCATGTTCTTCCAGATCTACCTCTGAGGATTCCTCCTCCTTCGCGCCGCACCAGGCTGCTGAGCCGGTGCCGAGCGCTCTTCTCCTGGTGGCCCTAGCGGCTCTTTGACGACCCTTTTCGCTTGCGAGCGGGTCGTATGCCTTTGCACGCCTCGAATTTCCCAAGGAGGCGGTCGTATGCCCACCATGCGTACTGGACAACCCGACGACGGTCAGCCGGGCAACCGGCGAGTTCGTCGTTCCAACGGCGCGGCACAGCCGCGCCCCGGCGGCGGACGTGTCGTCGTCAACCCGCGTCACTACGCCCAGCGACGTCGCTGACCAGCGGTGTCGCCACACCCAGGAGGCTTTCCGATGACCGATCAGAAGAACACCCCGAGCGACGCCGAGCAGCTCCAGGCCGAGCCCGCCCAGCCCGAGCAGGCCGAGTCCGAACTGGCCGAGCCGGAGCAGCCCGTCGCCCAGAACCGTCGCGAACGCCGCGGTCACGCCCAGAAGAACGACGGCGTGAACAAGGTGCCCGGCCGGCCGCAGCAGACGAATTTCGTCGGGCGCAGGGTTTTCCGCCGCACCTCCGGCGGCTGAACCCCGCCGTGAATCCGGTGCCGTGAATCCGGTGCCGTGACATCACGCGGTACCGGTGGTGCGCGAATCCCGCGCTCGCGGTCGGCTTTCCCCGAGCCGCCGGCGTCCCGTTTCCCGGGACGCCGGCGGCCGGTGGTCGTGCTCCGCTGCCCGGACCTCGCCGGTCGGGTCCGCCGATCGGCCGTTCGGGTGCCGGAGCCGTGCCGCGGTGTCCCGCTCCGCGTCCGGGACCGGCCCCGCCGGCCACCGGGAGAGGGGCGCTCACCTGGGCAATCCGGTCGATTCGGGCTGGTGGTCTGCCGTTGGGGCCCCGCGCGAACTAGCCTGATCCGGGTAGCACCGGATCTGGCCGAGATCAGGGAGGCGCGCCACATGAGGATCGCGGACGTGTTGCGGAACAAGGGCTCGGCCGTGGCCACGGTCAGAGCGGACTCCTCGGTGGCGGAGCTGGTAGCCGTGCTGGCGGAGCACAACGTGGGTGCCATGGTCGTCGTGGGCGACTCCGGCATCGCCGGGATCGTGTCGGAGCGCGACGTCGTCCGCCGCCTGCACGACCGGGGCGCGGACCTGCTGGCCGCGCCGGTGGCCGAGATCATGACCGTCGAGGTGCTCACCTGTTCGCCGAAGGACTCGGTGGACAGCCTCACCGTGTTGATGACCGAGCGCCGGATCAGGCACGTGCCGGTCGTCGAGGACGGCGAGCTGGTCGGCATCGTCAGCATCGGCGACGTGGTCAAGAGCCGGATCAGCCAGCTCGAAGAGGGCCGGGACCAGTTGACGGCCTACATCGCCCAGGGCTGAGGCGTGACGGCGGGGCGCTGGCCGACCCGGCGAGCGTCCCCGCCGGTTCCCCCGGCCCGCCCCCTCGGCGCTGCTCGTCGGCCGGTCAGTCGCGCGCCTTGTGGTAGTGCCGGCTGACCCTGGCCCGGTTGCCGCACGAGGGTTTGCACCACTGCTGCTGCGGGTGGGCCTTCACGAAGTACCTGACGCACCGGGGCGCGGGACAGGCGCGCAGGTCGGCGCGCTCACCGCCGGCCAGGAACTCGATCGCGGCCGTCGCCAGCTCGGCCAGCAGCCGCTCGCCCTCCGTCGCGCGGTCGACGTAGCGCAGCCGCAACGGCTCCTCCCACTCCAGCCGCGCCGCCCGGGGCACCCGCGCCGAGGTGTCGTTGACCAGGTGCAACGCGTCGTCGAGCGGCATCAGGTGCGGGGTGTCCAGGCGCTCTCCGGCGTTCGTGGCGCGCGCGAGCAGCGAGCGCACCGCCCAGCGCAGCTCGACCACCCGCAGCCGCAGTTCCTCGGACACCGCGTCGACGTGCGCCCACGCGGCCAGTCCGGCGACGGTGGCGAGGTCGTCGGTCAGTCCGCCGTGCCCGTTGTGGCGGACCGTGCTCGCGAACTCCAACGCCCTGCTCATGCGCACATCCTAATGGACTTGGGGACCCAGCCCCGATATGTTCCTAACGGCTCACGTCACTCAACCCGTTAGGGAGACTCGTGATGAACAGCGATGTCGCGCCCACCACCGTGCTCGACGCGGCACTGGACGCGCACCGACGCCTGCGCGCGATCATCGAGGGGCTGACCGACGCCCAGGTCGGCGAGCCGTCCGCGCTGCCGGGTTGGACGCGCGGTCACGTGCTCGCGCACCTCGCGAACGTGACCGGGGCGATGGCCCGCCAGGCCGAGCTGGAGGGCACGGAGGTCGAGCCGTACCCCGGTGGGCGGCCCGCGCGGGACGCCGCCATCGAGGCCGCCGCCGGACGTTCCGCCGCCGGGCACCGCGCGGCGATCGAGGCCGCCGCGGCGCGACTGGCCACCGCGTGGTCCGGTGTGCGCGACTGGAACACGCCGGTCGGCTACCGGGACGGCGTGCTGCGGGACACGGCCTGCGCGGTGTGGCGGGAAGTCGAGATCCACGCGCTGGACCTGGACCTCGTGCCCGTCGCGTGGTCGCCGGAATTCCGCGACCACGTGGTGGACTTCCTGGCCGCGCGCGTGCCCGAGGGCGTCCGGGTGACCTTGGTGTCCACGGACGACGGCCGGCGGTGGACCATCGGCTCCGGCCGGGACGTCGAGCTGCGGGGCGGGTCCGACGACCTGGTCGCGTGGCTCGCCGGCCGCGCGCCGAGGACCGCGCTCACCGGCGAGCCGCCCGAGCTCAGCCCCTGGCCCTAGGCAGCTCCAGCCCGAAGTCGTCGCGCAGCGCGGCGGCCTGCTCCTGCGGGGTCAGGACGCGCTTGCGCGGCCCGTCCGCCGGGGTGGCCACGGTCAACTGGTCGTCGGCGAGCGAGTAGCGGGCGTGCTCGTCGGTGCGCTGCACCAGCAGCCGGCCGACGAACGCGCTCGACGGGTGCGTCGACAGGTAGTAGTTGAGGATCTCGAAGTCCGCGACCGTGCGCGGGTCCTCGGTGAAGTCGTACAGCGGCAGCCACTCGCCGGCCTGGTACGAGCTCAACGTCCACACCGCGCCGTCCAGGTCGAGCCGGAACGACCACTCGCCCTGCTGCTCGAACGCGTCCTGCAACAGCGGCAGCGGCGTCAGCAGCCCACCGCCGCCGAAACCCACGTCCGCCAGCCACTTCCGGTCCACCCGCAGCAGCGCGTGGGTGCGCGGGATGTCACCGTCGCGGCCCAGCAGCACCCGCGCGGCGAGGGCCGTGACCTGGAACCCGAGCCGTTCCAGCACGGCCGCGAACAGGAGGTTCTGCTCGTAGCAGTACCCGCCCCGGCGACGGCGCACCAGCTTGTCCTGGAGCGAGGGCACGTCCAGGGCGATCGGCACGCCCAGGCGGATGTCGGCGTTCTCGAAGGAGATCGACCGCAGGTGCGCGCGGTGCAGCCCGCGCAGGGTGGTCACCGCGTCGGCGTCCGGGTCGGGCCGGAAGTCGACGCGGGTCAGGTACGCGTCGAGGTCGAGGAGTTCACCGTTCCACACCGGCCCAGCATGTCACCGGTCCGGCCGGCGGGCGGCTCCGGGACCGGCCGCGCCCTCGGCGACCCGTCCGGTGCGGACCGCAACCGCTCCCTGCTGCTGCGCAACCCCGAGGCAGATAAGTTCAAGTGATGTTGCACGAGATCGCCGAGGCCACGCGCGGCGTGATCGACCTGCTCGACGAACGGCAGCGCGTGGCCGCGCTCCGTGCCGTCACCGACGACGACCTGCGCCGCACCTGGGCCTACACGCCGGGCCCACGTCCGGGTGTGGTGCTCGGCGAACTCCGGCGCGACCAGCGCAAAGCCGTGCACCGCCTGCTGTCGTGCGTGCTCAGCCCGCACGCGTACGCACAGGTCATGGCGGTGATGGCGTGGGAAGACGTGTTGGACGACCGCGAAGGCGGCCACCGCGACCGCCACCAGGGCGACTACTGCACCGTCCTGCTGGGCGAGCCCGGCGACGACCCGTGGGGTTGGCGGTTCGAGGGGCACCACCTGTCGATCAGCGTCGTCGTGGCCGACGGCCGCGTGTCGGCGACCCCGTTCTTCCTCGGCGCGAACCCCGCCCGCGTCACCTACCGGGGCCGGACGGTCGCGCAGCCGCTGCGCCTGGAGGAAGAGCTGGCGCGCGAGCTGCTGGACCGGATGGGGCGCACGGCGCGCGGGCTCGCGGTGGTGGGCGACCGCCCGCCGCCGGACCTGCTCAGCGGGAACCTGCCCCGGTTGGGCGACATCGAGCCGCGCGGCGTGACGCCCGCCCAGCTCGACCGCCCGTCCCGGGGCCTGCTCGTCGGGCTGGTCCGCTACTACCTCGACCGCCTGCACGGCGACCTCGCCGACGACGAGTTCGACCAGCTCGACCTCGACCGCCTGCACTTCGCGTGGGAGGGTTCGTCGAGGCGGGGTGAAGGCCACTACTACCGCATCCAGGGACCGGAGTTGCTCATCGAATACGACAACACCGCGAACGACGCCAACCACGCGCACTCCGTGTGGCGCAGGCGTTCCGGTGACTTCGGCGAGGACCTGCTCGCCGCGCACCGGGCGGTGGGACACCGATGACCCCCGAGGAGGCCATCGCCGAGCAGGAACGGTTGCGCCCGCTGGTGCGGCCGTGGACCGACCCGGAGCTGTCCGTCCAGTACGTGGCCGGGCTGGACGTCTCGTACGCCGACGACGACCGGCTGGCCGGCGCGGTCGTCGTGCTGGACGCGGAGACGCTGCACACGGTGGACACCGCCGTGGTGCGCGGCACCGCCGACTTCCCCTACCTGCCGGGGCTGTTCGCGTTCCGCGAGCTGCCGTCGTTGGTGCGCGCGCTGGAGAAGCTCACCGTCACGCCCGATCTGCTGGTGTGCGACGGGCAGGGACTCGCGCACCCGCGCCGGTTCGGTCTGGCGTGCCACCTCGGCGTGGTGACCGACCTGCCGAGCATCGGGGTGGCCAAGACGCCGATGGGGCCCTTCGAGCAGCCGGCCGGCGAACGCGGCGCGGTCACCGACCTGGTGCAGGACGGCGAGGTCGTCGGACGCGCGTTGCGCACCCGCCAGGGCGTCAAGCCGGTGTTCGTCTCGGTGGGCCACAAGATCGACCTGGACCGGGCGTGCGCGGAGGTGCTGCGCCTGTGCGTCATGCGGCTGCCGGAGACGACGCGCCGGTCCGACGCGCTGGGGCGGGCTCAGCTCAAGTAGCCCAGCCCGGGGTGCCGCCGGACGTAGGTGTCCAGCAGGCTCTTCGCGGTGGCGGTCGAGTCGACGAGGGGGTGCAGGGCGAACGCCTTCAGCGCCGACGCCCGCGTGCCCTCCAGCACCAGCCGGTCCACCGCCTTCACGGACGTGACCAGCCCGGCGGCGTGGTCGGGCAGGGGGCTGACCGGGAGGGGCCGCGCGCCGGCCGCGTCGACCGCGCACGGCACCTCCACCACCGCGTCGGCGTCCAGGGCGGCCAGCGTGGAACCGTTGCGGACGTTGAGGATCAGCGTCGCGGGCGCACCGGACGCGATGGCCCGCATGAGCTCCAGCGCCACGTGCTCGTACCCGCCGCCGTCGAGCGAGTCGCGGTCCTGCGCCATGTAGGTCGCCTCGCGCTCCAGCCGGGTGGTCTCCCAGTCCACGTCACCCCGGTAGAACCGGTCCTGCTGGCGCAGCAGGAACGCTCCCCGGTCGTCGCCCAGCGCGTCCCGCGTGTCGTAGTAGTAGTGCAGGTACTCGTTGGGGATGACACCCAGCGCCCGCAGGAATTCCACGCCGAACAGGCGGCCTTCCTCGAAGGACCGCAACGCCTCGGAATCGGCCAGCAACGCGGGCAGCAGGTCGTCGTCACCGCGCCGGACCCCTTGCAGCCAGCCCAGGTGGTTCAACCCGGCGTAGTCGAACGCGACCCCGCCCACGCCAGGGCCGCCCACCGCGTCGAGGCCCAGCGCGTGCGCGACCCGGCGGCACAGCCCGACCGGCGAGTCGCAGATGCCGATCACCCGGGGGCCGAGGTGTTCCGCCATCGCCTCGGTGACCAGGCCCGCCGGGTTGGTGAAGTTGACCACCCACGCCCCGGGGGCCAGCCGGGCGACGCGGCGGGCGATGTCGCGCGCCACCGGGACCGTGCGCAGCCCGTACGCGATGCCGCCCGCGCCGACGGTCTCCTGACCCAGCACGCCGTGCGCGTGCGCCACCTGCTCGTCGGCGGCCCGCCCGGCGAGCCCGCCGACCCGGATCGCGGAGAAGACGAAGTCCGCGCCCCGCAGCGCCTCGTCCAGGTCGGTGGTCGCGGTGATCCGGGGGCCGCCGGCGAGCACCGCCCGGATGCTCGCCAACCGCGCCGCGTCCACGTCGTGCAGGACGAGTTCGTCCACCCACCCGGCGGCGACCAGCGCCCGGTGCACCAGCGGCACGCGGAACCCGCCGCCGCCCAGGATGACCAGCTTCATGCCTCCCATCCTGCCCCCTCCAGCAACCCGATGAAGGCCGACGTCAGGGGATCGGGGTCCTTGTGGCCGAACGCGGCCAGCTCGCGCCGCACCGGCGGATCGGGCCGCACGACCACGCCGTCGAACCGCTCCGGCAGCACGTTGCGCGGCACCAGCGCGGGCCCCAGCCCGGCCGCCGCCAGCACCGGCACGCTCGCGGTCTGCTCCGTCCGCACCGCCGCCCACGGCTGGAACCCGCGATCGCGGCACACCTCGGCCACGAAGTCCGCGAGCCCGTTGCCCGGCGCGGGCAGCACCCACCCCTGGTCGGCGAACGCCCGCAGGTCGACCGGCCCGTCGTGCGGCGAGCCCGGCGGCAGCACCAGCACGAACTCCTCCACCCCGAGGACCCGGCAGAAACCCGACCACTCCGGCGGTTTCGGCCCGACCGCGATGTCCGCCCGACCCTGCGCCATGGCCTCCCGGAGCTCGTCGGTGTGCCGGTGCTCGAACAGCCTGATCCGCACGTCCGGGTGCAGCGCGCGCCACTGGCGCAACACGGGCGACAGCGCGCCGAGCGTCAACGAGTACACCGTCGCGACGGCGAGTTCGCCGCATTCCAGGCCGCCGACGCGGCGGGCGGCGACCATGGCGCGCTCGGCGTCGGCGAGCGCGGACCTGGCGAAGGGCAGCCACGCGCGGCCGGCGGGGGTGAGTCGCACGGCGCGCGGCAGGCGGTCGAGCAGGGGAGTGCCGACGGCCCGCTCCAGCGCCCGGATCTGGTGCGACAGCGCGGGTTGCGTGACGTGCAACAGCTCGGCGGCCCGGGTGAACGAGCCCTCGTCCACGACCGTCACCAGGTACTCGATTTGCCGCAGTGTCATGAACGCAGTTTATGGCAGGGGTAGAGAACATGCCTTGGACTTATCCCCGGGCCGGCCGGAGGATCGGTCCATGGCACTGAACGACCAAGCCCGCGCCGTCCTGGCGAAGACCGCCGGAGCGCCGTCCGCGGAGGAGTCGACCGTCTATGACGCGCGGCAGACCTTCCTGGGTTTCACGGACTTCCAAGGCGAACCGACGCCGATGCCGGTCGAGCACCTGTTCGTGCCCGGTCCCACCGCCGACCTGCCGGCCCGCCTCTACCGGCCGTCCGGGGACGGTCCGCTCCCGGCGATCGTGTTCCTGCACGGCAGCGGTTTCGTGATCGGCAACCTCGACGTGTACGACGTGTTCCTCCGCGCGCTGGCGGAGGCCACCGGGCACGTCGTGCTCGCGGTGAACTACCAGAAGGCCCCCGAACACCCGTTTCCGATCCCGCTGGACGACTGCTACGAGACCACGTCGTGGTTCCACGAGCGCGCGGCCGAACTCGGCGTCGACCCGGACCGGATCGGCGTCGCCGGGGACAGCGCGGGCGGCACCCTCGCGGCGGCCGTGGCGGTGCGGGCCCGCGAGCACGGGCCGCGCCTGGCGTTCCAAGTCCTGGTGCACCCGCCGATGGACACCGACTTCACCACACCGTCCTACGTGGACCACGCGACCGGCTACGGCCTGAGCCGCGACGGGATGCGCTGGTTCTGGTCGCACTACCTCGGCGACCGCGAACCGTGCGGGCTCGCCGCCCCGCTGCGCGCCGACCTGCACGACCTGCCGCCCGCGTTCGTGGCGCTCGCCGAGCACGACCCCGTGCGCACCGACGGCGAGCGGTACGCGGACAAGCTCGCCGCTGCGGGCGTGCCGGTGCACGTGCGGCGGTTCGACGGGGCGATCCACGGGTTCGTGCTGATGGACGCCGTGATGGACGAGCCGCACATCCTGCTCGACGAGCTC
Organism: Actinosynnema sp. NPDC023587; assembly: GCF_040640215.1. Taxonomy (NCBI): domain Bacteria; kingdom Bacillati; phylum Actinomycetota; class Actinomycetes; order Pseudonocardiales; family Pseudonocardiaceae; genus Actinosynnema; species Actinosynnema sp. NPDC023587. Next base: position 70,441 of record NZ_JBFABG010000003.1, on the reverse strand, counting down.
GCGACCTGGCTGGGGGAGCTGTGATGCCGCCCGCGCTCGTCGCGCTGGCCATCGGCGCGTTCGGCATCGGCACCACCGAATTCGTGATCGTCGGGCTGCTGCCGCAGGTCGCGTCGGACCTCGGGGTGTCGATCCCGTCCGCCGGGCTGCTGGTGTCGGGCTACGCGCTCAGCGTCGTGGTCGGCGCGCCGCTGATCACCGCCGTCGGATCGCGGTTGCCGCGCAAGGAGCTCCTCGTCGGCCTGATGGCCCTGTTCGTCCTGGGCAACCTGCTGTGCGCGGTGGCGGACGGTTACGCCCTGCTCATGGTCGGCCGGGTGGTGGCCGCGCTGTGCCACGGCGCGTTCTTCGGCGTCGGCGCGGTGGTGGCGTCCGGGCTGGTCGCGCCGGACCGGCGGGCGCGGGCGATCGCGCTGATGTTCACCGGCCTGACCGCGGCGAACGTCCTCGGCGTGCCGGTGGGCACGGCGCTGGGGCAGGCGTTCGGCTGGCGCTCGACGTTCTGGGCCGTCACGGCGCTCGGGGTCGTCGGCCTGGCCGGGATCATCGCGCTGGTGCCGCCGCAGCCCGCCTCGGGCGGCCTGCGCGGCGAGCTGGAGGTGTTCCGGCGGCCCGGGGTGTGGCTCGCGCTGGCCACCACGGCGCTGGGATTCGGCGCGGTGTTCGCGTCGTTCACCTACCTCGCGCCGATGATGACCGAGGTGGCCGGGTTCTCGCCGGGCGCGGTGACGTGGCTGCTGGTGCTGTTCGGGGCCGGGCTGTGCGTCGGGAACGTGCTGGGCGGGCGCGCGGCGGACCGCCGCCTGATGCCGAGCCTGTACGCGATCCTGGCGCTGCTGGTCGTGGTGCTGGTGGCCTTCGTGTTCACCGCGCACTCCCCACTGCTGAGCGCGGTGACCATCGCCCTGCTCGGCGTGGTCGGGTTCGCGACCGTGGCCCCGTTGCAGACTCGGGTGCTGCACCAGGCCGAAGGCGCTCCCGCGCTCGCGTCGGCGGCGAACATCGCCGCGTTCAACCTCGGCAACGCGGCGGGCGCGTGGTTCGGCGGCATCGCGATCGACGCCGGATTCGGTTACACCGCGCCGAACTGGGTGGCCGCGCTGATGGCGCTGGGCGCGCTCGGCGTGGCGCTGGCGAGCGGCCGGCTGGGCCGCGTGCCGGTGCCCGCCTGAACCCGGCGGATGCGCCTGCACACCGGTTCGGCGCTGGTCAAGGGCCGATCGGCGGGTCTTGACCTACTGTCCACAATGGATTTCTCCGGCCCTTGACACGTCTTGGGGGTGAGGGGAAGGTCTGCACCGTCCTGTCCTGCACATGATGGGGGAACAGCCGTGAAGGGTGTTCGGAGAGTCGCGGTGCTCGCGGCTCTGGCAACGCTGCCGCTGGGCCTGCTGCCCGCGGTGGCCTCGGCCGCGCCGGAAGGCCCGGTGTTCAAGGACGGCGAGGCGCAGCCCGTCTTCAGCCCGACGGACGTGGTGAAGGAGAGCGTCTGGGTCCGCGCGCCGGTCGACAGCGACCGCGACGGCCGGGACGACGAGGTCTACGCCGAGGTGGTGCGACAAGGGGCCACCGAGCGCGGGCTGAAGGTCCCGGTGGTGTTCTTCAACAGCCCGTACTTCTCCGGCGGCAACGACGTGGCCAACCACAACGTCGACGTGGAGCTGTACGTGCCGAACCGGCGCGGCGGCTACGACAAGCGCGACGGCTCGCAGCTCAAGGCGCAGGCGGACGAGCGGATCGCGGCGGCCGTGGGACCCAACGCCGGTCCCATCACGTCCGCGCGCTACGAGTCGTACTTCATCCAGCGCGGGTTCGCCATGGTGTACGCGGAATCGCTGGGCACCGGCAAGTCCAGCGGCTGCCCCACCTCCGGCGGGCGCAACGAGACCACCGGGTCCAAGTCGGTCGTCGACTGGCTCAACGGCCGGACCACCGCGCGCGACGCGGCGGGCAAGAAGGTCAAGGCCACGTGGTCCACGGGCAAGGTCGGCATGATGGGCGTGTCCTACAACGGGACGCTGCCCAACGCCGTCGCCGCCACGGGGGTGCGGGGTCTGGAAGCCATCGTGCCCATCGCGGCCATCTCCAGTTGGTACGACTACTACCGCGCCGACGGGGCCGTGGTCGCGCCGGGCACCTACCAGGGTGAAGACCTGGACGTGCTCGCCGACTACGTCCACACGCGGGAGAACCGCGAGATCTGCAAGCCGGTCATCGCGGAGGTCGCGAAGAAGCAGGACCGGGTCACCGGTGACTACAGCGCGTTCTGGGACGAGCGGAACTACGTCAAGGACGCGCACAAGGTGCGTGCGGCGGTGCTCGCCGTGCACGGGCTGAGCGACTGGAACGTCAAGACCAAGCACGTCGCGCAGTGGTACGAGGCGCTGCGGCGCAACGGCGTCGAGCACAAGATCTGGCTGCACCAGTCCGGGCACACCGACCCGGACACGCTGCGGTCGGTCGAGTGGCGGCGGACGATCAACAAGTGGTTCAGCCACTACCTGTACGGGCTCGACAACGGCATCGAGAAGGAGCCGAAGTCGACCATCCAGCGCGAGGACCGCACGACGTGGACCGACGAGGCCGACTGGCCCGCTCCGGGTACGTCCAAGGCGAAGCTGTTCCCGTGGGCCGGCGGTTCGGCCAAGGGCGCGCTGCGGTCGTCGTCGGTGCCCGGCCGGCCGGTCGTGGAATCGCTGCGGGACGACTCGTCCAAGCTCGCCGAGGACCTGATCGACCTGCCCACCTCGGGTAACCGGCTGTCTTACGCGACCCGTGCGTCGACCACGCCGTTGCGGCTGTCCGGCACACCTCGCGTGGAGCTGGCGGCGTCGTTCGACCGGCCTGCGGCGAACGTGACCGCCCTGCTGGTCGATCGCGCACCGGACGGGACCAGTCACGTGATCACGCGTGGGTGGACCGACCCGCAGAACCGCGACGGGCTGTCCAAGTCGAAGCCCGTCACGCCCGGTCGGACCTACCGGATCGACGTGGAGCTGCAACCGCAGGACTACGTCGTGCCCGCCGGGCACACGCTGGAGTTCGTGCTGATCTCCAGCGACTACGACTACACGCTGCGGCCCAAGCCGGGTGCGGGGCTGTCCATCGACCTCACGTCCACGACCGTGGAACTGCCCGTGGTCGGTGGGCCGGCGGCACTGCGGCGGTCGATCGGCTAGCAAGTGGTCCACCAGGCGAGAACCTGGTGAGTCCGCCACTTCGGCGGCTGGGCGTGGTCGGAACGCCACACCCAGCCGCCGAGGACGTTCGCTCCTCCTTACGCGCCGTGTCGTCGCGTAAGGAGGATTTTTTGTCGGCGTCGTCGGGCTCGGAAATCAGCCGAATGCGCCAAGCATCATCTGATCGGGTTCCTTCAGTGGTAAAACCCTTATTTCGCCGGCAAAATCAAAACCATGAAAACCCCCACCAAACCAAGTCACCTCCGCACCCCGGGCGACGTGATCGCCGCTCTGCCCTACCTGCTCGGCTTCCACCCGGCCGATTCCCTGGTCCTGCTGATCCTGGAGGGCGGCTCGATCGCGCAGACCCTGCGCCTGGACCTGCCCGTCGCGCGGAACGACCGCAGGGTCGCCGACGAGCTGGCGCTCTCCTTACGGGGTCGCACCCACACGCACGCCGTGGCCGTGGTGGTCGGCGGTGGTCGCGGTGATCCACCCGAGCTGCTGCCGCGCGAGCACCTGGTGACCCAGTTGACCGCGTCCCTGGGCTACGTGGGCGTCCGCGTCACGTGCGCCGCGTGGTCCCCGGCCACGTCGAAGGGGTCGCCGTGGCTGAGCTACCACGACCTCGGTGACCAGGGCGTGGTCCCGGACCCGGCGACGACGACCATCGCCGCCCGTGCCGTCGCCCAGGGCCTGGTCACCCACCAGAGCCGCGAAACCCTGGCCGCCACCCTCACCCCGGACCCGCCGGAAGCCCTGGCCCGCCGCTCCCTGCTGCTCGACCAGACGGCGGCCGAGGCCCGGATCCACGACACCGACGACTCCGAGACCATGATTCGCCAGCGGGACCTGGTGCGGACGGCGGTGGCCCGGACCCGGTACCGCACGGTCCCGCTGACGGACGCGGAGGTGGCCGACCTGGCGTTCGCCCTGTCCGATCCCTGGGTGCGCGACGCGAGCCTCGCCGACGCGATCAGCGAGCACGCCGAGGGCGCGGAACGCCTCTGGATAGAACTCACCAGGGCCAGCCCCACCCCGGAACGGGCCGAACCCGCCGCCCTGCTGGCATTCTCGGCTTACGTCAGAGGTGACGGTGCCCTGGCCCTGATGGCAATGGACCGCGCGGAAGAAGCAATGCCCGGACACCGCTTGACGGTGCTGCTCCGCACGGCTTTGGAAAATGGAATGACACCAACCACGGTAAGGGGCCTGGCAGAACGAGCCGCAGCCGCCGAATGGTTCCCGAAACCCCCACCGACCCCCTCGCCAAAACCCACCCCGCACAACACCCACCCCACCCACCCCACCGCCCCGGAGCCCCCCGTGCCCTAACGCCAACCCTCGCGCTCCGCTCCCACCCACCTCGCCCGCCTCACACCCCCACCCGCCCCGGCCACCCCCGTCGCACCAGATGGCTCGACATCGCCCAAGCGCCCAAGCCAGAACAGACGGGACTCCCCGTGGCCAACCGAGGGTGCCCTCGGCAGTCCAGGGGCAAGCGGTCCGGTCGGACAGCCGGCGGGCGTCCCCTGGGCCACCCGCCCCCCGCCCACCACCTGCTGCCCCCCCACCACCTGCTGCCCCCCACCACCTGCTGCCCCCTGCTACTTGCCGCCCGCCAACCGCCGTCCGCTGCCCGCCGTCCGCCGCCTGCCAACCGCTACCTGCCGCCCGCCACTCGCCGCCCACCACCCGCCCACCACCTGCTGCCCCCTGCTACCTGCTACTTGCCGTCCGCCACCTGCTGCTCCCTGCCCCCTGCCACCTGCTACTTGCCGCCCGCCAACCGCCGTCCGCTACCTGCCGCCGCCCGCCGCCCGCTACCCGTGCCACCCGCTACCCGTGCCAACCGCTGCCCGCCACCTGCCGGGTGGTGGCGGTAGGCAGTGGGCAGGGGGGGTCGGCCCGCTCGGGAGTGAGGGGCCTCGACTCCGGGGCGAGAGCTCTCTTCCTCGGCGAAAGTCCCTCTTCCTGCCCCAGGTGTCCGAGAACGGTCCTCCACGGCCCTCGTGCCCGTACCTGTAGGCGGTCGGCGGTCTGCGGGCGGGCAGATCCAGCCACCTGTGGCCACGATCTGCCTCAACCGGTCCTTCGAGGCGGGCAAGGGGGTGGTTGTCGCCCGCTCACGTAGCCACCCGCTTACGTGGTTGCCCAGCCACATAGTTCCCCAGCCACGTGATCCGCCTCTGCTCGGCTCGGCGGCACATCGCGGTACCGACACCCGGCCGTCAGGATCGCTCGCGCCGCCTGTCGTTCGCGGCGCAATGTCGAAGCGAGCGAAGGTGCGCAAAGAGCAGTGCGTGCCCGCAATCGTTTGCGAATACAGCAAACACGGCAGGCACGGCGAACACGGCGTTCGCCGAGAGTGTCCGTCGAGAGTGTCGGCTGAGAGCGTCGACTGACGGGGTCGACCGAGGGTGTCGGCCCTGCCGTGGGGCGGGGCCGACACCCAGGCCGGGGTGTTACAGGAGTTCCGGTCGACGCCAGGGCTCGCCCAGGACGTGTTCGGCCAGGAAGGAGTAGATGGTCTCGTACCAGACCTCGGCGTTGCCGGGGGTCACGATCCAGTGGTTCTCGGTCGGGTAGTACAGGAACTTCGCCTGCACGCCGTGGCGCACCAAGTCGAAGTACAGGCGCTGCCCCTCGCCGATCGGGACCCGGTAGTCCTTGTCGCCGTGGATCACCAGCATCGGGGTCTTGATGTCCGCTACCCGCAGGTGCGGCGAGTTCGCCCGTACCCGCTCCTGCTGGCGCAGGGGGTCGCCCATCTCGCGAATCCAGTAGTACGAGTCGTCCGTGGTGCCGGTGAACGCGTCCAGGTGCCACAGCGACGCGTGCGTCACGATCGCCCGGAAGCGGTCGGTCCGGGTCGCGATCCAGTTCGCCATGTACCCGCCGAACGACCCGCCCAGCGCTGCCGTGCGGCTGTCGTCGATGTCGTCCCGGTGGGCGGCCACGTCGGTGATCGCCATCAGGTCGGTGTACGGCTTCGCGCCCCAGCTTCCCCAGCCGGCGGCGATGAACTCTGGGCCGTAGCCGGTCGACAGCGCCGGGTCGGGGAGCAGGACCGCGTAGCCCTTGGCCGCCATCAGCCACGGGTTCCACCGCCAGCTCCAGCCGCTCCAGCTCATCACCGGGCCGCCGTGCACCCACAGCAGCAGCGGCGCGGGCTGGTCGGGGGAGCAGTCGGTGGGCAGGACCAGCCACGCGCGGACCGTGCGGCCGTCCTCGACGACCGTCTCGATCTCGGTCAGCGTCCCCGGCAGGGACTCGACGCGGCCCGGCGCGGGCAGGACGACCGCCTCCTGCTCCGGGGCGGCCAAGTCCAGGCGGACCGGTTGGGCGGGTTGGACGAGGCTGTTGCGCAGCGCGTACACGTGCTCCGCGCCGACCTGCACGTCCGCGTACGACCCGGAAGCGGTGAGCCGGATCAGGTCGCCGGTCGCGAGGTCCAGCCGCCAGATCGGGTGGTGGCCGCGCAGCGAGCTGGTGAAGTACACCGCCGCGCCGTCCGGGCCGACCACCGGGTGCCCGGGTTCCTCGGCGAAGTCCGGCGCGAGCTCGGTGACCGTGCCGTCCAGGTCGATCCGGACCAGGGCGCTGCGCCACGGCCGGTCCGGCGTCGAGTCGAGCACGCGCACCGCGATCACGCCCGAGCCGTCGGGCAGGAAGGTGGCCTGCATGAACGAGTGGTCGGGCTGGTCGGCCAGCACGCGACCCGGCGTGCCGTCCGACGGGCTCAACCGCAGCCGCACGCGCGGACCGTAGGAGGCGCTCACGTCGACCCGCTCGGTGTGCACGACCCAGCGGCCGTCCGGGCTGATCGCCGCGACGTCGTCGAGCCGCACGTCGGCGGCCGGCGTGAGGTCGGTCAGATCGTCGGCGGTGAGCCGGTCGCCGGTCGGCGGCTGCGCGACGAGCAGGCGCGGGTAGGTGGGACCGAGGTCGGCGTCCCAGTACCGCACCGGGTACGACTCGTACAGGATCGCGGTCACACCCGCGTCCTCGCGGGCCTTGCGGTGCGCCTCGTCGGACTCGCCGAAATCGGCGGTGGGGTGCGCGCCGGCGGTCAGCAGCAGCGTGCCGGCGTCGGCGGCCACGTCGACCCGCTCCACGCCGCCCGCCGGGCGCAGCAGCTCGCGCGCCTCGCCGACCTCCGGCAGCAGCCACAGGGCGGTCTTGTCCTTCGCCTTGCCCTCCGCCGGCTTCGCCTGCGGGTCCGGCCGCGCGGACAGGAACAGCAGCGCGCCGTCCGGCGTGAACACCGGGTTCGACTCGCTCTTCGCGCTCCGGGTCAACCGCCGCGCCGGGCGCTCGCCCGCCGGGTCGACCTCCCACAGCGCGCCCTGCCACTTCTTGCCGTCGGGCGAGAGCTCCGCGACCACCGTGACCAGGCGCTTGCCGTCCGGGGACAGCGCCAGCGACCCGAGTCGGGGGAGCGCCGAGAACGAGGGGACGTCCGCGAAGTCGCTTGCCTGGATCGTGCCGCTCATCAGACCTCCTGAGACCGGGACTGGGTGAACTCCCACGCGTCGCGCACGATGCCGGTCAGGTCGACCCGCTCCGGCTTCCAGCCGAGCTCGGTCCGGGCCCGCTCCGCCGACGCCACGAGCACCGCCGGGTCGCCCGAGCGGCGCGGCGACACCTCGGCCGGGATCGGGTGGCCGGTCACCTCGCGGCACGCCTCGACCACCTGCTTCACCGAGAAGCCGAGACCGTTGCCCAGGTTGTAGATCCGGTGCTCGCCGCCGGTCGCGTTCGCCAGCGCCTTGAGGTGCGCGTCCGCGAGGTCGACCACGTGGATGTAGTCGCGCACGCAGGTGCCGTCGTCGGTCGGGTAGTCGTCGCCGTACAGGGCGACCTTCTCCCGCTTCCCGGACGCCACCTGGAGCACGAGGGGGATCAGGTGGGTCTCGGCGGCGTGCCGCTCGCCGTACCGCCCGTACGCGCCGGCCACGTTGAAGTACCGCAGCGACACCGCCGCGAGCCCGTGGGCGGTCGCGTAGCCGGTGATGGCGTGGTCGATGGCGAGCTTCGTCGCGCCGTAGGTGTTCGTCGGCCGGGTCGGCGCGGTCTCCACGATCGGGACCTGGTCCGGCTCGCCGTAGGTCGCGGCGGTCGACGAGAACACCAGGCGCGGCGTGCCGTGCTCGCGCATCGCGTCCAGCAGCCGCAGCGACGTGACCACGTTGCCCTGCCAGTACTTCGCGGGATTCTGCTGGGACTCGCCGACCAACGACCTGGCCGCGAAGTGCAGCACGCCGTCGAACCCCTCGGCGAGCACCTGGCCGATCACGTCGTCGATGTTCTCCGCGACCAACCGCGCGCCCTCGGGGACCGCGTCCGCGTGCCCGGTGGACAGGTCGTCGAGCACGACCACGTCGTGTCCTGACTCGACCAGCCGAGCCGCGCACACGCTGCCGACGTACCCCGCGCCGCCCGTGACGAGCAACTTCACGTCTTCCCCGCTTCCTGTAGAGCCGTCAATGCTCCCGGCCCGCGCCCGCCGAGGGCACCGCCGGGAAGGTTCTCGGTGTCGCCCAACCGCGCTCCGCGTAGGCGGCGAGCACCCGCCGCACCACGGCGTCGTGCCGCTCGACGGGCACCAGCGCGATCACCGACCCGCCGAACCCGCCGCCGACCATCCGCGCGCCGAGCGCGCCCTCGGCCATCGCCGAACCGACCGCCACGTCCAGTTCCGGCACCGACACCCGGTAGTCGTCGCGCAGGCTCGCGTGCGACGCCTCCAGCAGCGGACCGAGGTCGGCCGGCGCGCCGGCGCGCAGCGCCGCGACCGCGCGCAGCACCCGCTCGTTCTCCGTCACCACGTGCCGCACCAGCGGTCGCAGCTCCTCGGGCAGCCGGGCGAGCGCGTCGTCCAGGTCTTCGATGTCGACGTCCCGCAGCGCGGGCACGTCCAGCAGCGCCGCAGCGCGCTCGCAGCCCGTCCGGCGGGACGCGTAGCCGCCGTCGGTGTTCGAGTGGTGCGCCCTGGTGTCGATCACCAGGACCTCCAGGCCCCGCGCGGCGGCGTCGAACGGGATCTGTTCGGACTCGCCCGAGCGCACGTCCAGGAACAGCGCGTGCGCCTCGGTGCACAGCAGCGACGCGGTCTGGTCGAGCAGACCGGTCGGCGCGCCCACGAAGTCGTTCTCCGCCCGCTGCACCCAGCGGGCGATCTCCGGCCGGTCCTCGGGGACGCCCGCGAGGCCCAGCAGGGCCAGGGCCACCGCGCACTCCAGCGCGTGCGACGAGGACAGCCCGGCACCCGCCGGCACGTCGCCCGCGATCACCAGGTCCGCGCCCCGCGCCACACCCCGGTCGCGCAGCACCCACGCCACCCCGGCGGGGTAGGCGGCCCAGCCGGTGACCAGGCCGGGTTCGAGGTCGGCGACGGGGACGGGCGCGGCGTCGCGGAGCACGCCGTCGTCGCCCAGCGTCGACACGACCAGCTTGCCGTCGTCGCGTGACGACGCGGCCACCGCCGTGCGGTGGGGTAGTGCGAAGGGCAGCACGAAACCGTCGTTGTAGTCGGTGTGCTCCCCGATCAAGTTCACTCGACCGGGCGCGGACCACACGCCCTGGGGCGGTGTCCCGCGCGCCTCACCGAACGCGGCGGCGGCGCGCTGCCCTTGGATCACCTCGCCTGCACCAGCACGGCGTGGGCGACGGACGGGTCGAGCTCGGCGGTGGTGCCGTTGCCGCGCACCTGCACGACCTTGGCCCCGCCCAGCGAGTCGACCTCGACGGTGCCGCCCGGCACCACGCCGGCCGCCTTGAGCTCGGCCATCAGCTCGGGGTCGAGCTGGACGTGCTCGGCGATCCGCCGCACCTCCACCCGACCGCCACCCCGCCGGGCCACCTCGTCCACCCGGACCAGGTCGGACTCGGCGGGCGGCGCGGGCTCCCCGTCGCCCAGCTTGTCCAGGCCGGGGATGGGGTTGCCGTAGGGGGAGGTGGTGGGGTTCCCGAGCAGCTTGACGAGCTTGCGCTCGACGGCCTCGCTCATGACGTGCTCCCAGCGGCACGCCTCGCTGTGCACCTGCTCCCACTCCAGGCCGATGATGTCGACCAGCAGTCGTTCGGCGAGCCGGTGCTTGCGCATGACCGCGATCGCCAGGTCGCGGCCCTCCTCGGTGAGTTCCAGGTGGCGGTCGTCGGCGACGACCACCAGGCCGTCGCGTTCCATCCGGCCCACGGTCTGGCTCACCGTGGGACCGCTCTGGCCGAGTCGCTCGGCGATGCGGGCGCGCAACGGCACGACGCCCTCTTCTTCGAGCTCGTAGATAGTGCGGAGGTACATCTCCGTGGTGTCGATGAGGTCGTTCACACCCGCTCCCCTTCGTATGGTGCCAATGCTAGTCGCCCGCTGACGGGTGCAGGATGGTGCCGTGCATCCATTGATCAGCACCGAAGACCTGGTTGCCGCGCTCGCGAGCGCCTCTCCCCCGGTCGTGGTGGACGTCCGCTGGCGACTGGGCGGACCCCCAGGACGCCAAGACTACGAGGTCGGGCACGTTCCGGGTGCCTTCCACCTCGACTTGGACGCGGATCTTTCCGCGGCCCCGGGTGCCGGTGGTCGGCACCCGCTGCCCGGACCGGGCGACCTCCAGCGCGCCCTGCGGTCCGCGGGTGTCCGCGAAGGTCACCCGGTCGTGGCGTACGACGGGGGTGACGGGTCCGTCGCGGCCCGGTTGTGGTGGCTGCTGCGGTGGGCCGGGCACGAGGAGGTCGCGGTCCTCGACGGCGGCTTCGCCGCGTGGGTGGCGGACGGGCGTCCGGTCACCGCCGAGCAGACCCGGCCCGAGCCCGGTGACGTGGTGGTACGGCCCGGCGCGATGCCCGTGCTGGACGCCGGGGACGCCGCCGCGCTGGCCCGGGACGGGGTGTTGCTGGACGCCCGCGCGGCGCAGCGCTACCGGGGTGAGACCGAGCCGGTCGACCCCCGCGCCGGGCACGTCCCGGGCGCGCTGAGCGCGCCGTCCGCCGAGCACGTGGACGCGTCCGGGCGCTGGTTGGGCGCGGACGCGCTGGCCGAGCGGTTCCGGGCGATCGGCGTGCGGCCGGACGCGGCCGTGGGTGCCTACTGCGGGTCGGGCGTGACCGCGTCGTCGGTGGTCCTGGCCCTGGAGGTGGCCGGTCTCACGAGCGCCCGGCAGCCCGCCGGCCTGTACGCGGGGTCGTGGTCGCACTGGTGCGTCGACCCGGAGCGCGAAGTGGCCACCGGACCCCACCCCTAGGACGAGCGAAGTAACCCAGAAGTACAGGTCTGGTTCTCCGGCGAATGGGGGACGCGGAAAATCCGACGTCCCCCATTTCGCGGAAAGATCACGCGTTGGGGATCTTCTCGAACGCCTTCGTGGCGAGTGTGAGCGCGACCTGGCACGGGTCGAACGAGTCGATCGGCGTCACGCTGGCCAGGAACGCCGGCGTGATCTCCTTCGGGTCGTCGGTCAGCATGACGAGCACCGAGCAGTCGCCGCCGCCCTCCTTCACCTCGTAGGCCGTGTTGCCGCCGATCTCGATCTCCTTGGCCTCGCCCTCGTACTCGGCGAAGGTCACCATGAACAGCACCACCGCGAACGGCTCCTCGGTGCTCTGCACGCAGCCCTTCTCGCCGGCCTTCTTCGCGCCGATGGCCCCGGCCACGTCCTCCGGGGTGAGGATGTCGCAGTCCTCGTAGCCCTCGGTCTTCTTCTTGGTGCCGATCTTGACCTTGCCGGCCGGCTTGGTGCCGGAGGGCGCACCGGTGGCGGAGGTCTCCTTCTTGCCGCTGGTCGACGTCCTGGTCGAGGTGGGCTTGCCCGAGGTCGTCTTCTCGCTGTTGGTGGCACCGCCGGCGACCGGCTTCGCGGAGCCGGTGACCGTGGTCGCGCACCCGGCGAGGCCGAGTGTCAGGACCAAGGCCAGCACGGCCGGCAGGGAGGAGGCTCGTCGCAGGTGCATGTCTGTCTGACCCCGTTCCGACGAGCGGGGTTCCATCCTCGATGGCCGCAATCCTGGCCCGTCTCGTCCCGGCAGACTCTAAGTCCTGGCGGGAGGGACTTGTCCGCGTGTCCACCAAGCTGTGATCACATCGCAGGTCAGGCGGTCGGGAGGGCCTCGCCGGACCCGCTCGACGGGGCGTCGACGACCTGCGCGACGAGTACGTCGACGGGTGACGTGCCGCCAAGCCGGACCGCGTCGGGGCAGGGGGCGGTGGCGGGGGCGGGGGCCGGGGGAGCTGGTCAGGGCGGTGTGACGCCGAGCGCGTGATCACACCGCGGGCGGGGGGTGGGTTAGGTTGCCGGGCATGGGTGCCGACGTGGGTGACCGGGCCGCTGTCGTCTGGGACGAGTCCTTCCTCTCCTACGACCTGGGCGAGGACCACCCGCTGAACCCGGCCCGGCTGGACCTCACCGTCCGGTTGGCGACCGGGCTGGGCGTGCTGGACGGGATCGAGCTGGTCAGCCCCGCGCCCGCCACCGACGTCGAGATCGAGCGCGTCCACGAGCCCTCCTACCTGTCCGCCGTCCAGGCCGCGCCGATGGCGGGCTGGGACGTCGGTCACGGGCTGGGCACGGCCGACAACCCCGTCTTCGCCCGGATGCACGAGGCGGCGGCGCTGGTCGTCGGGGGCTCGCTGGCCGCCGCGCACAAGATCGCCTCGGGCGAGGTGAAGCGGGCGGTGAACATCGCCGGCGGGCTGCACCACGCCATGCGCGACCACGCGGCCGGGTTCTGCGTCTACAACGACTGCTCCGTCGCGATCTCCTGGCTGCTGGACAACGGTTTCGACCGGATCGCCTACATCGACTCCGACGTGCACCACGGCGACGGCGTGCAGGACGCGTTCTACGACGACCCGCGCGTGCTCACCGTCTCCCTGCACCAGCACCCGCTGAGCCTGTGGCCGGGCACCGGGCGTCCGTCCGAACTGGGCGGGCGCGGCGCGGAGGGCACGGCGGTCAACGTCGCGCTGCCGCCGGGCACCCGCGACGCGGGCTGGCTGCGCGCGTTCGACGCCGTCGTCCCGTCGCTGCTGCGCGCGTTCCGGCCCCAGGTCCTGGTCACCCAGTGCGGTGTGGACACCCACCGGGAGGACCCGCTGGCCGACCTGGCGCTGACCGTCGACGGCCACCGCGAGATCTACCGCACGCTGCGCGCGCTCGCGGAGGAGGTGGCGGGCGGGCGGTGGCTGGCCCTCGGCGGCGGCGGTTACGAGCTGCTGCGCGTGGTACCGAGGTCGTGGACGCACCTGCTGGCCACCGTGCTGGACCGGGACCTCGACCCGGCCACCCGGCTGCCCCCGGACTGGGTGGCGCACGCGGCCGGTCGCGCGCCGGACTGGCCGCTGCCGGCCACCATGTCCGACGACGCCGACGTTGCCTTCGAGCGGTGGGGCGGGGACGCGCAGACCCCGCTGGACGCCGCCGTGCGCGACACCCGTCGCGCGGTGTTCCCGTTGCACGGCCTGGACCCCGACGACCCGAGGGACTAGCGGTGGACCCCTTCGACTACCCCCGGCACTGGGAAGCCGACGTCGTGCTCAGCGACGGCGGCACGGTCCACCTGCGGCCGATCACGCCGGACGACGCCGAGAAGCTGCTGGCGTTCCACGGCCGGCTCTCCGAGCGGACCCGGTACTTCCGCTACTTCGGCCCCTACCCCCGGATGCCGCAGCGCGACGTGGTGCGGTTCAGCACGGTCGACCACGCCGACCGAGTGGCGTTCACCGCGCTGCTCGGTGACGACATCGTCGCGGTGGGTCGCTACGACCGGCTGGGCGACGGCGGCAGCGCCGAGGTGGCGTTCGTGGTGCAGGACGGGCACCAGGGGCGCGGCCTGGGCTCGATCCTGCTGGAGCACCTGGCGGCGGCGGCCCGCGAGCGCGGGCTGAGCCGGTTCACCGCCGAGGTGCTCGCGGAGAACGGCCAGATGGTGCGGGTGTTCCGGGACGCGGGCTACAGCGTGAGCCGGGCGTTCGAGGAAGGCGTGCTGCACCTGGAGTTCGACATCGACCCCACCGAGGAGTCGGTGGCCGTGGCGCGCGCCCGCGAGCAGGCGGCCGAGGCGCGCAGCGTGCACAACCTGCTCAACCCGCGGTCCGTGGCGGTCATCGGGGCGTCGACCGACCGCACCAAGATCGGCCACGCGGTGCTGACGCACCTGCTCGAAGGCGATTTCCACGGCCCGGTGTACCCGGTGAACGCCGAGCACCGGTCGGTGCGCGGGGTGCGGGCCTACCCGTCGGTCCTGGAGATCCCGGACGACGTGGACCTCGCGGTGGTCGCGGTGCCCGCCGCGAGCGTGGACGAGGTGATGGACGCCTGCCTGGCCAAGGGGGTCAAGGCCCTCGTCGTGGTGACGTCCGGGTTCGGCGAGACCGGGCCGGACGGGTCGCTGGCGGAGCGCCGGCTGGCCGCCGAGGCGCGGGCGCACGGCATGCGGGTGGTCGGGCCGAACGCGCTGGGCGTGCTGAACACCGACCCGGCGGTGCGGTTGAACGCCACGCTCGCGCCGAAGCTGCCGATGCGGGGCCGGACGGGGTTCTTCTGCCAGTCCGGTGCGCTGGGCACGGCGATCCTGGCCGCCGCGGCGTCGCGGGGGCTGGGCCTGTCGACGTTCGTGTCGGCGGGCAACCGGGCGGACGTGTCGGGCAACGACCTGTTGCAGTACTGGGAGACCGACCCGGCGACCGACGTGGTGCTGCTGTACCTGGAGTCGTTCGGCAACCCGCGCAAGTTCGCCCGGCTGGCGCGGAGGCTGGGGCGCACCAAGCCGATCGTGGCGGTGAAGTCCGGGCGGCACGCGGTGACCCCGGCGCTGGCGGCGACGTCGGTGTCGGTGGACGAGTCGAGCGTGCAGGCGCTGTTCGAGCAGGCGGGCGTGATCCGGGTGGAGTCGCTGGCCCAGTTGTTCGACACCGCCCTGCTGCTCGTGCACCAGCCGCTCCCGGCCGGGCCCCGGGTGGCGGTGGTGGGCAACTCGACGGCGATCGGGCTGCTGGCGGCGGACACCGCGCTGGCGCAGGGGCTGGAGCTGGCGGGCGATCCGGTGGACGTGGGCCCGCAGGCCGGGCCGGAGGTGTTCGCGAAGGCGGTGCAGGACGCGTTGCGCAGCCCGGACACCGACGCGCTGGTGGTGGTGTTCGTGCCGCCGCTGGCGGTGCCGGGCACGGCGTTCGCGCGGGCGCTGCGGGACGTGGCGGGCACCAAGCCGATCGTGTCGACCTTCCTCGCGGTCGAGGGCGTGCCCGACGAGCTGGCCGTGGCCGGACCGGACGGCGCGCCGGGACGTGGTTCGGTGCCGTCCTACCCGAGCCCGGAACGGGCCGTGCTCGCGCTGGCGCGGGCCACCCGCTACGCGCGCTGGCGGTCCGCGCCGCAGGGCCGCTTCACCCGACCGGACGGGATCGACGCGGCCGCCGCCCACGAGCTGGTCGACTCGCTGCGACTGGACGACAGCGGGGAGCGGCGGCTGGACGACGACACGGCGGTGCGGCTGTTGGCCTGCTACGGCGTGGAAGTCGTGCCGTTCCGGGTGGTCTCCTCGGCGGCGGACGCGGTGGCCGCCGCCGACGAGCTGGGCTACCCGGTGGCGGTGAAGGCGACCGACGAGCGGCTGCGGCACCGCACGGACCTGGTGGGCGTGCGGCTGGACCTGGTCGGCGAGGACGCCGTGCGCGCGGCCTACGAGATGCTGGCCGAGGTGTCCGAGCAGCCCGACGTGTACGTGCAGCGCATGGCACCCAAGGGGATCTCGTGCGTGGTGGGCCTCCAGGACGACCCGTCGTTCGGCACGCTGGTGTCGTTCGGCCTGTCGGGCGTGGTCAGCGACCTGCTCGGCGACCGGGCCTACCGCGCGGTCCCGCTCACCGAGACCGACGCGAAGGCGTTGGTGCGCGCCCCGAAGGCCGCGCCGCTGCTGGCGGGCTACCGGGGCGGCGTGTCCGCCGACCTGCCCGCCCTGGAGAACCTGGTGCTGCGGCTCGCCGCGCTCGCCGAAGACCTGCCGGAGGTGCGCGACCTGGCGCTGGAGCCGGTGCTGGCGAGCGCCGCCGGCGCGTACGTCAGCAACGCCCGGGTGACGCTGGGTCCGCCGCCCTCCAAGCACGACAGCGGCCCGCGCCGGCTGCGGTCACCGGGCGCACCCCGCTAGGCGCACTGCGTTAGCCGCGCGCCCCCGGTCGTTGCGCAACCGTCATTCTTTATCGATTCCGATGACCCTATTCTGCCGTTGGCTCTGGACGCAAACCTGTGCGCCGCTTACGTTTCCGGCATCTCTAGAGGACCCGAAAAGGGGAAGAATGGCATTGGCATCGTTGCGCGCCCTCGTCCTGGCGTGCGCCGCCGCGCTGGTCCTCGCCTCGTGCTCCTCCGGTGACGAAACCTCCGTCGAGGGGCGGGCCGGCGCGGACAAGCTGGTGATCGCCGTGGGCTACGACCAGCCGGGGCTGGGGGTGCGCCGGCTGGACGGCGTGTACAAGGGCTTCGACGTGGACGTGGCGCGCTACGTGGCGAACGAGCTCGGCGCGGACGGTGTGACGTTCGTCGAGGCGACCCCGTCCCAGCGCGAGCAGTTGCTCACCGAGGGCAAGGCCGACCTGGTGGTCTCCACCTACTCGATCACCGACAAGCGCAAGGAGGTGATCGACTTCGTCGGGCCGTACTTCGTGGCGGGCCAGGACCTGCTGGTCCGGCTGTCCGACACGCGCATCGCCGGACCGGAGTCGCTCACCGCGGGGATCAAGCTGTGCTCGGTGGAGAACACCACCTCGGCGCAGTACGTGAAGGACCAGTTCGCCCAAGCCGTGGAACTGGTGAATTACCCGAACTTCAGCGACTGCGTCACCGCCCTGCTGGCCGAGCAGGTGGACGCCATGACGACCGACGACGTGATCCTCGCCGGGTACGCGGCCCAGAACCCGGAGCTGCTGCGGGTGGTCGGGAAGCCCTTCAGCAAGGAGGAGTACGGGATCGGGATCCGGCGCGACGACGCCGCCGGGAAGGCGAAGGTGACCGCCGCCGTCCAGAAGATGATCGACTCCGGCGAGTGGCGCAGGTCACTGGAAGCGAACGTGGGCCAGTCGGGCTACCGCATTCCCGAGCCGCCCACGATCGTCCCGTGACGTGCGACCCACTCCGATAGCGGTCTGACCGGCGGGTTCGAGGTCGTAGGCTCGGCCGGTGCCCGCCTCGCATTTCGTGCCCCAGTACCGCGCGGACGGACCGGTCCGCGCCGGTATCCCCGAACACGGTCGGATACCGCGCTACTACGCGGTGAAGACCGAACTGCTCTGGCTCGTCGAATCGCTGGGGGAGGGGACCGCGCTGCCCTCGGAGCGCGAACTCGCCGAGCGGTTCTCGGTGTCCCGGGTGACCCTGCGCCAGGCGGTGGGCGAGCTGGTGCTGGAGGGCAAGCTCCAGCGCCGGCAGGGCAGCGGCACCTACGTCGCGCCGCCCAAGCTGGTCCAGCCGCTGTCCCTGGTGTCCTACTCCGAGGGGATGCGGCGGCAGGGCGTGGCCCCGGCGCGCAGCGTGATCACCGTCGAGCACCAGCCCGCCGACGACGTGCTGTCGCGCGACCTGCGGGTATCGCGCGGCGACACGGTGATCCACCTGGAGCGGGTCCTCCTCGCCGACAACGAGCGGATCGGCCTGGAGTCGACCTACCTGCCCTCGGCGCGGTTCCCGACCCTGCTGGAGGTGCTCGACCCGACCACCTCGCTGTACGCCTGCCTGACCGACCGGCTGGGCGTGACCTTCGCCGAGGCGGAGGAACGGGTGGAGACCGTGCTGGCCACCCCGCGCGAGGCGCTGCTGATCGGCACCAACCCGGCGCTGCCGATGCTGCTGCTGCACCGGGTGTCGTACGACGACGACGGCGTGCCGATCGAGCGGGTGCGGTCGCTGTTCCGGGGCGACCGGTTCAGCTTCGTCGCACGCCTCCGGGCGGACGTCTAGCCCACCGGTCCCGCGCGACTGCCGGCCCACGGCGCGTGTCCGTCCACTTCGGACGGATGTCGCGCCGCCCCCGGCGGTCCGCGTCCAGGCGGGTGCCGCCGGCCACGGCCCCGGTCCGGTCGCGCGGTGCGCCCGTGCGCCGCCGAACGTTAGCGAGTCGTGCCCTGATACCGCCCATTGGCAGGCGTCTTCGCACGCCCTCGCGGCGGTACCGTTGGTGCCAGGGAAGTGAGTGCTCCTCACCCGCAACGGCGCGGGGGAAGCGGGGGGTGGGTCATGACGTTCAAAGAGGAGTTCCTGGCGGAACTGGAAGACTGCCTGCGCGGCTACGGCGCGGTGCCGGTGTGCGCTCCCGGCGCGCTGGCGCGCTTCATCGAGTACGTGCGGCGGTTGCCGGAGGACGACCGGAGGCTGCGGTGCCTGGAGGGCGTCGACCAGGGTTCCGGGTCCTTCTGGAACAACCCGGCGGTGTGGTGGGAGCAGGTGCCGAGGTTCGGGGTGGGGGTCGAAGACTGCTCCGCGCTGCTCGACGGGATGCTGGACGAGGCCATCAGCGACGAGATCGACGTGCTGGAGATGGAGATCCGGGAACTGCCGGGCTGAGCGGCGGGGAAACACCCGTTGTGCGCCCGGGTCGCCGGACGCACAACGGGGAGTGCTCAGGCGGGTCGGTACCCGACCCGGTGCGCCCTCGGTCAGACGGAGAGCAACCGGTCGAAGAACGTGCGGTAGCGCCGCAGCGCGACCCGCAGTTCCTCGGTGTCCGCGTGGCCTTCCTGCTTCCACTGCTCCTCCAGCGAACGGCGGTGCTCGGCGAACGTGTTCGCCAGGCTCCCGATCACCTGCGCCACCAGCTCGTCCGCGCGGTGCACGGCGTCCTGGGGGTCGTCGACGAAGTCCGCCTGGAGTCCGCGCCACCGGGTCTGGAGGTCGTCGGCCTCGGCGTCGCCGAACAGCGGCTCGTCGTCCTCCCGCCCGGACCCGCTGCCCGGGACCTGCCCGGACTGGTCCGCAGCCTGGTCCGTCCCGCCGACCGGCACGACCTCGACCTCGGGGTCGCGGTCGAACCCGGTCTTGTCGGCGGTTCCTCTGCCGAAGTCCGCCGACCCGTCGTGCGCCACGTCGTGGTCCGACGCGACGACGTCGGTGTCCTCGGCGCGGGCGGCGTCGTGGGGCACGTCGGTCGCGTGCGCGGGGTCACCGTGGGCGGCGTCCGCGTGCGCGGGGTCCGTGTAGTTGGGGTCCGGGTAGGTGTTGTCCGGGTGGTTGTCCCGCTTCTCCGGCGGGACGAAGTCGTCGGTGGTCAGGCGTTCGGTCATCAACGCGCTCCTTCCGCGCGGTCACGGCGCTCGCCGTCACGCTCCGCGCCATTGGTCAACAGGTCTTCGAACAGGGTGCGGTAGTGCACCATCGCGGTGCGCAGGTCTTCGGTGGAAGCCTCGCCGCGGTCGTGGCGCTCGGAGATGGCGTGCGCCTCGCGGTAGTGGTCCAGCGTGCGCGCGTGCTCCACGGACAGCAGCGACGCCTGGCGCTCGTACCCCTCGGTGGGGTAGCCGCGTTCGGCCATGAGGTCGGTCACCAGTCGGTCCGCCTGGGCGACCGCGCCTTCCGGAGCGTCCACGAACTGCTCCTGGATGCGCGTCCAGTTGCGGGCGTAGGTGTCCCGCGTCCCGGGTGCCAGCGGGCGCAGTTCGAGGCGGGAGTGCTCGCGCTCGCGTTCCACTAGCTCGCGCTCCGCGGCCATCCGGTTGTCGCTCTGCGCCAGGGTCCGCTCGTACTCGGGCCCGAACTTCGACCGCAGCCTCTTGCGCTGCAAGAGGAATCGCAACAGCACGGCCGCCGCCACGATTACCAGCACGACGACGATGACGCCGATGATGGTGCCGGTGGACATCTGTGCCTCCTTGGCTCGGCTGTCCACCGGGTTGCCGTCGCGAGGTCGCGACAAACCTTCCGCGCGCCTGCGTCCGTTCCGGGTTCCCGCGCGGAACGGGAATCCGCGCCGAGGGCTACCCCTTGACGCACACCACCTGCTTGAGCCGCGTCACGACCTCCACCAGGTCGCTCTGCCGCGCGATGACGGTGTCGAGGTCCTTGTACGCGCCCGGGATCTCGTCCACCACGCCCACGTCCTTGCGGCACTCGACCCCGGCCGTCTGCGCCGCCAGGTCCGCCGCCGTGAACGTCTTGCGCGCCTTGGTCCGCGACATCTTCCGCCCCGCGCCGTGCGACGCGGACTCGAACGAGTCCGGGTTGCCCAGGCCCCGCACGATGTACGAGCCGGTGCCCATGGAGCCGGGGATGATCCCCAACTCGCCCTTGCGGGCCCGGATCGCGCCCTTGCGGGTCACCAGGACGTCCTCGCCGAAGTGGTGCTCCTCCGACACGTAGTTGTGGTGCGCGCTGATCGGCTCCTCGAACGACACCGCCGGGAACGAGCGCCGCAGCACGTCGCACACCAGCCCGAGCATGGTGGCCCGGTTGCGCCGCGCGTACTCCTGCGCCCAGTACAGGTCGTGCCGGTAGGCGGCCATCTCCGGCGTGCCCGCGAGGAACACCGCCAGGTCCGGGTCGGGCAGCACCTCGTTGTGCGCCAACGTCCGCGCGACCGCGATGTGGTGCTGCGCCAGCACGTTGCCGACGCCGCGCGACCCGGAGTGCAGCATCGCCCACACCCGGTCGTCGGTGTCCAGGCAGATCTCCAGGAAGTGGTTGCCGCCGCCCAGCGTGCCCACCTGGCGCACCGCCCGGTCGAGGTCCACGGCCGGCGTGAGGCGGTCGAAGGCGTCCCAGAAGTCGTCCCGGTCGACCACCGCCTCCCGGTGCATCGCGAACCCGACCGGCACGGCCGCCTCCAGCGCGGAGCGCAGCGGCCCGAGCGTGGCCGGCAGGTCGTCGGCCGACAGCGACGTCCGCACCGCCGTCATGCCGCAGCCGATGTCCACGCCGACCGCCGCCGGCGAGACCGCGTCCTTGAGCGCGATGACCGAACCGACCGTCGCGCCGAGGCCGTAGTGCACGTCCGGCATCACGGCGACGTGCTTCACCGCCCACGGCAGGGAGGAGATGTTGTGCAACTGCCGGAGGGCCTGCTCCTCGACCTCGGCCGGGTCCGCCCAGAGGCGGATGTCGACGTGTGCGCCGGGGATCGTGGTAGCGGTCATGGCGCAGAGCGTAAGTCGGCTCTGCCGGCGGTGCGATCGGATTTCCCCCGGGCGCAAGGGAGAACCGGGCCGGCGACGCCGGCCCGGTTCTCCCGGACCACTACCTGCTGACCGCCCGCCGGTACTGGCGGGTCGCCAGCGGGACGAAGACGGCGAGGAACACCACCACCCAGATCAGGGTCGTCGGCACGGGGTGCCGGAGCGGCCACACGTCCGGCGGGGGGAAGGCGGGGTTCGTGTTCCCGAACAGCTCGCGGGCCGCCGCGGTCACCGCCGAGACCGGGTTCCACTCGGCGAACGTCCTGAGCACGCCGGGCAGCCTGCTCTCCTGCACGAAGGTGTTCGCGATGAACGTCAGCGGGAAGATGACGATGAAGCTCGCCGTGTTGAACACCTCCGGGCTGCGCACCATGAGCCCGACGATCGCCATGCCCCACGACAGCGCGTAGGCGAACAGCAGCAGAATCCCGAACCCGGCCAGCGCCTCGAAGAACGACGTGTTGATCCGCCACCCGACCACCAGGCCGGTCAGCGACATCACGAGCACGACGATGACGTTGTTGAGCAGGTCCGACGTGGTCCGCCCGATCAGCACCGCCGACCGCGCCATGGGCAGCGACCGGAACCGGTCGATGACGCCCTTCTGCATGTCGTCGGCGAGGCCGCTGCCGGTGATGGTCGCGCCGAACACCACGGTCTGGGTGAAGATGCCCGCCATCAGGAACTCGCGGTAGTCCATGCCGGGGATGTCGATCGACCCGCCGAACACGTAGGCGAACAGCAGCACGAACATGATCGGCTGCAAGGTCGAGAACACCAGCAGGTCCGGCACCCGCTTGATCTTGATCAGGTTGCGCTTGGCGACGACCGCACCGTCCGCCAGCGCCTGCGTGACAGCACTCATGCGTTCTGCTCCTCCTTCTCCTCGGCCGCGTGCCCGGTCAACGTGAGGAAGACGTCGTCCAGCGTCGGCCTGCGCAGGCCGACGTCGAGCAGCTTCACCGCTTCGGCGTCCAGCCTGCGGATGGCGTCCACCAGCACCTCGGAGCCGCCCGACACCGGCACGGTCAGCCGGTGCGCGCGCTCGTCCACCACGACCTCGCCGATGGCCAGGGACGCCAGCGCCGTCCGCGCGGTGTCCACGTCGTGCGCCGTGCCCACGGTCATCTCCAGCCGCTCGCCGCCGACCTGGGCCTTGAGCTCGTCGGCGGTGCCCAGCGCGATCACCCGGCCGTGGTCGATGACCGCGATCTCGTCGGCCAGCCGGTCCGCCTCCTCCAGGTACTGCGTGGTCAGCAGCAGCGTGGTGCCGCCCGCCACGAGTTCGCCGATGACGTCCCACATGCCCAGCCTGCTGCGCGGGTCCAGGCCCGTGGTCGGCTCGTCCAGGAACAGCACGCTCGGTTTGGCCACCAGCGCGCCGGCCAGGTCGAGCCGCCGCCGCATGCCGCCGGAGTAGCCCTTCACCGGCCGGTCGGCCGCCTCGACCAGGTCGAACCGGTCGAGCAGTTCGCGCGCCCGCTCGCGGCTGCGCTTCTTGCCCAGGTGGTAGAGCCGGCCCACCATGTCCAGGTTCTCGAACCCGGTGAGGTTCTCGTCCACCGCCGCGTACTGGCCGGACAGGCCGATCCGGCTGCGCAGCTCCTTGGCCTGGGACACGACGTCGAGGCCGAGGACCGACGCCCGCCCCGCGTCGTGCTCCAGCAGCGTGGTGAGCACGCGGACGGTCGTCGTCTTCCCCGCGCCGTTGGGGCCCAGCAGGCCCATCACGGTGCCCTCCGGCACCACCAGGTCCAACCCGTCCAGGGCGACGACCGACCCGTAGCGCTTGACCAGTCCTTCGGCCACGATTGCGTCTGCCATGGGGGTCATGATGGACCCGCCGGGCGACATTTTCGCCGCGATTTTCACCCTGTCGGCCGAGTTGTCACCGCGACCAGCGCCTTTCGGTGACGTTCCGGGAGGTCGGCCGGTCACCCGGGCGGTCCAGCACGAGCGGAAAAGTTGCGCGCCGCGCCGCAGCGGTGTGCGCTGCGGGGTGTGCTGATCCGCCGAGCCTCCGCACCGGACCTCTCCGCGCTGCTGCCCCTGCTCCGCGAGTTCTACGAGGTCGACGGGCACCACTACGACGAGGCGGTGCTGACCGCCGCCCTGGGGCCGCTGCTGGTCGACGACCGGTTCGGTCAGGTGTGGCTGTTCGACACCGGTTATGCGGTGCTGACGTGGGGCTACTCGCTGGAGTCGGGCGGTCGTGACGCGCTGCTGGACGAGTTCTTCGTGCGCAACCGGGGCGGTGGCGTCGGCGGGCGGGTGATCGAGGAGCTGGCCGAGGCGTGCCGGGCGGCCGGCGCGCGGCGGGTGGTCCTGGAGACCGAAGCGCCCAACGACGCGGCGCGGCGGTTCTACGGGCGGCACGGTTTCACGCCCGAGGCGTCCACCTGGATGTCGCGCGACCTCTGAGGACCGCCCGGGAGCCGGGTGCGGTTCGGGATTCCGCAGTAGGTCGCGCGCCGGTCCACCCGGCACCGGGGCCGCGCCCGCGTCGACGTCGGCCCCGCCCGGTCCACCACCACCCCGGACGTCCGCGACCGCTTGCGCGACAACGGTTCGAAGCGGACACCGTCGACAGCCGCGCCGCCGTGCCGCGCCCGCACCCCGGCCCGCTCCGCCCACGCCGGCCGACCGGCGTCGTCCGCACCGGGTTCGCCCGCCGGCCGCCCCCGCTCACGGGCCGGAAACCGGGGCGCGATCCGGCGGGAGCACGCCGACGGCCATCCTGTCCGGTGCGGGGAGACGCGGACCGGCCTCGGGGGTTCGGTGAAATCCCTTGCTGTTGCGCGGCCGGACCTGCGAGAAGTACTGACCGCCGACGGTGGCGGGGAGGGGGTGGCGCTCGCGGGGTGCGGGGCCGGCGGGGCGGTGCCGCGTGGCGTGCGTCGCGGTCCGCCCGACCCGTGACCGCGCAACCCCCTCGGCGGGGTTCATGTTAATGGGGTGCGTATGCACCTTAAAAAGCTCGAACGGGTGAACTGAAATCGGTGTGCCCGCCGACTAGGGTGTTCGCAGTTCTTTTCAGCGAGGAGCGATCCGAATGGCAGCCGTCCAAACCCGACGCAAGCGCAAGCTCGGGCAGTTCCTCAACGCGCTGCGCAAGCGCGCCGGCAAGACCGAGGTCGACTACCACGCGCTGACCCGCAAGACCCAGTCGACGCTGTCGCGGATGGAGAACGGCTACATCAGTCCCAGTTGGACCGAGTTGGGCGCACTGCTCGGGTTGTACGGCGCGACCGACGCCGAGCGGCGCGAAGCGGAAGCCCTGTGGGAGGACGCCAAGCAGGACAGCACCCGGTTGGCCAACGCCGCCGCGTACACCCCCGAGGCGCGGACGTACGCGCGGCAGGAGGCGGACGCGACGGAAGTGCGCACCATCGAGATGATCGTGATCCCCGGACTGCTCCAGACCGCCGCGTACGCCTCCGCGGTGCGCTTGGCGGGACAGCGTTTCCTGGACCCGTCAGTGCCGGTGGACCAGGCGGTGGCGGCCCTGGCGAGCCGTCAGCGCCGGCTGCCGGGGCTCCGGCTGCACGCGGTGATCGACGAAGCCGCGCTGCACCGGGTCGTGGGTGGACCCGGGGTCATGTCCGCGCAGTTGTCGCACCTGCTGGAGATGGCCCGGCAGCCCGAGATCACCATCCAGGTGATCCCCTTCGGCGCGGGCGCTTACGGGACCATGTCGGGTGGCGGTGCCACCGCCCTCCGGTTCGACGCCGGCGATCCCTCCTCCGTGTACCTGGAGTACGCCGGCGGAGGTAAGTGGGTGGACAATCCCGCCGATGTCGAGAAGTACCTGCTTCACTTCGAGGACATGGCAGCGCAGGTCGCCCTGCCGCCCAAGGAGTCGGCTGCGCTGATCAGGAAACTGGCAACCGCACTGAAGGAAACATGAACACGAAGAAGACGTGGCGTAGAAGTTCTCATTCAGGCGCGGGCAACAACTGCGTGGAACTGGCTGTCGGCCGCACGGCAGCCGTTGTTCGCGACAGCAAGCGTCCCGGCCCCGAACTGGCTTTCGCGGACCGTCCATTCCGGGCGTTCCTCACCCTCCTCCGCCAAACCTGACCGGCACCACCAACCCGCCGTCCGCCCCCGGTGCCGCGGTCGCCGTGCCGCCGTGGGTGGCGGCTGTGGCGCACAGTGGACGGTCCGAGCCCGCGTTCCCCGGTCGTCCGAGTGCGGCCGAGCCGGTGGACCGGGCGGAACAGCCCCGGACGCGACTTCGAGCCGACCGCCCGCGTGGTCGTGCTCGACAGCGTTGTCGACGAGGTCGCGCACCGGCTGTTCCAGCGGCACCGGCCGCCGACGACCACGGGGGTCGAGGTCCCGCAGGACCTCGACCCCCCGCGTCGACGGCCCCGGACTGCCGGAGCACGTGCTCGCGACGTCCGCCGGAGCACCCGGTCGGGTGATCGGTCTCGATCAAGGCGCGCGGCGCTGATCAGGTTCCGCACGTGCGGCCCCTGCCCGGCGGCCCGCGACGACCCGACGTGCAAGCCGGCGGTGGTCGCGTGCGGGCAACACCTGCCGGGCGGGGACGATCCGTCCACACCGGACCCGGCTCGGCCGTGTCCACTGTGGACAAGGAGTGAACGGCTCGCCGTGCCGGGGGTGCCGGCTGTCTCGACCGAGACGCTCGCGACCCCGTGGTCCCCGCGCCTGAGGCGGTGATCACACCGGCGAACCGGCCGCGCGGCCCGGCCCGCTGTCCCGACCGGGCCCGCGCCCGTATGTCCACAAAGGACCGTCATGTTCTGGTGTGCGCGAGGTGCGGTGGGCCGACCAGGACGATCCGGCGCGGGAGCGCCACGACGGGTGCTGCGCCCGGCTCGACCCGGCGGTGGCCGCGCGCCGAATCGGCACGGCGACGCCCGCGCCGGCCGAAGACGCCGACCGGGCCACGGGTTGGACCTTTCGGCCTATTCGGGAATCACGGGTCTCGGGGGTCCGGCGGGCACCTGTGGTTGCATGAACGCATCGCTCCGCATCGGATGGAGCGCTCGCGTGCGCGCAACCCGTTGGCACACAGCGCTGGTCCGTGCGGCACGCGGCGCACGTGCGGGGTTGCGGGCAGCGCGTCGGTGACTGGCGGAGGGGCAGTGATGCAGGTACCCACCTGGGTGTGGTTGACGACGTTGGGCGTGATCGCGCTGGTGATCGCGCTCGACTTCTACCTGGTGGCCCGCAACCCGCGCGACCCGTCGTTCCGCGAGTCGCTGGTGTCGGTCTCGGTGTACGTCGGGCTGGCCGTGCTGTTCGGGTTCGGCGTGACGCTGCTGGCCGGCCCGGACTACGGCGGGCAGTTCTTCGCCGGGTGGATCACCGAGTACTCGCTCAGCGTCGACAACCTGTTCGTCTTCCTGCTGATCATGAGCAGGTTCGCGGTGCCGAGGCAGTACCGGCAAAAGGTGCTGATCGTCGGCGTGGTGATCGCCCTGGTGCTGCGCGCGGCGTTCATCGCGGTCGGCGCGCAGGCGATCTCGCGGTTCGACTGGCTGTTCTACGTGTTCGGCGCGTTCCTGGTGTTCACGGCGTGGAAGCTGCTGCGGCAGGACGACTCGGACGAGCCCGAGTTCAAGGAGAACGCGGCGCTGCGCGCGGTCAAGCGGGTGGTGCCGACCGCGCCGGGATACGACGGCGCGCGGCTGACCACCGTGCTGGACGGCCGGCGGGTGGTGACGCCGATGCTGATCGTGATGGTCGCGGTCGGCACCACGGACCTGCTCTTCGCGGTCGACTCCATCCCGGCGATCTTCGGGCTGACCCGCGAGACGTACCTGGTGCTGACCGCCAACGCGTTCGCGCTGATGGGCCTGCGGCAGTTGTTCTTCCTGCTCGGTGGGCTGCTGGACCGGCTGGTGCACCTGGGCAAGGGCCTCGCGGTGATCCTCGCGTTCATCGGCGTCAAGCTCATCCTGGAGGCGTTGCACCACCACGGGGTCGGCTGGGCACCGGAGATCCCGATCCTGCTCTCGCTCGGGATCATCCTGGCCGTGCTGCTGGTCACGACCGTCGCGAGCCTGATGACCTCGTCGCGGGCCCCCACCGAGACGGCCGAGCCGGACGGCTCCGACACCTGACCTGCCCGCGTACCGACGTCACCCGGTCGGGTGAGCTCCCGGGGCGGGCCGGTGGTAGGTCCGGCGGGTGTGCTCGGTGTGCCGGGTCATGATCCGGGCGGCGGCCTCCGGGTCCCGGTCCGCGATGGCCTTGATCAGCTCGGCGTGCTCGGTCCACGCGTCGTGCCCCCGGGCCAGTGCGAGGGGCGCGTGGTACCACCGGACGCGGCGGTCCACGGTGGCGATCATGTCGGCCAGCACGGCGTTGCCCGACAGACCGGTGATGAAGGCGTGCAGGGCCGCGTTCGCCGCCACCACCCCCTCCACGTCCTCGTCGGCCAGGGCCCGCAGGCCCTCCCGCTGGAGCCGCTCCAGCTCGGCGACGTCCTCGGCGGTCGCGCGCTCGGCCGCGAGCTGCGCCGAGTGGGTCTCCAGCACGCCGCGCACGCTCAGCAACTGGTCCGCCTCCTCGTCGGTCGGCGTGTGCACGAACGCGCCCTGCGCGGGGCGGAGGTCCACCCAGCCCTCGGTCTGGAGGCGTTGCAGCGCCTCCCGGACCGGCTGGCGGCTCACCCCGAGGTGCTCGGCCAGGTCGATCTCGACCAGGTGCTGCCCCGGCTGGAGGGTGCGGTTCACGATCAGGTCCAGCAGGGCCTCGTACACGGCCTGCCGCAGCGGGGCGGGCCGGGGCACCCGGCGGGCCGCCGCGCCGCTGAGGGAGTCGCGGGCGGCCCGCCGGGCGGTCGCTCCCGCGCCGAGCGGTGTGGACTGGGGTCGGCTCACGAGCCCTCCTCCGACGATCTCCTGGTCGGCCGGCCTGCACACCCGGTCTTCCGGCGTGCGAAACGATCGGCGGCGGCGGGTCCGCCACCCGACCAGGGTGTCCCAGGTCGGCGCGGCCCGCATCAGGTGATCGCACGGCCTCGGGCCACCCGGCTGGCCGGTCCACGGCCACCTCGCCGACGCCGTGACTACCGGCGGAGCAGCTCGGCGATCGTGCGCGCGCCGCGCGCCAGGGCCTCGACGATCCGGCGCTCGTGCTCCGGGTCGAGCCGGCCCAGCGGGACGGAGCAGCTCAGCGCGTCCAGCACCGGCGTGCGGTAGGTCAGGGCCACCGCGTAGCAGCCCAGCCCGGCGGTGTTCTCCTCGCGCTCCCGCGCGTAGCCGGCCGCGCGGAACCCCGCGAGCTGCGCGTGCAGCGCGGGGCGGTCCACCACGGTGCTCGGGGTGAGCGGCTCCAGCCGGGTGGGCAGGATCGCGTCCACCTCCTGCGGGCCGCGCGCCGCGAGCAGGGCCTTGCCCGGGGAGGTCGCGTGCGCGGGCAGCCGGCGGCCGACCCGGGACACCACCCGCAGGTGGTGTTCGGACTCGCGGCCGGCCAGGTAGACCACGTCCGAGCCGTCCAGCCGGGCCAGGTGCACCGTCTCGTCGACCTCGCGGCGCACCTGGTCCAGGACCCGCAGCGCCACCCGCACCACCGGGTCGTGGTCCAGGTACGAGGTGCCGACCAGCAGGGCGCGCACGCCGATGCGGTAGGTGGCGCGGGTGGCGTCGAGTTCGACCCAGCCCCGGGCCACGAGCGTCCGCACCAGCATGGACAGGCTCGACTTCGGGTAGCGCAGCTCGCGGTGCAGCTCGGTCAGCGTCAGCGGGCGGTCCGACGCGGACAGCGCTTCGAGCAGCTCCACGGTCCGGTCGGCCGATTTCACCGCGTTCGGCCGAGCGGGTGACGCGGGTCCAGTCACCTGTCCTCCCCACGAGTCGTCCGGCAACGCGCGCTCGACACCCCCGTGGTGCCGATTCTTACCAGCACACCCGGCGCGCGGGAGCGGAACGCGGTCCGAGCGCACGGCCGGGCGGGGTGGTCGCGATCACCTGAACGGGTAACTGTCAAAAGGGCGGAGCAACCCCGTCCCGGCGTCGATCCGTCCTCTGCACATGAGAAGCCTGGGAACCGCGATCGGTGCCGGCGCGCTGCTGCTCACGCTCGTCGGCTGCGCATCGACTCAGCCCGCGCTCGACGCGGGCAACGGCGGCGGCCCGACGCTGACCACAGCGCCGTCCAGCCCGCCCTCGTCGGAAGAACCGGAGTTCGAGAGCCCGGTGCCGCCCGGCGGCAAGGAGGTGCCGAAGGCGAAGCTCGACGCCACGGCCGTGCCCGAGGGATCGCCGAGGACGGCGTGGACCGAGGGCGACGGCAGCACCTTGGGCCTGATCGGGCAGGAGGGCGGCTGCGGCAAGGCGAGCGTCGAGCTCACCGAGCAGTCCGCCCAGGCGGTGAAGGTGGTCCTCGTGGAGACGACGCCGAAGGACGCGGAGGTCTGCACCATGGACATCCGCCACCCGCCGCTGACCGTCAAGCTGGACGCCCCGCTCGGTGAGCGCACGGTGGTGCTCAGCGTGCGGCAGGACCAGGAGTAACCCTCCCGGAGAACCCGACGCCCGGCCGGGCACCCCGGTCGGGCGTCGCCGTGCAACCGCCCGGCCCGGAAGTACCGTCATAGCGCTATGAGCAACGTCAAGGTCGCCGTGGCGCTCGCGGCGCTCGCGCTGGCCGGCTGCGCGGGCGGCGACCCGGCGGGCGGCCCGACCACCCCGACGTCCGCCACGGCCCCACCGGCGGCGTCGACAACGGCGTCGGCAACGCCGTCGACAACGGCATCGACAACGGGGTCGCCGACCCCCACGCACCCCGGCGGCGGGACCCCGCCGCCGCAGTCCAGCGCGCCACCGCCGCCCGGCGCGGCGAGCCGGGTCCCCGTCGAGCGGCTGGACGTGAGCGCCCTGTCCGACGCCTACCGGCGCGAGGTGTGGGTGTACCCGGACGGCCGCACGCTCCAGGTGTTCAGCCTCGCCGGCGGCTGCAAGCGGGCGTCCGCCGAGGTGACCGCGCAGGGCGCGGACCAGGTGCGGGTAGCCCTGGTGACCACCTACTACCCGCCGAACGACGGCGTGTGCACGGAGGAGCTCCTCAGCGTGCCGGTGAACGTGGAGCTGACCGCGCCGCTGGGCGAGCGCCGGGTGGTGCTCGAAGCGCGCGAGCAGACCGGCTGACCGTCCGCCGGGGCGATCCGGGCGTCGTCGACGAGAACACCACCGAGGGCCCACCACGCGGCAGACCCTCGGTGGGAGCTACTTGCGGAAGCTGATCTGGAGGGTCGGCGCGGAGGTCTCGGCGAAGAAGTCGTTGCCCTTGTCGTCGACCACGACGAACGCCGGGAAGTCCTCCACCTCGATCCGCCACACCGCTTCCATGCCCAGCTCCGGGTACTCCAGCACCTCGACCTTGCGGATGCAGTCCTGCGCCAGCCTGGCCGCCGGCCCGCCGATCGAACCCAGGTAGAACCCGCCGTGCGTGCGGCACGCGCCGGTGACCTGCGCCGACCGGTTGCCCTTGGCCAGCATCACCAGCGAGCCGCCCGCCGCCTGGAACTGCTCCACGTAGGAGTCCATCCGGCCGGCGGTGGTCGGGCCGAACGAGCCCGACGCGTACCCCTCGGGCGTCTTGGCCGGCCCGGCGTAGTACACCGGGTGGTCCTTGAGGTACTGCGGCATCTCCCCGCCGGCGTCCAGCAGGTCCTTGATCTTGGCGTGCGCGATGTCGCGGGCCACGACCAGCGGGCCGGTCAACGAGACCCGGGTCTTGACCGGCAGCGCCGACAGCGCCGCGCGGATCTCGGCCATCGGCCGGGTCAGGTCGATCCGGACCACCTCGTCGGAGAGGTCCTCGCCCTCGACGTCCGGCAGGAACCGCGCCGGGTCGCGCTCCAACCGCTCCAGGAACACGCCCTCGGGCGTGATCTTCGCCTTGGCCTGGCGGTCCGCCGAGCACGACACGGCGATGCCGACCGGGCAGGACGCGCCGTGCCGGGGCAGCCGGACCACCCGCACGTCGTGGCAGAAGTACTTGCCGCCGAACTGCGCGCCGATGCCGAAGTTCCGGGTCAGCTCCAGCACCTGCCGCTCCAGGTCGACGTCCCGGAACGCGTGGCCCAGCGCCGAGCCCCCGGTGGGCAGGTCGTCCAGGTAGCGCGCGGACGCGAGCTTGGCGACCTTCAGGTTCTGCTCCGCCGACAGCCCGCCCACGACCACCGCCAGGTGGTACGGCGGGCACGCGGCGGTGCCCAGCGAGCGCAGCTTCTCGTCCAGGAACTTCGCCAGGCGCGACGGGTTCAGCAGCGCCTTGGTCTCCTGGTAGAGGAACGTCTTGTTGGCCGAGCCGCCGCCCTTGGCCATGAACAGGAACTCGTACTTCGGTTCCGTGCCGGGCGCGGCGAGCAGCTCGATCTGCGCGGGCAGGTTGCTGCCGGTGTTCTTCTCGTCCCAGAAGGTCACCGGTGCCATCTGCGAGTACCGGAGGTTGAGCTCCTGGTAGGCCTCGAAGATGCCGCGCGACAGGGCTTCCTCGTCCGCGCCGCCGGTCAGCACGGACTCGGTGCGCTTGCCCAGCACGATCGCGGTGCCGGTGTCCTGGCACATCGGCAGCACGCCGCCGGCCGAGATGCAGGCGTTGCGCAGCAGGTCCATGGCGACGAACCGGTCGTTGCCGCTGGCCTCGGGGTCGTCGACGATCGCGCGCAACTGGGCGAGGTGCGAGGGGCGGAGCAGGTGCTGGATGTCCCGGATGGCCTCCTTGGCCAGCAGGGTCAGCGCGGAGGGCTCGATCTGGAGGAACCGGCGTCCGGCGGCCTCCACGACGGTCACGCCGTCCGGTGTGACCAGGCGGTAGTCCGTGCGGGTGTCCTCGGCCAGGGGCAGGACGTCGGTGTGCTGGAACGTGGTGGCGGGCACTGCGGGCACGTCGCGGGCTCCCTTGCGCGCTTCGGGTTCCGCCGAACCTATACCGCGCACCCCGCTCCGGTACCGCCGGCTCGGTGTGATTCACGTCGTGCGGGCGGGAAAGGCTCTGGCCGCACCGGCCCGCCGCCGGCTCGCGACCACGGAGCGGGCAGCCGGGGGAGTCGCGGGGGAGTCGGCACGATGTCCCCGCCCGGGAACCACGTGCCGCCGGGCCGTACCCCGACAACGCGGAAGGCCGGGCCGGCCCCCGACCGCCCCGACCTTCCTCGGCGTGCGACCGCCTCCGCGAAATGGGGTGGAGGAGTCGCAAAGCTCGTTGTACCACGCGACCGTGCCGTGACCGGAGGCACAAGTCAACCCGGCTGAACGGGTGACAGCCCGCTCAGCTCGCGTAGGCGCGCAACTTCGCCGCGCGTTCGCCCTGCCGCAGCTTCGACATGACCTCGCGCTCGATCTGCCGCACCCGCTCGCGGGACAGGCCGAACCGCTTGCCGATCTGGTCCAGGGTGCGCGGCTGGCCGTCCTCCAGGCCGTAGCGCAGCCGGATCACCGCCTGCTCGCGCTGGTCCAGCGTGGCCAGCACGCGGCGCAGGTCGTCCTGGAGCAGGCCGGAGATGACCGCGCTCTCCGCGTCCGTGGCGTCCGAGTCCTCGATGAAGTCGCCCAGCGGGGCGTCCTCCTCGGCACCGACCGGCATGTCCAGGCTCACCGGGTCGCGCGCGTGGTCGAGCAGGTCGGACACCTTCTCCG
This sequence comes from Actinosynnema sp. NPDC023587, assembly GCF_040640215.1. Lineage (NCBI taxonomy): Bacteria > Bacillati > Actinomycetota > Actinomycetes > Pseudonocardiales > Pseudonocardiaceae > Actinosynnema > Actinosynnema sp. NPDC023587. The sequence continues at coordinate 37,487 of NZ_JBFABG010000003.1, read as the reverse complement.
GGGTGATCCCCGCTTCCCTGGCCAGCTCGTCGGAGGTCGCCTCGCGACCGAGCTGCTGGTGCAGGTCGCGCTTGATCCGCGCCAGCTTGTTCACCTGCTCCACGAGGTGGACGGGGAGCCGGATGGTGCGACCCTGGTCCGCCATTCCCCGGGTGATCGCCTGGCGGATCCACCACGTCGCATAGGTGGAGAACTTGAATCCCTTGGTGTAGTCGAACTTCTCGACCGCGCGGATCAAGCCCAGGTTGCCTTCCTGGATCAGGTCGAGCAGCGGCATTCCACGACCGGTGTATCGCTTGGCGAGCGAAACGACCAACCGCAGATTCGCTTCGAGAAGGTGGTTCTTTGCCACGTGGCCGTCGCGCACCAGTGCGCGCAGTTCCTCGCGGCGCGTCGGGGACAGGCCGGCACCCGTCTCCAGCATGTGCTGGGCGAAGACCCCCGCTTCGATCCGCTTCGCGAGTTCCACTTCCTGGGCCGCGGTCAGCAGCGCTGTCTTGCCGATGCCGTTCAGGTAGACCCGAACCAGGTCGGCGGCCGGTCCCTGGGCGTCGAGGTCCAACTCGGCGCTCGTGGTGGTCAAGTCGTTCCCGACCTCGCGGTCGAGGACCTTCGGGACGGTCATGGAGCTCCCTCCCCCTTCGCGGGCTGGCAGTGCGGTCACGCGTCCCGCGCTGCGCTGCGCGGCGTCGCCTTTCGGCCTCTGTCACTGGGGGAAACGTCGACCGGAGCGGAATGGTTCCCGTGCCCCCGATCTGGAGACGTCACTGCCGTCACAGCGGTTGCGCCGCGAATCCTGAGGATTACCTGAGAACGATCTAGAGTTCCACCAGGACGGTGAACGGACCGTCGTTGACACTGCGCACGGACATCATCGCGCCGAACCTCCCGGTTTCCACGCGAGCGCCCTTCTGGCGCAGTTCCCGCACCACCGCGTCGACCAGGGGAGCGGCGTGCTCCGGACGCGCCGCGGCCGTCCACGACGGACGCCGGCCCTTCCGCGTCTCGCCGTAGAGTGTGAATTGGCTCACCACCAGAAGTGGTGCCCCGGTCGTGGCGCACGACTCCTCGTCCCGCAGGACGCGCAACTCGTGCAGCTTGCGCGCCATCAGCGGGGCTTTCGCCGCCGTGTCGTCGACGTGCACGCCCAGCAGCACGAGGAGACCGGGCTCCCCGATCGCGCCGACCCGCTCCCCGTCCACGGTCACCTCGGCCTCGGTGACGCGCGCCACGACCGCCCTCACGCGGGCACCACCATGCCGTGCCGGACCAGTTCGCGGACCACCGGCACGGCGGCCCCGGCGAGCGCGTCGGCGTCCACGTCCTGCGCGTACGCGAGCAGCGCCACCAGGTCCTCCAGCGGCAGCACGCCCCGGAAGCCGGCCAGCAGCCGGGCCGCGACCTCGTCCAGCTCGTGCTGCCAGCCGGGACCGTCGGTGCGGTGCAGCCGGCGCACCACCGCCTCCCAGCCGTCCTCGGCCGGCGCGGAGACCTCCTCCAGCACCACCGTCCCGGGCACGGTGAACCGGGTCCGCAGCAACTCGTCGTCCGAGCGCCCGCGCAACCACGCGACGCGGTCCAGCCACGCCGCCGACTCGGGGCCCAGCGGGTCGTCGTAGGCGTGGCGCAGGTCTTCGCACACCACCTCGGGGTGGGCGACGTCGGTGCGGCGCAGCGTGACGAACCCGAACCCGACGCCCTCCACCTCGTTCTCGGCGAACCAGTCCAGCCACGCGCCCGCCTTCGCCCGGCCCTCGTCGGACCGGGGGTCGACACCCGCGTCGCGCAGCCACGTCCCGACGTAGAGCGCCGGGTCCGCGACGTCGCGCTGCACGAACCACGCGTCGACGTTCCCCGGCAACCAGCGGGAGACCCGGTCCGCCCAGTCCTCGCCCCGCCGGTGCACCCAGGAGGCCAGGAGCTGGCCCACGCCGCCCTCGTTCAGGAACGCCGGGAGCTGCCGGACGACCAGCGCGCTCGCGTCGTCACCGGCCAGACCGGAGTCGCGGTACACGTAGTCGACCCGGGGCGGCCCCACCACGAACGGCGGGTTGCACACGACCTGGTCGAACGTCCGGTCGCGCAGCGGCCCGAACCACTCGCCCCGCCGCAGCTCCACGTCCAGCCCGTTGAGCCCGAACGTGGCCCGCGCGAGCCGCAGCGCCCGTTCGGACAGGTCGGTCGCGGTGATCCGTCGCGCGTGCCGGGACGCGTGCAGGGCCTGGACGCCGCACCCGGTGCCCAGGTCGAGCAGCGTGTCCACCGGCCGCCGCGAGGTGGCCCGCGCCAGGCTGATCGACGCGTGGCCGACCCCCAGCACGTGGTCGGCGGGCACCGGACCGCCGCGCTGGTCGGAGTCGAGGTCCGCGACCACCCACCACGACCCCGCGTCGTCGCCGTAGGGCCGCACGTCCAGCCCGGCGCGCACCCGGTCGCCGGCGGCCGTCAGCAACCCGGCCTCGACCGCGTCGGCGACGGCGAGGTCGCCGAGGGCCTTCGCCACGGCGGCGGGCTCCTCGGCGGCACCGAGCAGGAACAGCCGGATCAGCGTGCCCAGCTCGCCCGCGTCCCGGCTCGCCCGCCGCGCGGCCTCCGGCTCACCGCGCCCCAGCGCGGCGTGCGCCTGCGGCCCGAGGACGTCCACCACCCCGTCGGCGTCGTACCCGGCGTTCAGAAATGCCCCGCGCAACCGCGCGGTCAGCTCAGTGGAGAGGTCAGGAAGCACAGCCAATCCTCCCGCGCCGCCCACCCCGCCGCGCCCCCGCCCCTACTCCCGGTAGCGCCCGACCGCCAGCGCGATCGCCATCGCCAACCGCTGGTCCGGGTCGTCCAGCGGCAACGCCGTCACCTCGGCCATCTTCTGCATCCGGTACCGGAGCGTGTTCGGGTGCACCGAGAGCTCCCGCGCCGCCTCGCGGGCGTCGCCCTGGGCCGCCAGCCACGCCTGCAACGTCGTCGCGTACTGGGTGCCGAAGTCCCGGTCGTGCCGCACCAGGTCGGCCACCGGCCCGCGCGCGGGCACCCGGCCCGTCTCGGCGACCGTCGCCAACCGCCGCAGCAGCACCCGCGCCCAGGCCCGGTCGTAGACCACCGGCTCGCCCGCGCACAGCGCCAGGCACTCGTCGGCCTCGTCGCGGGACGCGGGTAGCTGGCCCGCGTCCGCCCGCCCGCCGATGCCGGCCTCGACCACCGCCTCGGCGGGCATCTCCCGGGTCAGCGCGCGCACCCACTCCACCGCGTTGGCCGGGTCCTCGCCGCAGGGCAGCACGGTGTAGAGGACGTTGCCGAACAACGCGCTGCGCCCCGGACGGGACCAGCCGAAACCCGCCGTGGCCCGCTCGAACGCCAGCAGCGCGGCCCCGTGCTCGCCCTCGCCGGCGTGCGCCTGCACCGCGATCACCCGCAGGTCGGTGGCGGGCAGCCCGAGGCGCGCCAGGTGCGCGGGCACCCCGTCGTCCAGCACGGTGATCACCAGGTCGGCCTCGGCCTGCCGCTCCAGGTCCGCGCTGGCGCGGGCCCGCAGCAGGTGCAGCGCCGCCGTGCGGGCACCGTCCTGCAACGCCGCGTGCCGGTCGGCGTCGACGTCGGTGTCGACCTCCACCCACACCGACCCGAGCAGCTCGCGCCCGGCCCGCACGGCCACGACGAGACGCCCGCCGAGCTGGTCGGTGAGCTTCGGGACGAACATCGGCTCGTCGGAGCGGGCGAGGTGGGTGAACACCCCGTACCCGTCCAGCGCCCGGCGCGCCGAGTCGGGCACCCGACGCCCCAGGATCGTCTGGACCCGGACCTGGTCCACGCCCTGTTGCCGGTAGGAGTACGCCAGCACGCGGGACTGTTGGTCCTCGATGGTCACCGGCCCGCCGACCACCGCCGCGATGGCGTCGGCCACCGCGAACAGGTCCCCGGACCCCTTGCGCCGACCGCCCAGCACGACGGTCTGGGCCACGTTCGCGAGCTGCCCCCACGGCACGGACGGGTCGACCAGCAGCACGGCGACCCCGGACCGCCTGGCCGCCGCGACCACCCGTTCGTCCAGGGGCGGTGCCCCGTGCAGGACGACGGCGGCGGCGTTCGTGGAGGAGACCAGCCGGGCCGCGGCGGCGGGGGAGGGCACGCCCAGCCCCAGCAGCACGTCGTCGGCAGCGGCGGCGGTGTGCTCGGTCGGGTCGTGCAGCGCGACACCGCGCAGTTCGACGTCCCGCCCTCGCGGCGCGCAACTCAGGTGCGTGCCCAGGCTGCCGAGCACGTCCACGAGGCGATCAAGGGCCACCACGAACGGATCGTACGGTCCGGTGGCCGCGAATGCGGCGAAGACGGCACGACACCCCTCGGCGGATCGGCACCGGGACCTCGTGTCGGCCGTCACCCGTGGCGAATACCTCATCCGACAGGTGTCGCGCGAATCCCGGTAGTGGGACCATGGAGGCATGGTGGACCACGAGCACGACGGCACACCGGTGCTCATCACCGATGCGGCTCTGTCCTACGAAGAGCAACACGCCGCGCGCAAGCGCAAGTACGCGATCATGATGGGCGCGCGGATTCCGTGCCTCCTGCTGGCCATGGTCTTCTACCAGACGTGGTGGCTGGCGCTGGCTTTCATCGCGCTGTCGGTGCCGCTGCCGTGGATGGCGGTGCTCGTCGCGAACGACCGCCCGCCGCGCAAGGCGGAGAAGGCGAACCGCTACGTCAAGGAGCACCGGGCCCTCGAAGCCAAGGCCCATCAGGTCATCGAGGGCTGAGCTCCCACGGCGGAGACCGCGCGGGCCGCCGCCTCGACCCCACCGGCCAGGGCGTCCAACCGGGTGCCGCCGACCGAGGCGACCCCGTCCCGGTCCACCCAGCTCGCCCCCGAGGCCCCGGTGGTCACCGCGACCGCGCCCACGACGTCCACCAGCGCCGCGGCCGAGGACGGGTCCGCCGATCCGGTGAGCGCCATCAGCTCGTCCGCGTTGGGCAGCAACAGGTCCACGTCCCGGATGTCGTCCAGAAAACCGTCGTGGATCAGCGCGGCGGACTGCGGGTCGACCGAGGTGGTGAGGCCGGCCTCCCGCGCCGCCCGCAGCACCGCCGACCCCGCCGGCCGCGACGTGGCGTCCAGCAGCACGTAGCCCGACAGGTGCGGGTGGCGCGCGCCGTCCAGGATCGCCGGGTCGAGGTCGGCGGGGGGGAGAACCGCGCGTTCGCACCCCGGTCGGGCAGCGTGGACCGCCGGCCGCCCTCGTCCACCAGGACGACCACGCAGCACGTCGCCTCGGTCACCGAGGCCCGCGAGTCGCCGCCGTGCACGATCGGTCCGGAGTGCCGGGCGACCACGTCCAACCCGGCGTCCCCGACACCACGACGACCCGGGTCACCCGCACAGCTCCACGGCGACCTGGGACGCGAGCAGCGCGTTCGACACCACCAGCGCCTCGTTGGCGTCCAGGCTCACCCCGCCGCTGGCGCGGTGGAAGTGCTCCAGCAGGGCCGGCGTCACGTCCTTGCCGTGCACGTCGCGGGTGGCGGCGAGACCCTCGGCCAGCAAGCGGTCGTGCAGCGCCTGGTCCATCTCGAACTCGGCCGGGATCGGGTTGGCCAGCAGCACCCCGGACGTGCCCGGCACCGATTCGCGGTGCGCGGCCACCACGGCCGCCGCCGCTGCGGCGGTGTCCACCCGCCACGGCACGTCGAACCCGGACGACCGGCGGTAGAACGCCGGGAACGCCGAGGTCCCGAAACCCAGCACCGGCACGGACCGGGTCTCCAGCAGCTCCAGCGTGGCCCCGACGTCCAGGATCGACTTCACCCCCGAGCACACCACCAGGACCGGCGTCGTGGCCAGGACGTCGAGGTCGGCGGACACGTCCCAGGTCTCCCGCGCGCCTCGGTGGACCCCGCCGAGCCCGCCCGTGGCGAACACGCCGACCCCGGCGGCGTGGGCCAGCGCCGCTGTGGACGCCACCGTCGTCGCACCGTCCTTGCGCAGCGCGAACGCCGCGCCCAGGTCCCGCCGGGAGAGCTTCACCAGCGAACCGGCCGGGTCGCACACGCGGTCCAGCTCGGCGTCGGACAACCCGACCTTGGCCACCCCGCCCAGCACCGCGATCGTCGCCGGCACGGCACCCGCACCCCGGACGACCCGCTCCAGCCGCGCGGCGACCTCGCGGTTGCGGCCGGGCGGCAGCCCGTGGGACAGGATGGTGGACTCCAGCGCGACCACCGGCCGGTTCTCGGCCAGGGCGGTGCGGACCTCGTCGGTGATGCTCGGCGTACTCACGGGGGGCCATCATCCCAGGTAAGCTGTCGGGGTGAGTACGCAGACTCTCCCCGACGTCGAGACCCGGCCCGAAGGCACGGACCACACCGGGGACGACACCCCGAAGATGTTCCACTACGTGCGCAAGGCCAAGATCGCGGAAAGCGCGGTCATGGGCACGCACGTGGTGGCGCTCTGCGGCGAGGTCTTCCCGGTGACGAAGTCGCCCAAGCCCGGCTCGCCCGTGTGCCCCGAGTGCAAGAAGATCTTCGACGGCCTGCCCAAGAACAACGGTCAGTGAGCACGACCCCCGTGCCCCGGTGCCACCCCTGTGGCAGCCGGGGCACAGTCGTGCGCGCACGACCCGCCGCTACCCGGCACCGCCGGCCGTGATGGTGCGGAAGAACAACACCTGGTCGACGTCGCCGAGCAGGGCGTCGTCCAGCGGGAAGTAGTTGAAGCCGGGGCTGCGCATCGCGCCGCCCAGGGCCCGCAGTTCGGGCGCGGACAGCAGGTGGCGGCCCTCCGGCAGCCCGTGCAGCACGCCTTCGACGGTGTCCGGGGCCGGTGCGCCGATGTCGCGGTGCGCGGCCTCGCCCACCGCGCACGCGATGACCTGGTAGTCGCCGCCCAGGCGGTCGGCGAGGTGCGCACCGGCGGGCTCCCAGCGCAGGGTCGTGGTCCCGAACGCCACCTCCGGGGCCCCGGTCCGCAGGTGCTGGTTGTGCGCGAACACCAGCACCGGTCCGTGTTCGGCGATGGCCTGGAGGTTCTCGGCCATCATCGCGTCGCGGATCGCGGCGAGCCGCTGCCAGCGGTCGTCGGTGTCGCGCGCCATGGCCGCGTGGTAGGCGAGCACGCCCGCCGAGGTGCGCCCGGCGAGCAGGGCGTCGTCCAACGCGTCGGAGTGCTCGCGCCGCAGGCCGGGCAGCGCGCAGACCAGGGCCCACCGCAGGTCGTCCACGATCCCGCGCAGCTCGTGCACGCGGGGCTCGGCCCCGACGGACCGGGCGGGCTCCATCGCGGCGGCCGGTTCCTCCCAGCGCGCGTCGTCCCCGAGCAGCCGGTCGACCACCTCCCACGGCACCGGCTCCGACCCGTCGACGTGGGCGCGCACGAAGTCGTGCAGCACCCGCAGCGCCGCGCGCGGGCTGGGTGCACCGGCCATCTCGACCGGGGCGTCGAAGCCCGCGAACCGCACCCGCGCGCCGCCGGGCCGGTTCCGGTTCCGCTCGCGCAGCCACCGGACCAGCGCCCGGTTCGCGGGCGACGCGCCCCACCCGTGGGTGAAGCCGGCGGCCATCACCTCGTCCTCGTCGCCGGCACCTCCCCGGACGTGGTCGTCGACCAGCCGGCCGTGCCACGCACTGGTCTCCAGGGCGATCGTGACGAAGCCCGCCCGGTCCACCAGGGCCTCGAACAGGGCGTTGCGCACGAGCGGGAACTCCTCCTCGCCGTGCATCGGCTCACCGAACCCGAGCAGTCGCGGCGGTGCCTGGGCGACCCGGGCGGCGAGGGCGACGCCGAGCGCGCGCCGGTCGTGGCCGGTGCTGATCAGGGGTGCGGGGGTGCCGCTGGTCATGCGGGGTCCTTCCGGGGGACAGGAGCACATCGACCAGCTCAACCGTATCCTTGTTGATGCCGTTGAAACTTGCGGGCGAAACCCCCTGCTGAGTGCGGCACAACCTTCAACCTGGGGGACAGGTGCGACCGATCGACCTGGCGCGCGGGCACCGCCTGTCGACCCAGGCCGTGCGCAACTACGAGGACGCGGGCGTGCTGCCGCCGGCCCCGCGCACCGCCTCCGGGTACCGGCGGTACTCCGAGCGCCACGCGGCGGCCCTCGCCGCGTTCCTGGCCCTGGTGCCCGGCCACGGCCACCCGAGGGCCACCGCGATCATGGTCGCGGTCAACGCGGACCGCCTGGCCGACGCGCTGGACCTGATCGACCGGGGTCACGCCGAACTCGTCGCGGCGCGCGCCATCGTGGACTCCGTCGAGACCACCCTGCGAGGCCTCACCGTCCAGGCGTGGACGGGCGCTCCGGTCGCGATCGGTCCGCTGGCCCACCAGCTCGGCGTGCGGCCCGCGACCGTGCGCCGGTGGGAGGACGAGGGGCTGCTGACCCCGGGCCGCGACCGGCAGGGCCACCGGGTCTACCCCGCCGCCGACGTGCGCGACGCCCACCTGGTCGGCCAACTGCGCCGCGCCGGCCACCGGATCGCCGACATCCGGCTGCTGCTCGACGAGCTCCGGGACACCAGCGACCCCGCCCGGGTCACCCGCGCCCTGGCCGACCGCCGCCGCGCCCTGGACGCCCGCTCCCGGGCGATGCTGACCGCCGCCGCCGCGCTGGACCGCTACCTGGGAGCGCCCGCCGGCCGGTAGGTGCCGCTCACCGCGCCCGGTCGATGGGCAGCGGCGTCGTGCGGTCGGTGTCCGCCGGCGGGGACCCGACCTCGTCCGCCGGTGGGGGCGCGGCCTCGTCCACCGTCCACGCGTTCCGGCCCTGGTCGGTGCGGATCCGCTCGGCCGCCCGCTCCAGCTCCAGCCGCCGCCACCGCCGGCGCTGCCGGCGGGTCATCCGCGCCGGCCACATGTCCTGGATCGCGGCGTTGAAGTAGGCCCCGATGGTGATGGCCAACCCGATGAAGAACGCGAACAGCAGGAAGGCGATCGGCGTCGCCAACGCGCCGTAGGTGTACCCGGTGGTGGTGATCCACCGGATGTACAGGCGCAGCCCGATGGACGACAGCAGGAACACCGCCATCGCCAGCACCGCACCCGGTGCCAACCGGTGCCACGGCAGCTTGTTGGGCAGCGACACCTTGTACAGGGTCGCCAGCGCCACCACCAGCAGGACGCCGATCCCCGGGTAGTAGAAAGCGCCCAGCCAGACCTCGACGGTCGGCCGCCACCCCGTGGGGAAGACCAGCAGCAGCAGGTCCGGTCCCAGGGCCAGCACCGGCAGCCCGACGATCAGCAGCACCAGGCTGATCACGTACAGCAGCAGGGCGAAGATCCGCTGCCAGACCTCGTTGCGCACGCCGTACTGGTCGTGCGCCGCGGTGATCGCGTCCACGAACGACGACATGGCCGACGACCCCGCCCACAGCGAGATCAGGAAACCGATCGAGACTATCTCGCCCTTGCCGGTGGTCAGGATCTGGTCGACGGTCGGCGCGATCACCCCGCTGACCACGTCCTGGCTGAAGATAGTCCGGCAGAACGAGATGATCCGGTCCTTGACCGCGGACACCACCTCGGGACCCATCCAGTCCCCGAGATATCCCATCGAACCGAGCAACCCCAGCAACAACGGCGGGAAGGACAGGGTCTGCCAGAAAGCCGCCTCGGCGGCCTCCGAGAAGATGCTCCGCTCCCACGCCTTCTCCAACGTGCGCGCCAGCAGGCGCAGTGGCCCTTTCCTGGGCGTGCTGCGTGCTGTCTCGTCGTCAGGCGGAGCCATCGCACCTCCAGCATGGTGCATACCCGCGGATTTCGCGGCATCGACCCGGCGGGTGTCGTCCTCCGCATACCTCCGCGCGGCCCCGCGCACACCTCGCGGCTGCGGACCCGTCGCCGGCCACCCGCACCAGACCCACCGCCACGCCCCTGAGCCCAACCCCACACCGGGCCACGACCAGCGGGAACCGCCCCGGCCGACGGTTGATCCCGGCCAGGACCCGGGATGCCGCGCCCGCAACGGGTAGGCTGTCCCTGCCCTCGACGGTCGCCACCACGAGGGCATTCGCATGTCGCAGCGGACACGCCCGCCGAACACCACGAGCAGCGCCGAAGGGATCGAGGTTGTCGCAACCGCACGTCGCCACGACCCGCCCACTGCGCGCCTGGCAGCGCCGAGCGCTGACCAAGTACCTGGCGGCCAGGCCGAAGGACTTCCTGGCGGTCGCGACCCCCGGGGCCGGCAAGACGACGTTCGGCCTGCGGGTCGCCGCCGAGCTCCTCGCGGACCGCACGGTCGAGGCCGTCACGGTCGTCACGCCCACCGAGCACCTCAAGCACCAGTGGGCGACGGCGGCGGCCGAGGCCGGCATCGCGATCGACTCGAACTTCCGCAACACCAACGCCGTCACGTCCCGCGACTTCCACGGCGTGGCCCTCACCTACGCCCAGGTGGCCGCGCACCCGATGCTGCACCGGGTGCGCACCGAGCAGCGCAAGACGCTGGTGCTGCTCGACGAGATCCACCACGGCGGCGACGCGAAGTCGTGGGGCGACGCGATCCGCGAGGCGTTCACCCCCGCCGTGCGCCGGCTGAGCCTGACCGGGACGCCGTTCCGCAGCGACGACTCGCAGATCCCGTTCATCAACTACGAGCCCGGCCCGGACGGCCTCCAGCGCAGCAGGGCCGACCACGCCTACGGCTACTCCGACGCGCTGAAGGACGGCGTCGTCCGCCCGGTGATCTTCCTGGCCTACTCGGGCGAGGCGAGCTGGCGGACCAGCGCGGGCGAGGAGTTCTCCGCCCGGCTCGGCGAGCCGCTGACCCAGGAGCAGACCGCGCGCGCGTGGCGGGTCGCGCTGGACCCGACCGGCGAGTGGGTCCCCTCCGTGCTCAAGGCGGCCGACCTGCGGCTGACCCAGCTCCGCAACGGCGGCATCCCGGACGCCGGCGGCCTGGTGATCGCGACCGACCAGACGGTCGCCAAGGCCTACGCCGAGATCCTGCACCGGGTGACCGGCCACACCGCGACGCTGGTGCTGTCCGACGACCCGAAGGCGTCCGGCCGGATCGCCGAGTTCGCGCAGACCTCCGAGCGCTGGATGATCGCGGTCCGGATGGTGTCCGAGGGCGTGGACGTGCCGCGCCTCGCGGTCGGCGTGTACGCGACGAGTTCGTCCACCCCGCTGTTCTTCGCGCAGGCCGTCGGCCGGTTCGTGCGCGCCCGCGCCAAGGGCGAGACGGCCAGCGTGTTCCTGCCCAGCGTGCCCGTGCTGCTCGGCCTGGCCAGCGAGCTGGAGCACCAGCGCGACCACGTGCTGGGCAAGCCGCACCGGGAGAAGGACGGCTGGGACGACGAGCTGCTCGCCCAGGCCAACCAGGTCCGCGACGAGCCGGGCGAGGAAGAGCGGGCGTTCACCGCCCTCGGCGCGTCCGCCGAGCTCGACCAGGTGATCTACGACGGCTCGTCGTTCGGCACCGCCGCGTTCGCGGGCAGCGACGAGGAGCAGGAGTACCTGGGCCTGCCCGGCCTGCTGGAGCCCGACCAGGTCCGCGCGCTGCTCCGGCAGCGGCAGGAGAAGCAGCTCGTCGACGCCGGCAAGAAAGCCGCCGCCCCGATCGCGCCCGCCCCGCCGCAGGCCCGGCCGGCCGGCGTCCAGGAACGCCTCGCCACGCTCCGCAAGGAGTTGAACACCCTGGTGGCCATGCACCACCACCGCACGAAGAAGCCGCACGGCAAGATCCACAACCAGTTGCGCGAGTACTGCGGCGGCCCGCCCACGGCGATGGCCAGCATCGACCAGCTCGAAGAGCGCATCGCCACCCTGCGCTCCTGGTGACCCGGGCGGCCCACCCCGCCGCCGTGCCGTGGGACCGCCCGCCGACCCCCGGGTACGGCCATTCGGTGCGATCGCTTCCGGTCACCGCGCGACCGGGCCTACGTTGTGCGCCACAGCGTTCCCGGCAGCTCGGAAAGGGACGGCGGATGCGCAGCAGGAGCCTCGCCCTCATCGCGGTCGGCACCGGACTGGTCATGGCCGTGAGCGCGTGCGGTGCCGACACCTCCGGCGGTGGCAGCACCTCGGGCACCACCGATGACGGCCCGGGTGAGGGTGCGAAGGTCGGCGTCATCCTCCCGGAGACGGCCACCTCGGTCCGCTGGGAGGGCTTCGACAAGCCGCTCCTGGAGAGTGCGCTCAAGGCCGAGGGCCTCGACCCCGACGTCCGCAACGCCCAGGGCGACGTGCGGAAGTTCGGCACGATCGCCGACGGCATGATCGACGCGGGCGTCGAGGTGCTGATCATCGCCACCCCGAACAGCGAGGTCGGCGCGTCGGTCGCGAAGAAGGCCGAGGCCCAGGGCGTCCACGTCATCGACTACGACCGGCTCAACCGGGGCGGCACCTCCCGGTACTACGTCTCGTTCGACAACGTGGCGGTCGGCGAGCTCCAGGGCCGGGGCCTGGTCGAGGGCCTGGCGGCGCTCGCGCCCGGCAAGCGGCCCGCCGAGGTCATCGAGATCGGGGGCGCGCCCACCGACCACAACGCCGCCCTGCTCACCCAGGGGCAGAAGAAGGTCCTCCAGGCCAAGTACGACTCGGGCGACTACCGGCTGGTCCGGTCGCAGCCGATCGAGGGTTGGGACAACGGGAAGGGCGGCACCACCTTCGAGCAGGTCCTCACCGGCAACGGCCGGCGGGTGGACGGCGTGGTCGCCGCCAACGACGGCCTGGCCGGCGCGGTGATCACCGTGCTGAAGAAGTTCGGGCTCAACGGCAAGGTCCCGGTCACCGGCCAGGACGCCACCCCGGAGGGCCTCCGGGCCGTCCTGCGCGGCGACCAGTACATGACCGTGTTCAAACCGATCGCCGCCGAGGCCGAGGCCGCCGCCAAGCTCGCCGGCGCGCTGGCCAAGGGCGACACCGCCGCCGCCGACGCCCTGGCCACCGGCACCACCGAGGACGCCAAGGGCCACCGCCGGGTCAAGTCCGTCCTGCTCACCCCTCAGTTGATCACCAAGGACAGGGTCAAGCTCGTGGTGGACGCCGGCTTCGTCGAACCCGCCGACATCTGCGTGCCCGACACCCGAGCGGCCTGCGCGGAACAAGGCATCGGGTAGCCCCTTCCTCCCCCTGGCCGGCTCGCGACGGGCCACGGGGTCGTGCGGGTCCTGGCACGTCCTGGAAATGCAGGGGGGCGGAGACCTCGCGGTCTCCGCCCCGGACGGCTAGGGTGCTACAGGCCTCACGGCCTGATTGTGTTCAGCCCTGCTGCAATTCGGCAGCGAGTTCGCGCAGCTTGGTGCTGTGCTCGCGGGCGTGGTGCCCGCAGAACAGCAGCTCGCCCCCGGAGGGGAGCACGGCGCGTACCTGGGCAGCAGCCCCGCAGCGGTCGCAGCGGTCGGCAGCGGTCAACTCGGGGCGGGTGAGCGTGGTAGTCATGGAAATCTCCCTCCGTCCCGGCACCGGGGATTCGGTGCCCTCACACCTAGCTGCGACCACCCCGCATCTGGCTGGTGCGTCGTGTTCGCTGGCTCCACTCTTGCAGACGCACGGGCGTAAGTCAGTGTTCCCGAGTCCGTGGCGACCCGCGTCACTTCCGATTTACCCGCGCCCCACGGTGTTCGAACCTGGAACTTCCACCGGTTCGCCTGTCTCAAGCTCACGTTCTGCTGTCAGGCCAACACTTCGAGACCTGCGGATACGAGGAGGGGACGGTCCCCGCTGCTCCAAAAGGTGGGTCCGCGCTAGGCCGAAGTGTGATCGGTAACACTTTGGTCAGCCCAGAGCGAACACGGTCCCGGATTCCATCATCCGGACGCATCACGTCCGGTTCACCGGCCCGTCAGCTCACACCGTCCTCACGCGACGGTCGCGCCGGCGACCCGTCACCGCCACCGAACGGGGTCGACACCGCGTCGATTCGGACCGCGCGACCCGCACCCCGCCGAGCCGCTGCCGGCCGCCCGGAACGCCGGACGCCGGCGATCCCGCGGGATCGCCGGCGTCCGGGTGGTCGGAGCTCAGTCCAGGTAGTCGCGGAGCACCTGGGACCGCGACGGGTGCCGCAGCTTCGACATGGTCTTCGACTCGATCTGCCGGATGCGCTCCCGCGTCACCCCGTAGACCTGCCCGATCTCGTCCAGCGTCCGGGGCTGGCCGTCGGTCAGGCCGAACCGCAGCCGGACCACGCCCGCCTCGCGCTCGGACAGCGTCGCCAACACCGACTGGAGCTGGTCCTGGAGGAGCGTGAACGACACCGCGTCCACGGCCACCACGGCCTCGGAGTCCTCGATGAAGTCGCCGAGCTGGCTGTCGCCCTCGTCGCCGATCGTCTGGTCCAGCGAGATGGGCTCACGCGCGTACTGCTGGATCTCCAGCACCTTCTCGGGCGTGATGTCCATTTCCTTCGCCAGCTCCTCCGGCGTGGGCTCGCGGCCCAGGTCCTGGAGCAGTTCGCGCTGGATGCGGCCGAGCTTGTTGATGACCTCGACCATGTGCACCGGGATGCGGATGGTGCGGGCCTGGTCGGCCATCGCGCGGGTGATGGCCTGGCGGATCCACCACGTCGCGTACGTGGAGAACTTGTAGCCCTTGGTGTAGTCGAACTTCTCCACCGCGCGGATCAGACCCAGGTTGCCCTCCTGGATCAGGTCCAGGAACGCCATGCCGCGACCGGTGTAGCGCTTGGCCAGCGACACGACGAGGCGGAGGTTCGCCTCCAGCAGGTGGTTCTTGGCGCGCTCGCCGTCGCGCACTATCCAGCGCAGGTCGCGGCGGAGCTGGGGGGTGAGCTTCTCGCTCTCCTCCTCGGCCCGGCGCACCCGCTCGGCGGCGTAGAGGCCGGCCTCGATGCGCTTGGCGAGCTCGACCTCCTCCTCCGCGTTGAGGAGCGCGACCTTGCCGATCTGCTTGAGGTAGGCGCGGACCGAGTCGGCGGACGCGGTGAGCTCGGCGTCCTTGCGGGCCTGCCGCAGCGCCTCGGACTCCTCCTCGTCCCAGACGAAGTCGCCCTCGCCGGGCTTGGCCTCCTCCTCGGCGGGCTCCTCCTCGACCGGCTCGTCGATCAGCTCGACTTCGTCGACCAAGTCCTCGTCACCGGGAGCGCCCTCGATCTCGTCGGGCTCGTCGCCGTCCTTCTTCGCCTTCGCCGGAGTCCCGGCGGGGGCGGCCTTGGCGGCCGTCTTGCGCGGCGACCGCGTGGCCGTCTTGCCCGCCGCGGCGGTCTTCGCCACCGGCTTCTTGGCCGGGGCCTTCCTCGCCGAGGTGGCCTTGGGCGTCTCCTCGGCGTCAGCCTGAGCTGCCTGAGTAGTCTTCGCGGCTGCCACGTACGCCCTTTCGCGACTGTCGATCAAGGCAAACCGAAGGGCGCGAACCTCGGTCGCCGGAGTACGGGGGAGAGCCCGCCGGATCGTTCGTCAGCGGGGCACCGTTCCATTGTAACGACGTGCGACGCGTGCCGATGCGCATCACCCGCATGAGATCCGCCCCGGCACGCGTTCTCGCAGCTAGGAGCCCCGGGAAAGTCGGGACGCCGGTCAGTGCCGCAGACCGCGCGCCGCCGCGACGGCCGCGCCGACGATGCCCGCGTCGTTCTTCAGCGCCGCCGCGACCACCTCGGTCCGCACGTCCAGCAGCGGCAGCCACTTCTCCGCCTTCTTGCTGACCCCGCCGCCCGCGATGACCAGGTCCGGCCAGATCAGGTTCTCCAGCACGCCCAGGTACCGCGACACCCGCGGTGCCCACTCCGCCCAGCTCAGGCCCTTGTCCTCCTTCACCGAGGCCGCCGCGCGGGTCTCCGCGTCGTGCCCGTCGACCTCCAGGTGGCCGAACTCGGTGTTGGGCACCAGGTCGCCGTCCAGGAACAGCGCGCTGCCGATCCCGGTGCCGAACGTCAGCAGCACCACCAGCCCGTCGCGGTCCTTGCCGGAGCCGAACCGCATTTCTGCGATCCCGGCGGCGTCCGCGTCGTTGAGCACCACCACGTCCTCGACCGGCCGGCCGAGCCGGCGCGCGAACAGCGCGGCGGCGTCCGTGCCGATCCACCCCTTGTCCACGTTCGCCGCGGTGCTCGCGACGCCGTGCTTGACCACGCAGGGCAGGGTGATCCCGAGCGGGCCGTCCCACCCGAACTTCTCGACGATCTCGGCGACCACCTCGGCGACCGACTCCGGCGTCGAGGGTTGTGGTGTCGGGATGCGCAGGCGCTCACCGTCCAGCGAACCCGCCCCCAGGTCCACGAGTCCGCCCTTGATGCCCGAGCCGCCGATGTCCACGCCGAACCCGTGCGTCTTGCCCATCCCGGTGGTCCTTCCTGCTCGATTCAGCAACCGTGGCCGAGGACACTAGCCTGCAAGACTTCGATAGTCCCGTGCGAGTGGCCCCAGGAGGAACAGGTGCAGTCCGATCCGCGCGCGCTGGTCGACATCGCGGTGCAGGTGGGCCGGGAGGCGGGCGAACTCGTGCTGGCCATGCGGTCCTCGGCCGTCCCGGAGTTCGACACGAAGAGCACCGCCACCGACGTGGTGACCGCCGCCGACCGCGCCTCCGAACAGCTCGTGCGGGCCCGGCTGGCCGAGCTGCGCCCCGGCGAGCCGGTCGTCGGCGAGGAAGAGGGCGGCGACGCGGTCGAGGGCCTGACCTGGGTCGTGGACCCGATCGACGGCACGGTCAACTACCTCTACGGCATCCCCCATTACGCGGTGTCCGTCGCCGCGCAGGTCGACGGCGTCTCGGTGGCGGGGGCCGTGGTGGAACCGGCGAGCGGCCGGGTGTGGACGGCGGCCACCGGCGCGGGCGCGTGGCTGGACGGCCGCCGGCTCGCCGTGTCCGCCGCGAGCCGCCTGGACCTCTCGCTGCTCGGGTACGGGTTCGCCTACCGGGCCGACCGCCGCAAGCGCCAGGCGGAGACCTGGGCGGGTCTGGCACCCCTCCTGCGCGACCTGCGCCGCGCGGGCGCGGCGTCCCTGGACCTGTGCGCGGTGGCCGCCGGCCGGCTGGACGCCTACGCCGAGCACGCCCTGGGGCGCTGGGACTGGGCCGCCGGGGCGCTGCTGGCCCGCGAGGCGGGCGCGGTCGTCCACCTGCCGGGCGAGGCACCGGAACTCGGCACCGACGCCACGTTCGCCGCCGCGCCCGGTATCGCGGACGCGCTCTTCGACGCGCTCGTGGCGCACGGCTTCGGCGAGGTCTGACCCGCCGACGACCACCGGCCCCCGGCACACCACCCGGATCGGCTGATCCGGACGGGTGGTCCGGGCCGGTGGGCGAAACCCGCCGCCACCCGCCGGCGTCGCACCGACCCCGGGTCACCGGACCCGGCGGGCGCGGTGGAGGTCAGCAGTGCACGTCGCGCGCGGCCTGGAGGTTGTCGGCGTTGACCGATGCCGAGCTCGGCTCGGAGACCTGCCCGCCCTGCTGGTCGGGCTGCTGCTCGGCCCAGGTCGCGAGCTGGTCGAGCACCTTGCGGGCGTCGTGGTTCGGCTTGACCTCGCTGAACTTCTTGCCGACCGCGACGTCCACGGTGGCGTCCTGCCGCTCGTCGCGGACCAGCTCCAGGCACGGCTCGATCAGGCTCAGCGTCCGGGCCGCGCCCGCGCCGGGCGCGCCGAAGCGGAGCTGGCCCCGGCACGCCATGTCCTGCGCCGGGTAGACCGGGTCGTTGCCCGGCTCGGCGGCCTGCTTGAGCCCCAGCTCGGTCAGCGTCGTCGCGACGAACCGCGCCTGGTTGCGCTGGGTGCTCGCGTTGTACACGCGGAACTGGATGTTCCCGATCGGCACCGGGTCGGTGCGGTCGAGGGCGTCGTGCGCGAGGACCGCGCCCATCGCCGGGGCGGGCGCGGGTGGCGCGCCGTCCACCGGCGGTGCCATCGTCGAAGGCACGTTGCCGGGCGGGTTGCACTTGATCGCCGCGTCGACGTCACCCGCGTCGGCCAGCACGTTGTTCCACACCACTACCGCCGTCACCGCGAGTACCACGAACAGCACCAGCGCCGGCACCGGCCGACGTTTCCGGTACCGCGACGACCCGCCACTCCCCGAACCGGGTCCCACGTCCGCCGACCTCCCCTGGCGCAGTGCTGTTGTGATCAGGCTAGGCCGCGTCCCCTGATCCCGCGTCCCGGGGCCGGCCGTCGCGGGCCGCAATCACCCGGTCGCGGACCGTCGGCGCAGCGCGGGTGCACCGTTGCGCGGTCGCTTCGGGTGGGTGGGCCCACCCGAAGCCTATCGGGCCAGCGTGTGAAGGTCGTGTCACCCGTCTGCTCAATTAGGGGGAACCCGGTGCACGCCACCCCGTGCGATGAGCTACCCTCTCGGCGCTCCGCGCGCTCCCGGACACCTGAAGGCGTCGACGTACAGGGGGTCGACGCCCGGCCGCGCGGGCGAGACCTCCGTCACTGGGGACGGAGGGCACAAACAGGGGCGCTGGTGCGTTTACCAGCGACACGAACAGTCTCCGTTGACCGCAGGGGTGAAAGAAGATGGCGACCGACTACGACGCACCGCGTCGCAGCGAGGCAGACGAACTCGCTGAGGACTCCCTTGAGGAGCTCAAGGCGCGGCGCAATGAAACACAGTCCGGGGTCGTCGACGTCGACGAGGATGCGTCTGCCGAGAACTTCGAGCTGCCGGGTGCCGACCTGTCCGGCGAAGAACTGACGTTCAAGGTCCTGCCCAAGCAGGCCGACGAGTTCACCTGCTCGAAGTGCTTCCTCGTGCACCACCGCAGCCGCCTCGCCGAGGAAGTGAACGGTCAGTACATCTGCCGCGACTGCGCCTGACCGGCGCGGACAGGGCCGCTGACCGGAACCGACGAACCCGTACCTGGGCGCTCACCCCCACCGCCGGGGTAGCGCCCAGACGCGTGTGCCGACCGACCGCACCACCGCCGACCACCCCGCTCCAGTGCCGGGGTGTGACGCAGCCGACACCTTCCAGCGGCCGAGCCCTCGGGCGTGATGCTCACGCAGCGTCCCCGGGCCGCCGGTGGACCCTTCGACGACCACCGCCCCCGACCCGTTGCGGGGCTCGGCCGTGCCCGGCACGGCTCAGCCCTCCAGCCGTCCGCCCGCCGGCGGGCGTCACCCCTTGAGGGCGGCGACCAGCTTCTCCGGCGAGCGCACGCTGAACAGCCAGTACGGCGTCGGGTCGGCCGGGTCCTCCAGGGTGATCTTCACCATCGGGCCGATCCAGCCGCGGTGCGCCACGAACGCCATCGGGTCCAGGTAGGGGCCCATCGCCTTGCGCTTGGTCCGGGCGTCGAAGACCTCGACCTCGCCCAGCAGCTCCACCGGCACGTGCGCCTGGCCCACCCGCAGCTCGCCGCCGGACACCTCGACGGTCAGCGAGCCCATCCGCCACACGAGCAGCAGCGCCAGCGGGACGGTCACGACGTAGGGCAGCCACGACCGCACGCCCGGGAAGCCCATGTGGATCTCCGCGGCCAGCAGCACGGCCGCCGCCAGCGGCAGCAGCCAACCCCACCAGGGCACGAAGAGGCGCTCGCGGAACGTGGTCGGGGCGGTCACAGCACTCTCGCTCACGCCACCAGGGTAGTCTCGCGCGCCGTGCCCAGCGTCGAGGTCCTGCTGTCCCGGCTCGATCCGTCCGTCCCGCTCCCGTCGTACGCCCGACCGGGTGACGCGGGCGCGGACCTGGTGACGACCTCGGACGTGGTGATCGCGCCGGGGGAGCGCGAGGTGGTGGGCACCGGCATCGCGATCGCGCTGCCCGACGGGTACGCCGCGTTCGTGCACCCGCGCAGCGGACTGGCCGCGAGGGTGGGGCTCAGCGTCGTGAACACACCGGGGACGATCGACGCCGGCTATCGCGGCGAGATCAAGGTATGTCTGGTCAACCACGACCTGCGCGCGCCGATCGTGCTCTCCCGCGGCGACCGGATCGCCCAGCTCGTGGTGCAGAAGGTCGAGCACGCGGTGTTCCGCGAGGTCGGCGACCTGCCCGACTCGGACCGGGGCGCGGGCGGCTACGGCTCTACAGGCGGGCACGAGGTGCTCGCCCGGACGGAGGGGTAAGGCGATGTTCGGAAAGCGCCGCAAGCGCGGTAGGCACTCCGCGAACCGGGGGACGGCGCAACCCGAGGCCGAGTTCTCGGAGGACGGCCCGGAGGAGGGTCCCTTCGACGACGGTCAGGCCCCCGACGACGGCCTGACCCGCCTCGACCTGGGCTCGATCCGGCTGCCGGTGCCCGACGGGGCCCAGTTGCAGGTCGAGATGGACCCGGCGGGCGAGGTGCGCGCGGTGCACCTGCTGACGCCGGTCGGCCAGTTGACGGTCAGCGCGTTCGCCGCGCCGAAGTCGGACCGGCTGTGGGCCGAAGTCGGTGCCGAGCTGATCGCCCAGCTCAAGGGCGACGGTTTCCGGATCAACCGGGAGAACGGCGACTGGGGCGAGGAGATCTCGGCCCGCAACGGTGAAGTGCACCTGCGCTTCGTGGGCGTGGACGGCCCCCGGTGGATGCTGCGCGGCGTCGCGGCCTCGCCGACCGAGGAGCTGTCGGCGCAGGCCGTCGACGCGCTGTACGACCTCATCCGGGACACCGTGGTGGTGCGCGGCGACCGCCCGATGCCGGTGCGCACGCCGCTGCCCATCGAGCTGCCCGAGGCCATCGCCCGGCACATCGCCGCCCAGCAGCAGGAGCAGCAGGAGCAGTAGGGCGCGAGCAGCGCGGCGCGGTCCGGGGTTTCCGGCTCGCGCCGGGCCGCGGCTTCCTCCCCCACGCGGGGTACACCGGAAGCGTGGTCCCGCAGTTCTTACACGATTGGGTGTTATTCCGGCCCGGTCCGCTCAGGCCACCGAGAGGTAGGCGTCGAGCGCGGCGCGGCCCAGGGCTCCCCGGTCCGCGCCGAGCGCGTCCAGCGTCGTCGTCCTCAGGGCGGCTCGCGGCAGGGCGTCCAGCCACTGTTCGGCGACCCCGAGCGGGTGCACCGGGTCGTCGGTGCACGCGGCGATCCCGACCGGCACGGTCAGGCCGCGCAGCTCGCCGAGCGCCGGCGCGGCCGACCCGGCGGCTTCCCGCAGGGCGTCCACCAGCCGCGATCCGTAGCGCGGCCACGCGCGGCGCAGTTCCGCGCCGACCCAGCCGTCGACCCCGGCCACGGCGGCGGCCAATCCTTCACTGTCAACCAGGGCGGCGCTCGCCGCGGCGGCCAGCGCCGCCGGCGCGCTCCCGGCCGGCCCCACCCAGGCGGGCAGCGCCACCAGCACCCCGGCACACCGCGACGGGTACCGGGCGGCCCACCGCGCCGCGACGTGCGCACCCAGGGACACACCACCCACGACCAGCGGTTTCCCGTCCCACCGGGCGTCCAGCGCGGCGAAGTGCTCGGCCACCGACCGGGATCGGGGCGCGACCAGGTCGAATCCCGAGGCCGCCAGCGGGCCGGCGAAAGCGGAGCGCACGAAGACCTCGTCCGACGCCGTGCCCGGCAGCACGACGAAAGCGGGCGCGGCGTACCTCGAAGTCATGGTTATCGATCCTCCCCCAGCCGGATACCCGATCGGGTGTACCCGGTTACGCTGGTCTTCGGACGGGCTTCGCTGTCGAGGCCCACGGATGCACCCAGGAGTCGGGGATGACCAACACTGGGGGCGGCTACTGGCGCCGCCTCGTCCGTCGGTTGACCACCGACGTGAGCGAGCTCGACGCCGACGACCTCTCCCGGAAAGCGGTGGAGGTCGGAGCCGTCCGCGCGTGCGACTGCAAGTCCGGCGAGGAGGTGACCGTCCTCGGCAGGCTGCGCAGCGTGGAGCTGTGCCCCCGGGACGCCGCCGCGACCCTGGAGGCCGAGCTGTACGACGGCACCGAGGGCGTGACCCTGGTCTGGCTGGGCCGCCGGCGCATCGCGGGCATCGAACCGGGACGGACTCTCAAAGCGCGGGGCCGGATCGCCGTGCGGGACGGGCGCAAAGTGCTCTACAACCCCTACTACGAGTTGCAGACCGCTTCATGACGACCACCGGAACCGAGAAGCAGCCGACCCTGTTGGAGCAGATGGGCGGGGTCAGCGGGCTGCTGTACTCGTCCCTGCCCGTCGTGGTCTTCGTCCTGGTGAACGCGTTCGCCGGGCTGATGCCCGCGATCTGGGCGGCCCTGGGGTCGGCGGTGGTCATCGGCATCGTCCTGGCCGTGCGGAAGGGGTCGCTGCAACCGGCGATCTCGGCGGTCTTCGGCGTCGGCATCGCGGCCTTCATCGCCTACCGGACCGGTGACGCCAAGGGCTTCTTCCTGTTCGGCATCTGGCAGAGCCTCGTCTACGGCGGGGTGTTCTTCGGGTCGATCCTGATCCGCTGGCCGCTGGCGGGCGTGATCTGGAGCTTCCTCAACGGCCAGGGCACGACGTGGCGCAAGGACCGCGCGTCGGTCCGCGACTACGACATCGCCACCCTGGTCTGGGCGCTGGTGTTCGGGGCCCGGTTCGTGGTGCAGCGCTGGCTGTACGACGAGGCGTCGGTGGGCTGGCTGGCCACCGCGAAGCTGGCCATGGGCTACCCGCTGATGGCCATCGCGCTGATCGCCACGGTGTGGGCGGTCCGCCGGTCGGACAAGCGCCTCAAGGCCGCCCAGGCCCGCGAGGAAGAGGAGAACCGGGCGGCGGAAGAGCGCCTGCGCGGTCCACAGGACACGGCCGACGAGCACTGAAGCCGTCCACCGGAGCGGAGTGGCCGGCGGTTGATCGACGGCGCTGACAGGCGTCGGCGCGGGTAGGCGACGGGGCGAACCCGAACACGCCTTCTGCGAAATGCACCTCTTCGGGATCATGCGGCCATGAACACGGACGGCTGGCACTTCACCGGGGACGTCGAAGACTTCCTGACCGGCGGCGGGGCTTTCCTGCGCTCGCGTCCCGCCGAGCACACCACGCCGTTGACGGTCGTCGAAAAGCTGCGCACCGCCGGCGGTGCCGACGCGACCGTCTTCGGCCGGCTGGTGCGAGCGGGTGAGGTCGACGCCGTCCTCCACCTCCGCCCGGCCCACCGCCTGGGCGTCACCCGACTGTCCGCCGAGCAGGCCGACGCGCTGGCCGCCGAGCTGGTCGGGCGCGGCCACACCGTCCCCGGGATCGTCGCGGACCACGACACCGCCACCGCCTTCGCCGAGGCGTGGCGGCGGTACACCGGTGCGGCGACGGCACCCCGCCTCCGGGTCCGGCTCCACCGCCTCGGCGCGCTCACCCCGCTGGAGCGGGTCGTGGTCGGCCGGACGCGGGTCGCGGGGGAGCGGGACCACCAGCAGGTCGTCCGCTGGTGCGGCGAGTTCCTCGACGACATCGGGGAGGTCCCCGCGAACTCGTGGGCCGACTCGCGCTTCGCCGACAAGGTCTTCACGTTCTGGGAGACCCCGGACGGCACCCCGGTAGCCATGGCGGCCACGACCCCGATGGTCGCCGGCATGGTCCGGGTGGACCCCGTCCACACCCGGTCCCGCTTCCGGGGACGCGGCTACGGGGGTGCCGTCACGGCCGAGGTGAGCCGGGCGGCGCTGGCGGCGGGCGCGACGGACGTGGTGCTCTACACGGACCCCGCCAACCCCACCAGCAATGCCCTCTACCGGCGGATCGGGTACGTCCCGATCGCCGATTTCACCGGCTACGACTTCTCCTCGACGAGTAACGCGTAAGACGCGGAATCGGCCTGCCGACCACCCGGGCGTCGAACCGACTCACGTGTCACTCGTCCGGGCCGACAGGAGCACGACCCGCGACGCGGCCCCGAACCGCCCGGCTCCGGCACGGCGTCAGTGAGCAGGGCCGCCAACAGGTGCATCTCGTACTCGGCGAGCGCCCGCACCTCGTCCTCGGGGTCGGCGGTGTCCGGGCGGGTTGTGGACGGGTTCGGAGAAGAGCTCAGCAGACGAATCCGCAATGGCCGAACTGTCCCTGTCGTCACACTGTTGAAGCAGCTTGCCGGTCGGCCCGTTGTCGCCAAAGGCGGGAGCGTCAAGCCACGCCGTCCACGCGGACCTGCCGCCGGCGCAGCCGAGCCGGACGAATTTCCTACGCCTCCATGGTCGCCGTGTTCAGCCACACCACATGCACCCGTCGCACTCCCTCCGACCGGGAGGAGATCTCGAACAGTTGTCGGGCGCTCTCCGCACTCTGGGCGTGCAGGTGGAAGTCACCTTCCAGGGAGATGACGTCAGCCCGGTCGGCGCAGGCCAGCATGAGCCGGGCGAACTTCTCGGCGCTCCACGATGGCGCGGGCATGGTCGGTGCGGTCTGCTCGGTCATGCGCTCTTCCGGTTGCCCCTCGTGAGTCGAAACAGGTACGACCTCGAACAGGTCGTCAAACTGCAGGGGAGTCAGGGCAGTGAGGGCACCACCGATGAAGGCCGGACCGGGCTGAAGTTCGCCGCTCACCAACCGCGCGACCGTGGAGCGGTTGACGTCCATCGCCTTGGCAAGGGCGTAGTCCGAGCGGAAGCCTGCGAGTCGTGCAGCCTTGGTGAACGTGTCGATACGCAGCCGGATGGTGTGCGGCATCCCAGTACCTCGTCCTATATGGACTGTTGGGTGTACGAAAGTGGCATGATCACTGCTCCTTTGCGGCATTTCACCGGAGGGCTTGCTTGGCGCTGAGGCCATGATCAAGCTTGGAATGCGGGCGGGGCGGTGCACAGCGCCGCGATGTGGCCTGGGTATCGCCCAAATGGGGCCGACACGGTGCACCGCTACGCTTGACCGGGCACGACTCGCTCCGCGAAATATGGCAGCCAACGCCCGGAGGTCACCCGATGGCAGTACGGCGAACCGGCTTTGTTCGTGCCCGGAAGGCTGCCGGCTTCACCCAGGAGTCATTCGCGGAGGCCATGCACGTCGATCGCTCCACGGTGGCTCGCTGGGAGCAGGGAGCACGTGAGCCGCTGCCGTACCAGCGTTCGAAGCTCGCCAGGCTGCTGAAGACCACCATGAACGAGTTGGACGGACTGCTTCACCCCGAGGTGCAAAGCGTTGCGGCGACGCAACATGCGAGTTCACACCTCGAACATGCGCCCGTCGACCAGTCCGTCCTCCTGGCGGCTCAGACTTCAAATACGCCCACTCAGTCGGTAGCCATCCGTGAGACAATCGCTTTCCGTGCAGTATCCGAGGCATTCCAAGTCGTCGACCGGAAGATCGGTGGTGGGGCTCTCTACGGGCAGGTTGTACGTTTCCTGCAAGATGAGGTCGCGCCGAAGCTGCTTGCGCCGCCGTCCGGCGTGACGCATTACGAAGTTTTCTCGGCGGCAGCGTCCTTCTCGGAGTTCGCCGGTTGGACTGCCCACGACAGTGGCCGTGACCGACAAGCCAAGGTGCACCTGACGCAGGCGTACCACCTGGCGACAACGGCGCAAAACCTTCCGCTTGGCTGTAACGTCCTCGCGTCACTGTCCCACCTGGCCGTGCAGATGGAGGACGTGGAGAGCGCTGAACGTCTGGCGGTCAAGGGAATAAGTCAGGTGACGGACAGTCAGGCTCCTGCGCCGCACCTCGTGGCCCGTCTCCACGCTATGCATGCTCGGGCACTGGCCATGCGAGGCGGGGAACGTGCAGCCCGTCTGGCACTTGAGGCCGGAGAGAGTGCCTTGGATGCCATCGTGCCGGACGCTCGGAACAGTTGGCTTTCAGGATTCGACCGGGCTTCCTTCGCTGCTGAAGTTGCGCTCTGCATGTATGATTTGCACCGGTACGAGGATGCGGCACAGAGCGCAATAAAAGTGATTACGTCACGAAGTGCCGGCGATCGCGTACGAAGTCGGATTCTTGCCGGCTTGACCCTGGCAAATTCTCTTGTGGCACTGGGGGATCACGCGGGGGCGGCGCGAGTCGGTATCGAGATCATCACGGCTGCTCCAGGACTGAAGTCCGCACGTGTGCACTCCGGCCTCGCACGGTTGCAGCGGCAACTTTCAACGCAGGCTACCTTGTCGGAGGTCAGCGAGATGAACGACCGCTTGGCGGCGTCTGCGGCAAGCGCGCAGTCGCTTGCCGGACAGCCGGAATGGCCGCTATGAGTAAGCAAGAAGGCGATGACCCGGAGCGCTTTCGGTGGTTGGCCGAAGGAAACGCACGGCAAGCGCGCAAGCGTGTCGCGGCGAAAGTCGTCATCTGCGACGAGGATGGTCGTTTCCTGCTGGTCAACCCCACGTACAAGCAGTACTGGGATCTGCCGGGCGGCATGGCGGAGGCGAACGAATCGCCGATTGCTGCGGCCCTCCGCGAGGTCGAAGAGGAGTTGGGCTTCACCACGCAGATCAGCGGCTTGCTGCTCGTGGACTGGGTCGACGCACATGGTCCGTGGGATGATTTGCTGGTGTTCATCTTCGATGGCGGTACCGCCGGTGAGGAAGATGTCCACCGCATGTCGGTGACCGACGAAGAATTATCCGAGTTTGCCTTCTTCTCGTTGGCCGCCGCCGAAGCACGGTTGAGGCCGGACATGTGGCTGAAGCTGTCCCGTGCCGTGGGGGCGAAGAAGCTGAGCGGTGTGTCGTACGAGGAGTTTCGTCAAATCGGACTGAGTGATCAGCGATGAACGCGTCAGACACGAATTAACGCCACTGCCGACGCACGGGACAGCAGCTTTGGCCGGTGCGAGTAGGTGTGCAGGAGGTCGACGTGGGCGAAAGCCTTCGTCACTGCCCCGAACGGCTCCGGAACCCGCTTCGCGAGGACGAATGACGGGAGGGCCGGCAGCCCTAGGCTGATCTTGTCGACCGACGCACCGCGCGAACCGGGGGTTCCCACCATGGCCGTTGTCCTGTCCCGCGCGTTGGCCGGTGTCCTCGGCACGGCGGCGGTCGCCGGTCTCACGCTGGCAGCGGCACCGGCCGCGACGGCGGGGCCCTGTCTGCCCGTCGCCACGGTGAGCCTGACCGGCGGCGCGGTGGTCGCGCGCGGCTACCGCCAGTGCGGGGGCGTCACCGGTGGGCAGGCGGTCATCCTGGACGACGAGGTCAGGGTCCAGCGGGCCGACCCGGGCAGTGGTGCCTGGTACACCCTCATGATCGGTGTGGGCACCGCGACCCACGTGTGCATGGGCTCCGCGACGAACACCTACCGGGCGATCACGCCGTACCGGACGTCGGTGCCCGTCACGGTGCCGTGCGGCTGACCTTCAGCGAATCGCGGAAGACCGCGAAGCTCGCGGCCGAAAAGGCGAGAACCGGTCCGGAAGCGTTCTTGGAGTCCCGCACGCCCGACCTCTGTCGGGTGAGCAGAACTTCCACGCAGTTGTTCACCTGATTGCTCCGGCTGCTCTTGCGCCATTCGGCCTGGGTCATTTCATCCCCTCGGACAACCTGCGGATCAGCGTGAGCGAATCCGCCGGGTCGAGCGCCTGCTCAGTCGTCTCCGCCAAGGCCACAGTGTACTCCCGGACCTGTTGCCGCTGGTCGATGAAAGTGTTGTAGGTCAACGTCTCCTGGTACACGACCTCGGGCAGCGTGGGCGAGGCGAACGACATCACCCAGAACGCTCCACCGAGCGCCGGGTACGCGCCCACCTCGAACGGCAGCACCCGTACTTCGACGTTCTCCCTGGTCTCGACGGTCTCGGCGAGGTGGTCGAGCTGTGCCCGCATCACCTCCGGACCGCCGATCTGCTGGCGCAGCGCCGATTCGCCGAGCAGCACGAACAGCGAGAGCGGCTTCTCACCGGCCAATCGGCGTCCCCTCGCCAGGCGGGCCTCCAATCGGGGTTCGACTTCGGTCAGCCGGACGTAGGGCGACCCGCTCCGCAGGAGTGCGTGCGCGTAGTCGCGGGTTTGCAAGATGCCGGGGATGAAGCAGCTCTCGAACGCCCGGATGGATTCCGCCCCGTGCTCCAGCCCGAGGTAGCGAATGAAGTCGTCGTTGAACAGCCCGGCGTACTGGTGGTACCAGTCGCGGTGCTCCGCGCCGATCCGCAGGCGGTCGAACCCGGCGGCCTCGGCCTCGCTCGACTCGAACAGCTCGACCAGACCTTCGAGGTTGCGCTGGGTGATCTTCCGCTTGCCGTTCTCGATCGCGGACAGGTTCGGCTGCGCGGTCCCGATGGCCTTCGCCGCAGCGCTGACGGTAAGACCGAGCTGCTCGCGGCGTTCGCGGAGTCGAAGCCCGAGTTCCCACGCGTCGATGACTGCTGAAGTCGGCATGGTCCCAGTCTGTCGCTATCAATCTGCGTACAGCAATCACTCGATCGTGCGACTAGTGGCAGCTATATATCTGACTAACCTGGGTCCATGTACATCGGATCAGGGTCAGCCAGGGTGTCCGCCAGCATCGACGTGCACGGGGACACCGCCGTGCGGTGCACGGTCGCGCCCGACGGGCAGGTCGAGATCGGCCTGGGCGAGGACTCCTCCCTGTTCCTCACCCCCGCCGGGGCGACGAAACTGGTCGGCGTCCTCGCCGACGCGGGTCTGGTCGGCCGCCCGGCCCCGGTCAGTACCCCAGAGCCGACCTGATCTCGCGCTCCACGTCCGCCGCCGCGACGAACAGCAGCTCGTCGCCGCCCTCCAGCGTGTCGTCCGGCGTGGGCACGATGACCCGCCCGCCGCGCAGGATCGTCACCAGCGCGGCGTCCCGGGGCAGGTGCAGCGTGTTCACCGCGACCCCGCCCAACGGGGTGTCCGCCGGCAGGGTGATCTCGACCAGGTTCGCCTGGCCCTGCCGCAGCGTCATCAGGCGCACCACGTCGCCGACCGTCACGGCCTCCTCGACCAGCGCCGACATGATCCGCGGCGTCGACACCGCGACGTCCACGCCCCACGACTCGGTGAACAGCCACTCGTTCGTCGGGTTGTTCACCCGCGCGACCACCCGCCGCACCGCGAACTCGGTCTTGGCCAGCAGCGACACCACGAGGTTGACCTTGTCGTCCCCGGTGGCCGCGATGACCACGTCGCAGAGCTGCATCCCGGCGTCTTCCAGCGAGGACAGCTCGCACGCGTCGGCCTGCACCCACTCGGCCTGCTCCACGGTGTGGGGCTCGAACTGCGTCCGGTCCCGTTCGATCAGCATGACCTGGTGGCCGTCGGCCACCAGCTCCGCCGCGATCGACCGGCCCACCGCACCGGCTCCGGCAATGGCGATCCGCACGTCAGCCCTCCTCGGGCGCGTGAGCCGCCGCGGCGGCCACATCGGTCACTGTTCCGGACATCGCCGCCACGTACACGACGTCGTCCGCCTGCAACAACGACTTCGCGTCCGGCAGCACACCGGTCCCGAACCGCATCACGAACGCCACCCGGCAGCCGGTCGCTCCCTCGAAGTCGCGCACCGGGTGCCCCACCCAGTCCTCGTGCAGCTCCAGCGGCAGCACGGCCACCGACCCGGACGGGTCGCGCCACGCCGTGGACGCGCCCTCGGGCAGCAGCATCCGCAGGAACCGGTCGGTGGACCAGGGCACGGTCGCCACGGTCGGGATGCCCAGTCGCTCGTACACCGCCGCCCGCTTCTCGTCGTAGATCCGGGCCACCACGGCCTCGACCCCGTACGTCTCGCGCGCGACCCGCGCCGAGATGATGTTGGAGTTGTCGCCGCTGGACACCGCCGCGAACGCGCCCGCGCGCTCGATGCCGGCCTCGATCAGCACCTTCTGGTCGAACCCGTTGCCCACCACGTGCCGGCCGTGGAAGTCCGCGCCCAGCCTCCGGAAGGACTGGGGGTCCTTGTCGATCACCGCGACCTGGTGGTCCAAGCGCTCCAGGGCCTTGGCCAGGGACGAGCCCACCCGGCCACAGCCCATGATCACCACGTGCACGAATGCCTCCTGAACGACGCCTGGTGAGAACCTACCGAGGATTACTCCGACCAGGGGACCTGACCCCTTACGCTTTCGACTCGTGTCCAAGCTCGCAACAGCGGCCAAGCGCCTCCTGGTCGGCAGGCCCTTCCGGAGCGATCGACTAGCGCACACCCTGCTCCCCAAGAGGATCGCCTTGCCGGTGTTCGCGTCGGACGCCATGTCGTCCGTCGCGTACGCCCCCGAGGAGATCTTCCTGGTCCTGTCGGTGGCCGGGTTGAGCGCCTACACGATCGCCCCGTGGGTGGGGGTCGTGGTCGTCGTCGTGATGCTGACCGTCGTCGCGAGCTACCGCCAGAACGTGCGCGCCTACCCCTCCGGCGGCGGCGACTACGAGGTCGCCACGGTGAACCTCGGCCCCCGGGCCGGGCTGACCGTGGCCAGCGCCCTGCTGGTCGACTACATCCTGACCGTCGCCGTGTCGATCTCGTCGGCGGCGGCCAACATCGGTTCCGCCATCCCGTTCGTGGCCACCCACAAGGTCGAGTTCGCGGTGGTCGCGATCGTCCTGCTGACCGCCGTCAACCTGCGCGGGATACGCGAGTCGGGGTCGGCGTTCGCCATCCCGACCTACGCGTTCATGGCCGGCGTCCTGCTGATGATCGGCTACGGGCTGATCCGCGGCCTGGTCCTCGGCGACGAGATGCGCGCGGAGAGCGCCGGCCTGGAGCTCCGGGCCGAGGACGACCACCTCATGGGGTTGGCGTTCGTGTTCCTCGTGCTGCGCGCGTTCTCCTCCGGCTGCGCCGCGCTGACCGGCGTGGAGGCCATCTCCAACGGCGTGCCCGCGTTCCGCAAGCCGAAGGCCCGCAACGCCGCCACCACGCTGCTCGCCATGGGCCTGATCGCGGTCACCATGCTGATGGGCCTGATCGTGCTGGCCCAGATGACCGGCGTGCGGATGGCCGAGGACCCGGCGCACCAACTGGTCGGCGCGCCGGCCGGCTACGAGCAGAAGACCATGCTCGCGCAGATCGCGGGCGCGGTGTTCGACGGCTTCCCGGTCGGGTTCTTCTTCATCACCGTGGTCACCGCGCTGATCCTCGTGCTGGCCGCGAACACCGCGTTCAACGGCTTCCCGGTGCTCGGCTCGATCCTCGCCCAGGACCGCTACCTGCCCCGCCAGCTCCACACCCGGGGCGACCGGCTGGCGTTCAGCAACGGCATCATCTTCCTGGCCGGCGGGGCGGTGATCCTGGTCGTCGCGTTCGACGCCGAGGTCACCAAGCTCCTGCACCTCTACATCGTGGGCGTGTTCGTGTCGTTCACCCTGAGCCAGATCGGCATGGTCCGGCACTGGAACCGGCTGCTCGCCGAGGAGACCGACGCCGCGGCCCGCAACCGGATGCGCCGCTCCCAGGCGATCAACGCGTTCGGCCTGGTCATGACCGGTTCGGTGCTGGTCGTGGTGCTCATCACGAAGTTCACCAAGGGCGCGTGGATCGCCATCGCCGCGATGGCCGCCATCTACGCCCTGATGACCGCGATCCGCCGGCACTACGACCGGGTGGCCGAGGAGCTGCGCCGGCAGGAGCGCCAGCGCCTGCTGCCGGCCCGCAACCACGCCATGGTGCTCGTCTCCAAGCTGCACATGCCGACGCTGCGGGCCCTCGCCTACGCCAAGGCCACCCGGCCGGACGTGCTGGAGGCCGTCACGGTCAACGTCGACGACGCGGACACCCGGCGGCTGGTGCAGGATTGGGAGAAGGAGAACTTCAAGGTGCCGCTGAAGGTGATCGAATCCCCCTACCGGGAGATCACCAAACCGGTGCTGGACTACGTGCGCCGGGTGCGCACGGACAACCCGCGCGACGTGGTGACCGTGTTCATCCCGGAGTACGTGGTCGGTCACTGGTGGGAGCAGGTGCTGCACAACCAGAGCGCGCTGCGGCTCAAGGGCAGGCTGCTGTTCCAGCCCGGCGTGATGGTGACCAGCGTGCCGTGGCAGTTGACCTCGGCCACCAAGGTGACCCACAAGGAAGGGGTCACGCCCGGGGCGATCCGGCGCGGCCTGGACAAGCGCGGTGGTGCCGGGCGGTCCCGGCCGGAGAAACCCGGCCCGGACCAGCCCGGACCCGTCGGGCCCGGACCCGCCGAGCCCGCGGGGGATCGACCTGGAGACGACCGACGCCGACCCGACCGGCGCGGCGCGGAGCAGAAGGACGGCACGTGACGACGACCTGGGAGCAGCGGCTGATCGAGGTCGAGGTGGGCGCGGTCGCGCACGGCGGGCACTGCGTCGCCCGGCACGAGGGCCGCGTGGTCTTCGTCCGGCACGCGCTGCCCGGCGAGCGGGTCCGGGTGCGGATCACCGAGGACGCCGGCGGCTCGTTCTGCCGGGGCGACGCCGTGGAGGTGCTCCAGGCGTCACCCGACCGGGTGGAACCGCCGTGCCCGTTCTCCGGGCCGGGCCGCTGCGGCGGGTGTGACTGGCAGCACGCCTCGTGGCAGGCGCAGCGCGAGCTGAAGGCGGCCGTGATCGGCGAGCAGCTCCACCGGCTGGCCAAGCTCGACCGGGAGGTCGTCGTCGAGGAGCTGCCCGGCGGCCCCGAGGAGTGGCGCACCCGGATGCGGGTGGCCGTCGGCCCGGACGGCCGCGCCGGGTTCCGCGCCCACCGCTCCCACCGGGTCGTGGCGGTGGACCACTGCGTGATCGCCGCACCCGGGGCGCTGGACGACGTGACCGGGCGCACGTGGCCGCCCAAGGCGGAACTCGTGGTCACCCGCGACGCCGGCGGTCAGGTGCACCTGACCGAGATCGGCCCGCCGGTGGTGCGCCGGGGCCGCCCGGTGCCCGGACCGGCCCGCCTGCGCCAGGGCAGCGGCACCGCCACCGAACTCGCCGCGCACCGCGCGTGGAACCTGCGCGCCGACGGCTTCTGGCAGGTCCACCCGGCCGCCGCCGACACGCTCGCCGCGGTGGTCCGCGACTGGGCCGACTGCCGGCCCGGCGACCGCGCCTGGGACCTCTACGGCGGGGTCGGCCTGTTCGCGTCCGTGCTGGCCGAGCAGGTCGGCCCGGACGGGTCCGTCGCCGTGGTCGAATCGTCGTCCCGGGCGGTCGAGGACGGCCGGCTCACCCTGTCCGACCTGCCGCAGGTCTCCTGGCACGCGGGCCGCACCGAAGCCGTGCTGGAGACCCCCGACTTCACCGACCTGCCGCCGGACGTCGTGGTGCTCGACCCGCCGCGCGCGGGTGCCGGCCGGGCCGTGGTCACCGCGATCGCCCGCAGTCGACCCGCACGTGTGGTCTACGTCGCGTGCGACCCGGCGGCACTGGCCCGCGACATCGCCACGTTCGCCGACCACGGCTACGAATTGGCCCAGCTCAGGGCCTTCGACGCGTTTCCCATGACGCACCACGTCGAATGCGTCGCGCTGCTGAGGCCCCTTCGCTGAGCGGTGTCTCAGCCGGTGGTCCGTAGACTGACCGGACGATCGGGGAACCCAACCACAGGGCGAGGTGGAGCGGTGACGCTGCTGGAATCCGTGCACGGACCGGCTGAGCTGAAACGTCTGGAGCACGACGAGCTGGTGCGGCTCGCGGAGGAGATCCGGCGGTTCCTGGTCGACAAGGTCTCCCGGACCGGCGGCCACCTCGGCCCCAACCTGGGCGTCGTCGAGCTCACCATGGCGGTGCACCGGGTCTTCGACTCGCCGCGCGACCCGGTGGTGTTCGACACCGGGCACCAGAGCTACGTGCACAAGATCCTCACCGGCCGGCGCGCGGACTTCGACACGCTGCGCCAGCGCGGCGGCCTGTCGGGCTACCCGTCGCGCGCGGAGAGCGAGCACGACGTGGAGGAGAACAGCCACGCCTCCACCGCGCTGTCCTACGCCGACGGCCTGGCCAAGGCGTTCCAGTTGACCGGCCGGTCCGGCCACGTGGTCGCGATCGTCGGCGACGGCGCGCTGACCGGCGGCATGTGCTGGGAGGCGCTGAACAACATCGCCGCCGGGCGCGACCGGTCGGTGGTGATCGTGGTCAACGACAACGGCCGGTCCTACTCGCCGACCATCGGCGGCCTGGCCGACCACCTGGCGTCGCTGCGCCTCCAGCCCGGCTACGAACGGGCCCTGGAACGCGGCAGGAACGCCCTCCAGAGCGCGCCGTTCGTCGGCAAGCCGGTGTACGCCGCGCTGCACGCGGCCAAGCGCGGGATAAAGGACGCGCTCAGCCCGCAGGCCATGTTCGAAGACCTCGGCATGAAGTACATCGGCCCGGTCGACGGCCACGACCTGCCGGTGCTGGAATCCGCGCTGCGCCGCGCCAAGTCGTTCGGCGGGCCGGTCATCGTGCACACCGTCACCCGCAAGGGCAACGGCTTCGCACCGGCCGAGAACCACGAGGCCGACCAGATGCACGCCACCGGCGTCATCGACCCCATCACCGGCGAGGCGCTCACACCCGCCAAGCGCACCTGGACCCACGTCTTCGCCGACGAGCTCGCGGTCCTGGGCTCCGAGCGCCCCGACATCGTGGCCATCACCGCCGCCATGCGCGGGCCGACGGGCCTGGACAAGTTCGCGGGCCTGCACCCCGAGCGGTGCTTCGACGTCGGCATCGCCGAGCAGCACGCCATGACCTCGGCGGCCGGCCTCGCCATGGGCGGCCTGCACCCGGTGGTGGCGATCTACGCGACGTTCCTCAACCGGGCGTTCGACCAGTTGCTGATGGACGTCGCCATGCACAAGCAGGGCGTCACCGTCGTGCTCGACCGCTCCGGCATCACCGGCCCGGACGGCGCGTCCCACCACGGCATGTGGGACCTGTCCATCTGCGGCCTGATCCCGGGCATCCACGTGGCCGCCCCGCGCGACGCGGCGACGTTGCGCGAGGAGCTGCGCGAGGCCGTCGCCATCGCCGACGCGCCCTCCGTCATCCGCTACCCGAAGGCGTCGGTCGGCGAGGACCTGCCCGCGCTCGAACGCGTCGGCGAGGTCGACGTGCTCGGCCGCTCCGGCGACTCGGACGTGCTGCTGGTCGCGGTCGGCGCGTTCGGGCAGCTCGGCCTGTCCGCCGGGCAGCGCCTGGCCGACCAGGGCATCGGCGTCACCGTGGTCGACCCGCGCTGGGTGTTCCCGGTGCCGACCGCCCTGGTCGAGCTCGCCCGCGAGCACCGCCTGGTGGTCACCGTCGAGGACAACGGCCGGCACGGCGGGTTCGGCTGGGCGCTGGCCGCCGCGCTGCGCGACGCCGGCGTCCCCACCCCGCTGCGCGACCTGGGCATCCCGCAGGACTTCCACGTGCACGGCGAACGCGCCCAGGTGCTGGCCGACCTCGGCCTGACCGCGCAGGACGTGGCCCGGCGGATCACCGAGTGGGTCGTGGCGGGCGAGCCCGCCGACATCGAGGCCCGGGTGGAGAAGTAGCGGACCGCTCCCGCACCGGCGAGCGGCTCGGGCGGTGTCGCCGTCCCGAGCCGCTCGCCGGAAGAGCGACCGCGCCGCGGACGAGGTGGGCGCGCACCCCGTTCGCCGCCACCCCGGACGACCACCGGGGCGGCGGGAGCGGCGGGCGCAGTGGCGCGGTCGGCTCGTCGGCGAACCCACCCCGGCGAGCACGACCCCGCCCGCCGCGCCGACGGCTCGTCCGCTAAGCCCCTTCTCAGGGATGTGTGGCACCTTTGTCTGGTGCGTATCCTGGTAGTCGAGGACGAGGTGCCACTGGCCGACGCGATCGCGCGCGGTCTGCGGCGCGAGGGCATGGCCGTGGACGTCGCCTACGACGGCGAGACGGGCCACGAGAAATCCACCGTGACCAGGTACGACGTGGTCCTGCTCGATCGCGACCTGCCCGGCATGTCCGGCGACGAGCTGTGCAAGGAGATCCTCAGCTCCGGCGCGCTCACCAGGGTCATGATGCTCACCGCGAGCGCCGGCCTGGACGACCGCGTGGCCGGCCTGTCCCTCGGCGCGGACGACTACCTGGCCAAGCCCTTCGCGTTCCCCGAGCTGGTCGCGCGGGTCCGCGCGCTGGCCCGCCGCGCCACCCCGGCCACCCCGCCGCTGCTCACCGCGCGGGACGTCGAACTCGACCCGGCCCGCCGCACCGTGCGCCGCGCCGGCCGGCCCATCGAGCTCACCCGCAAGGAGTTCGGCGTGCTGGAGGTGCTGCTCGCCGCCAAGGGCTCCGTGGTGAGCAGCGAGGAACTGCTCGAACGGGTCTGGGACGAGAACGCCGACCCGTTCACCACGACCGTCCG
The DNA here is from genome assembly GCF_040640215.1 of Actinosynnema sp. NPDC023587. Taxonomy (NCBI): domain Bacteria; kingdom Bacillati; phylum Actinomycetota; class Actinomycetes; order Pseudonocardiales; family Pseudonocardiaceae; genus Actinosynnema; species Actinosynnema sp. NPDC023587. Next base: position 1,569 of record NZ_JBFABG010000003.1, on the reverse strand, counting down.
GGTCACCGTGATGACCCTGCGCAAGAAGCTCGGCGAGCCGGGGATCATCGACACCGTGGTCGGCTCGGGCTACCGCGTGCCCACGGCGGGCACCACCGAGGACGGCGCGCGCTGAACGCAGGGCTGCGCCGGCGCGGACCGGGCCTCCGGGTCCGCCTGACGCTGCTCGCCGCCGGCCTGGTGGCGTTCGTCAGCGGCCTGCTGCTCGTGCTCGGCTGGATGCTCGTCGGGCAGGTGGTCGCGTCCTCGCCCCGGTTCCCCGACGGCAGCACCGTCCGGGTCGACGGCGTCGACGTGGACGCGGGCGTGCTCGCCGACACCCTGGGCCAGCAGGCCCGTGACGCCGTGCTCCGGTCCGGGTCCATCGCCTTCCTGTGCGTGGTGACCGCCGCCGCCCTGCTGGCGTGGACCATCACCGGCCGCGTGCTGCGACCCGTGCACGACGTGACCGACGCGGCGCGCAAGCTGTCGGTCGAGTCGCTGGGCGAGCGCCTGCGGCTGGCCGGACCGCGCGACGAGGTCGCCGAGCTCGCCGACACGTTCGACGAGATGCTCGACCGGCTCCAAGCCGCGTTCGACTCGCAGCGGCGGTTCGTCGCCAACGCCTCGCACGAGCTGCGCACCCCGTTGTCGGTGATCCGCACCGAGCTGGAGGTGACGCTCAGCGATCCCGACGCCGACGAAGCCGAGCTGCGGCGGATGGCGTCCGTCGTGCGCGCCGCGACCGAACGCGCCGAGCAGTTGGTGAGCGCACTCCTGCTGCTGGCGCGCACCGAGGGGCTGGGGCTGGCCGTGCGGGAGCCCGTGGACCTCAACGCCGTGGTCGAGTCCGCGTGGAAGGCCGTGCGGGTCGAAGCGGAGCAGCGCCAGGTGCGGGCGACGTTCGTGACCGCGCCCGCACCGGCCGTGGGCGACCCGGCGCTGCTGGAGCGGATCGCCGGGAACCTGCTGGAGAACGCCGTGCGGCACAACCTGCCCGGCGGGTGGATCGAAGTGCGCACCGAGGGCGGGCCGGACTGGACGTCCCTGCGGGTGTCGTCGTCGGGGCAGCTCATCGCGCCGGACCGGGTGGACGAGCTCTTCGAACCGTTCCGCCGGGGCGGGGCGGACCGGACCGCCCGTACCGGCACCGGGCTGGGGCTGTCCATCGTGCGGGCCGCCGTCGCGGCCCACGAGGGGCGCGTGCACGCCGCGGCGATCCCCGGCGGGGGTCTCTCGGTGGGCGTTCTGCTGCCCTCCGCGCCCCGCTGAAGACAGTTTACGTGGCCCCGGTCACACATGATCCGATTTAGGGGCGGTGGCACGTGGTGTGACCTGCGGAGATACCCCTCCGGACCCCCGATTTGTCTCTGCGTTGGGCGGGGTGTAACTTTCTCTCTGCCAGCGCGGAACGGGCCGGGAAACACCGGAACGGAGCGCCGGACACAAGCCCCGGACGAGTCACTCGAACAGAGTGCACTACGATGGTGAGCGCGTGTTCTTTGAGAACTCAACAGCGTGCCGAATAGCCAGTAAATTTATGAACCTCGTCAAGAGGTTTCCTTTGAGATTGACTGGACAACTGATCGA